>FR893551.1 GCA_000433675.1 Clostridium sp. CAG:433
TTATTGTTGTATTATTTATTTCTAATGTTCCTACGTTTATTATTGCTGTTCCATTAGATGTCATTACAATATTATTTATATTAAGAACATTATTACTATTTATTACTGTTCCACCGGTATTCTCTAATTTCCCATATGTTTTTGAGCCTTCTTCTCCCTGCCCACTGTCTTTTATTTCTAGGGTACCAGAGTTTATAATATAAACTTCTTTTTTATAATTTTTAACATTATTACCTTTTATATCTATTGTTATATTTTTATTTTCTGGTATTTCATTACATAATATTGTTTTTACATCTTTTAATACTTCTATTATATCTCCATCACTTGCTGCATTTATTGCTTCTTGAATTGTTGAATATTTTTCTTTTGTTGATGAAAGCATTACAATTTTCTCATTAGGAAGTGTTAATGTTACTTCTTCTGTATTTTCTTTTGTTTCTATATTTATATCATAATTATCTTCACTATCTGATACATATCCATTTAACCATTTTCCTATACTTCCTATTATTTTACCATCATAGAAATTAAATGTTCCTGAATTACTTATACCATAGTTATTACCTGTTATTGTTGTACTTTCAATACTTGCTTCTCCATCTTTTTCTCCTATTGTCAATGTTCCTGAATTTGATATTGTTGAAACTGAACTCGAATTAGATGTAGAAGTTATTGTACCACCTTTTATTGTTGCTATTCCACGATTATTATTATTTATTCCTGTTGAACCTGTTATTATTCCACCTTCAACAATTAATGCTCCTCCATTAAGACCATTATCAACTCCCGTAGAACCAGTTACTGTTCCTCCTTTAATATTAGTTATTCCCTTATCATTATATATTCCTTTTGTATTTCCTGTTATCGTACCATCAATAATTGTTATTGTTACATCATTATTATCATTCCAATTATTTATAGCATAATAATCGCCTATTATTGTTCCGCCTTCAACCGTTAATGTACCTAGATTGCTTATTCCACCTGACGATAAACTCAATATATTTCCATTTTTAATTAATAGTGTTCCATAATTATATATTCCTATTCCACTTGATAATGCAATTGAAATATCATTTATTGTAATTGTTCCATTACCAATGTATATTCCTGCATTATAGCTTCCTTTTATCTCTACATCTGATATTTTTATATCTTTATTAGTAACTGTATTTATCCCATTTGTATTGCTTGAATTACTAGAATTTATTTTTAATTCACTAAATGAATCTTGTTTTTTACTTTGATTATATATACCATTTGAATAAGAATTTTTTATATTTAATGTTGGATTTGTTGTTACTAATTTTCCTTCAGCCTTATTATTTATTACATTATTATAACTTGAATTTACTATTAAATTGGCATTTTCTTTTATGTTTAATGTTCCATCATTTTCTATTAAATCCAAATATTTTGATGAATTTCCTGCTTTATTTAATATAAATATTCCATCTCTTAATGTTAAATTTGCATCATTATCATTATATATAACTGAATTTGTTGTACTTGTTATTGTTCCTGTCATTATTGCTTGTTTTAATGTTGCTTTCTTTAAAACAGGTTTATTGTCAAATGATAAGTTATATAAATCAGAATAAACTGTATAACTAGATGTATTAGAATTATGATATAAAACTATCTTAAAATAATATTCTCCAGGTTCTCCTATAGGTATATTTATATCTTCAGGAGTTGCTTTACCACTATATGATGTTATATTTTTTTCAACATATGATACAAAATCATCAATATTTGCTTCGTTCGTTTTTGAAAAACCTATATATGCAGTTCCTAATAGGCCACCATCACTATAGTAATTTTGATATAAACTAAGATTTACATGAGCATATGTTTTCGAAGTAACATTTATTTTTTTATTGTAATATGTTACCGATTTATTACCTGAATTATTTACATAAAAATTTAAATTACTACTTCTTTTTGTAAATCTACCATTACCAGAATAAGTAAAATTAGATGTTTCTAGTTCAACATCAGTAGTTTTTAATATTTCTGGTTCTTCTGGTTTAGTTGGTTTTTCTATTGTAGAATCTGAATTATTACTACCTAATAATGTTATTTTTGCATAACCATTACCTTTTTTAGCATTATTTTCTGCTGGTATTTCTGATACATTTGTTGTACTTATTGTTTTTGTTGATTCATCGCTTGATTCTGTACAATCATAACAATACATTTTCTTATTTGTTAACTTTGAATTGCCTATGTATCCAGATCCTCCAGTAGCACCCCATTCATAGGTATCACCAGCACCACCATAATAACCAGAGCCACCACCTACTGAATAAGAAGTTGTAGATCCAGCACCAAAACCAAATCCTCCAGTACCAAATCTTGACCTACCACCAGATGTTTGTGTTCCTCCAGATCTTGTACCACAATCAGAGCAATTATTTGTTGGTACTGTTCCTGAAATTCCACCACCGGAACCACCTTTACTACTACAACTTGAACCTGTTGATCCAGAACCACCTCCAGATCCTGAAACAATCAAAATTGAATCAGTAGAATCAGAAAGTGTCTTAAGAAATCCAGACTTAGTTGCAATATGAGTTGCTCCCCCTCCAGAACACATTCTATAACTATTTCTTGATAATGCATCACCACCACCGTTGTAACCACCTTTTGATGAAGAACCTACATTACATGTTCCAACTCCACCAACATTTATATATAATATATCACCTTTCTTTAATTCAACTTGACCATAAGAATATCCACCATATCCACCATCACAGCTATCTACAGCAGTTCCTCCTTGTGCTCCCCAAGTTTCTAATTCATAAGTACCATCTTGTGGAACTACATATGTTCCTTCTTCACCGGTATATTCAAATTCTTCTCCAGGATGACTTGCGTAATATTCTTCAAGTTTTTTATTATATTCTTCAATTGATTTTTCATACTCTGTTTTTGCTTTATTGTAAACACTTAATTCTGCATTATATTCCTCATCATATTTAGCTTGTTCAGCGTCATAATCTGCTTGATTTTTATCTTGGTCAGCAGAATATTTACTATCTATTATTGTTAAGTCTCCACTGTTTTTATTACATAATCATTTGATGTTGTTGTTAAAGTATATCCTTTTAGGTCTAATACCATTTCTTTTGTTTCATTTATTTCCATTGATGATGTTAGTGTTATATCTTTTATAAGTTCAACAGTATCTACCTTTTCATTTAATACTGGTATTCTTGATATAGGATTTTTTGGTTCACCTTTATTATACGTTATACTATTAATAATAAATGCATCAATACTATCATCATATCCATTGTTTTTCTTATATCCAAAATGAATATAAGAAACTTTACCTGCTTCTAAAGTTGCAGCATAAACTTTTGATGAAACATTACCATATCTATAAAAAATTCTACCATTTGTATCACTATAAGATGGTACATCCTCACTATTATTTATTGTAATTAATCCATAGTCTCCAGCAGTTGCATGTAATTCTGCATCAATGTATATTTTTCTATTAAAATTTGAGTTTGTTAAATCTACTTTTATATATGAATTAGCTGTTGTATATCTTTGCTTTTGATTGTTTGATTTTAATACTCCATCTTGATATACAAATCCATAGGAATCTTGTGTCACTATGTTTGTTTCTTCATCAAGAATACTACTCACAATATAATCTGATAATGTAATATTTGTTATTTTAAATGTATCTGTATTATCTGTATAATTATTCCATCCTGATGACTTATTATATCCTATATGTAAATAATATATTTTACCTTTTTCAAGTACTATATTTCCTGTTTCCGTTTTTGTTTCATTTTTGCTTGTCATATATAATACTCTACCATTTGTCTGATTATATGTTGGTGTTACTGTATTTTCTGTAACTATCGCATATCCATAGTTTTGATATGTTGATATCTCTCCTGTTACTATTAACTCTTGATCTTTAGTATAATTTGTTAAATCTAATTTTATATATGAATATGCACTTTGATTATATTGTTTTTGATTATTTGATATTAATGCATTTTCTTCTTCATTATAATCAAATGAATATCTACTTTTTGTTTTAACAGTTGATAAAATACTTTTATTTGATTCTTCATATGTTCCAGATTTTGTTTCAGAAACCGCACCAGATAATTTTGTATAGTATTTTCCTCCTGTTATCTTTGCTTCTGCTTCTGCTAATATTGATAATGTCGCTACTTGATGTCCTTCATTTGTTATCTTTGCGTTATATAAATATGGTGTATCATCTACATTTCCTTGTATTGCTACATTTCCTTCTATTTTTCCATCATAGAATTTTAATTTTGATGTCTCTTCTTCTGTATATATTCCATATGTTGTTCCTACTATATTTGGTTTTGTCATTGATACACTTAATGGTTCTTCATTTTCTCCTATTTGTAATATTCCACTTCCTATATTCTTTATTGCTGTATCTGTATTATTTATTATTCCGCCTTCTCTTTCTTCTTTATCTGTTATTATTAATTCTCCACTATTTTCTATTGTATAGTCTCTTGTTCCTGTTACTATCTTTCCATTTAATTCTAGTTTTATTTCTTGGCCTTCTAATACATTTACGCTTTCTTTTGTATCTAGTACCATTTCTATTGTACATTCATTACTTCCACATGATGTTATGGCTTCTTCTAAGCTTTCAAATAATTCATATTCTGCTTCACTTTCATATAAACTATTATTTCTTCCTATTATTCTTGATACTATTACTCTTTTTAATGTTGTTATCTCTTTTTCTTCTGAAATATTTATATTTCCTACTTTATCTATTAATTCTACTTTTATTTTATATGTTGTATTTTCTTCTAATCCTGTTAAACTATATGTCTCTTCTTTTTCTTCATTTAATCTTTCTGTATATGGATAACTTACCATTAATTCTTCATTTTTATATATTCTTATTTCACTTAATCCTGATTCATTATCTTGTCCTTTTACTTTTATATCAAATGATTTTGTTGTTATATTTTCTTCTGTTATTTCTTTTATTACTGGCAAGACTTTATCTATATTTGTTATTTCTTTTGTTGTTACTTCACTTTCTACATTTTCTTTTATTGATTTCGCTATTACTGTGCAATTTTTATCTACTGTAAATTCTCCATTATAGTTTTGATATTCTCCATCATCTATTTTATACATATAACTATAATCATTATAATTTGGTGTTATTGTTACTTTTACATTTTCTTTTGTCCATTCTATTGGTGTACTTTCTATTATTGGTGATTCTACTAACTCAAAACTACTTTTTATTGTTATATTCTTTGTTACTGTTGTATTAAAGTCATAAATATTTCCTTCTAGCGTCCATCCTCTATATATATTATGGTCTTTATTTATTACTTCTTCACTTACTGTTTCTCCATAATTTACTTCTTTTCTTGTATATTCTTTCTCTCCATCCATATATATTACTGTATACTTATTTTTTGTTTCTTTATATGTTGCGATATATATTTCATTATCTGTTACTTCTGTTATTTCTTTATTCCAGTTTTTAAATGCATATGTATATTCGTCTGTTTTTTCTCTTGTTGGTACTTCTCCTTTATATACTGGCAAAGTTCCATATTCTAATGTCTCTTCTTGAAGTATACTTCCATCATAGTTCGTGAATTTTACATTATATTTATTTTTTGTTTCTGTATATGTTGCGATATATTCTTGATTATTTGTTACTTCTGTTATTTCTTTATCCCAACCTTTAAATGTATATGTATATTCTTTTGTCTTTTCTCTTTTTGGGGCTTCTCCTTTATATTTTGGTAACGCTCCATATTCTAATGTTTCTTCCTGTAAAGTACTTCCATCATAGTTTTTAAATATTACTTTATATATATTTATTTCATATACTGCATATAAAGTTATATTTTCTGTTACTTCTTCATTAAAGTTATATTCTTCTCCACCTTTTTCTATTGACCAATATTTAAATGTATAACCTGTTTTCCCTTGATTTGTTACTGGTTCTACTTTTGCATTATAATTTACTTCTTTTCTTGTTATTCTATCTTCATCATTAAATGTTACTGTATACTTATTTATCTCATATTTACTATGTAATGTTATATCTTTTGTAACAGTTATTGGATACTCTACTTTTTCTTCATTTTCATTATACCAACCAGTAAATGTATAACCTGTTTTAAATGGATCTTCTATTTTTTCATGTTTACTTCCGTATGTTAATTCTTCTTTATGATATTCTGATCCTTCATTTATATATGTTACTGTATACTTATTTATTTCATATACTGCATATAAAGTCGTATTTTCTGTTACTAAAGTATTAAAATTATATTCTTCTCCACCTTTTTCTTTTGACCAATATTTAAATGTATAACCTGTTTTTCCTTGATTTATTACTGGTTCTACTTTGTTATTATAATTTACTTCTTTTGTTGTTATTCTATCCTCATCATTAAATGTTACTGTATACTTATTTATCTCATATTTACTATGTAATGTTATATCTTTTGTAACAGTTATTGGATACTCTACTTTTTCTTCATTTTCATTATACCAACCAGTAAATGTATAACCTGTTTTAAATGGATCTTCTATTTTTTCATGTTTACTTTTATATGTTAATTCTTCTTTATGATATTCTGATCCTTCATTTATATATGTTACTGTATATTTATTTATTTCATATACAGCATATAAAGTTGTATCTTCTGTTATTTCTGAATTATAATCAAATGCAACTTTTTTATCTTTACTAAAGTATTTAAATGTATAGCCTTCTTTTTCTGGATTAGTGCTTGGTCCTGTTGCTGTAAAACTATCTAATACTTCTTCTGTATAATATGTTGTTCCTTCATTTATATATGTTACTGTATGTTTATTCTCATTATACTTTCCATATATTGTTTTATTATTCATTATTTTTTCATCAAAGTTATTTTCTATTGTTAATCCTTCATCACTATACCATTTATCAAACAAGTATCCTTTTTTATATGGTGCTTCTTTACTTGTTACTTTATGTCCTTCTATTACATTTTCTGTTAATATTACTTCATTTCCTATTTTATATGTTACTGTATATGTTGGTTTTGCTGTAAAACTACTTTCTAATTCTATATCTTTTGTTACCGTTGATGTAAAGTCATATTTATTGTTTGTTCCTTTTATTACCCATCCTGAAAAGTTATAATCTTCTTTTGTTGGATCAATACTTGGTTTTACTGCTGATTCTCCATAGTTTACTTTTTGATTTTCTACATATTTTTCATTGTTATGATAAAAACTTACTGTATATGTATTTATTTCATATTTACTATATAATGTTATATTTTTTGTTACTGTAATTGGATAAGTTACTTTTTCATTATCTTTTGTATACCATCCTGTAAATGTATAGCCTTCTTTTGTTGGGTCTTGTATACTTGTTATTACACTTCCATAAAGTGCTGTTTCTTTATGGTATTCTGTTCCTTCATTTATATATGTTACTGTATATTTATTTATTTCGTATACCGCGTATAAAGCGATATCTTTTGTTATCTTTGTACTAAATTCGTATTCTTCTCCGTTTTCTTTTAGTGACCAATATTTAAATGTATAGCCTATTTTACTTGGATTTGTATTTGGTTTTAATGCATTTTCTCCATAATTTATTTGTTGATCTTCTATATATTTTTTCCCTTCGTTATAATAACTTACTTTATAACTATTTATTTCATATTTACTATATAGAGTTATATTTTCTGTTACTGTGATTGGATAAGTTACTTTTTCATTATCTTTTGTATACCATCCTGTAAATGTATAACCTTCTTTTATTGGGTCTTGTATTTTTGTTACTACGCTTCCATATTCTGCTGTTTCTTTATGATACTCAACACCTTCATTTATATATGTTACTGTATACTTATTTATTTCATATACCGCGTATAAAGAAATATCTTTTGTTATTTTTGTACTAAATTCGTACTTCTCTCCATTTTCTTTTAGTGACCAATATTTAAATGTATATCCTATTTTACTTGGATTTGTATTTGGTTTTAATGCATTTTCTCCATAATTTATTTTTTGATCTTCTATATATTTTACACCTTCATTATAGTAACTTATTTTATAACTATTTATTTCATATTTACTATATAGTGTCATATTTTTGGTTACTGTTATTGGATGATTTACTTTTTTATCATTTATATCATACCAGCCTATAAACGTATATCCTTCTTTTGTTGGATTTTCTACATTTTTTATAGTGTTTCCATAAAGTGCTGTTTCTTTATGATATTCTTTCCCTTCATTTATATATGTTACTGTATATTTATTTTTTGTTTCTTTATATGTTGCTTTATATTCTTGATTACCTGTTACTTTTGTTATTTCTGGCATCCATTTATCAAATTCATATGTATATTCTTCTGTTCTTTTCTTTGTTGGTGTTTCTTTCTTATATGTTGGAGTGCTTCCATAATCTAATGTCTCTTCTTGTAATACACTTCCATCTTCATTTATAAATCTTACTTTATACTTATTTATTTCATATTTACTTTCTAATATTAGATTTCTTGTGATTGGTTCATATACATCATATTTTTCTTCTCCTTCATACCATCCAATAAATGTATGACCTTCTTTTGTTACTTCTGGTGCATTTACTATGCTTCCTTCTTCTAACTCTTCTTCTTTTATTATTTTTCCTTCATCTATATATTGTACTATATATTTCTTTGTACTTTCTTCTACTTTTCCATATAGTATTATATCTTTTGTTACATCGTTATTAAAATTATATTTATTTGTATATTTTTTATCTGTATACCATCCTTTAAAATTTTCTTGTACTATTTTTGGTTCTTCTATTTTTTCTCCTTCTAGTACTTTTTCTTTTCTATATTCTTTTCCACCTAGAATATATACTACATTTTGGTATACTTCTCCTTTAGCTGTTACTTTCTGTAAATAACTTCTTGCTTCATCTGTTTTTTCTATATCTAATTTTAATGTTATTTCTTTTTCTTCTCCTGCTTTTAACTTTATTCCTTCTAAGCTTCTATTTATTATCTTTCCGTTCTTTTCTTCCCATTCACTATTTTTCTCTTTTTTAAAGCTTAATCCTTCTGTTACTTCTTCTTCTATTTTTGTTATCTCTCCAGATTTCTCTCCTGTATTTTTTATCTCTATTTTATATTCTATTTCTCCGCTTAGATTCTTTAAGTTCTTTACTGTCTGATTTACTTTATTTAATTTTCCATATTCATATTCTATTTCTTTTCCATTATTATTTAATTTTATTTTACTTATATATTTCTTTACTTCTATTTCATATGGTTTTATTTTCTTTACTATTATGTTTTCTGTTATTCCTCCTATTACCTCTACTTCTTTTATCTCTTTTAATTCATAATTTTCTTCTTCTACTTTTATTGTGTATTTTCCTTCTTCTACATCGCTAAATACATATCTTCCATTTTCATCTGTATATGTTCTTCTTATTTCTTCATTTCCTTTATTTATACTTAATTCAAGATTACTTACACTCATTCCTTCTTCATCTTGTACTAGTCCTGTCACACTATTTGTTTTTACTTCTATTTCTTCTGTATTTACTTTTGTATATTCTTTTTCACTTTCTTCTTTTATTTCTATCTCTGGTTTTATCTTTGTTTCATTTATCGCTCCATTTATTTCTATTTTTATATTTATTTTATTTTGTCTTCCTAATTTTACTTTCTCTATTCTTATTTCTATTTCTCTTCCATTTTCACTTACTGTGCTTGTGATTGTTTTACTTGTTATTTCTTTAAATCTTGCATATTTATTTTCTTCTTTTGTTAATGTTCCTTTTATTATTACATTTCTTTCTTCTATTCCTTCTACTTTTTCTAATTCATACAAAACAGGATATGTTATTTCTTCATACCCTTTTGATTCTATAACGCTCGATTTTAATTTTTCTATACTTGCGCTTTTTAATTTTACTTTTCCTTTATCTAGGTCTGTATTTCCTATATTTACTATTCCTATTATTCCTAGTACTAATATCATTATTGTTATTAATGTTACATATTTTTTCTTACTTAATTCTTTCATATACAAGCACTCCATTTTCCATTATTATTTCTTATTTTAATTATACCAATTTATCCTTATTTTTTCTATATTTTATAACAAAAAAATGCACTTTTTTCAAAGTACATTTCTTTATTATTCATCTTCTAATTTTGCGACTGAAAGTTTTTCTCCATCTTTAACAATTACCATAGTCGCAGATGTTTGAAAATCATTAGATTTTGTATAATCCCAGCTAATTTTTACTTTATATGCTTCTGGATCTGTTACATTTTTAAAATCATCACTTTTTAGTTCAGTAGAAGGTACAATTTCTTCGATGCTATCGATTGTAACACTTTTTACTTCTGGTAAGTCTTGGCTTCTATCATTATCTAAATTACTTTTAACTTGTTTATATATTCCTTCTCTTGCATAATCTACAAAATCAGATTTATAACTTGAATAAACAAATTGTACAGAACCAATGTCGTTTATACTAGTTTTATTATTTAATGTATAAAAATCTATTATAAATAATTTACTTACAACACTAGCATATTCTTTATTATCTATTTCTTTCTTAGATAATACATTTTTTAGTTCTTTAAAATTTTCTTTAAACAATTCTGTATCTGTATCAACTACAGAATAATCAAAATTTTTAATTTGATCAACAACAGTTTTTTGTGGTTTTTCTTCACCCTTGTTTCCTACTTTTAAAGCAACAAAAACAAGAGCTGCCGCAATCAAAAGTACAAGAATAAAAATTATTATTTTTTTCTTTTTTGACATCTTCTTTTTTTCTTTTTTCTTCATATTATTCCCCTTCTACTTGCTTTAATTTATCCTTTTCTGTTTTTATTAAATCATATTTTATAATATCATTTGATATATTTAATCTCTTTGCAGCATATTCATTATTCTTTTCTATTTCATCATTATTAACTACATAATCTGTATTTAATATCTTATATTGGTCTTTTTGACTATTATAATAAATATTATTTGTAAGCCAGTTACCATTTGGGAATACAACGACATTATCAGTTAAATTCATAATATCATTACCTAAATTATATTTTGGACTTACTCCTAACATATTAGCAAGTGTTGGCATTGCATCATACATTCCCATAGCAGTATCTATTTTCTTAGATATATTACCATCTTTTTCCCAAATTATAAATGGAACTGATCTATTAAGTTCATACCAATAATAATCTATATCAGTATAATTTGGATCATTTTTTTCTAATACCTCATTTGTTTCTTTATTATAATTATACATTCTTACATAATCTGATTTTGCAAGTTTAGCATCATGATCACCATAGAATACTAATATTGTATTATCAAGAAGTCCAGCTTCATCTAATTCAGTTATTAATTCTCCAATTGCAGAATCTGCATAATGCGCTGATTTGAAGTAATTTCCAAGTTTTGTTCCTTCCATATATGGATATGTAACTGTCTCTTTTACTTCTTCTCCATTTTCATTTGTTTTTGTAACCTCTTCTTTAATATCTACATCAAATTCACCATATTTATCTGTATCATCAAATGGTGTATGATTTGAAAGCATTATTAAAGTTGCATATACTTTATCATGTTCACTAAATTCTTTTTTTAATTTTTCTACTGATTGTTTAAAGAATGATTTATCTGATAAACCAAGTCCTATAACATCATCTATATTATAATCTTGTTTACTATAAAATTTGTCGTATCCAAGTTTTTTATGAAAATTATTTCTATTCCAAAAATCACCAGTATTAGCATGCATACTAACAGTTCTATAACCTTCACCTTTTAGTAATTTCTGAAGAGTTTCATATTCTCTATTCCAATAACTTATAGCAACCGCACCATTAGTTACAGGTAATAATGAAGTTGCAAATGTAAATTCTGAATCACTACTTGTCCCACTACTAGCTTGTGAATAATAATTACTAAAGTACATTCCTTCATTTTTTAATCTATTTAAGTTAGGTGTTACTTCTTGTCCATTAAATGATGTATTTAATGCAGTATTTTGCATACTTTCTGTATGAATTACTATTACATTTTTACCTTTAAATTTATCTGTATATTCATTAGTTTTATGTTCTTCTTTACTTGAATAAAACTCTCTAAAGTCTTTTGCAGCATTATCATAACCAAATAAAGTATTAAACTTAGCATCTAAACTTTTAAATAAGTCATTTAACTGATATGTATATACACCAAATTTTTCTACTAAGAATTCTCTATTCCATTGTTTACTTAATCTACTATATTCAACACCTGTTACTGTCATAAAGAATAATGCATAAACAACTATTCCTGAAATAAGTGTTCCTGTAAACCTTTTTTTCTTATTTTCTTTTTTTGTTACTCTATTATAATGATCTTTCTTTTTTAATCTACTATGTATTATTATTAATAGTATTGGTTGCCATAAAAACATAAAATCTTTAAATTGTAATACGTTTTTTACAACTGCATCTCCAACATCTACAACAGTTAAAGATACTGCGATAAGTGAGAATGATGCGAATGACATATAATATGTATAATAAAGTGAATTAATTACACATACTGCCGTAAATATAATAGATAATATCATTAAATATTTAAATCTATTTTTTGGTTTAAATAAATATACAAATGATCCAAGTAATAATATTAATGCTAAATCTGCCATTATAGGTTTTATAGCAAAATAATTATGTACTGTAAAAAATCTAAGAAGCATTCCATTAAGAAGTGTTGTTAGTACAAATGTAAAAAATAGTTTATTTGTACTTATATAATCTTTATAATCAAATTCCTTTGCTTTTTTTATAATTTTTTTTACTTTTTCTTTCACAAAAATTACCTCCACATTAAATAATTATAACACTATTTATATAATTTTTCTACTACACATTATAACTATTGTCAATTATTCCTGTCTAGTAAT
This sequence comes from Clostridium sp. CAG:433, assembly GCA_000433675.1. GTDB lineage: Bacteria > Bacillota_I > Bacilli_A > RF39 > UBA660 > CAG-433. The sequence continues at coordinate 12,995 of FR893551.1, forward strand.
GTTTGCATTAATACTCATACCTAAAACAAATATATAACTAATTAAATATATCCAAAGCATTAATACAATTAACTTTGATGCACTTCCATAATATACATTATATGATGATATATTACTTATATAAAATGAATAAATCGATGTAAGTATTGTCCATAAAACAGTTGTAAATATTGCACCTTTATTTACAGATTTTGGATTAATTCTCTTATTTGGGGATATAGTATATATTATTTTAATATTAATATAAATTATAAATATAGATATAGGCCATTTTATTATTCCATAAAGGAAAATTAAATTATCTGAAACAGGTGATATTAAATCTAATTTATTTATTATTGTTAATATTCTAGAACTATATACAGGTATTACTATAATAAATGAAAATAACAAAATAAGTAATATTGACATTATTATAGATTTAATAATTCCTCTTATATTTTTCTTATCTTCTACACCATATATTATTGATGCTACACTCATAATTGATCTTGTACCTTTTGATACTAGAAGTACTGCAGATATAATTAAAAATATTGTACTATAATTTAAAGTTTTTTCTTCTAATAATGGTATTATAAGTGAACTTGTATCTGCAGGAAATCCTGAATTAATTAAATCTACTATACTTTCAAGTGGTACTGATAAAAGTGGCGCAACTAGTCCTATTATAAGCATCATAGGAATTAATGACAATAACAAAAAGAAAGACAATTGTCCAGGTAAAACTGACATAACTGGCTTTCTCATTAATTCCAATACATCTTTTATAAATTTTCTAAAATTTGTATTTATTTTGCTCATTTAATTCACCTATTTATCTTCTGAGGATTCTTTATTAGTCTTTATTTCAAGTACTGCCTCATTTATAGCATCATCAATTGTTTTTACATCATCAAGTATCATACTATATCCTAAAGATGCACCAAATTTATATGGTAAATTCTTAAATTCTTTATATAATCTTCTCATATAAGTAATTACTTTAGTTTCTTCATAACCTACCATATATATTAAGAATTCATCACCATTTGTTCTAACAATATCACTTTGTTCTAATTGGTTATTTATAAGTATATTAGCTGCCTTTCTAATAACCATATCTCCTTCTTCATGTCCATAAACATCATTAATATGTCCAACTTTGTTTATATTTATAACAATTATTGCTTGAGGATATATTTTATTTGCTTGCCATTTAACATAATTTTCGTTTAGATAATGTCTATTTTTAAGTGATGTTAAATGATCTACATATTTCATTTTATCTTCTCTTTTTATTTTGTTAGATACATTTTTATTTTTGAAATATACTACACTAAATGCTGTTAATATAACAAGTCCAGCAGCAATATATATATAAGTTAAATCTATTTTTTTACTATCATTATTAAATTTTAACAAAGCTCTTGATTTATATAAATCTGTATTTATTGTTGAAACATAATATTTAAATAAACTTACGAATGCTTTATTTTTATTTGTATTTAATAATATGAAATTATAATCAGTATTTAAATCTTGTTCATATATTACTTTATAATTACTAAGTTCATTATTTTTATAATAGTTATATGTATTATAATCCATAATTACTATTTTATCTTTACCTAATGAATTAAATAAACTTGATGGTTTCTTATATGTTTTAACATCTATATTTATTTTATCACTCATATAATTTGCAAGTTTATTATCAAGCATTAATACTTGTTTTCCTTTTAATGAAATAAGTGAATTAGCGCTTGTAGTTACATTATAGTAACTTGTTAAGACTACTACTTTTTCATTATATGGTGAAAAACTATAATCAAAATTATTTGTTAAATTATCAAATTTATAATAGTTAAATGCAACGTCTACTTTTCCATTATTTAGTGCTTTTGTTAAATCTTTTACTGAACTAAATTCTTTTACTTTAAATGTTACACCCATTGTACTTGCAAAATCATCAAGTATTTCACTATTATATCCTATAAAATCATCATTGATTTCTGATTCATATGGTATATTTTTTACATATCCATAAACATAATCTTTACTCTTGAAATTTGCTTTTACTATTTCATCATATTCTTTTTCATCAAAATATAAGTTGAATAATCTTTCATTATATGCTTTTGAATAATTACTCTTCATCCATCTTGTATAATATTTTTTAAATATGCTGTTTAAAACGTTTTCTTCACCGTTTACTTTTAAAACATAGTTTGTATATATATCTGTTATATTATATACTACATAAAAATTATTACTTAATATTTTATCTACATTAATATTATTTGGTATAATTGCATATTTTATATCATTATTATTAAGTGCAGTAACAATAGCATCTACACTATTATAATTATTATATATTACTGTATCATTACTTCCAAAATATTCTTTTATAGTACTTAAATCTGATTCAAGTACACCAATTATTGCATTGTCTAAGTCACTAAATCTTTTTACTTTTTCTGATTCTTTACTTATCATTACATAATTGTCTGTATACATTAAAAGTTCATTATCATCTAATTTTTTCTTTTGATTTATTTCAAATACATATCCACTATCTTTTGATGACTTACTTGAAACATAAGGTATTTTATTAAATTCTAATCCTGTTTCTTTTGAAAAATCATCTAGGAAATCAAAGAATACACCTTCTCCTTCACTACCAAATATAGGGATATCATTTAAAATAGAAACATCAATTACAGTTGATTTATTTTTTTCAATCCATCTTTTTTCAAGTACTGAAAATACACCTTTTGAATCATTATTACTCTTTACTTTATATGCCGCAAAACCACCAATAAGAATGATTGCTAATACAATTATAATAGCAATTATCTTTTTAGCATTTACTTTCTTTTTCTTTTTATTTTTCATAAGTTACACCTACCAAACTACTTCTTTATTCTTAGAATTTTTATACCCCATTATAGGAAATTCTTTTACTGTTGTAGTTGTTGTTTTTCCGTTTTCATCAGTTACTTCTTTTTCAGTACCTTTTTCATCATTTTTTGTTATAATATATTCTATATCATAGAAGTTTTTTACATCATCTGAAAATTTTTCTAATGATTCACTTGCTATCTTTTTAGCATCATCTAGTGATGTATCTTCTTTTACATTAAAGATTACATTAACAATTTTTCCATGTATATTAAGTTTTGCTTCTGTTACTTTTTCATTATCACTAATAAATTTTGTAATTGATGATTTATCACTACTTGTAAAACTTATTTTATCAATTCCATCTAATCTATTTCCATATTTAGAACCATGTCCTGGAAAAAACACACTTTTTATTAATATTAAACATATCAAAAGTACTAATACTAAAGCAATTAATACAACTGCTTTTTTATTTTTCATTAGTTTTTTTAATTTTTGTTTCATTTTCACACCTCTTTAGCATTCTTAATTATATCATATTTATTTTTATAGTCAATTATGGTTAAATTATGCGGCTTTACTTAAACCATTATTGTTATTAAATTTTGTTACCATATTATCCACTTCAGTTTGAGTAAGATCTAAAGTTCTCATTCCGTAAAATTTTGCATTTGATGGAATATCTTTTTTTAGTTCAGATTTTTTACTACTTAATACTGTACTTAAATCGATTATATTTGAAGTATTTTTTTCTTCTTCTTTTTGTATATTAACAATATTCTCTTCTTTAGGTGCATTATTAATAGTTGTTTCTTTTGATTCAATTTTTTCTCTTAAATCTGACATTTCTCTTTCAAGTTCACTCATACGACTTTCTAAATTTTTTATTGCTGGGTTAGTCATTCCTGCCATATTAATTCCTCCTTTAATCATTTAATGCTTGGTTTATAATTTCATTTCTAACAAGTTCCCACTCGTGTTCATCAGTTATAGCATCAAAAATAAATTCACCATTTTCATCCCTAAGTCTTGATACATAAGTTTTTATATTATCTCCATTTTTTTCATTAAAAGTATAAACTATATAATCATTATTATTATCTTTTAGGGTAAATGAAGTTATTACATCGGCCTGTATCTGCTGACCTTGTGAATTTGTAATTAACACCTTTCTATTCATTTTTGTCCCTCCATATTCTATTATTAAAATTATATCATTAATCAAAGTTAAATACAATAAAAACTGTTCGATTTATATACTTTAACATAAAGAAAAAGTGTAAAAAATTACACTTTTAAAGCATATTATTATATTCTTCTTCTGTTAATACTCTTATTCCAAGTTCATTTGCCTTAGTAAGTTTACTTCCTGCTTTTTCTCCAGCAATAACATAATCTGTTTTTTTGGTAACAGAACCTGTAACATTACCTCCAAGGCCTTCAATTTCTTCTTTTATTTCATCTCTTGGTCTTGATAATGTACCTGTTATTACAAATGTTTTACCATTTATATTTTCATTACTTGTATTTACTTCTTCACCTAAATATCTCATATTTAGATTTAATTCTTTTAATCTATTTATTAGATTTATATTCTTTTCATCACTAAAATAATCTACTATAGATTTAGCAATAACATCACCAATATCATTAATTGATTTTAATTCATCAAAATCTGCTTTTATTAAATTATCCATAGTTTTATAATATTTTGATAATATTTTTGCAGTCTTTTTTCCTACATATCTAATTCCTAAACCAAATAATAATCTTTCTAAAGAATTCTTCTTACTATTACTAGCAGATTCTAATAACTTTGATATACTTTTTTCTCCAAATCCTTCTAGTAACATAAGTTCATCTTTATATTTATCAAGAGTATAAAAATCATCTATATTTTTTAAATAACCTAAGTTATAAAAATCCTCTACAATGCTTTCTCCAAATCCTTCAATATACATTGCATCTCTTGATGAAAAATGAATTAAACTTTCTATTTTTCTAGATGGACAATGTTCATTTTTGCAATAGTGATTAGCATCTTTTCTAACTAATACAGAATCACACATTGGACAGTTTTCAATCATTTTAAAGGGAACACTATCTTCTTTTCTTCTATCTAATTTTACTTCTACTACTTCAGGAATAACGTCTCCTGCTTTTCTAATAGAAATAGTATCTCCTACTCTAACATCTTTATCTATGCAATAATCACTATTATGAAGTGTAGCTTTTGATACTAATGAACCTGATACATGGACTGGCGAAAAAATTGCATTAGGTGTTATTTTACCTGTTCTACCTACCGTAAATTTTATTTCTTTTAAAGTTGTTAAAACTTCTTTAGCAGGAAATTTATATGCAATTCCCCATCTTGGTACTCTTGATGTAAATCCTAATCTTTTTTCATCTTCAAGATTATCAACTTTAAGTACAACACCATCTATTTCAAATGGAAGATTATCTCTTTTTTCTGATAGTGAATCAATATAATTTGTTATATCTTTAACATTTTTTGCATATCCATTTAATTTATAATTAGTTACAAATCCTAATTTTCTTAAAAATTCTAATGATTCTTTTTGAGTCTTTATACCATAATCTTCTGGATTTGGTATAAAGTAAGCCATAAAATCTAGATTTCTTTTAGCTGCTACTTTACTATCTAATTGTCTTATAGATCCTGCGGCTGCATTTCTTGGATTAGCAAATTCTTTTTCTCCATTTTTAACTTTTTCTCTATTTGCTTCTAAAAATGATTTCTTACTCATATAGATTTCTCCACGAACTTCTATATCAATATCTTCTATTAATCTAAGTGGTACAGATTTAATGGTTTTAATATTAGTTGTTATATCTTCACCTGTAACTCCATCACCTCTAGTTGCACCTCTTACAAGCACCCCATTTTTATATATTAACGAACCTGATAATCCATCCATTTTAGGTTCTAATGTATAATGTGCAGTACTTACTACTTTTTTTATTCTTTCATCAAATAAAATTATTTCTTCTTCATTAAATATATCATCAAAAGAAAGCATTGGATGATCATGAGTTACTTTTTCAAATTTATCTAAAACAGCTCCTCCAACTCTATTTGTTGGGGAATCTTCTCTTTTTAGTTCAGGATACTTTTCCTCTATTGATAAAAGTTCATTATAATAATCATCATATTCTTGGTCTGTTATTGTAGGATTATCTAAAACGTAATATTCATAACTAGCCTTATTTATATAATCAATTAATTCATCCATTCTTTCTTTCATATGTTTCACCTCATTATTTCCATAATTTATTTGGATATTCATTTGCTTCAACTAATTTTTTTATAGACTCTACTACTTTTTCTTTATCTTCTTTATATGTTACACCTATCCATTTAGCAGTAGTTGGTAATACTTTTGTAGAAACAATTCCTTTAATAGTTAATTTTTCAACTACATCTGGAATTAAATATTCTCCTGTTAATAAATCATCTTTATTTTCTTCAAAAAATCTAGGGAATCCTTCTTCTATATATTTAAATATTGATGGTGTAAAACAAAGCATATTCATTGAAACAAATGTATCTTCAGTAACTTCAAATGAATCTTTGCCATTTAATGGTTTAGCAATTATTTTACCATCTATTTTTTCTACGCTACTTTCTATTAATTCAGTTAAGTTACCATTTTCTACATTACATACTCCTCTTTTAACTGCCCCATTTTCTGTTAATGTATTAGATACTTTATAACCAACTAAACAATAACTATTATCATTATCTACATTTTTTAAGAAATTACTCGCAACTTTATATGCATCTTTTCCATAAAAATCATCTGCATTTATAATTGCGAATGGTTCATGTATATTATCTTTAGCGCAATAAATCGCATGTGCTGTTCCAAGTGGTTTTACTCTATCTTTTGGTACAGAATATCCATCTGGTACATTATTTATATCTTGAAATACATATTCAGTTTTAATTTTATCTTCTACTCTTTTACCAATTGTTTCTTTAAATATATCATAATTTTCTTCTTTTATAATAAATACAACTTTATTAAATCCTGCATTTATCGCATCATATATAGAGTAATCTATTAAAAATTCTCCATTTGGACCCATAGGTTCTATTTGTTTTAATCCTCCAAAACGGCTACCCATACCCGCAGCCATTATTAATAGTGTTAAATCTTTATTCATTTTGTTTCTCCTTACATTTTGTGTATACTTTTATGATTTTTCATTAATTTTTTTAATCCATCTCTTTTAAATGATATAGTTGCGATAGAACCATCTATAGTTACTACAACACCAAAACCATATTTATCATGATTAACCATATCACCAGGATGTAAATCATTATCTTCATTCATCATTTTATTTTTATCTATTTTAGGTTTAAATACATTAATATCCTCTTTTTTACCAATTGTTTCAATATATTCATCACTTATTTCATTTATAAATCTACTTGGAACATTACTTGAAACTTTACCATATAAAATTCTACTTCTAGCATTTATTAAATATAGTTTCTTTTTTGCTCTTGTTATTGCAACGTAACAAAGTCTTCTTTCTTCTTCTAGTTCATCATTTGATTCAAGTGAATTATTATGTGGGAATAATCCTTCTTCTACTCCAACTATGAATACATAATCATATTCAAGACCTTTAACCGCATGCATTGTCATAAGTGTTACTTTATCTTCATTATCATTTTTTTGTTCACTTACGTCACTTACAAGTGCAAGTTTATCAAGTAATTCCTCTAATGATACTATACCTTCATTTATTTCCATTGCTTTTGCGATTGACTTAAATTCTTCTAGGTTTTCAAGTCTTATATCTGCCTCTATTGATTTTTCATCTTCTAAAGATTTTTTCATACCTGATTTATCAAGTACCATATCAATTAATTCAGTAAGAGTTAAATGACTTTCTTCTTTTTTTATTTCTTCAATCATATTTTTAAAGTCTAATTCTTTTCCTGAATCTATTACTTCATATAATGATTTATCAAGTACATTTGACTTAATTGCTAAATTTTCTATTGCTTTATTTCCAATACCTCTTTTTGGATAGTTAATAATTCTTAAAAGAGATACATCATCTTTATTATTATATATTAATTTTAAATATGCGATTAAATCCTTTATTTCTTTTCTATTATAGAATGCATAAGAACCAACTATATTATAAGAAATATTACTTGTTAAAAATGCTTCTTCAACTGTTCTTGATTGTGCATTTGCTCTATATAAAACGCATATATCTTTAGGATTAACTCCTTTTTCAATTAATTTCTTTATTTCATTTACAACATAATTTGATTCATCTTTTTCATCAAATGCTTTGTAATATGTAATCTTACTTCCTTCTTCGTTTTGAGTCCATAAGTTTTTTTCTTTTCTTACTTTATTATTTTTAATGACATTATTCGCAGCATTTAATATTGTTTTTGTTGATCTATAATTTTCTTCAAGTAATACGACTTTAGCATCTTTATAATCTTTTTCAAAATTTAAAATATTTTTATAGTTTGCACCACGCCATGTAAATATTGCTTGGTCAGCATCACCTACTACAGTAATATTTTTGTATTTTGCACTTATCATTTTTGATAATATATATTGTGGTTCATTTGTATCCTGGTATTCATCTATAAATACATATTTATATTTTTCTTGATATTTTTGAAGAACTCCAGGATTATTATTAAATAACTTTAATGGTAAAATTAGTAAATCATCAAAATCTACTGCATTGTTTATTTTTAAACTTTTTTCATATTTTCTATATACTTCTAAAGCAATTTCATCGAAGTCTGTATTTACATATAAAGAATATTTCTCTGGATCAATTATTTCGTTTTTATTATTTGAAATTACATTTTTTATTGCCTTTGGATTATATTTATTCGCATCAATATTTAATTCTTTCATTATTTTTTTAATTATTGATAATGAATCATCTGAATCAAGTATTGTAAAATTCTTTTCATAACCTAATAATTCACAATTTTCTTTTAATATTTTTAAACCAAAAGAGTGAAATGTTGATATTTGGATATAAAATGCACTATTTCCTTCCAATTTAAAAATTCTCTCTTTCATCTCTTTAGCTGCCTTATTAGTAAATGTTATAGCGAGAATATTATTTGGATCAATATTTTTTTCTTCTATTAAGTACGCTACTTTTGTTGTTAGAACCTTTGTTTTACCTGAACCTGCACCCGCAAGTATAAGCATTGGCCCATCTGTATTTACAACGGCTTCTTTTTGTCTATCATTTAAACTATCTACTAGGTTCATTCTATCACTCTCCTTATCTATTTTATCATACATTTTTACCTTTTCATACGAACATTAACTAAAAATCAAAAAAAATCCCTTTTTCTTAGAGATTTTTTCTTTTCAAATATTTTATAAGGATTACCATTTATATAAATTTTATACTTATCTTTATCAAATTTTTTATTTATTATTATAATAGTATCAGATATAGTAGTTTTATATGTTTCACTTTGTAAGGTTCTATAAAATGTTCTATAATTGTAAGTATATATTTCTGAAGATAATGAATCCTTTATATCAATTTTATTATCATTATTAAAGTTAGTTGATATAAATATAGCTATAGAATTTCTTTTTTTACCCGAATTGATATTAAAACAATTTAATTTTCCATTGCTTTTTAAGGTTTTAGATTCTATATTATTTATTTTGTTACCAAAATTATCTTCAAGTTTCCATTTTCCATTTTCTTTTTCAAAATACAATACTACACCACCATCATTTCTTTTAGTGACTAATACATATCCATAATTATCATACTCAAATTTTTTAACAACATGATATTCTGGATAATAGTAATATGATGCATCCTCAATCTTATCAAATCTTAAAAATAAATTTTCAATGTAAAAATAATTTATAATTAATAAAAATGCACCAGAACAATAGATAAGTAATATCACTATTTTTATCTTACCTAATATATTATATTTTTTATAATTTTTTACAAAAAATATAACCTCAAATAATATAAATATAACAATTAATATAAATCTTATTAAAACAAAATTCATTTTTTCACTTCCTACTTTATAATATAATAACATAAATATTTTATATAAAAGCAAAAAAATCCCTATTTCTTAGAGATTTTTTCTATATAACTAATTATGCAATAAAGCATTACAGTAAGTATTACTAAAAGTACTACACCCATTATTACATAATTCATATTAAACACTTGAGATCCATACATTATTAAATAACCTATTCCTTCTTTTGATACCAAAAGTTCTCCCATTATTACACCTACAAAACACATACTTACATTTATTTTAAATGATTCTATAATTTTTAAATAATTATCTCTTAGTACTACATAAGTAAATACTTTTAATTTATTTCCACCCATAGATTTTATTATTTTTATTTTATTTTCATCAGTACTTTTAAATGCATTATAAATATTTATTATACTTATAATTGCGGATATTAAAAGTGACATAATTATAATTGATTTAATATTAGCGCCGGCCCAAATTATAATAAGAGGACCAAGTGCTACTTTTGGTAAACTATTTAATATAGTTAAAAATGGTTCAAATACTCTTGCTAAAAACTTATTAAACCAAAGTATACTTGCGACTAATAAACCAATAACATTACCAAGTATAAAACTTATAATAATTTCATATACTGTAGTAAATATATGATTCCAAAAATTATTTGCTTTTATTAAATCTACTATAGAAGTAAGTACTTTTTTGGGACTTGATACTAAAAATGTATCAACCATATTTTTATCAGCCATTATTTGCCAAAAAACAATAAATATAACAACAATTAATATTTGAGTTAAAAGAACTAGAATATTATTCCTTTTTATTCTTTTTAAATATTTTTTATATTCTTCACTTTTCATCATTAAGATCTTCCCAAATTTTTTCATAATATTCCATAAATTCTTTTGAACTTCTACTCTTTATTGGATTAGTTCTATCAAAATCATAATCAATGTTATAAGTTTTCTTTATTGTTGATGGTCTTTTACTCATTACAATAATTTTATTACACATACTTATTGCTTCTGATATATCATGTGTAACTATAATTAATGTCTTTTTTTCATTCTTAATTATATTACAAACATCATTTGAAACTGATATTCTTGTTTGATAATCAAGTGCTGAAAATGGTTCATCTAGTAAAAGCAAATCTGGTTTTAATGCAAGAGTTCTAATAAGTGCGACTCTTTGTCTCATTCCACCTGATAAATCTTTTGGGTAATTATTTAAAAAATCTTTTAGTCCATATGTTGTAAGTAAATTCTTTACATTTTCCATATTTTCTTTTGTACATGTTTTATTTATTTTTAAACCTATTAAGCAATTTTCATATATTGTAAGCCAAGGAAATAAACAATCATCTTGAAGCATATAACCTATTTTTAAGTTATCTTTCTTTTCAATACTTCCTTTTGTAATACTTTCAAGTCCTCCAATTATTGATAATAGTGTTGATTTACCACATCCAGAAGGCCCTACAATACCTAGAAAATCACCTTCATTTATTTCTATATTTACATTTTTTAATGCTTCTATTTCCATCTTTTTAGTATTGTAATTTTTATATAAATTACTTATTTTTAGTATTTTACTCATTTCTACTCACTTTTTGAAAATGAAGTATCTACTAAATCTTTATATGGAACTTTAGTTTTTAGTTCTCCAGCTTCAATCATTATATCTTGTAAATGATCAAATGATTCTTCTGTAAAGTATGTATTTTTCATCCATGCATCATTATCTTTATATCTTTTTATCATTTTAGATAATTCATTTATAGTTAAATCTGGAAACTGATTTACTATTACTTTCGCAACTGTTTCTTCATCATTATTCCATACAAAGTCAAGACCTTTATTTATAGCATTAGTAAATTTTTGAATAGTATCTTTATTTTCACTAATATAACTTTTTCTTGCATTATATGCTGTATAAGGTACTGATCCACCATATTCACCAATGTAACCTACTACATATCCATACCCTTTTTGTTCTACTTGTGTAGCACTAGGTTCAAATAATGTTACAAAATCTCCTACTCCACTTATAAATGTTCCTGCCATAGATGCAAAATCAACACTTGTATCTATAGTTAAATCGTTTAAATCTATATTATTTTCTTTTAATGTATATTCAAATGTCATTTCAGGCATACCGCCTTTTCTTCCACCTATTACATATTTTCCTTTTAAATTTTCTAATTTAAAGTTATCTATTTTTTCTCTAGAAACTAAGAATGCTCCATCTCTTTTTGTTAATCCTGCAAAACTTACTATATAATCTTCATTGTCTGAATTATATACATATATTGATGCTTCACTACCACAAAATCCAATATCTACATCTTTTGATAAAACCGCACTTGTTACTTTATCTGCTCCTGGTGTAAGAATAAGATCAATGTCTAACCCTTCATCTTTAAAATATCCTTTTTCTAAAGCAACATATTGTGGTGCATAAAATATAGTATGCGCAACTTCTGCAACTTTAACTTTTGTTAATTTTGATGTATTATCATTATCCTTTGTAATAAAAGCTATTACTGTACCAAGTATAACAATTACACATGTTATTATACTTATAATTATCTTTTTCATATATCCTCCTTTTCTCATAAACATTATATTCAGTTTTTAAAATTAGGGTTACAAAAAGAAAAAAAGATAATACCATAAAAAGTATTATCTTAATTAATATTATTTTTTAATTTTATTTCTAAAGGTTTAGACTTATTACCACTTTCATCTACTGCTTCATATGTTAATATTAATGCATCGCCATCAGTAACTTGACTCACTATAATATTCGTACCTAATACAAAATCAGTTGTTTTATCATCAGTAACTTTAATATCGCATAAATTATCAAAATCTTCTTTTGTAACATTATTATTATACATATTTAATGTACAGTTAGCTGTTGGTATTTTATTTTTAAGCATAATTATAGGTGGAAGATAATCCACTCCATCTTTTACTGTATCACTTGATAATTCATAAATATATTTTATATTATTATCTTCATTTTCTTTTGTAATATAAACACAACTTTTTAAATTTAAATTTTCACCATCTGATTTTTTTATTGGAGTATCCAAATAATCATATGATGAAAGTGTTGCGACCGGAAGACAATATTTACTATTATTTGATGTTATTTTTTCATCAATTAATTCTTTATTATTATCTACATATATTTTCGCAGCATTTTCTACAATTGTTTTTATACTATAATCAAATTTTTCTTCTGTTTTTTTATTTAATTTATTGAATGAAGGATAAGTTAAAATTGTGATTAACAATAAAATTCCAATTGCCGCAAGCATTTCAACTAATGTAAAGCCCTTTTTATTTTTATTCATATTACACCTTTAATTAATTTTATCTGTTGGTTTTATATTAAGTGTTAAATCTGAAAATCTTCCATCTTTATACATATAATAAGCAGCTGCTGCAATCATAGTAGCGTTATCAGTACAATATCTTAATTCTGGAACAATTAATTTTACATTTTCTTTATCACATAATTCTTTTAATTTTTCTCTTATACCAGAATTTGCTGATACACCGCCTGCAACTATTACTTCTTTTACATTATATTCTTTAACTGCTCTCATAGTTTTCTTTGTTAATATATCAACAACAACATCTTGGAATGAAGTTGCTAAATCATATACATTTACTTCATTACCTCTTTGTTTCTCATTATGAACTAAATTTATAACAGCACTTTTAATACCACTAAAACTAAAATCATAAGAATCATCATCCATTGGTACTGGTAAATTATATGTATGTTTACCCATTTTTGCATATTTATCTAAAACTGGTCCTCCAGGATATGGAACATTCATTACTCTTGCAACTTTATCATATGTTTCACCTACTGAATCATCTAAAGTTCCACCAATTTTTTTGAATGAATAATCTTTTTCCATATATACAATTTCAGTATGTCCACCACTAATAACAAGCGCAATTAATGGAAAATTTAATGGACTTACTAATCTATTTGCGTATATATGTCCTGCAATATGATGAACTGCAATCAAAGGTTTATGATATATCATCGCAAGTGTTTTAGCAGTTTCTACACCAACTATTAACGAACCTGCAAGACCTGGACCATATGTAACCGCAATCGCATCCATATCTTCAATTTTCATACCTGATTTTGTAATAGCTTCTTCAATTACTATTGTAATATTTTCAACATGTGATCTACTTGCTATTTCAGGTACTACTCCACCAAATTTTTTATGTATATCTATTTGTGATAAAACAACTGTACTAATTTCTTCTTCTCCATTTTTAACAATTGATACACTTGTTTCATCACAAGATGTTTCTATACCTAATATATAAATATCTTTCATAACTTTCACCTTACTTCTTTTAACATTAAAATCCCATCTGAATCTTTATAATAATTTTTTCTGACTGCAATCTTCTTAAAACCTAATTTTTCATATAAATTAATTGCGTTTTTATTTAACATACTTACCTCAAGTGTAATGTTATCCACAGTATAATCATTAGTAATTTCATTAATAAGTTTAGATGCTATTCCTTTATTTCTATATTCTTTAAGTACAAAAATATCAACTATTTCACATTTTTCGTACATTACATTAAATAATAGAAATGCTACTACCTTACCATTAATTACATATGAATATATTTTTAGAAAATCTGAATCTACAAATGAATAATTTTCTTGATACTCATTAAATATATCTTTTAAAGACGATATATCTGCATTTTTATTTATCATAGTTTTGCTTCTGCTTCAATTTTCTTAATATAATTTGGTTTTAATAGATGTGGATTTACCTTTTCATTATTTACATCAATATTTTTCATTATATTTAATGCATTTATACTTGCCTTTACTGTATCGTATTTTTCATATTCTTTATTTGATAATGAAATTAATAATATTTTACCATCTAATTCTTCTAATTTTTTGTACATATATTCAGTGCTTGAATATGTATCATCCATTACTCTTTTTTTATCCTTATCAAAGATTGAAAAATATAAATTATCTTTCTTTTCTTCTATTATTGGGACATAAAAATCATATCCGTCATTATCATATATTAATTCTTCTAATGAAGAAATCATATATACAGGTATATTAAATGAAAAAGCATATGTTTTAGCAACTGCGATTGATATTCTTGTACCTGTAAATGAACCTGGTCCATTACCAACGATTATTTCATCTAATTCTTTAAAGTCTATGTTATTACTTTTAAATGCCTCATCTATTGTAGGTACTAAATAACTTGAATGATCATTTTTTGTATGCAATTCTTTATCAAAAATAATCTTATCATCTTTTATTAAAGATACCTTTAAAAGGTCAGAACTTGTATCGAAAAAAAGACAGATCATAGAACTGCCTCACAAAGTTCTTCATATCTTTGACCATAAGGAATTATTTTTAATAATCTTTTATTTTCATCAATTGCGGTAAATTTAATTTCAAGTCTTTCTTCAGGTAAATATTTTTCAATCATATCTGCCCATTCAATTATTACAACACCATCTTTACCAAAATAATCTGGTAAACCAATTGATTCAACATCTTTTTCAAGTCTATATACATCCATATGATATAAAGGCATTTCACCACTATAATATTCTTTTATTATATTATAAGATGGAGATGTAATTGTTTCATCTATTTCCATAGAAGCAGCAAAACCTTTTGTGAATAAAGTCTTACCTGTTCCTAAATCTCCTTCTAAACAAATAACCATACCTGAAAACTTTTCTGCTTCAAAATTTTCAGCAAGTTCAATTGTATCTCTTTCACTTCTTGAAGTATATTTATATTCCATTTTTATCACCCAATAATATTATACAAATAATAATAATCAAATACAATAAAAAATACAAAAGTTTACAAAAATCTAAAAAAAGAGCAAAAAAAAATTAGCGACGTCCTATTTTTGCTAATTACTATTTTCGGCTCTGAAGTGCTTGACTTCTGTGTTCGGGATGGGAACAGGTATTTCCACTTCGATATCGTCACTAATAAAATTTAGAGAAATTATTCTCTGAAAACATGATAATGTGGTTCCACAAATTAGTTATGGTTAAATCCTCGATCTATTAGTACTGGTCAACTCAATGTATCACTACACTTCCATCTCCAGCCTATCAACCTGATAGTCTTTCAGGGATCTTACTATTATAAAAATATGGGAAAATTCATCTTGAAGTTCGCTTCCCGCTTAGATGCTTTCAGCGGTTATCGATTCCATACATAGCTACTCTGCACTGCAACTGGCGTTACAACAGATACACCAGAGGTATGTCCATCCCGGTCCTCTCGTACTAAGGATAGCTCTTCTCAATTTTCCTGCG
>FR893552.1 GCA_000433675.1 Clostridium sp. CAG:433
GAAGAAGAAAAGAAACAAGCAGAAATAGAATATGCAGAAGAACATGGATTAAATAAAGGTATAAAACAAACTGCTAAAAATATGCTTGAGAGAAATATGAATATTGATGTAGTAGCAGAAATAACAGGTTTGTCTTTAGAAGAGGTTATAAAGTTAAAAGAAGATATATAAAAAAATAAACAGTTACATTAGAATATATTGTAATTGTTTTTTATTGTTAAATTTTTAATCTTGTAGTATAATACAAGTGCAAAAAAGAAGGTTGATTAAAATGAAATATGAAATAATTGTAGTTGGTGGAGGACATGCTGGATGTGAAGCTACACTTGCTTCTGCCAATAAAGGTCACAAAACATTACTTGTTACAGGTTCAAAAGATACAATTGCGATGATGCCATGTAATCCATCAATAGGAGGTTCTGCAAAAGGAATAGTTGTAAGAGAAATAGATGCACTTGGTGGATATATGGGTAAAGTTGCTGATAAAACATTACTTCAAATGAAACTTTTAAATAGTAGTAAAGGACCTGCTGTTAGATCACTTAGAGCGCAAGGTGATAAAATTACTTATCCAAAAGAAATGCTAAGAGTATTAGAAGAACACGAAAATATAGATATAATTGAGGAATTGGTAGAAGATTTAATAGTAGAAAATAATAAAATAAAGGGTGTTAAATTATCCACAGGAAAAGAGATTATGTGTGACGCTGTAATTCTTACAACTGGAACTTATATGAAAGCAAATATATTAGTTGGTGATAAAAGAACAGTTTCAGGACCAAAAGGAACAAGACCTTCTTTATACTTAAGTGAAAATCTAGAAAAATTAGGATTTAAATTACTTAGACTTAAAACAGGAACTCCACCTAGAATTGATAGAAGTACAATTGATTTTTCAAAGACTAAAAGAGAAGATGGAGATGACAAACTATATACATTTTCATTTGATAATAAACCTTATTATACTGTGGAAAATCAAGAACCATGTTATTTAACTTATACAACAGAAGAAACTCATAAAATTATTAGAGATAATTTAGGTAAATCTAGTATGTATGGTGGTTTCTATGAAAAATTAGGAACTGGACCTAGATATTGTCCATCTATAGAAGATAAAGTAGTAAGATTTGCAGATAAAGAAAGACACCAATTATTCTTAGAACCAGAAAGTAAATATTATGATGATATATATCTTCAAGGTTTTTCAACAAGTATGCCATATGATGTACAAGAAGAAATGGTACATAGTTTACCAGGACTTGAACATGCTAAAATACTTAGATATGCATATGCGATAGAATATGATGCGATAGATTCAAGAGATTTAAAACCAAGTCTAGAAACTAAAATAATAGATGGATTATTTACCGCAGGCCAAATAAATGGTACAAGTGGTTATGAAGAAGCCGCAGGACAAGGATTAATCGCAGGAATAAATGCAGGGTTAAAACTAGAAGGAAAGGATCCATTAATCTTAGGAAGAGATGAATCATACATTGGTGTACTTATAGATGATTTAGTAACAAAAGGTGTAAAAGATCCATATAGATTACTTACTTCAAGAGCAGAATACCGTTTATTACTAAGACATGATAATGCTGATATTAGACTTAGAGCTCATGGTTATGAAGTAGGTTTAATTAGTGATGAACAATATAATAGATTAAAAGAAAAAGAAAAGAATATAGATTTAATAATAGAAGAATTAAAGAATATAAAAATAAAAGATGAAAAAAATATTACTGCATATGATTATTTAAAAAGAACAGAAGTATCAATTAATGATGTAAAAAATAAATTAAGTAAAGAATATGATGAATTAGAATTAGAACAAGCAGAAATCATGATTAAATATGAAGGATATATTAGAAAAACAAGAAAAGAAGCAGAAAAAATGAAAAAGCTAGAGAATAAAAAAATTCCTAAAGATATTGATTATGATAAAGTTCCTAATTTAGCTAGTGAAGCAAGAATAAAATTAAAAGAAGTAAGACCAGAAAGTTTTGGACAAGCACTTAGAATAAGTGGAGTAAATCCATCAGATGTATCTATTTTATCTGTTTATATGAAGAGGTATTTTAATGAATAAGAATGAATTTGTTTTAGCACTAAAAGATCTTGGAATAGATATAACAGAAGAAAAATTAAATAAATTAGATAAATATTATGATTTATTAATAGAGTGGAATAATAAAATAAATTTAACTAGAATAACGGATAAAGATGAAGTTTATTTAAAACATTTTTATGATAGTTTAACATTAATAAAAGCATATGATTTAAATAAGAAAATTAAGGTTTGTGATGCAGGAACAGGTGCAGGATTTCCTGGAATAGTTCTAAAGATAGTATTTGATAATATTGATATTACACTTGTAGATGCATTAAATAAAAGAATTATGTTTTTAAATGAGGTTATCAAAGAGTTAGAACTAAAAAATATTACTGCTGTACACTCTAGAATAGAAGATTTTGCTAAAGAAAATAGAGAAAAATTTGATTTAGTTACTTCAAGAGCAGTTTCTAGACTAAATTTATTAGATGAACTATGTATTCCTCTTGTAAAAGAAAATGGTTATTTTATACCAATGAAAGCAAATATAGAAGGCGAAATAGAAGAGGCAGAATCTAGTATAAAAAAATTAGGTGCACAAAAAGAAGAAATAATATCATTTCTTTTACCTAAAGAAGAATCTGTTAGAAACTTAATAAAGATAAAAAAAGTAAATAAGACAAGTATTAAATATCCAAGAGTTTTTGATAAAATCAAAAAAAATCCATTGTAAAATATGGATTTTTATTGTACAATAATAAGTAAGAATAAAAGGTAGGGAGCAGTTATGAACGAAAGGGAAAGAGAAATAATTGAAGTATCATTAGATGATATTATTCCAAATAGATTTCAACCAAGACTTTCATTTGACGAACAAGGATTAAATGAACTTGCTGAATCAATAAGACAACATGGAATAATACAACCTCTAGTTTTAAGAAAAATTGGCGATAAATATGAAATAATAGCGGGTGAAAGAAGATATAAAGCATCATATATTGCAGGACTAACTAAAGTTCCAGCAGTTATAATTGATTTAAATGATAATGAATCTGCTGAAGTAGCCATTGTAGAAAATATACAAAGAAAAGATTTGTCACCAATAGAAGAAGCAAAATCATATAAAAAATTGCTTGATAGAGGATATTTAACACAAGATCAATTAGCATCTAGAATGGGTAAAAATCAATCAACTGTATCAAATAAGTTAAGACTTTTAAATCTAGATGAAAAAGTTCAAGATGCTCTTTTAAATAATAAAATATCAGAAAGACATGCAAGAAGTTTACTAAAATTAGATAATAAAGAAGAGCAAAAAGAAGTATTAGATAAAATAATAGAAAAAAGATTAAATGTTAGAGATACAGAAGATTTAATTAATAGAAAATTAAATGGAGAAGAAGAATTTATTAACATTCCTAATTTATCTAATACAGGAATAGAAGAAACATTTGATTCTAATAATATTCCAAACATTTCAAATGATTACAAAAATGAGGAAGAAATAGAAAAAATGCCTACATTTAGTAGTAATCCAATAAAAGAATATAAAGAAAATGACGACGATATAGAAGTAATTAGTGATTTTGATAACGATATTATAAATGTTCCATCTTTATCAATTGCTAAAAAAGAAAAAAATATAGATGATGTAATTAGTAAAATTCAAAGAGTAGTAGAAGAAGTAAAAGAACTAGGTTTTGAAGCAAAATTAGAAGAATATGATTTTGATGGATTATATCAATTTGTTATAAAAGTAGATAATGAAAACTAAAAATATGATGAAAAAATCATATTTTTTTTAATATTTAGGGGAAAAGTAAATTATAACGGAGAATATAACATATGAAAGGGTTATTTCTAGAAAATAGAAAGGAGGAAAAATTAAATAACTCTTATCATTAATATAAAGGAGGATATTATGGTTACAATTAAAGATAATTATGTATTAGATGATGAAAAATTAGATGTTATTTTATCAAATTTAGAACATAACCTAAAGACATTATTTGAAAATGATAAAGATATGCTTGCAGAAATAATAAATGGTGTCACAGGAATACCAAAAGAAGATATAATTGAAAGAGGAATTCTTTTAGATAGTCAAGATCTAATAAATCCAGAAAAAGTAAAAAAATATAAAGACTCGGATATACTTATTAGTGTATATAATAATACAATAAATATTGTAATGAATAAAAAAGACCAAAAATAATAAAGGAGGGACTTTGGTTACAATAAAAGGATATACAAATAATCCAGAACTAAGAAAAAAAGAGGTAATACCAGGAACATTTGATGCAGTATTTAAAGCAGTATTAACAGAAGAAAAAGAAGTACTCGCAGAAATAATAGAACTAGTAATTGGTATACCAAAAGAAGAAGT
>FR893553.1 GCA_000433675.1 Clostridium sp. CAG:433
ATAATTTCATTAGGTTATACCAAAGAAGAAGTAATCAAAATGACAAAAGGTATACCAACAATTTATAGTTTATCAATAGAAAGTATAAAACAAAAAATAGAAGATATAATTTCATTAGGTTATACCAAAGAAGAAGTAATCAAAATGACGAAGATATTGCCATCAATTTATGGTTACTCAATAGAAAATATGAGACAAAAAATAGAGGATATAATTTCATTAGGTTATACCAAAGAAGAAGTAATCAAAATGACGAAGATATTGCCATCAATTTATGGTTTATCAATAGAAAATATGAAACAAAAGATAGACTTTTATGATTCAATTGATATGCATGAACTTGCAGTTATTAATCCAAAACAATTAATGCAAAGTGTAAATTTAAGTTATGCAAGATATTCATTTTATAAAGATAGAGGAATTGATATAGATATGAATAATTATGGAAAATTATTTGTTGGACAAAAAAATTTCGAAAAAACATACGGAATAACAAAAAAAGAATTACTAGAAAAATATGACTATAATAAATATAAAGAAGAAAAGGAAAAAGAAAATGGAAGAATTATATAGGATAGGTATAAGCGAAAATACAATAAAAAATATGTTAGAGTTAGTTCCTACTATCTCAGAAATGAGTGAAAAGGAAATAAAAGAAAAAGAATTAATACTAAAAAAAATTAATTGTGATGAAAATCAAATAATAGATATCATCAGTAGTAATCCAATGTGTTTAGATAAAACAAATGACATAGTATTGAGATTAATAAGTAAATTAAAATCATACGGATTTAGTATGTTAAATATATTGTTTGATTCAAATCCATATATATTAAATTTAGAGGTGTTTGAAATAGAAAATTATATAAATAATAGATTAGATAGTGGTGAAGAATTAGAAGACATAATAGATGATTTAGATTCAAATCCCATACTATTTAATGAAATATAAAAAAGTAGGTAGATAAAATGACATTAAAAGAAGAATTTATAATATTAGGATATACAAAAGATGATTATGATGCCATAAGAAATAGTTATCCAATAAGCTCTATAAAAGATGAAACATTAATTGAAAAAGTAAGAGATAATTATTCTTTTCTTCTTAAACTTGGTTATAAAAGAGAGGAAATAATAAAGATTACAAAAAGTCTGCCTGAAATTTATGGTTATTCAACTAGAACAATAGAACAAAAAATGAAAGACATGATTTCTTTAGGTTATACCAAAGAAGAAGTAATTAGAATGACAAAAAATTCTCCATCAATTTATAGTTATTCAATAGAAACCATTAAGAAAAAGATAGATGATATAATTTCTTTAGGTTACACAAGAAAAGAAGTAATCAAGATGACGAAAGGTTTATCTCAAATTTATGGTTATTCAATAGAAGGTATAAAACAAAAGATAGATGATATGATTTCTTTAGGTTATACCAAAGAAGAAGTAATCAAGATGACAAAAAATTTTCCGTCAATATATGGTTATTCTGTAGAAAGCTTAAGAAAAAAAATAGATGATATGATTGCATTAGGCTATACTAAAGAAGAAGTAATCAAGATGACAAAAAGTTTTACACCAATTTATGGTTTGTCAATAGAAAGTATGAAACAAAAAATAGATGATATGATTTCTTTAGGTTATACAAGAAAAGAAGTAATTAATATGACAAAGGATTTACCTGCTATTTATGGTTATTCAAAGAAAAACATGAAACAAAAAAAGGATTTTTATGATTCAATTGGTCTACATGAACTTGTTAGTGTTGATCCAAAACAATTAATACAAAGTGTAAATTTAAGCTATGCAAGATATTGTTTTTATAAGTCTCAAGGAATTGATATAGATATGAATAACTATAGAAAATTATTTGTTAGAGAGAATCAATTCCAAAAGTCAAATGGAATAACAAAACAAGAATTAATTGAAAAATATGATTATGATAAATATGAAGAACAAAGAAAAATGAAGTTATAGGAAAGAAGGAGTTTAATATGAATATAAGAGATAAATATATAGAATTTTTTGTAAGTAAAGGACATAAACAAATACCTAGTGCGCCAGTTGTACCAGAAAATGATCCATCAGTATTATTTAATACTGCAGGTATGCAGCCACTTGTACCATATTTAATGGGTGAACCTCATCCATATGGAACAAGACTTTGTGATTATCAAAAATGTATTAGAACAAATGACTTATATGAAGTTGGAGATGTAACTCATCATACATTCTTTGAAATGCTTGGTAACTGGTCTTTAGGTGATTACTTTAAAAAGGAATCTATAACATGGAGTTTTGAATTATTAACAAAACATTTAAATATACCGGTTGAAAAACTATCTGTAACTGTATTTAAAGGAAATGACATTGTACCAGCAGATAATGAATCAGCAGATTTATGGAAATCGTTAGGAATTTCAGAAAACAAAATCGCATTTTTAGGAGAAGATGATAACTGGTGGCCAAATATGGAACTTACAGGGCCATGTGGACCAGATACTGAAATATTCTATTGGAGAAGTGATGAAGAAGTTCCATCTAAATTTGATCCAGAAAATGATAATTGGGTAGAAATATGGAACAATGTATTTATGCAATACAATCATAAGCCTGATGGAACATTTGAACCATTAAAAAAGAAAAATGTTGATACAGGTATGGGACTTGAAAGAATAACAGCAGTACTTGAAGGAGTTAATGATAACTATGAATCAAGTATATGGAAAGGTACTATAAAGAAAATAGAAGAAATATCAGGTAAAAGTTATTATGGTAATGAAAAAGCATTTAGAATAATTGCTGATCATATTAAAGCAGCAGTATTTATTTCAAGTGATCCAGCAGGTATTAAACCAAGTAATACAGACCAAGGTTATATACTTAGAAGATTAATCAGAAGAGCAATTAGATATGCAAAAATGATAGATATAGATATTAATAGTAACTGGGAAAGTGAAATTGCTAAAAATATAATAGATGAATATAAAAAATATTATAGTGAATTAAGTACAAATGAAAATGTAGTTATGGAAGTACTTAAAAATGAAAAGATTAAATTTAATCGTACACTTGAAAAAGGACTTAGAGAGTTTGAAAAAATTGTTAAAAATTTAAATGAAAATGAAATAAACAAAGATTTAGCATTTAAATTATATGATACTTATGGTTTTCCAATTGAACTTACTTTAGAACTTGCAAAAGAAAGAGGACTTACTGTAGATGAAAAAGGTTTCTATGAAAAATTTAAAGCACATCAAGAATTATCTAGAACGGCATCTGCTGGTAAGTTTAAAGGTGGACTTGCTGGTAACAGTGAAATAGAAACTAAATATCATACAGCAACTCATCTTCTTAATGCTGCATTAAAAGTAGTTATTAATAAAGATGTACACCAAAAAGGATCTAATATAACTGATGAAAGAATGCGTTTTGATTTTTCTTGTGATCATAAATTAACAGATGAAGAAAAGAAAGCAGTAGAAGATTTAGTTAATAAATGGATAGAAGAAGGTCTTCCTGTAACTAAAAAAGAAATGAGTAAAGAAGAAGCTATTAAATCAGGTGCTGAATGTATGTTTATTGAAAAGTATCCTGACATTGTAACAGTTTACAGTATTGGAGATGTTTCAAAAGAATTATGTGGAGGTCCACACGTTAATAATACAAGCGAACTTGGTCACTTTAAGATAAAAAAAGAAGAAGCAAGTTCTGCAGGTGTTAGAAGAATTAAGGCTATATTAGAGGAGAAATAAATGAGAAGTAAGAAGAATAAAAAGAAGAGTAAATTTAAAAAAATATTTATATTACCTATAGTAATTATAGTACTTGTAATTATTTCATGTATTTATTGTTATATGTGTACAACTCCAGTAAGTAAAAAGAGTGATAAAGTAACATTTGAAATAACATCAGGTTCTACAATAAAAGATATAGCGACTACTCTTAAAGATGAAGAATTAATTAGAAATTATTACTTTTTCTTAGCGTATGTAAAAATAAATAAAGTAAGTGGTATTCAGGCTGGTGATTATTCTCTTGATAAAAATATGAGTTTAAAAGAAATAACTGATATTCTAAAAAAAGGAAGTAATGTTACTAATAAAGAAATAACTATAACTTTTAAAGAAGGAAGAACAATGAGATCAATTGCTAAAACAATAAATGAAAATACTACTAATAGTTATGAAGATGTATTTGAAGCATTATCAGACAATGATTATATTAAAACATTAATCAATAAATATTGGTTTTTAGATGATGTTATATTAGATAGTAATATATATTATCCTTTAGAAGGTTATTTAGCACCTGATACATATAATTTTAAAGTAAATGCTAGTGTAGAAGATATATTTGAAAAGATGCTAGATCAAACAGATAAAATATTAACTGAATATAAAAGTGGAATTGAATCATCTAATTTTAAAGTTCATCAAATATTAACACTTGCTTCAATGGTTGAAAGTGAAGGTGTTTCATTAGAAGATAGAAAAAATATTGCTGGAGTATTTATAAATAGATTAAATAAAAATATGGCATTAGGTAGTGATGTAACAACATATTATGCATCAAAAATAGAACTAGGTGAAAGAGATCTTTATGTTTCTGAAATAAATAGTGATAATCCATATAATACTAGAAGTGCTAAAAATGCTGGTAAACTTCCAGTAGGTCCAATATGTAATCCTAGTAAAGGTGCAATTGAGGCAGTTATAAGTTACACACCAAATGATTATTTATATTTCGTTGCAGATAAAAATATGAAAGTATATTTTACTAAAACAGATGCAGAACATAATAAGAAAATACAAGAACTAAAAAAACAAGGTTTATGGTTTGAATATTAAAATTAACTTCGGTTAATTTTTTTCTTAAAAAGGTTTCTTTTATTAATGGTTTTATGCTATAATTTAAAGTAGGAGTGATAACATATGTTCGAATATATAAATGGAAAAGTTACTATAATTGAAAGTGGATATATAGTAATAGATAATAATGGTATTGGATATAAAATATTTGTAGGAAGTCCATATTCATTTAATATAGATGAAGAATATAAAGTATATTTATATCAAAATATTAGAGAAGACGAAAATACTTTATTTGGATTTAAAACAAAAGAAGAAAGAGATATGTTTTTAAAACTGATTAATGTTAAAGGACTTGGTCCTAAAATGGCTCTTCCTATGCTTGCTGCTGGAAAAGTAGAAGGAATTGTTGATGCAATAGAAAGAGAAAATATACTTTATTTAAAGAAATTTCCTAAGATTGGCGATAAAGTAGCAAGACAAATTATACTTGATTTAAAAGGTAAACTTGTAAATAAAGAAGAATCATCTAAAGTAAATGAAGAACTTGTTTTAGCACTTAATGCATTAGGATATAAAAATTCTGATATAAATAAAGTTGTTAAAAATGTACCAAGTAATTTAAAAATAGAAGATCAAATAAAAGAAGCATTAAAATTGTTATTAAAATAAAGGAGGTAGTTTAAATGGATAGAGTACAAGATGCAGAAAAAACAGAAGAAGATAATTATGAATTATCACTAAGACCTAAATATTTAAGAGAATATATTGGTCAAAAGGATGTTAAAGAAAATATTGATGTTTTTATTAAGGCTGCTAAATTAAGAGATGAACCGTTAGATCATACTTTACTTTATGGTCCTCCTGGACTTGGTAAAACAACACTTGCATTTATAATTGCAAACGAATTAGGTAGTAATATAAAGACATCTAGTGGACCTGCAATTGAAAAGACTGGCGATTTAGCCGCAGTACTTTCAAGTTTAGAGCCTGGTGATGTACTTTTTATAGATGAAATTCATAGAATGCCAAGGGTAGTAGAAGAAGTACTTTATTCTGCTATGGAAGATTTTACCCTTGATATAATAATAGGAAATGATGGTTCATCTAGAAGTATAAAAATAGATTTACCACCATTTACTTTAGTTGGAGCAACTACTAGGGTTGGAGATTTAACTTCACCATTAAGAGATAGATTTGGTATTATATCAAAGCTTGAATATTATACTATAGAAGATTTATGTAATATTATTAAAAGAACAGCAGATGTATTTGAAGTTGGAATTGAAGAAGCTGCTGCGATTGAACTTGCTAAAAGAGCAAGAGGTACACCAAGAATTGCCAATCGTCTTTTGAAAAGGGTTAGAGATTTCGCCTTAGTTGAAGGACTTGGAACAATAACACTTGATATAACTAAAAAATCATTAGATAGATTAAAAGTGGACTCTGAAGGACTAGATGACACAGACCATAACTTATTAAAATCAATTATATATAAATTTAATGGAGGACCAGTTGGAATAGATGCATTAGCCGCATCCATTGGTGAAGAAGCCTCTACAATAGAAGATGTATATGAACCATATTTACTTCAAAATGGTTTCTTAAAAAGAACTAACAGGGGTAGAGTTGTAACAGAAAAAGCATATAAACATCTAGGGATTGATTATCAAAAAAGTATGTTTGATTAAGAGTTTTATATAGAAAACTCTTTTACTATGTGTTATAATACTAGGAAAAAAGGAGATAAATCGATTTATGGGCAAAGTAATAGAGTTTAGTAGAAATCCAGGATTTGATGATAGAATTGAAAAAATTTTTAAACAATTGCATGGATTTTATACTTCTAATAAGGATGATATTAAAAAAAATGAAAAAATGAGAAATTTATTTATAGAATTTTTTAATGCAGAACAAAATTATTGTTTAAAAAAATGGAAAATAAATGGTGATCAATTTTTGGAAAAATTTGACGAAGTAACATATAGTGATGATCCTGAAACTAAATTAGTTAAAGAACTTATATACATAAATTTATATCATGCATCTAAATATATTTTTCCATCTTTGTCTGTTAGCGATATGTCATTTTTAATTAGAATAAGAAGTAAATATATTGATTTAAGTGAATATAAAACAAAAAAATTAATAGATAAAATTGCAAATCCATTTGATAAAGAAAAATTAAATTTATTAAGCGATGAAGAAAAAGAAAAATATTTAATGGATTATATTAACAATATAAAAGAAAACCCTAAAAAAGAAGAAAAGTATGAGGCGACATTTTATGATATAGAAAAATATTATATAAATAAGGCTTATGATTTTTTAGATTATGTAGGATTAGATACAGAAAAATTTAATGATGAAAAGGTTTTAAATACTGTACTTAAAATACGTAGAATAGAAAAATATAATAACATAGACAAACGTAAATTTTTGGAAGTTGCAAGAACTATAAGATATATATCCCTTACTGATGAGCAAGAATTTACTGGCATTGCAAATTTGATAAATCTATTCTTGGTTTATAAAAATAAAGTAAGAGGATTAATTGTTAACGATATATTTAAAATATTAATAATAATGAAAAAGAATAAAATAGAAGATGTAGATGAAGCAATAAAAAAATATGAATTAGAGAAATGAGGTAGTAAAATGAAAACAGATGACTTTGATTATTATTTACCAGAAGAATTAATCGCACAAACTCCAATAAAAGAAAGAGATCATTCAAGACTTTTAGTGCTTGATAAAAAAAATGGTGAAATTACGCATGAAAGATTTGATCATATAATAAATTATTTAAATAAAGGTGATGTACTTGTTATAAATAATACAAAAGTAATACCTGCTAGAATAATTGGTACTAAAGAAGAAACAGGAGCAGTTATTGAAGTACTTATGTTAAAAGATCTTGGAAAAGATGAATGGGAATGCTTATGTAAACCAGCTAAAAGAGTAAAGGAAGGAACTATTATTAAATTCTCTGATGATTTAAAAGTAGAATGCACTAAGGTATTAGATGATGGTATTAGACATTTTAAATTTATATATGATGGAATACTTTTAGAAATATTAGATAGATTAGGTGAAATGCCACTTCCACCTTATATACATGAAAAGTTAGAAGATAAAAATAGATATCAAACTGTATATGCTAAAGAAGAGGGTAGTGCAGCAGCACCTACCGCAGGTCTTCATTTTACAAAAGAATTACTTGAAAAAATAAAAGAAAAGGGTATTGATATAGAAGAGGTTACTCTTCATGTTGGACTTGGTACATTTAGACCTGTACAAGTAGAAGATGTAACTAAACATAAAATGCATAGTGAATTTTATATGATGAGTAAAGAGACTGCTGAAAATCTTAATAAGGCAAAAAAAGAAGGAAGAAGAATAATTGCAGTTGGTACAACATCAACAAGAACACTAGAAACAATAATGAATCTTTATGGTGAATTTAAAGCATGTTCTGGATGGACAGAAATATTTATATATCCAGGTTTCGAATTTAAAGGAATTGATGCATTAATTACAAATTTCCATTTACCAAAATCAACACTTGTTATGCTTGTAAGTGCTTTTGCAGGTAAAGAAAAAATAATGAATGCATATAATGAAGCAGTTAAAAATAAATATAGATTCTTTTCATTTGGTGATTCAATGTTTATAAAATAAAAAATTAGGATTGTTTTCCTAATTTTTTTATTAGTGCAGAACTATTTGATTTATTAAATCTTTTAGCAAATTCTCTTTCATAATCAATTAATTTTGTATCGTAAAATCCAAATTGTTCTGTAATTATTGTTTCAGTTTTAAAACTATCATTACTTCTCATATATACTTTTAAACATTTTAAGTTTGGATCGACTGTTTCTATTAGTAATGCAATTGCTTCTTCAGGAGTGTATTTTTTTCTTTTTTCAATATCACTTGTTATATGCATCAAAATATTATAATATACAGGTCCAATTTTTTCATTATCTATATATCTGTTTTTTAGTTCATTTGCTTCTTCAATAAGTTCATTCCTTCTATCATCTGATAATTTATCAAAACTTTCAAAATTTCTATTAAAGTAATAAAACTTTGATTTAACTTTTATTTTAAGTGAGGGGTATTTGTGACACATTATTTTAAAATTTTCCATATATTCCTCCTTTTAATTATTTTCTGGTTTAAATACTAAAGATTTAGGTTTAGCTTTATTAAATCTTTTAGCATATGCTAGTTCATAATCAATAAGTTTTGGATCATAAAATCCTAATTCTTTTGTGGATTTACTGTCCATTTCAAAATCAGTTTTACTTAATAAAAATATTTTTATTAATTTTAGTGATGGATCAATAGTTTCAATTAATAAAGTGACTGCTTCATAAGGGGCATATGTATGATTTTGTATATCATTATTTAAACAATTTAATACTTTATAATAGTCTGGGCAAAGTGCATTTTTTTCTTCACAATATTTTTTTTGAAGCAATATTGCTTCCTTTTTTAATTCTTCTTTTCTTTCAACAGTTAATTCATTAAAACCATCAAAAGAACTTGTTAGATAGTAAAATCTATTTTTTACACCCTTTTTAAAAGTTTCATATTGAAATAATAAATTATCAGTATTATAATCAATTCTTGCTCTATATGCTACTTTAGTCATGTAAATAACACTCCCTTTTCATTAATGCCACATATTATATAATAACTATTAAAAAAAGTCAAAATTTGTGTTATAATCTTCTTTGAGGTGCATTATGAAAATTAAATACGAATTATTAAAAACAGAAAAAAATACAAAAGCAAGAAATGGAATATTACATACAAATCATGGATCATATGAAACACCAATATTTATGCCAGTTGGAACACTTGCAAATGTTAAAACACTTGTTCCAGAAGAATTAAAAGAAATGCATAGTGCGGTAATACTATCTAACACATATCATTTATGGCTTAGACCTGGTGAAGATATAGTATCAAAAGCAGGAGGACTTCATAAATTTATGAACTATGATGGACCAATATTGACTGATTCAGGTGGATTTCAAGTATTCTCACTAGCAAAACCAAAAGATATTAGTGAAGAAGGAGTTAAATTTAAAAGTCATATAGATGGAAGAGAATTATTTTTAACACCAGAAAAAAGTATTGGAATACAAAATAAATTAGATAGTGATATAGCTATGAGTTTTGATGAATGTCCACCAGCAAGTGCAGACCATAAATATATGAAAAATAGTATTGAAAGAACACTTAGATGGGCCAAAAGAGGAAAAGATGTACATAATAATGAAAATCAATCACTATTTGGTATTATCCAAGGTGGTGCATACGAAGATTTAAGAAAATTTTCAGCAACCGAAACTGTTAAACTTGATTTTGATGGTTATAGTATTGGTGGTGTTGCAAATGATAATGAATCAAAAGAAGATATGTATAAAGCAATAGATTATTCAATTCCATATATACCAGATGATAAACCTAGATATTTAATGGGTGTCGGAGAACCAGTTGATATTATAGAAGGTGTTATTAGAGGAATTGATATGTTTGATTGCGTTCTTCCAACTAGAATCGCAAGACATGGTAATGCCTTTACAAGAGACGGTAAAATGAATCTTAGAAATTTAAAATTCAGAGAAGATTTTACACCTATTGAAAGTGATTGCGATTGTTATACATGTAAACACTATACAAGAGCGTATATTAGACATTTATTAGTTGCGAATGAACAACTTGCGGGTAGACTACTTTCTATACATAATATTAGATTTTTAATAAGACTTACAGAAGATTTAAGAGAAGCAATTAAAAATGATAATATACTAGAATATAAAGAAGAATTTTTAAGTAGATATGAAAAAAATAAGAAATAAATCTTATTTTTTTTGTTTCTTAAAGTTAATTCCAATCATACTAGAAAGTACTAAAGTAACTATAGTAATTAAATAATAAATAATTTCTTTTACATTAATTTTATATTTAAATAATAAAGATAATCCTAAGAATATAACAATTGTAATAAGAGCCATTTTAAGTCCTTCAAGCCATCCTTTTTTATTACTTAATCTTCCAATTCTAATACCAGTTAAAACAAATATAAGAATAAAACTTATTATTTTTAAAGCATTATTAAATGAAGTACTTGTGATATTAAAATAATAAAGAATAGTATATATTAAAGTAAAAATTAGAATTAGAATAAATTCGTAAACAGTAGTTTTTAAATATTTCATATTAATCACCTAGTAAATATTATTCATTTTGAATAAATTTTATACATTTAATCATAATAAAAATAGGTGATTAATATGATTTGGACAATTATTTTTAGAACAGTATTATTTTATTTTTTAGTTGTAATAGCATATAAAATAATGGGAAAGAGAGAAGTAGGAGAACTTGGTGTATTTGATTTTATTATATCAATGCTTATATCACAATTAATTGCAATATGTATTGAGAATTATAAAGATCCAATATGGTTTGTAATTGTACCAACATTAATATTAGTTTTATTTCAAATAGTATTTTCATTTTTATCATTAAAAAGCAATAAATTTAGAGATATATTAGATGGAAAAGAAAGTGTAATAATATCAAATGGTAAGTTAAATTTTAGTGAAATGAAAAAACAGAAATATAATTTAAATGATTTATTACTTCAATTACGCGATAAAGGAATAAGAACAATAGAAGAAGTAGATTATGCAATATTAGAAACAAACGGTAAATTATCAGTATTTCAAAAACAAGATGATAATAATAATGTTTTTCCTTTGCCATTAGTGCTTGATGGTGTAATAGAAGAAAATAATTTAAAATTTATTAATAAAACAAGAAAATGGTTAAATAATGAATTAAGTAAAAAGAAAATAAATCTAGATAATATTTTTTATGCATTTTATAAAGATGATGAGATATATGTAATAGAAAACGAAAATTAATTTCGTTTTTTTATTTGCTTATTGTATAATGTTAATATTAGTTGACAAATTTCAAAGTTAAAATGCTTGAATGCAACTTATATATTTTTTATAATGAACTTGAAATGAGGTGAAAGTATGTCTTTAGGAGAAAGACTATTAGATTTAAGAAAAAAGAAAGGATTATCACAAGAAGAAATTGCGGGATTATTAGATGTATCAAGACAAACAGTAAGTAAATGGGAAACAGATCAAAGTACACCAGATTTTGATAAAATTATTCCTATTTGTAAGTTATATGAAATAGATGCAAATGAATTATTAACAGGTGAAAAAAGTAGTGTAAAAGCACCTAGCGATAATAGAAAAAGTGCGAAAACAATAAGTTTATCAATTGTTCTTTATATACTATCTACTGTATGGATTATTTTTGCAACAGCAACATTAAATAAACCAATACTTGGTGTATGTGTATTTTTAATAATAATTGCACTAGCAACTGGGCTTCTTATTTATAATGCCATCTTAAATAAAAAAGAGAAAAAACAAAAAACAAGAGAAGAAAAATTAGTAAGTCAAATAAATGAAATAATAACAATATTTATACTTGTTATATATTTTATTGTAAGTTTTACGACTATGGCTTGGCATATTACTTGGATTTTATTCATAATAAATGTATTAATTGAAGAAATAGTTAAATTGATTTTTTCTTTAAAGGGAGGTAAATAATGAAAAATAATAAAGCATTAACAATTGTTTTAATATGTATATGTTCTATTTTTACTATTTTATTATCTATATTTTTAGTAGTATCAATAAAAGATAAAAATAAATTTACATTTAATTTTGGTTTTCTTAAAAAAGGAGAAAGTAATAATTTAATATATAATGAAAGCTTTGATGATATAAATAAAAATGTTAATATTAAAGTTTCTTCATCCAATATTTATATAAAAAATTCAAATGATAATAAAGCAACATTAAAAATGTATGGAAGTGAAAAATCAAAAGATGATTTAAAAGTAACAAACGAAGAAGATTTAAATATAAATGTTGAATCAAAAGGATGCATTGGTTTTTGTTTTAATAATGAAGTAGATAAAGTTGTATTATATTTGCCAGAGGCATTTGATAAAAAAATAAATATTGAAAATTCTTACGGAGATGTAAAAATAGAAAAATTTGAAAATGTTATATTAAATGCAAAAATATCAGCGGGTGATATTAATGTAGATACTGTAAAAGAAATTAATATAGATAATGATTATGGCGATGTTTTTATCAAGAAAGTTGAAAATGCTAAAATTAATGCTAGTGCGGGAGATATAAAAATTGATGAAGTAAATAATATAAATGCAGATAATAACTATGGAGACATAAAAATTAAAAATGTATATAATTATATAAACTTAAATTGTGATTGTGGTGATATAAAAATAAATAATGCCACTTTAAATAAAAATTCAGTAATTAAAGATGATTATGGTGATATTACTATTTCATATATTAAAAATGTGTATATTGATTCAAAAACAGATTATGGAGATAATGATATAAATAATAATGATAGAAAATCAGATATAGTTTTAAAGATTAAAAACAATTGCGGAGATATAAAAGTTAATTAATTTGACTTTTATATCTTTTTTGAATATAATATAGTTCGTTTGAAAAAGGGTGATATTATGAAAGAAAACTTAATAAATTTAAAAAATCAATTAATTGAAAGCCAAAAAAATAATAGTGAACCAGGATATGTTTTTGTTAATGTAAATGATTCACTAGTAAATGGTGATACACATTATAGTGAGGAATATTATAACAATATGATTGTACCTGCGAATATAGCGGCATATAAAGTTATAAAATATTATGAAAGCCAACTTGAGAATCATAAAAAGTTAAAACATACTACTTCAGATAAAGTAGATTTAGAAATAGGTATAGAAGTAGTTGTCAAAGGAAAAACATATGAGGCTGAAAAAAGAAAACATTATAAATATGAAGATATGGTTGTAATTGCGCCATATGCATTTACAGACTTAGGTCCTGGTGAAGATAGAATATATTTAGAAGATGTAATCGTTCCAGAAGAAGAAAGAGTAAAGGCTCCATATATGGCGGTTAATTACGAAGAATTTTTTAAAGAAATGAAAGATTATGGATACGATTTTGGTGCTTCAACATATGTTGATTTACTTACAAGATTTAAAAATTTAGAATATATATATGATATATGGGATGATAAAATTTTAAATCCATCATTAAGTATTGAAGCAAGTAAACAAAAGAAATTAATATAGTTCTAAACTATAGGAAATATTCATTTATATTATTAGGTGATAATAGTGGATATTTTCTATAGTTTTTTTATTACTTCTTTAGCAGGTTTAGCAACTATGTTAGGTACATTTGTAATATTTTTTTCATCAAAAAATAAAGACAAAATAATTATTTCTTCATTATCTTTTGCAGCTGGTGTTATGGTATGTGTTTCACTTTTAGATTTAATGCCAGAATCATTAAATATGCTTAATAATAACTTAAACTTATTTTTAAGTATTATATTATTTTTAATATTTTTGTGTATTGGTGTTTTAACATCTATGGCAGTGGATAAATATTTACCAGAAACAAAAGAAAATACAAAACTATATAGAGTTGGAATAATATCTATGCTTGCGATTATACTTCATAATATTCCAGAAGGTATCGCAACATTTATGGCATCAAGTATGGATAAAACACTCGGAATAAGTTTAGCAATCGCAATAGCTATGCATAATTTACCAGAAGGAATAAGTATCGCAGTACCAATTTATTATTCTACAAATAAAAAATCAAAGGCATTTATTTATACATTTATATCTGCTATTTCTGAACCATTTGGTGCATTAATAGCGTTTATCTTTCTAAAAAACTTTGTAAATGATATATTCATGGGATTATTATTCTCTTTTATTGCGGGAATAATGATACATATATCATTTTATGAATTACTTCCAGAATCTAAAAGATATAAAAACTATAAACTAACATCCATATTCTTTATTATTGGAATTATATTTATGTGTATTAATTTATTTTTATTTTAAAAATAATGTCGATTAAAACTAGTATTAATTTAAGAATTATCCTCGTAATATTTTTTAGGAGGAATAAGAATGAATAATTATTTTAATAGTGGACTAAATGATGAAGAAGTAATTAAATCTAGAAAAAAATATGGTAGTAATAGTATTGCAGAAAAAAAACAAAATAAATTTATAGACTTTTTACTTGATGCACTAGCAGATCCAATAATAAAAATACTACTAATAGCGCTTGCGATAAAACTGGTATTCTTATTTAAAGACTTTGATTTATTTGAAACTCTTGGAATAGTGATTGCTATATTTGTTGCAACATTTATATCATCACTTTCAGAATATGGTTCAGAAAAAGCATTTAATAAAATGCAAGAAGATGCATCTAAAATAAAATGTAAAGTAAAAAGAAATGGAAAAATAGTAGAAGAAAAAATAGATGATATAGTTGTAAATGATATTGTTTTTTTAGAACCAGGTGATATGATTCCTGCGGATGGTTATATAATTGATGGAGAAATAAGTGTTGATGAATCATCACTTACTGGTGAAAGTGCTGAAGTATATAAATATAAAGTAGATGGAGATATTACTGATAAAAATAGAGTGTTTAGAGGAACAGTTGTATATTCTAAAAGAGCATGTTTTAAAGTAGATAAAGTTGGAGTTAATACTATGTATGGTGAAATATCAGAAGAATTAAATGAAAAGACGGAAGATTCACCTTTAAAATTAAGACTTGCAGCATTAGCTAAAACAATAAGTAAAATAGGTTATATTAGTTCATTTGTTGCTGCTTTTTCATATCTTTTTGCAGTTTTTGTAATTCAAAATAATTTTGATATAAATTTAATAAAAGAAGATATAGTAAATATTCCATTTTTATTTAAAAACTTATTATATGCGCTTACATTATGTGTAACTATAATAGTAGTCGCAGTTCCTGAAGGACTTCCAATGATGATTACTTTAGTATTATCTACTAATATGAAAAAAATGCTTAAAGATAATGTTTTAGTTAGAAAATTAACAGGAATTGAAACATCTGGATCACTTAATATTTTATTTACGGATAAAACAGGTACACTTACAAAAGGAAAATTAGAAGTAACAAGCGTAATACTTGGTAATTTAAAAGAATATAATGAGGAATTTGAAATGCTAAATAATAAAAAATATCATGATTTATTTTCTCTTAGTGTTATATGTAATAATGATAGTAACTATGATCCAGAAAAAGATGAAATATTTGGAGGTAATATAACAGATAGAGCGCTTTTATCATTTGTTCAAAATAAAAAAAGTAATGTAAGAAGAGTAGATAGTATTCCATTTGATAGTAAAAATAAATATGCGGGAGTTAAAATAGACAATAAATATAAAATAAATTTAGTAAAAGGTGCACCAGAAAAATTACTTGACTATTGTAAGTATTATGTTGATGAGTTTGGTGAAAGAAAAGAATTTAAAAACAAGGATAAAGTAAAAGAAAAAATAGAGTCATTGACAAGTAAAGGAATAAGAGTTTTAGTTCTTATTACAAACAATAATTTAGATTTAAAAAATTTTAGAAATTCATCTTTAGTTGGAGTAGTATGTTTAAAAGATGAAATAAGAAAAGAAGCAGTATCAGGTATTAAACTTATGAAAGATGCTTCAATACAAACCGTTATGATAACAGGTGATAATAAAAAAACTGCGATTAATATTGCGAATGAATTATCATTAATTGAAAAAAGTACAGATATTGCACTTACTTCAGATGAATTAAATAGTATGACAGATGAAGAAATAAGAAAGATTTTACCTAATTTAAGAGTAGTTGCAAGAGCACTTCCAAAAGATAAAAGTAAACTTGTAAAAATTGCTAAAATGAATAATTTAGTTGTTGGTATGACAGGGGATGGA
Organism: Clostridium sp. CAG:433; assembly: GCA_000433675.1. GTDB lineage: Bacteria > Bacillota_I > Bacilli_A > RF39 > UBA660 > CAG-433. The sequence goes on from FR893553.1 coordinate 16,735, forward strand.
GTAAATGACGCTCCAGCACTTAAAAAGGCGGATGTTGGTTTTTCAATGGGAAGCGGTACAGAAGTTGCTAAAGAAGCAAGTGATATCGTAATACTTGATGATAACTTTTTATCAATATCAAAAGCAGTACTTTATGGTAGAACAATATTTAAAAGTATAAGAAAGTTCTTAATTGTACAACTTACAATAAATATGTGTGCTGTTTTTATATCTGTAATATGTCCATTTATAGGAATAGATACACCAGTAACTGTTATTCAAATGCTTTGGATTAATATGATTATGGATACACTTGCAGGACTTGCATTTGCATTTGAGCCACCACTTATTGACTATATGAAAGAAAAACCAAAAAAGAAAAATGAGTCAATAATAAATAGATATATGATTAGTGAAATTGCTGTAACAAGTATTTATTCTAGCTTCTTATGTTTATTTTTCTTAAAATCAGATTTTATAAATTCATTATTTAGAACAAGTGCAAATAATGCATATATAATGAGTGCTTTCTTTGGATTATTTATATTTATAGATATATTTAATAGTTTTTCAGCAAGAACATCAAGAATTAATATTTTTTCGAATATTGAAAAAAATAAAACATTTATATTAATTATGGCATTTATTACAATTGTTCAAATAATTTTAATTTATTTTGGTGGTACTATGTTTAGAACAAAATCACTTACTTTATTTGAATTTTTAGTGATGCTTACACTTGCTATAACTGTTATTCCAGTAGATTCATTTAGAAAATTTATATATAAGAAAAAATATGGTACTGAGAATGTATAATATGTTGACTTTTAATTATATATATTGTATATTTAAATTGTAATTTTTTGTTAAAGGAAAGGAGGATGAATGCTATGAGATTACAAGAAATAAACAAATTTAAAAATATAAACAAATTAAAAAAATCAAAATGGGCATTTCATACCTTCTTATTTTTTAGTGCATAAAAAATCTCTTTTTTGAAAAGCCCATTTATAATGGGTTTTTATTATGCATGAAAGGAAGTGTTTTTATGAAAAAACAAAAAAAGAAAAATTTAAGTAAAATGTTAGTATATTTTAAAGATTATAAATTTATATACATATTATGTTTTTTAATTATGTTAATAACTGATTTTGGTATAGTTATATATGGAGGATTAATTGGTGATGCAACGCAAAGTCTAATTAATAAAAAGATAGATAATGCAGTTAAATTACTTATTTTATATTTTATAATTGTTATAGTTAATAATCTTTTAAATAGATTTAGAGAATATTTATCAAGAAAATCACAAATAAAAATATCTAGAAAAATAGGTTATGATACATATAATAAAGCGATGAAATTGCCAGCATATGCTTATGAAGAAATGTCATCAGGTGAAATAATAAATAGAATAACAAATGATACAGAAACAATTGTTGGAAGTATTGATGAACTTATGGATATTTTAGCGTATGTATTTGCGGCATCTGTACTTCTTATATATATTTATATAAATTCTTATTTACTTGGTATTGAAATAACTATATTTTTGATATTATTTAGTTTTGTAACAGGATATTTCCAGAAGAAACTTAAAACTATAAAAAAAGATAAGAAAAAGGTAATTGATGAATACACATCTTTAACAAACGAATCTATAAGAGGATATAGAGAAATCAAAACACTAGGTATTATAAAAAATATACAAAATGATGTTTCTAGTATTATTAAATCTTTATTAAATAAATCAATTAAAGAAAATAATATAATTGTTATATCAAATTTAGTATCACAAATATTTAGGGGTATGCTTGAAGTTGGAGTATTTTTAACATGTGCTATTCTTATTGGTAAAGACAAATTATCTATTTCATTTTTTATAGCAATGACTTATTATATTTATCAATATACATATATAATTCAAGCAGTAACTGATTTTGGAAAAAGATATCAAGAATTAGATGTTTCTATGTCTAGAATAAATGAAATTTTATTTAATGAAAAATATGAAGATGTTAAATATGGTAATAACGCATTAGATAATATTAAAGGAGTTATTAAATTTAATAATGTTTCATTTAGTTATCCAAATGAAAAAGAAATATTAAATAATTTTAATATTACATTTGAGCCTAATAAAAAAATTGCAATTGTAGGATCATCAGGAGAAGGGAAATCCACTTTATTCAATTTAATAACTAGACTTTTTGATCCAACAAGTGGAACAATAACTTTAGATGATGTTGACATAAAAGATTTAACTGAAGAATCATTAAGAAAAAGTATATCGATAATAAGACAAGAACCATTTATTTTTAATAGAACTATTTTAGAAAATTTTAAATTAATTGATCCAAAGGTAACTTTAAAAGAAGTAAAAAAATATTGCAAAATGGCGTGTATTGATGAATATATTGAGTCTTTACCTAAAAAATATGATACTATTTTAGGAGAAGGCGGAGTAAATTTATCTGGAGGTCAAAAACAAAGACTTTCAATCGCAAGAACATTACTAAAAAAATCTAAAGTAATATTATTTGATGAAGCAACAAGTGCACTTGATAATGAATCACAAAGATATATTAAAGATTCAATTGATGCTTTAGCACATGATCATACAGTTTTAATAGTGGCTCATAGATTATCAACTATTGTTGATGCTGATATTATATATGTAATAAAAAATGGAGAAGTATTTGATCATGGCACACATGAATATTTAATGAAAAATTGTGAATTTTACCAAAATTTATATACAACTGAGGATAAAGCAATAAAATGATATAATTTATTTTATATTTTACTAATGTGTTAATTGACAAATATATGTGTTTTGTGTTAAAATTCTATTGTTTGTAAAGCCTCTTGGCTCTACAACCGCACTAATAAGGTTTAAGTAAGCTTAGAGTAAGCACCTTAAAGGGCGAGTCTTAGAATATTAAAGAAGGAGGTACTAATATGAAAGCAATAATCGAAACTGGTGGAAAACAATATACTGTTACTGAAGGAACTGAAATTTATGTTGAAAAAGTAACTGGTGAAGCTGGAGATACTGTAACATTTGACAAAGTATTAATGTTAGATGGTAAAGTTGGTATGCCATATGTTGAAAACGCTAAGGTTGTTGGTGAAATTGTTAAACAAGGTAAACAAAAGAAAGTTGTAATTTTCAAATACAACGCTAAGAAAAATTACCATAAAACTCAAGGTCATAGACAACCATATACTAAAATTGTTATTAAATCAATTAAATAGTTAGGTATAAAATGATAAAAGTTGAAATAGAAAATAATAAAATAGAAATAAAAGGACATGCTAATTATGATGATTACGGAAAAGATATCGTTTGTGCATCAGTTAGTTCAATAGTAATAACAACAATAAATGCTATTATAGAATTTGATCCTGAATCTATTTATTATGAAGATTTAAATAATAGAATTTTAATTAAAAAATTAAAAGACGATGATATTACTAATAAACTTATTAATAATATGATAGAACTTTTAGAAGAACTTGAAAAAAGTTATAAAGATAATATAAAAATAATAAGGAGGTAAACTATGTTAAAAATGGTTTTAGATATACAAAGATTTGCCCACGTTAAAGCACAAGGTTCAACTCACAATGGTCGTGATAGTGCTGGTAGAAGATTAGGTGCTAAAGCAGCAGATGGTGAATTTGTTAGTGGTGGATCAATTATTTACCGTCAAAGAGGAACTAAAATTTATCCAGGTCACAATGTAGGAATGGGTGTTGATCATACATTATATGCTAAAGTTGCTGGATATGTTAAATTCGAACGTAAAGGTAGAGATAAAAAACAAGTTAGTGTTTATGAAGAAAAATAATATCATCTTAGGGTGATATTTTTTTATTTAAATTAAATATGTGAAAGTATTCTTGAATATGTAAGTAAAAAATATTATAATATTGATGTGGTAAAGAAATACGGAGAAACTATATGAGAAAAACAGATGCACAAAAACTTATTGATAATAAGAAAATAGAATTATATAAAGAAAAACCAAAAGAAGGAGAATTCTTTGGATATATAGGAGATATTAATTTTGTAATCCCTAAAATATATAATAATGATACAGAAGAATATGTTGATTTTACTTTTTCAAAACAGGAAAAAAATGATGAAGTATTACCCTTGTTTTTTAAAATGGTAAGTAATGAACTTGCTATGGAAATATCAACCGGTATACTATTTTTATATAACCCATAAATTCATCAAGAAAACGATACTATCATGAGTGATTTAGATTTTGAAAGTAAATTTGATAAATATAAAAATGTTAATTTAGCAATTGAAGGTAGTGCTATTATTCCAAATGATAGATTTAAAGAAGAATATGCAAAAGTTATTAGAAATAATTTAGATGAATTTAATAATATTTTAAATAAAAAATCAGAGCAAGCTCGTCATATTTTTAATTATGAAATGAAAATGATAATAGATAAAAGAAATATGGAAACAGTCAAAGGTATTAAGTAAATTCATATTTTGAAATATAGATATAATATGTTATAATGATTTCAGGGAGGTTTTTATGAATTTAAAAGAAGTTGATGAAGTATTAAGTAAAAATTTAAACTTTTGTGGAAAAGAGCCAGATGTTGGGGAATATTTTGGAGTTATAACAAAGGTCAATTATCTTGTACCATATTGTTCTGCTGGCGTATTATATAGGTATGATGTTAAAACTTTTTTAGTGGATCAATACCCATTGTTATTCAAAAGAATTGATGAAGAGACTATTATAGAAGTATTTACAGGTATTCCTTTTTTATTTGGTCCATCTATTAGACCAATTGGCAATGTTGTTGAACAACAAGAAGCATTTCAGAAACATAGAAAGATTGGATTATATTTCAATCCTAGTACAATTTATAAAATAATTGATCAAGAACTAGAAATTGATAAAACAGTTTGTTTGAAAGATAATCAAGTTTATTTAAGACCAGATGAAAAGTTTAAAATGCTGTATTCTAAAGAAATGAGCAAAGGCTTGAAAGAACAATTAAAAAAGTATGCTGAAGAGGCACATAAAAAATTTGATGATGCTTTATTAGAAAATATAAATATAACACATAATATTGCTCTAGTAGATAATGCAATATATGATATAGAAAAAAAGTACAAAACAAAAACATTAACAAAACCAAACGATGATCAAAAGTAATCATCGTTTTTTTACTGGTTTTTTTAGTGAATTTATGGTAAAATCTTCTTTAGAGGTGAAGTTTATGCGTTATAATGTTGTTAAAAATGCAAATAAGATTATAGATAATAGTTCATATTTAATTAAAAATCCAGAAAGTTATAAAGGAAAATGGAAAGATGTATTTTCTAATAATAATCCAATTTGTTTAGAATTAGGTATGGGGAGAGGAAGTTTTATAATTGAAATGGCTAAAAAACATCCTAATATTAATTATATAGGACTAGAACTAGATAGTTCACAAACAGCAACTGCGATTAATAATATAAAAAATCAGAATATAAGCAATCTTAGAATGATATGTGCAGATGCTAGAAATATTATTAATTATTTTGGTAAAGAAATAGATACAATCTATTTAACATTTTCAGAGCCATGGCCAAAAAAACAAGATGCTAAAAAAAGATTTTCAGATGAAAGTTATTTAAGATTATATGATAGAATATTTAAGAAAAATAAGCACATAATTTTAAAGACAGATAATAAAATATTATTTGCGTCTGCCTTAGAAAGTTTTAGTAATTACTGGTATACATTTGAAAAGGTTAGTTTAGATTTACACAATGATGAAAGAAAAATAGAAAATGTCATGACTGATTTTGAAAAACAATATTATAAAGAACATAGACCAATATTTTATGTTGATGCATACTTTAAAAATTAATAGAAAGGATATGATAACATGTTTGTTGATGAGGTTATAATTGAAGTTAAAGCAGGCAATGGTGGAGATGGTTGTACTGCTTTTAGAAGAGAAAAATATATTCCAATGGGTGGACCTTTTGGCGGTAATGGAGGAAAAGGTGCTGATATTATATTCAAAGTAGATATGGGACTTAGAACATTACTTGATTTAAGATATAATAAACATATTAAAGGTCACAAAGGATCAAATGGTCTTGGTAAAAACATGAATGGTAAAAATGCAGAAAATATTATTATTAAAGTACCACAAGGAACAACTGTAACAGATTTAGATACAGGACTTATTTTAGCAGATTTAACTCATGAAAATGATGAAGTTGTAGTTGCTAAAGGTGGAAGAGGTGGAAGAGGTAATACTGCATTTGCAACTCCTGCAAATCCTGCACCTAACTTTTCTGAAAATGGTGAACCAGGTGAAGAAAGAAGATTAAAAGTAGAATTAAAATTACTTGCAGATGTTGGATTTGTTGGTATGCCAAGTGTTGGTAAAAGTACACTTATAAGTAAAATATCAAAAGCAAAACCAAAAATAGCAGAATATCATTTTACAACTTTATCACCTAATTTAGGTGTTGTTAAAACTATTGATAACAGAGTATTTGTTGCGGCAGATTTACCAGGTTTAATAAAAGGTGCTTCACTAGGTGAAGGTCTTGGAGATAAATTTTTGCGTCATGCTTCAAGAACAAAAGTAATTGCGCATATTATCGATATGAGTGCATATGAAGGTAGAGATCCATATGAAGATTATATTACTATTAGAAAAGAACTTGGAGATTTTGATAAAAAATTATTAGATAAACCAGAAGTAATAATCGCAAATAAAATGGATATGGAAAGTGCTAAAGAAAATTTAAAAGAATTTAAGAAAAAAGTAAATAAAGAAGTATTTGAAATAAGTGCTTTAACAGGTGAAGGCATTGATAAAGTTTTAGTAAAAATAGCGGATGAACTTGATAACATTAAAGATGAACCATTATATGAAAATGAACAATTTGAAAAATATGTTTTATATAAATTTAAAGAAGAAAAACCATATAGAATTTATAAAGATAATGATGTTTATGTAGTTAGTGGTGATGAAATAGAAAAACTTCTTAGAATGACTAAGTTTACTGATGAAGGAGCAAGAAGATTTGCTAAAAAACTTAGAAGAATGGGTGTTGATGAAGATTTACAAAAAATGGGTATACAAGAAGGAGATACTGTTAGAATACTTGATTTTGAGTTTGAATATAAGGAATAGTTAACTATTTCTTTTTCTTTTAATAGAATTTTACTTAAATGTATGATATAATACATGTATATGAAAGAGGTGAATGTTATGGATTCAAATACTACATTTTTATTTGATGTATCTGAAATAGACAATGTTTTAGTAGATCAAACAATTAAAGATGTTTATGAAGCCCTAGAAGAAAAAGGATATAATCCAATAAATCAAATAGTAGGATATTTAATAAGTGGAGATCCAGGTTATATCTCATCATACAAAGAATCAAGAAAGAAAATTTGTAAGTTAGAACGTACTCAAATAATTGAGGTTTTACTTAGAAATTATTTAAGCAAATAATGAGATATTTAGGACTTGATCTAGGAACAAAAACACTTGGGGTATCATTAAGTGATAGACTTGGACTTATCGCATCAACTTATAAAACTATTAGATTTAATGAAAATGATTATGAATCAGCTTTGAATCAGTTAGAAGAAATAATAAGTGAATTTAAAGTAGAAAAAATAGTATTAGGTCTCCCAAAGAATATGAATAATTCTTTAGGCTTTGCATCAGAAAGAAGTATGAACTTTAAAAAGATGATAGAAGAAAAATATAATATTGAGGTAATACTTCAAGATGAAAGACTATCAAGTGTTGAAGCAAATAATATTATGATTAAAAATGATACATCAAGAAAAAAAAGAAAAAAAAGTGTTGACTCACTAGCGGCTAATATAATTTTGCAGAGTTATTTAGATAAAATAAAAAAGGAGTAACAAAAGTATGAATGAACTTACTAAGGGAAGCAAATTTACCTATATAGATTCTAATAATAAAACAAAAGAGTGTGACATATTATGTGACCTTGAAACAAATGATAAAAACTATATTGTTTATACAGATAATTCAAAATGCGAAGATGGTAGCACTAAACTTTATGCAGCATCATACATATTTAATGAAGATGATAGAGTATTAAATAATATAGAAACAGAAGAAGAATGGAAAATGATTGAGGCTATTTTGTCTTATTTAACTAGGAAAAACTAAAGGAGTAGTAACAGATATTTATGGATGACGTTATAAAAGAAATGGAAAAATATGCAGAAGAAAAAGGAATTCCAATTATGCAAAAAAGAGGAATGAATTTCTTGTGTAAGTTTATAGAAAAAAATAATATAAAAAGTATATTAGAAATAGGAACAGCAATAGGATATTCTGCTATTAATATGGCACTTGTGAATGACGATATAACTGTTGTTTCAATAGAAAGAGATCAAGATAGATATATTGAAGCTATTAAAAATATTAAAAAGTGTAAACTTGAAAAAAGAATTACACTTGTTTTAGGTGATGCATTAAATATTGATTTAACAGGTAAATATGATATGTTATTTATAGATGCTGCTAAAGCGCAATATATTAAATTTTTTGAAAAATATAAGGAAAATCTTGTTGATGATGGATTTATTGTAAGTGATAATATAGATTTTCATGGTTTTGTTGAAAATAAAGAAGAAATTAAAAGTAGAAACTTAAGACAACTTGTAACAAAAATACAAAGATATATAGATTTTTTAACAAATAATGAAGAATTTGATACTAAATTTTATAAAGTAGGTGACGGAATCGCTATCACATATAGAAAAGAGGTAAAGAGTGAATAATATTTTAATACCTTTTCCAGATAAAAATAATTTTAAATTTTTTATGGAAAATAATATTGATGGTTTTATTATTGGAATAGAAGGATATAGTGAAACATTTAATCATTTGGTAAAAATGTCTGAATTAAATGATATTTGTAAAATGTTAAAAGAAAAAGATAAAAAAATATATATAATGTTAAATAAAGTATATTTTAATGAACAAATGGAAGAATTAAAAAAAGTTGTTAGAAGTATTGAAAAACTAGATATAAATGCTCTTATATTTTCGGATATGGCTATATTAAATATTGTTAGAGAAGAAAATTTAAATATCAGACTTGTTTGGTATTCTAAGTTAACTACAAATTCTAGTACAATTAAATTTTTGGAAAAAAGAGGTGTATCAGGTTTTATAATAAGTCCTGAAATAACTCTTGATGAACAAATTGAAATATCAAAAAAAGTAAATTCTCCATGTTCAATTAAACTATTTGGTTATAATATTATGGCAACTTCTTCTAGAAAACTTATTACAAATTATTTTAAATATTGTAATATGGGTAAACCCAAAGATAAAAGGTATTATTTTAAAGAAAAAAACTCTGATGATTTTTATCAAATTATTGAAAAAGAAAATACGACATTCTTATCAGGTAAAATATTAAATGGACTTTTAGAATATAAAAGATTAATTAATGAAAATATTAATGCTTTTGTTATTTTAGATGATTACTTGATTCCAGAATCTTCATTTTATAATGTAATTGAGGCATTTATTGCGCTAAAAAATGCACCTAATGATGATGAATTTGCAGAGAAATTAAAAGAAGTTGTAGATGCGAATAATTATAACAATACATATAATGGATTTTTAAATAAAAAAACAATTTTTAAGGTGAAAAATAATGAATAAGATTGAATTACTTGCTCCTGCTGGAGATTTAGAAAAATTAAAATGGGCTATTATGTATGGCGCAGATGCAGTATATTTAGGTGGAAAAAAGTTTAGTTTAAGAGCAAATGCAACAAATTTTACAATTGATGAAATAAAGGAAGGCGTTAAGTTTGCACATGAACATAATGCAAAAGTTTATGTTACGGTAAATATTCTTTTTCATGAAGAAGATATGACTGGACTTTTAGAATACTTAAAAGAGTTAGAAGAAGCAAAAGTAGATGCAATAATAGTTTCTGATTTATTTATAATAGACTTAGTAAAAGAAAATAATATTAATTTAGAAATCCATATAAGTACACAAGAATGTACATTAAATAGTGAAGCAGTAAAATTTTATAAAGAAGAAGGCGTAAAAAGGGTTGTTCTTGCTAGAGAATCATCAAAAGAAGATATTAAAAATATAATTGCTGAAACAAATATGGATATAGAAGTATTTGTTCATGGCGCTATGTGTACATGCTATAGTGGTAGATGTATGCTTTCTAATTATATGACTAATAGAGACTCAAATAGAGGTGGATGTGCGCAAGTTTGTAGATGGGTATTTGACCTTTATGATGAATATAAAACAAAAATATCTGGTGATACAGAGTTTGCAATATCTCCAAAAGATTTATCTCTTTTAAAATATATTCCGGATTTAATTGATATTGGTGTAACATCTCTAAAAATAGAAGGAAGAATGAAATCTATTTATTATATCGCAACTTTAGTAAGTGTTTATAGAAGAGTAATAGATAAATATTTAGAAGATAAAGAAAATTATAAATATAATAAAAAAGATGAAATAGAATTATATAGATGCGCAAATAGAGAAACTCTTCCTCAATATTTTGATAAATTTCCTGGAGTAAATGAACAATATTATATAGGAAGAGAAGAAAACACAAATCAAGACTTTTTAGGTGTTGTACTTGATTATGATGAAGAAAATAAAGAAATAATTATAGAACAAAGAAATTATTTTAGTAAAGGCGATGTTATTAATATATTTGGACCTAAAAAGGAACCTTTTAATATAGTAGTATCATATATTAAAAATAGTGATAATGAATTAGTAGATGCTGCAAGACATCCAAAAGAAATTCTTAGAATTCCATGCGATAAAAAGGTTTCTAAAAATGATTTGTTACGTGTTAATTTTTTAGGTTGACAAAACACTTAAATTGTAGTATCATTTGTTCATGTAAAAATTTATAGAGGTGATAAAAATGAAAGCAACTCAAGAACATTTCATAACTAAAGAAGGACTTAATGATTTAAAAAAAGAATTAGAAAATTTAACTACTGTCGTAAGACCAGAAGTAGTTGCTGATATAAAAGAAGCAAGAGCACAAGGAGATTTATCAGAAAATGCTGAATACCATGCTGCTAGAGAAAAACAAAGTATAGTAGAAGCAAGAATTAAAGAACTTGAATATTTAATAGAACATGTAACAGTAATAGAAGCAGGAGATACATCTGAAGTTAGAGTTGGATCAACTGTTGAAATAGAATATATTGATGATAATGAAACAGAAGAATATTCTATAGTAGGTAGTACTGAAGCAGATCCTTTTGAAAATAAAATATCAAATGAATCTCCAATAGCAAAAGCTATACTAGGTAAAAAAGCTGGAGAAACAGTTTCAGTTGAAAGTCCTAATGGTAGTTATGATGTAAAAATAATTTCAATTAAATAATCCATTTTGGATTATTTTTTTGTATATAAAAGGTAAATCATAAAAATATTGATACAAAAAAACTTGATAATTAATATTTATAATTGTAAAATTATTATAGTAAAAGGTGATAGTAATATGAAGAAAAAAGGTTTTACATTAATAGAGTTACTAGCAGTAATAGTAATATTAGGAATAATAACGGTAATAGCAGTACCAAAAATATTAGATATTATAAATAAATCAAGAGAAAGTGCTTCAAATAGTAGCATTAAACTTATAAAAGATGCGATTAAAACACAAGTAGCATCAAGTGATTTAACAGGGCCAGTATTTACAAAAGAAACAGATGGCTGTTACATATTCAATTTTGATGATCAAACAAGTGGTAATACAAAATCACTTGAAATAAAAAATAAAGATAAAGTATCAGGAAGTATTAAATATTGTAACAATACATTTAGTGATGATACATTAAAATTTGATGGTAAAAGCATAAATAAAGATGAAGAAAAAGGTAAAATAATATGTAAAAGAGCTAGTATTCTTCATACAGAAGAATGTACACAAACAGATTCACAATATTATTGTTCAGGAGTAGGATATACAACTAGTGGTACAAAAGGAACAAGTACAATAACATATGGTAACCTAGGAACAAATGGAATGTTAACTTCGGGAGACGCTTTTGACTGTGATGTAAATGGAGATGGAGTATATGATTCAGAAACGGAAAGATTTTATTATGTAAGTGATTACTATAATACAAGTACAAAATCATTTGAAAATGATACAGCAGTATTAATATATTATAATAACGTTAGCACAGGTAGTCCAAGTAATAATACTACATATGCATATGATAGTTCGGGGGAAAACTTTCATGGACCAAGAACAGCATTTGCTCAGCTTCCAACAACAAGTCAATGGAGTAATATGAGTTTAAAAAATACGACTCGAGCAATTTTAAATGAAAATGAAAGTAATACGACAAAAGGCGGTGTATTACCAAGTAACTATAGTTATGAAGGCTATGCGGCAAGATTGCTCACATTACAAGAAATAAGACAAGCAACAGAAATAAATAATATGCCAACATTTAAGGTAGGAGAATTAGATAACTTCACTTATTTAATGGAAAATACAAAATTTTCAAGTGATAGTAATTCTGCATGGACATGGTGGCTTGAGAACGCTCGTTCTGATAATTCTATATGTGCTTGGTATGTGAATGGGTACCATCGTCTTGTTACTAACGATATTGTTTCTTATGCTGGTCTCGTTGGTGTTCGTCCAGTAATAGAAGTATCAAAGAAAAATATAGATTATTAAAAAGTATGATGAAAATCATATTTTTTTATATTTGCAATTTCATAAATATTGTATATAAAAAGTAAATAAAACGATTTATCTATTGATAAAGATTGCAAATTATTATATAATAATATAGATTTTTTGTAAGGAGGAAGTTTATGAAAAACGTACATGAAATAGAAATAAAAGTAGAAGGAAAAGAATGGGAAGATGCAATTACTAAATCATTTAATAAAAATGTTCAAAATGTAAAAGTAGATGGATTTAGAAAAGGTAAAGTTCCAAGAAATATTTTTGAAAAGAAATTTGGTAAAGAAAGTTTATATAATGATGCAATTGATTTTGTATTACAAGAAAAATATGCAACAGTTATTAAAGATAGTAAGTTAATACCTATAATTCAACCTACAATTGATATAAAAGAAATTGATGATGAAAAATTAGTATTAACATTTAGAATTACAACTAAACCAGAAGTTAAGGTTGAAAAATACACTAAATTAGGTGTTAAAAAAGGTGAAGTAAAAGTAACTGATGAAGAAGTTAAATCAAGAATTAACAGTTTACTTGAACAATATGCAGATATCGTTATTAAAGATGGTAAAATTGAAAATGGTGATACAGCTGTTATAGATTTTGAAGGATTTAAAGATGGTGTAGCATTTGATGGTGGTAAAGGTGAAAACTATCCATTAGAAATTGGAAGTAATACGTTTATACCAGGCTTTGAAGAACAATTAATTGGTCTTAAAGCTGGAGATGAAAAAGATATAAAAGTAACATTCCCAGAAGATTATGCTTCAGAAGAATTAAAAGGGCAAGAAGCAGTATTTAAAATAAAAGTTCATGAAGTAAAAACTAAAGAATTACCAGAAATGGATGAAGAATTCTTTAAAGATTTAGGTTATGAAGGTGTTGAAACTGAAGAACAATTAAAAGATTTAGTAAAAGCTGATCTTGAAGCTAAACAAGAATATGAACTTGAAAATAAATATGTTGATGATTTACTAGAAGAAGCTGCTAAACATACAGTTGTAGATCTTCCAGAAGAATTAGTTCATGAAGAAATTCATAGAATGATGCATCAATATGAAGAAAATTTAAAAATGCAAGGAATAACACTTGATATGTTCTATCAATTTACAAATTCTTCAGAAGAGGATTTAGAAAAACAAATGCATCCAGAAGCAGAAAAAAGAGTTAAATATAGATTTATGCTTGAAGAAATAGCTACTTTAGAAAAAGTTGAAGTAACTGATGAAGAAGCAAATAAAGAAGCAGAAGATTTAGCTAAAAAATATAATACAACTAAAGAAGAATTACTAAATCAAATTGGTGGTCTTGATGCATTAAAATATGAAGTTGAAATGCAAAAAGTAATAGAAATATTGAAAAAATAATTAAAGTAGTTTAAATACTACTTTTTTCTTTACACTTATTTGTCCTTAATTTATTATTTTGATTTTATTTAAGTTATAAATATTGTATAATATTATTTAGGATAGGTGATATATATGAATAAAACTAAAATGATTGCGACAATTGGTCCATCTTCTAGATCAAAAGAAACTATTAAACAAATGATTTTATCTGGAGTAGATGTAATTAGAATAAATATGTCTCACTCTAGTTTTGAAGATGCTAGAGATGTAATACTAAAGGTAAGAGAATTAAACAGAGAACTTTCAGTAATAACAGGTATTATGATTGATACTAGAGGACCAGAAATTAGAATAACAGAACTTGAAAAAAACAAAATAAAATTACTTGCAGGTAATACTATTAGAATTGTTAAAAATAATATCAAAGGAAACGAAAATATGATTTCACTTACTTTACCAGAAGTTATTAACTACATAAAAGTAGGTGAAAGAATTTTATTAAATGATGGCAATGTTACTCTAGAAGTAGTTAGTAATAGTTCAGATGCAATAATATGTGAAATTAAAAATGATGGATACATAAAAAGCAATTGTAGCGTAAATATTCCAAAAGCAAACTTTAATCTTAAATTTTTATCAGAGTATGACAGAGAAACAATTAAATTTGCAGTATTAATGCAAGTAGATTATTTGGCTTTATCACATGTAAAGGATCAACTTGATGTACTTGATGTAAATGATTTATTAATAGAGTTATCTGATGATCATATACAAATTATAAGTAAAATTGAAAATAAAACTGCTATTGAAGAGATGAAAGGTATTTTAAAAGTTAGTGATGGAGTTATGATTGCAAGAGGAGATCTTGGAATTGAACTTGAAATAGAAAAAATACCAAGTATTCAAAAGAAAATCGCAAATGCTGCTAAAGAAGCAGAAAAAATATGTATAATTGCAACTGAAATGTTATCTACAATGCAAGAAAATCCAAGACCAACAAGAGCAGAAGTATCTGATGTTGCAAATGCAGTACTTGATGGAACAGATGCTGTAATGTTATCAAGTGAAACAGCAATTGGTAAGTATCCAGTTGAAACAGTAACTACTATGAATAAAATAATTGATGAAATAGAAAATGAGATAAATTATAATGATTTACTTTTAGAATTTAGCAGAAAAGATAAAACTGACATACCAACAGCAATTGCTTACAGTACAGTTGATTCTGCTAATAGAATAAATGCAAATGCAATAGTATGTTCTACTATGACTGGTTTAACTGCAAAAAAGATAAGCCATTTTAGACCAAGCGCACCAGTAATTGCAATTTCACCAATAGAAAAAACAGTAAGTGGACTTACAATTAATTATGGTATTATACCTATGAAAGTTCCAATGCTTGAATCAACTGATGAAATAATTGAAAAATCTACAGAAGTTGCAAAAGAAGCATTAAATTTAGAAAAGAAAAATAGAATTGTAATCGCAGGTAGTTTTCCATTAAATGTTGAATATACTAACTTTTTAAGAATAGAAGAAATTAAGGAATGATGAACTTTGGAAATAAATAAAGAATTATTAATTAAGGCTAAAGAAGATATAATAAAAAAATATATGTTTCCTGAAGAAAAAAAACAGATTGAAGAAGAAATCAAGGAAGAAATAGATAAAATATTACTTGAATTTGAAGAACAAAAGGAAGAGGAACCAATTGATGAATAATGAAATAAGAGAAGATTTATATAAAGAAAAATATAATGAATATGTTAATAATTTCATTAAAAATATTATAATGGATAATCCTATAATATTAAAAGAATATCCAATACTTGAAGTTGAGTATAATGTAGATGGTACAAAAAAAGATATATATTCTTTAGCATCAGAACGTGATATTAAAAAAATGCAGATAAAAAGTGATGAAAATGAACTTGATTATAAATTTAGCCAAAATAAAATAAGTAAAAAAGAATATGATGAAAATGTTAAAAAATTAAAGAAAAAGGAAGAAGAACAAGATTTATTATATGATGATTTAATATTTGAAATAATTAATTTAAATGATTCTAGAACAGTAAAAGAATCAATAATTAAATATAATTTAAATAATATTGATTTATCAAGACTTGCAGAAGCAATAAAATCTGTTTCAGAAAATAAAATAGAAGAATTTAGAAAAAATAATAATGATTTTATGATAGATAAAGTATCATATTGGAATTATAAATATAATAAAATTTCAAAAGGAATAAGTAAAGCAAGAGAACTTGAAAGTTTTATACTAAATCTTATATAAAAAAATAAATTTGAATAAAAATCTCTTTTCAGTACAAAAGAAAACTGAAAGGAGATTTTTTTATGGCTAAACATAAAGTAGAAATTACTGGTATAAAAACATCTGAATTAAAAGTATTATCAAATGAAGAACAAATGGATTTATTTAATAAAATGAAAAATGGAGATATATTTGCTAGAGAAAAATTAATAGAAGGAAATTATAAACTTGTTTTAAGTATACTTAGAAAGTTTAATAATAGATGCGAAAATATGGATGATTTATTTCAAGTTGGATGTATAGGACTTTGTAAAGCAGTAGATAATTTTGATTTATCATATAATGTAAGATTTTCAACATATGCAGTACCGATGATAATAGGTGAAGTTAGGAGATATTTAAGAGATGATAATATGGTTAGAGTCTCAAGAAGTGTTAAAGATCTTGCATATAGAACATTAAAAGCAAAAGAAACATTTATGTTAGAACATGGAAGAGATGCTACAATTGATGAAATATCAGAAATAATAGGAGAAAGCGCAATAGACATAATATGTGCTTTAGAAGCAACAAGAGGAACAGTAAGTATATTTGAACCAATATATAATGATGGTGGCGAAACAATATATTTATTTGACCAAATAGAAAATAAAACAGAATCAAGTAATAATTGGAATACAAAAATAATTCTAGAAAATGCACTTAATAAACTTAAAACAAAAGAACAATTTATTTTATTTCAAAGATACTTAATTGGAAAAACACAAATGGAAATTAGTGATGAACTTGGCATTAGTCAAGCACAGGTTTCAAGAATAGAAAAAAATGCTTTAAACAATGTAAAAAAACTTATTAAATAAAGTTAGTTAAATAGGTAAATGCAAATTTCATATAATTATT
>FR893554.1:0-2266 GCA_000433675.1 Clostridium sp. CAG:433
TAATACTTTTTGGTTTATAATTAGTAAAAATTTTAGTAAAAATTTAAAGTCAATTGATTACATTGAAAGGAGTAAATATGAAATATGATTATTTAATAGTAGGATCAGGATTATTTGGTTCTACATTTGCAAATTTAGCAAATAAAGCAGGTAAGAAAGTTTTAGTTATAGATAAGAGAGAACATATAGCGGGTAACATTTATACAGAAAATGTAGAAGGAATAAATGTTCATAAATATGGTGCACACATATTTCATACAGATTATAAAGATGTATGGGATTATGTTAATTCATTTGTTGAATTCAATAGATATACAAATTCACCAGTAGCAAGAATAGGTAATGAAATATATAATATGCCTTTTAATATGAATACTTTTTCAAAAATATGGAATGATGTATTTACACCAGAAGATGCATTAAGACATATAAATGATGAAAGAAAAGAAATGGAAGGTAAAGAACCATCAAATTTAGAAGAACAAGCAATAAGTTTAGTTGGTAGAACAATATATGAAAAATTAATAAAAGGATATACAGAAAAACAATGGAATAGAGACTGTAAAGATTTACCAGCATTTATTATTAAGAGATTACCAGTAAGGTTAATATATGACAATAATTATTTTAATGATAAATATCAAGGTATACCAATTGGAGGATATACTAAATTAGTAGAAAAAATGTTAGAAGGAATAGAAGTAAAATTAAATACTAATTTCTTTGATAATGTTGAATATTATAAATCTATAGCAGAAAAGATAGTATATACGGGTCCAATAGATGAATATTTCAATTATAAACTTGGTGAACTTGATTGGAGAAGTTTAGAATTTGAAGAAAAAATTCTTGACTGTGAAAATTATCAAGGAAATGCTGTTGTAAATTATACTGGTCATGAAGCAGAATATACAAGAGTTATAGAACATAAACATTTTGAGTATGGTACTCAAGAAAAAACAGTAATAACATATGAATATCCTGCTGATTACAAAAAAGGTATGGAAAAATACTATACCGTTAATGATGAAAAAAATAATAAACTTGCTGATGAGTATAGAAAACTCGCAGCACGAGAAGAAAATGTGATTTTCGGTGGAAGACTTGCAGAATATAAATATTATGATATGGATGATGTAATTAAATCTGCAATGAATATTTATGAAAGTAATAGTTGTGAAAGAGTTGATTAATAGTGAAAGAAAAAAGAAAATGTTGGATTGATATTTGTAAAATTATTGCGATGTTTCTTGTTATTATACTTCATACAGTTTGTAATGGAATAAAGGAAAATCAAAAAGATTTTTCGTTATTAATTTATTATTTTGGTACATTTGCAATCCCATTATTTTTTATGGTAAATGGATATTTACAATTAAATAAGGTTAAGGATTATAAATATGCTTTGAAAAAAATATTAAATATTTTTATGGTATGTATTATATGGAATATACCTATTGTAATTTTTAAATTAGTTATTGAGGGAGAAAGTTCGAATATAATTAGTAATGTTTTTTTAAATTATATTCAAAAGGGCTTTTTTTGGCAATTTTGGTTTTTAGGTGCTTTAATTTTAATTTATATATTTTTACCATTAATTCAAAAATTATTTAATAAAACTGATAAGTACAAATTTATTACTATATTACTTATTATTGTTAGTTCTCTAGTTGATTTATTTAACATTATAAACAATAATTTTCTTGGAAATGATATAATAAAAAACAGTATTCCACAAGTATTTAGAATTTGGACTTGGTTAACATATTTCTTTATTGGTGGACTTGTTAGAAAAAATGATCCATTAAAGAAAGTGAATAATAAAAAATTAATTGTTATAACATTTGTTTCATTGTTTGTTAGTGTTTTATATGCATATAATTTTTCTGATATTTTATATTCAAATTTATATGCTGAGAATTTATATGATAGTTTTATAGTTATTGTTACTACATTTTTAATTTTTAATTGTTTCAGTCGTATACAAACTTCTAATAAATTAATTACAGATATTGGTAAACTAAATATGGGAGTATATATTATTCATCCAACAATAATAAAAATTTTTAAGTATTTTAATTTATTATATAACAATTATTTAAATATAATTTTTTCAGCAATAATTTTTATAATATGTATTATAATTACAAAAGTTATATCAAAAATCCCATATTTAAATAAGATTATAAAAATTTAATGAGGTGATATAATCGTATGAAAAAAAATAGTGTTACAAAAAATTATATATATAATTTATTATATCAAA
>FR893554.1:2348-36812 GCA_000433675.1 Clostridium sp. CAG:433
TCTAGAGTATTAGGAGCAGAAAATATTGGAATATATAGTTTTACAATTTCTATAACAACATATTTTATTCTTTTTGGTTCACTCGGTGTTGCGATGTATGGGCAAAGAGAAATAGCATATGTTCAAAATGATATTAAAAAAAGAAGTAAAATATTTTTTGAAATATTTTTTATGAGGTGCATAACACTTGGAATATCATTATTTATATTTTATATAACTTTTTGTTCAAAAGGACAATATAATATTTATTATAAAATTTTAATTCTAGAAATAATTGCTAATGCAATTGATATCAGTTGGTATTTTCAAGGATTAGAAGAATTTAAAAAGACAGTAATGCGAAATACAATTGTAAAGTTAATAAGTGTTATTTGTATATTTGTATTTGTCAAAGAATCAACAGATTTAAATAAATATTTTATTATTTATGTACTTTCAACTTTTTTAGGTAATTTATCTTTATGGATGTATTTACCTAGATTTGTTCAAATGGTTAAAATAAAAGAATTAAATTTATTTAGACATATTAAACCTACAATAATGTTATTTATACCACAGATTGCAACTCAAATATATACGGTTTTAGATAAAACGATGATAGGTGTTATTGTTTCAAATAAAGCAGAAGTTGGGTATTATGAGCAAGCACAAAAAATGATAAAATTACTAATGACAATTGCAACTTCTTTAGGTACAGTTATGATGCCAAGAATAGCAGCAACATTTGCGAGTGGTAATCATAAAAAGGTAAGAGAATATATGAATAAATCATTTTCCTTTATATTGTTATTGGCATTTCCATTAATGTTTGGAATTATAAGCGTATCAAGTAGTTTTGTACCATTATTTTATGGTAAAGGTTATGATAAAGTTGTTCCTTTATTATGTGTAATTAGCCCGATAATAGTTCTAATAGGATTAAGTAATGTAACAGGAACTCAATATTTATTACCAACAAGAAAACAAAATCAATATACATTATCTGTTGTAATAGGCGCTATTGTAAATTTTATATTAAATTTAATATTAATTAAACATTTTGCAAGTATTGGTGCTTCTATAGCAACAGTAATTGCAGAACTTGCGGTAACGACAACACAATTTATTTTAATAAGAAAAAAAATAAAATTTATTGGTGTTGTAAAATTATCTTATAAATATGTAATTGCATCATTAATTATGTTTATATGTAGTATAACTGTTGGTCATTTTATAAATGATAACTTTTTATCAATCATTTTACAAGTTATGGTTTCATGTTTTGCTTACTTTATAATTTTATATATTTTAAAGGATAAATTAATAATAGAATCAGTAAATAAAGTTAGAAATAAATTAAGAAAAGAGGTTAAATAATGAAAATAGCAGTAGCAGGGACAGGTTATGTTGGTTTATCTCTAGCCACATTACTTAGTCAAAATAATGAGGTGGTAGCACTTGATGTTATACCTGAAAAAGTAGAGATGATAAATAATAGGATAAGTCCTATTCAAGATGAATATATTGAAAAATATTTTAAGGAAAAAAAGTTAAATTTAAAAGCTACTTTAGATTATAAAGAAGCTTTTGAAGGTGCTAGATTTGTCATAATTAGTACACCAACTAATTATGATGAAGAAAAAAACTTTTTTGATACATCATCAGTAGAAGATATAATTCAAAAAGTTATTTCTATGAATGATGACAATATTGTTATGGTTGTTAAAAGTACAATACCAGTTGGATTTATAAATAATATGAAAGAAAAATATAATATTGATAATATTATGTTTAGTCCTGAATTTTTAAGGGAAGGTAAAGCATTATATGATAATTTATATCCATCTAGAATAATTGTTGGTGAAAAAAGTGATAGAGCAAAAGAATTTGCTGGATTATTAAAAAGTGCATGTTTAAAAGATGCTGTAGTAGTTAAATATATGAATTCTACTGAAGCAGAAGCAGTTAAATTATTTGCTAATACATATTTAGCACTTAGAGTAGCATATTTTAATGAGCTTGATACTTACGCAGAATTAAAAGGATTAAATACAAAAGATATAATAGATGGTGTATGTTTAGATCCTAGAATAGGTAACCATTATAATAATCCAAGTTTTGGCTATGGGGGTTATTGTTTACCAAAGGACTCAAAACAGTTAAAAGCTAATTATAAAGATGTACCAGAAAATCTAATAAGTGCAATAGTTGAAAGTAATAAAACAAGAAAAGATCATATTGCGGAAGAAATTATAAAGAAAAATCCTAAAATTGTTGGTATATATAGATTAACAATGAAAAGTGGTTCAGATAATTTTAGAGCAAGTGCTATTCAAGGTGTTATGAAAAGAATTAAAGCAAAAGGTATAGAAGTAGTAGTTTATGAACCAACACTAAAAGAAGATAATTTCTTTAATAGTAGAGTTATAAAAGATTTAGATGAATTTAAAAATATATCTGATGTTATATTAGTTAATAGAAATGATAACATATTGGATGATGTTAAAGATAAAATATATACAAGAGATTTATTTTCAAGAGATTAATCAAGTTAAAAATAACTTGATTTTTTTTATATTAACTATTAAAAATTTAAAATATATTTGTTATAATTATTAAAAGATATAGTAGGTGTTTTATGAAGAAGTTTTTATGTATATTAATTATGATAGTTATATTACTATTTCCTAGTAATATATATGCTAAAAGTGTTAATAATGAAAGAAATTATGCTAACGTAGTATTTTTTACATATTTTAATGGGGATTTAGAGGGTAAAAAATATATGGAAGATAATTATAAAACTATAATGGAGTATTATAATGGTTCTAGTGAAACTAGTGTTAAGAATTATTTAGAGAATATATCTTATAATAATTTTCATTTATATAATTTATTTCCTCAAATAAATGATAGTACTTTTATTCCAATTGAACTTAGTATTACAGAAGATGATGCGAATAATTCTAATTATGATTCAATTATTATTAGTGATGTTTTAAAAAAATATCCAAATGTTAGTGGAACAATTGATTATGATAATGATGGTATTGTTGATAATTTAACTATTATTTTAAGGAATAAAGCTGATAATGCTGGTTCTAATTCATCTCTTGTATCTCATAAGAGTGATTATCCTGGTGGTAATGATATAACATTATCTAATAAGTCTTTAGGTACTTATAATATGCTTAATACATATTCAATTAGAAATACTAAGAGTTCTGTTATTATTCATGAATTTATGCATTCTTTAGGTTATCCAGATTTATATAATAGTAATAATGATTATCCAGTATTTACTTGGGATATTATGGGTAATGTTATTTCACCGCCTCCATATTCACTTGCTTATTTAAGAAGTTATTTTACAAATTGGCTTAGTATTGATGAAATTACTAAATCTGGAACTATTACATTAAATACTCAAGATAATAAAGATGGTAATCAAGCATATATAATTAAATCACCATTAAATGATTATGAATTTTTTGTTGTAGAATATAGAAAGAAACCAACTTTATTTGATAAGATAGACAGAAGTATAAGTAATAGTGGTGTTATTGTATATAAAATTAATACAACAATAACAGGTTTAAGTAATAAATTTGGTTCATATGGTGTATATGTATATAGAGATAATTCTTTTGCTTTAAATAGTACTCCATCTTCAGCAGTTTATAATACAGTTTTTTCTAAAGAACTTGGTAGAACAACTGTAGGTAATAGTGATTTAAATAGTAAAGATAAAGCATTATTATATAGTGATGGAACTAATTCAGGTATAGTACTTAGTGAAATAGGTTCATCAAGTTCAAATAGTATTACATTAAATGTAAGTATTCCAAATAAAGATGATTTAGATGTTTGGAATGAATTAAAATATGATGATATTAATAAAAATGGTGGTTATAAAGTTCAAACATCTATAGAAATGAATAATAAAATATATGTAGGTTCAATAACAAATAATAAATTATATACTACTGTTTATGATAATGGTAATTGGAGTACTATATCGAATGGTACTAATATTGTTATTGGTGATGTATCTCCAAGTACAATGGAGTTTAAAATAATTAATAATAAATTATATTTAATATATGGTTGTTGGAATAAAATAGGTGTTTATTCTTTAGAAAATAATATATGGAAAAAAAGAGCAGAATATAACTATTCAACTGGTTATATGAGTACTGAAGTAATAAATAATGAATTATATATTGCTAATATGTATGACAATAATAATGCTGAATTATTAAAATATAAAGATGATAATATAACTAAAGTAACTAATTATTATAGTGGTTCATTTGTAGGTGATCCAAAAGTTTTATCAATTAATAATAAAATATATTTAATGGTAAGAGAATCAAGTACTAAAAAGATAAAAATATATGAATATAGTAATAATATTCTTAAAGAAATTAATAATGATATATTAGTTAATTCATATGATGCGAAAGATTTAAATAATAAAATAATTATTGCTGGTAAAAATACTGGTGATATTGAATTATATGAATTTGATGGAACTAATTTTAAAAAGAAAACTGAAACTATTCCATATAATTTACCACAATTATTTAAATCACAAGGTAATCTTTATTTAAGAACAATTAAAGATCCAACTGATATATATAGTAATGATAATGTATTAATGGTTTATTCATTATCCGATAAAGTTACAATGGAAGGAAATAATATTGCAAGTGGTGTTAATGCAGATTATAGTGGTGTATTTTCTATAGGTAATAGATTATATATTTCATATATAAAAGACGATATAACTCATATTAAGTATAAAGAATCAAATAATAGTTTATTATCTTTAAGTATTACATCACCAAATAAAACAACTTATACAGTTGGTGATAATGTAGATTTAACTGGTTTAAAAGTAATTGCTAATTATACTAAAAATAGAAAAGAACTTAGTAATAATGAATATACTATAACTAATTTTAATACAAATAAAGTGGGTAGTTATAGTGCTACTATAACATATGAAGGAATTAGTAATTCATTTAATTATGAAGTAATTGAAAAAGTAATATTAAACCCACTTAAAAGCATTAACTTAAATAAAACTAGTGACACAAAATATATAGGTGAAACAGAAAATTTAACTGTTATTTATAATCCAAGTAATACAACTGATAATAAAAATGTAACATGGACAAGTAGTAATAATAATGTTGCATCAATTAATAATGGAGTTGTAACTGCTAAAGGAATAGGTAATGCTATTATAACTGCTAAAGTTGGAAATTTAACTGCAAGTTATAAAATAACTGTTATAAAACATGATAATCCAGTAATAGTAAAAGCAAATACTTTAACATATAATGGAAAAGAACAAGAACTTATAACAGTAAGTAATATTAAAGGTAATATTTGTTATTCATATAATCCTATTTCTAGTTGCTCAAAAAATGAAAGTATACCTAAAAAGATTAATGCAGGAGAATATACAGTATATTACTTTGTAAGTGGAGACAATAATTATAATAGTAAATCAGGTAGTATAAAAGTTAATATTAATAAAAAGGTTATAATAAAACCTATAAGTTCAAGTGATAAAACTTATAATGGAACAATACAAAATTCTAATATAGTAAAACCAGATGGAGTAAGCATTAAAAATGGAAGTATTGAAAGTGCGACAAATGTTGGAAAATACAATATAACATATATATTAGATCAAAATCATATATGGAATGATGGAAGTAATAATGATGTTACTATTATATGGAAAATAAATCCATACAATATAAGTAATGCATTAGTAAATGGTGTAAGTGACAAAGTATATAATGGAAATAATATAGTGCAAGATAATATTAATGTAACAGTACCAATACCAAGTGGAAAAACAAGTAATCCAACATATAATGTAACTTATAAAGATAATTTAAATTCTGGAGTAGCAACTATGATTATTACTGGAACAGGAAATTATACTGGAACAAAAAATGTAACATTCAAAATAAATAAGGCAAATAATCCAGTAATAGTGAAAGCAAATACTTTAACATATAATGAACAAGAACAAGAGCTTATAACAGTAAGTAATATTAAAGGTAATATTTGTTATTCATATAATCCTATTTCTAGTTGCTCAAAAAATGAAAGTATACCTAAAAAGATTAATGCAGGAGAATATACAGTATATTACTTTGTAAGTGGAGACAATAATTATAATAGTAAATCAGGTAGTATAAAGGTTAATATTAATAAAAAAAGTGGAAATATTTCTTATTTAAATAAAAGTATAACAAAGACCCAAGGTGATCAAGCATTTACAAATGTACTTACGAAAACAGGTGATGGCATTATAAATTATTCATCAAGTGATAATAAAGTAGCAACTATAGATAAAAATGGTAAGGTTACAATTTTATCTTCTGGTAATACTGTAATAAAGGCAATAGTTATAGATGGTGAAAATTATTTTTATAATATAAAAGAAGCAAGTTATACTTTAACTGTAAATAAAAAAATAATAAATATTCCAATTACTAGTATAAGTTTAAATAAAACTAGTGGTACAAAATATATTGGAGAAACAGAAAATCTAGTAGTATCTTATAATCCAAGTAATACAACTGATAATAAAAGTATTACATGGACAACTAGTAATAAAAAAGTAGCAACTATTAATAACGGAGTTGTAAAAGCAGTAGGAATAGGTAATGCTGTTATAACAGCTAAAGTAATGAATAAAACTGCTACTTATAATATTACTGTAAAGAAAAAAGAAAATAGACCAATAACTTACAAATATACATATGATAGTTCTAAAAAAATAATATTTAAATTAAATAATAATATTAATATAAATACATTTAAAAATAATTTAAATTATAGTTCTATAATAAAGAGTAACAACAATATTTTAAAAGATAATGATTTAATTAGAACAAATATGACTATAACATATACAGATGATGAAGGTAATGTTCAAATATATAATACATCTGTTTTAGGTGATGTTAATGGTGATGGTAATATTAATGCATTAGATTATGTAAAAATAAAAAATCATATTATGAATACTAAAAAAATTACTGGAGATGTATTTATATTATCAGCTGATTATAATAATGATGGAAAGATAAGTGCATTAGATTATGTAAGAATAAAAAATTATATTATGAATGGAGGTAAATAATGAAAAAGTTTTTAGTAATTTTAATTACGTTATTATGCTTTTTTCCTATAAATGTATTTGCTAGTGGAAGTATTAGTGTTAATAGAGGAAGTTTATCTATTACAAAAGGAAGTTCTTCTTCATTTGTAGTAAGCGCAAATAATGCAGCAGGAAGAGTTGATATTTATTCAAGCAATTCATCAGTTGCTAAAGTAAGCACTAGTTCATCATGGCTTGATAATAATTCAGTAACAGTAACAGTTACTGGTGTAAATGATGGAAATGCTACTATTATTGTTAAAATAACTGACGCAGCAACATATGATGAAGAAGCATTATCTGGAACAAGAAGTGTAAGTGTAAATGTTTATTCTAATACAAGTTCAAATAATGTTTCAAATAATAATTCACAAAATAGTAATCAAAGTAAACCATCGAATTCAAGTAAATATAATAATTCATCTAATACTAAAAAAAATGAACCTATAAAAAATGATGCAACTTTAAGTAGTTTAAATGTTAAAAATTATGATATTGAATTTGATAAAAATAAAGAAGAATATAATATTGAAATAGAAAATTATATTAATTCACTTGATATAGATGCTAAAGTAAATATGTCTACATCAAAAGTAAATATTGAAGGCAATAAAGATTTAAAAGTAGGGGATAATACTATAAATGTTATTGTTACAAGTGAAGATGGTACTAAAAAAACATATAAAATTAATGTAAAAAGAAAAGATGAGGTAGTTGAAACAACAATAGATAAAATAAATGAAGTAATTGATGGTACAACTAAAGATACTGTTAAGATAAAGATAATAGATAATTTGAAAATATCAAAAGATATAATTGATAAGATAAATTCAAGTAAAAAGAATATTATTATTAATAAGTATGATAATGATAAGATTGTTTATTCTTGGAATTTTAAAAGTGGTAATATGAATTTTAAAAAAGAATTTGATTCTAATATATCATTTTCTGATAAAGATTTAGAAAGCTTACGTAAAAAAAATAATTATTCTGAAATATATAAAGTTATATTTGGATATAATGGAGATATTAGTGATTCTATAATAAAATTAAATGTTTCAGGAAAATTTAACAATAATGATAAAGTTAATATTTATAAATATGATAAAGAAAGTAATAGTTTTATATTAATTAAAAATGATATAGTTGTAAAAGATGATATGATTGAATTTAATATAAATAAAGCAGAAGATTTAATATTATCAAGATCAAAATTAGATAATAAATCAATTAATGAATTTTGTAGTAGTATTAAAAAATCATTTAATTACTTTATTATTATATCTATAGTTGAGTTATTAATAATATTTGCATTAATATATTATTTCTTATTTTATAAAAAAATAAGAAAACAAAATATAGTAACAAATGATGTTAAAAAGAAAAATAACAAAAAAGTTATAAAAACAAAAAATAATAAGGTAAAGAATTAAGTTAAAAAATAACTTGATTCTTTTATTAATTGACTTAAGAAATTGTTTGACCTTAATATATAATTGTGATATATTGTCTATGCAAGTTAGGTGATAAAAATGAAAAAAATAATAATATATATTTTATTAGCGTTATTATGTATGATAACTATATTTTGTTTTTCTAGTAAGAATACTATGGAATCTAATAGTACTAGTAAAAACTTAATTAGGTATTCAGTAAGAGTATATGAAAAAGTTACTAATAAAGAAGTAGATGAAGAAAAAGTTATTACTAAATTAAATTATCCAATTAGGAAACTTGCTCATTTTAGTATCTATTTCTTACTTGGAATATTTATGTATGGTATATTTTCTTGCATTAAAATAAATCATAAATTACTTTTATCAATGGTTATATGCATAATATATGCATCATTAGATGAAACACATCAATTGTTTGTATATGGTAGAACTGCACAAGTATTAGATGTATTAATTGATAGTGTAGGTAGTTTAATTAGTATGTTAATTATTAAAGTTATAAAAAATAGAAAAAAATATTGATTATATTTATCTATATTGTTATAATTTAATTAAATGAAGGGCTTGTATAGACTTTATAAAAGTTTATGCATGTCCTTTTTTATTTTATATTAGTAGGAGAGAAGTTATGAAGAAGTATGGTATTTTAATTTTAGTAGTATTTATTAGTTTATTAAGCATTAAAGATGTTTATGCTCATCCTGGAAGAACAGATTCTAGAGGTTGTCACTATTGTAGAACAAATTGTGCTAAATGGGGTTTAAGTAATGGTGAGTATCATTGTCATAATAATGGAAGTAGTTCAAATTCAACATCTAATTCAGTAAAGAATATATATGGTTGTACAGATTCTAATTCAATAAATTACAATTCAAGAGCCAATGTAGATGATGGAAGCTGCATCAAGAAAGTTTATGGTTGTACAAATAAAGATGCTTATAATTATGACCCAAATGCTAATGTCAATAATGGAAATTGTGTTGATAAAATGTATGGATGTACAAATGAAAAGGCATATAATTATAATTCAAAAGCAAATACTAGTGATGGAAGTTGTTTATTTAAAATAGAAAAGACGTTTAATAAAAAAATAAAATATAAAACTAAGTATAAATATAGCTTTTTTAGAAAAAAAGGATCTATTATTCAAAAGGGAAAGAATGGTAAAAAGAAAATAACAAAAGAAATTATAATAGATGAAAATAATAATATTACTAATGAAAAAGTAATAAAAGAAGAAATTATTACAAAACCAAGAAATAAAATTGTTATAACTAAAAATAAAAAATAAAATTTTTTTATTTTTTATTGATTTGCTTGGTAACATATGTTACTATAGATACAACAACTGGAGGTACAACTATGAATCAAGAACAGATAATGCTATTATCAAAAATGAAAAAACTTATAATAAAAAATAAAAGAAGATTTGCTATAAGAAATGATGGAACTGATTATATTTCCGATTTAGCTGAACTTGGTTTAACAGAGGATGAAGCTTGGAATGAAATATTAAAATTAAATAATTATTTCTATTATCCAGATCCTAGACCTTATTATTATGGTAGTGGAGCATTGATTTTTAAGAAAAAAATAAATGAAAATATAGCATATATAAAATTAAAAATTGAAATTGGAAATTTTGGTGAGGAAACAGTTTGTTTGTCTTTTCATAAAAGTTATAGGAGGTAATATTATGTTTAAATGTGATAATTGTGGTTTGTCTGATACTTATGTTAAAAATTATAAGCACGAGTATAATATAAAAGGTGAAAAAGTTGTTTTTGAAAAAGAAAGAAGATTTTGTAAAAAGTGTAATAAACTTGTTTTTGATGCTTATCTTGATAATGAGGCATCAAAGGAAGCAATAAAAAAGTACAATAATATAATAGGAATTTGTGCAGAAGATATTATTAAACTAAGAAAAAAATATTCTTTAAGTCAAGAACAATTTGCAAAAATAATAGGATGTGCCAAAAAAACTTTAGTAAGTTATGAAAATTCTAAATCAATTCCTAATGATATTTATTTAATAACAATCAAAACACTAATTGATAATCCAGATATAATAATTTATTTAATTGATTCAAATAAAAACAGATTGGATGATAAAGAATATAATACTATAATTAGTAAAGTAAAAAAGGGTATTGGACCTAATATAAAGAATTATGAAGATTTAACACTAAGTGAATATAATGGTTATACAAAATTATCTTTTGAAAAATTAAAAAATTTAATTTTAATACTATGTAATAATTCTGTAAATAAAACTAAATTACTAAAAGAAATGTTTTATTGTGATTTTTTATGTTATAAAGAAAATGGTGCTTCAATAACTGGTCTTGTATACTCTAAATTAAATTATGGACCAGTACCTGATGATTATGAGAAAATTCTAGATAACTTCGTATCTAGTAAAGTATTAGATTGTGATTCTAAGTTTAAAAATGATTTTGTTAGTATTATATATAGTTCTAAAGAAAAAATAGATTATAGTATATTTAATGATGAAGAAATAAATGTTATAAAAAAAGTTAAAGAGTATTTTAAAAATTTTAATTCACAAAAAATAGTAGAGTTTTCTCACAATGAAGATGCATTTATAAAAACAAAATTTTATAAAAATATAAGTTATGATTATGCTTTTGATATTAATTTATAGTACTATATTTAGTACTTTTTTCTTTACACCTTTTTGTAAATAATTAATATCTATATTTTATATAATTATTTTAGTGTGTTATAATAAATAAAAGTATAGGAGAGAGATTATGAAAAAAGAAAAAGAAAAAAAGTTTAATAAACTTAATATAATTAATATATTAAACTTAATATTTATTACATTATTTTTAGTTTTATTATTAAAGTTAAATATAATTCCTAAAAAATATATGATGATTATAACAGTTTCTTTAACTATTTATGAATTATTATGTATTTTACTTACTAATTTGAAATTTAAGGTAACTAGAATAATTGGTATTGTATTATCTTCTTTATCAATTATTGGATGTGGTGTTTTGTCATATTATTTATATACTGGTAATACTTTCTTAGACAAAGCATTTGATAATACTAAGACTGAAAATACAATAACATATTATGTTGTAACTTATAAAGATAATACTGCTAGTAACAGGAATGATATTAAAGATACAGTTTATTATGTTAATAATGATTCTAATATTGAAAGTGCTGTAAATTATTTAAAGAAATATACTAGTAGTAATATAACACTTGCGGATGATGTTACAACTTTATTTACTATGATTGCGAATAAACAAGCAAGTTTTGCATTATTAAGTAATTCAAGTTATGAAATATTATTTGATAATAATAAAGATTTAAAGAGAGATAATTATAAAATTGTTTATCAGTTTAATATTAAAGTTAAAAATAAAGTAAGCAAATCAACATCTAATAATAAAGAGAAATTTAATATTTATATTAGTGGAACAGATTTTGCTAATTTAAGTGATTTTAATATGATTGTTACTGTTAATATGAAAACTCATAAAATACTTTTAACTAGTATTCCAAGAGATTATTATATACCTGTGTATGGTACAAATGGTATTAAGGATAATTTAAGTTTTATTGGTGTTAACGATATTGACACAAGGGCTAAATCTATCGAAAATTATTTTGGTATTAATTTTGATTATTATTTAAAAATTAATACAAGCAGTTTAGTTGGAATTGTTGATGCGGTTGGTGGAATTGAATATTGTTCTGATCAAAGTTTTACAACAACTCATGCGACTATATTAAATTCATATGATGACTCTAAAGGTAAAAAGTTATATATTAAAAAAGGTTGTCAACATTTAAATGGTGTAGAAACATTAACTGTTGCTAGAGAAAGAAATGCATTTGCTGGTAGAGATAGACAAAGACAAAAGAATTGCCAAGCAATTATAGTTGATATATTTGATAAATTAAAGAGTGTTAATACTCTTACAAATTACACAAATATATTAGATTCATTAAGTGATTTATATGAAACAACACTTCCAAGAGATATAATAGAACGGATTATGAAAGACACTATTGATGGAGCAAATTGGAGTTTTGATAATCAATCTGTTGATGGAACAGATACACAAGATTTAATTCATTTAAATAGCATGAAAGGTTGGGTAATGTATCCAATGGATGAAACAATTGTTTCTGCTAAAGCAAAAATAAATGAAATATTAAAATAGTTTGTCATATTTTGTCAGAATAAGTAGTACGAAAAATAGTATAATTTATTCACTTTTGAATATAATAAGTAAAGATTTATTTAAGGAGTGAATTATATGCTATTTTTTGTTATTATGGTATTATTATTTATATTAACATTTTTATTATGTGCATTAAAATTATCTGGCGATATAACAAAAGAGGAAAATAAAGAAAATGAGGATTAATTATGAAAGTAGTAAAGATTTGTTTTTTAATATTATGGATGGCACTAATATTTTCTTTTTCTAATCAAAAAGATGTAGAAAGTTCTAAAGTTAGTGATGGTTTTATTGATAGAACAGTAGTTAAAATATATAAAGTATTTAATGAAAATATTACTAAAGAAAAAGAAGATGAAATAATAGAAAAATATACATATCCTATTAGAAAACTTGCACATTATACTTTATATTTTGTTTTAGGTATATTAGCGTTTTTAGTAGTAAAAGATTATTCTATAAATAAAAAACTCATAATATATTCTTTACTAATTTGTTTTTTGTATGCATGTTCTGATGAATTTCATCAATTATTTGTAATTGGTAGAAGTGCATCAATAAAAGATGTAATGATTGATACATTTGGTTCTTTATGTGGAATATCGATTTTTAATATTTTTAATAAAAAAAATTCTAAAAAGCCAGTATAGGCTTTTTCTTTTTAAATAAAGTGTAAACAAGAGTTAATTATTGTTGAAAAGCATACATTTTATGTGTATAATAGTTATAGTATATTAATGTTTATAGGAAAGAGAAGGGTATTATGGAAGAAATTAATATAAGGGATTTTTTAAATTACCTAAAAAAATATGTACTAGTGATTGTAGCAGTATCACTTGTACTTGTAATAGGAGTATTTGTTTATGATAAAAGTATAAAGAAACCACTTTATACAACATATACAACAATAATACTTACTAAGTCTAATGAGGCACAAACAGGAACAACTATTACACAGAATGATATTTTACTAAACCAAAAGTTAGTTGAGACTTATAGTAAAATAATAAAAAGTAAACTTGTTCTAGAACAGGTTATATCAGAAACAGGGGTTACGTATACTGCAGAAGAATTAAGTGAAAATGTAAGTGTAGAAGCATATGAAAATACTGAAATGCTTAAAATATCAGTAACTGATCAAGATCCAGAACTTGCGGCTAATATCGCAAATTCTATTGCTCAAGTATTTAGTGGTGAAATAGCAAAAATATATCAAATAAATAATATTAGTGTGGTTGACGTTGCAGTTACACCTGAAGAAGTATCTAATAACACTTTAAAAAGGGATTTATTAATTGCATTATTCATATCAATATTTGGAACAATTGGCGTAGTATTTGTAGTATATTATTTTGATGATACTGTAAAACTTACTGATAACTTAGAAGAAGAAATTGGTATGCCAGTTGTAGCGAAAGTATTTAAAAGTGATGTTGGATCAAAGAATAATCGTAAGGTTGAATTACTTGCACAAAAGTATCCTAAATCAGTAGTTAGTGAAAGTATTAAGACACTTAGAACTAATCTTCAATTCTCATCTGTAGATGAAGATATAAAAACAATTTTAATAACAAGTTCTATTCCAGGAGAAGGAAAGAGCTTTATAAGTGCTAATCTTGCAATTTCATTTGCTCAAACAGATAAAAGAGTATTAATTGTTGATTGTGATATGAGAAAAGGTAGACAACATAGAATATTTAAATTATCTAATTCTAAAGGATTATCTAATTTACTTATAGATGATATGACTAATTATAAAGATTATATAAATAAAACATCTGTAGATGGTGTACATGTTATTACAAGAGGAACAGTTCCACCAAATCCAAGTGAATTATTAAATTCTAAAAAGAATGCTGATTTAATTAGAGTATTAAAAGCAAAATATGATGTAATAATATATGATGGTGTTCCATGTAATGGACTTCCTGATTCAATTATAATGTCAAAATTAGTAGATAAAGTTTTAATTGTAAGTTCTGATTCTATGACTCCAAAATCAGTACTTGAAAGTACTAAAAAACAACTTGAAAGTGTTAATGCACCAGTTGCAGGTGATGTACTTAATAATGTAAATAGAAAAAATAGCACATATGGTAAATACTATGGTTATTATGGAGATAGTCAATAATGATTGATATACATTCACATTTATTATATGGTATTGACGATGGGTCTAGATCAATAGTAGAAAGTGCATATATAATTAAAAGTTTAAGTGAAATAGGTTATACAGATATAATTTTAACACCACATTTTATAAATGGTAGTTCATATATGAGTACAAGAGAAAATAACTTAGATTTATTAGAGAGATTAAAAGTTGAGTTAATTAAACATCAAATACCTGTAAATTTATATTTAGGTAATGAAATATATATTGATAGTGATATTATAAAATTATTTAAAGAAGGTATAATTAGTTCTTTAAATGATTCAAAGTATTTACTTATTGAACTACCTATGAGTGGTGAAAATGAAATATATTATGATGTATTTTTAGATTTAATTAATATGGGATATAAAGTTGTTTTAGCACATCCAGAAAGATATATTTCATTTCAAAAAGACTTTAATAAAGTTTATGAATTAAAAGAAATTGGTGTATTATTTCAATGTAATGTAGGTAGTATTTTAGGTGATTATGGATCTCATGCTAAAAAGACTATTAAAAGATTATTAAAAGAGCATTTAATAACATTTATAGGAACAGATATACATCATAAAAAAGAAAATTATAATTTTGCTGAAAAGGCAAAAAAGAAGTTTAGTAAATATCTTACTGAAGATGAAATAAATGATATTTTTGAAAATAATGCTAGAAAACTTCTTAACAAATAATAAAAGGTACTCCTTGATAGGAGTATTTTTTTATGATATATTGAATAAAAATTAAAATATTTTACGAATAAATAAAATATTTGTGGTGAATTGATTATAAAGTGAATGTTAGGAGTAGTAATAATGGGATTAAGAGATTTTATTTTAACAAAAGAAGGAAATTTTAATATACAAGATATAAAGATAGCACAAATGAATGTCAAAGAAAAAGAAATAACAAAATTATATGTGGATATCACAAGTTATATTCAAGAAATAGAACAATTATTTAGAATCTATAGAATAAATGTTAAAATCCTTCTTAATTTTTATAGGTTAGGAAATGATGATAAAATTACTAAAAATTATGATTTTAATTTAGAAGATACTGATGAGTATATAATTAATTCCCTTGTAATTAATTGTATAAGTTCAGGAAAAACCTTGAAGGAATCAATAGAAAATTTTATGAGACAGTTTGTTGGCGAAAATAATGAAATAAATATTAAATTTAAAAATGAATGCTTAAGTAAGTTATATGATGATGTATTTGCATATCGTTTATTATTACACATGAGAAATTTTGCTCAACATGGTCACCTAATTGTTAGCAAAGGTTATCAAAATAAATATTGCTTTGATATAGAACAGATTTTATCTACACCTCACTTTAATATTAATGTAAAGTTAAAACAAGAAATGAGAAATATAATGAGTGAAATATATGACAAATATGGTGATCATCCAAGAATATTATTTACTCTATCAATCGCAGAATTTAATTATTGTATTATAAAAACATATAAAGAATTTTTGGAAACTATTGAAGGAGTTTTTAAAGAATATATTTATGATATGAATAAGTTAATTAAGGACAGACCTGATATTATTTATATGTCTAAAGATAATTTAAATGGTTTTATATTTTATGAAGATGATGAAGATGGATTACATTGTTTTAATCCGAATGAGGATCCATTAAAGATGTTTAATGAAATAAAAAATAAAGCATTAATTATATTAAAAGAAGAAGAAAAAGAATTAGAATTTTTTAAAGAAGGTTTTGTAGTAGTTTAATATGTTAAAAATGTCATTTTGCAATAAAAAAGCATAAAGCTATAAGATATATCAAATTACTAAAAAAAAATAAAATCAGGTATGAAATAAATGATATTTTTGAAAATAATGCTAGAAAACTTCTTAACAAATAATAAAAGGTACTCCTTGATAGGAGTATTTTTTTATGATATAATTTATGGTAGAAGGAATGGTAAAGATGAAGAATAAAGGATTTGCGTCATCATTAATAATATTTAGTTTATTAACTTTATTTTTGATAACACTTTTTATGCTTATGAATACACTTAGTAATACATCAAGTTTAAATAATAATGTTAAGAAAAATATTATTAATGAATTGAATTATGATGAATCTAATTCAACAAGTATTGAAAATAGATTATCAGCATTAGAAAATAAAATTAGTACTTTAGAAGATAAAATATATCCTGTTGGAAGTATTTATATGAGTTTAACAGATGAAACAATTGAATCTGTAACAGAAAAATTCGGTGGAACATGGGAAAAGATGGAAAACACATTTTTAATAGGAGCATCTTCTAATTATCAAGTGGGAACTACTGGTGGGACTGCGACTCATAAACATGAAAGTCCAGTAAACACTTTAGGTGATTCATTAGTAGGTGTTAATAATAAATTTGGTACAAATGCAAATACTTTAGGTAATTTTTATGGAGCAACTTTATCATCATCACAAACTGGTGGAAATTATACTGCTTATTATACTAGTGAAGAGAGTAATATTCCTCCATATACTGCTGTATATATGTATAAAAGAGTTAAATAAAGGGTGAAAATATGAAAAAGCGTATACTTTTAATAATATGTTTTGTTATAACTTTTGTTTTATCTTTTTTTGCGGGATTTTTAATATCAAAATTAGATTTATTTAAGGAAAAAGAACCAGAAGTTAATAATATATTAAATGGTAATACTTTTTATTTAAATGAAGATGGAAAATCTTATATAAAATTTACATCTAATGAAGATTATGAATATAGATTTAATAGTGAAGACAATAATTATAAACAAATAAATGGTAAATATACACTTTCTAATGATAATGTTACTTTAGATAATAAAGAAAAATTTACAATAAAGAATGATATACTTATTTTAGAAAATAAAAATATTATTTATTTTAACAGTAAAAACATGGTGGATGAAATTATAAAACTTAGAAATATTGCTAAAGAATATGTTGATGAAATTAAAAAGAATGATCCAAATCTTGCATATCCAAAAGATGTAAAGGCACATATGAATACTTGTTATAGTCTTGATGACAATAAGATTTCATGTAATATAACTTATGATATATATTTTGATAATTATATAAAATCTGTATGTGATGAACTTGATAATGATAGAATGTTTTTCCCATATACAGGTTATACTGGATATTGTGAAAATGAGTATATCAGAAATACAAATTATTTTGAAATGAAAAGAGTAAATAATACTTATAAATTAAATAGAGTAACAAATAAATTAAATGATAAATAGGATATATAATTTTATATATCTTATTTTTATATTTGCCTTGTTTTTAAAGAGAAAATATCATATAATAAAGTTAAAGTTTAGGAGGAAGTATGGATATAAGTATTTTACCCGCAGATATGTATATTGTTGTTAATAAAACTGTATTACAAGAAAATGATAGTAAGATTTTAACTATGCTTTATCAACCTATTATAGGTATAGGTGCGGTTAATTTATATCTTACTTTATGTCTTGATTTAGATAAAAATGAATTTATGAGTGAAGAAAATTCACATCATCATTTGATGACTAATATGAGAATGAGATTAAGCGATATAGTTATTGCTAGAGAAAAATTAGAGGCAATTGGTCTTATTAAATCATACTTTAAAGAAGGAGAGGACGTTAATACATATATATATGAAATATTTTCTCCACTTTCAGCACATGAAATATTTTCTCATCCAATACTTAATATAGTTTTATATAATAATGTAGGTAAAAAAGAATATGAAAGACTTATTAATAGATTTAAAGTACCACGCATTAATTATGGAAGTTATAAAGATATAACTAAAAACTTCAATGAGGTTTTTGATAGCGTACCAGGTACAGTATTTGAAAATGAATCTCGTAATATAAAAAGTATTCATAAGCTAAAACCAGAAATAGAAAGTACAATAGATTTTGATATGCTTATATCTATTTTACCAAGTGGTTTACTTTCAAAAAATACATTTAGAAAAGATGAAAAAGAGTTAATTCAAAATATTTCATATATATATAATATTGATACAGAAGAAATGAAAGGTATTATTATTAATTCAGTTAATGACAAACATAATATTGATAAAACATTACTTAGAAAAAATGCAAGAAATTATTATCAATTTGAAAATAATGGAAAACTTCCATCACTTATTTATCAAAAACAACCAGAATATTTAAGAAATCCAGTTGGAAATGATAGTAAAAGGGCAAAAATGATTTATACATTTGAAACTGTATCACCTTATAATTTCTTAAGAGGAAAATATAATGGTGCAAAACCAACAGAAAGAGATTTAAATTTAGTAGAAAGTTTAATGGTAGATTCAGGACTTAAACCAGCAGTTGTTAATGTACTAATAGATTATGTTATGAAAATAAATAATAAAAAATTAACTAAAAACTTTGTTGAAACAATTGCGGGACAGTGGAAGAGGCTTAATATAGAAACTGCAGAAGACGCTATGAACGAAGCAGAAAAAGAATGTAAAAAGAAAAAAATGGTAAAAGAAAAGAGTAGTGTAAGAACTTATAAAAAAGAAGAAACAAATCTTCCTGAATGGTTTAATAAAGAAATAGAAAAAGAAAAAAATAGTGAAAAAGAAGAAGAAGAAGTAAAGGATTTACTTAAGGATTTTATGTAGTAAGCAGGTGAAAATATGATTAAAGCAGAAGAAATAATTAATGAAAAGAAAAATAAAAATTTAACTGATTTAGAAATAGAATATTTTAAAGCAAATAAAAATCCAGAATTTAAAAAGTTTACTGATTCTATAAATTTAAATGATAAAATACTTATGAAATATACATCTAGTTTAATGCAGTGTTTTAATGAAAAAGAAAATTGTAAAAATTGCAAAGGGCTTGAAAATTGTAAAAATGAAGTAAATGGATGTTTTTACAAACCTATTATTGTAGATGGTAATATTAATTTTGAACATAAAACTTGTAAATATAAAAATAAAATGCTTCACGATATTGAATATGTAAAAAATGGATATTTATTTGAGGTTTCTAAAGAAGTTAGAAATGCAAAAATGAAAGATATTTATACAGATGATAAAAATAGAAATGAATTAATTAAATGGATAATTAAATTTATAAAAGATTATAAATTAGGTAAACAATGTAAAGGGTTATATTTAAGTGGTAATTTTGGATCTGGTAAATCATATTTAGTATCTGCGATGATAAATGAACTTGTTAAAGATGGTTATAAGGGTGCGCTTATATATTATCCGGAATTTTTAAGAAGTTTAAAAGCATCTTTTGGTAAAGATTTTGATGAACAATTTAATTATGTAAAGAAATCTGATTTATTATTAATTGATGATATAGGGGCTGAAAATATATCTGCTTGGTCTAGGGATGAAATATTAGGACCAATTATTCAATACAGAATGGATGAAAAGTTGCCAACATTTTTTACATCTAATTTGTCTATTGAAGAACTTGAAGTACATTTAAGTGAAAGCAAAGATAAGATTGACAAAATAAAAGCAAAACGTATAATAGAGCGTATAAAATTTATTACTGATGATTTAAAGTTAATTAGTAATAATAATAGAAAATAAAAGTATAGGGTTTATGGGAGTAGTATTATGGAAGAAAGTTTTGAAGCATTATTAGAAAAGTATATTGATGAAGATGAGATTAATGAGAAAATTAAATCAGACAACGAAGAAATAAAAGAAGAACAAAATAATGAAAAGGTTTCAGAAAGCAAAAAAGATATAAGAAAGTATAAAGAGTACGCAATTAGCATGGAAGAGTTTTTAAGTAAATATTTAAAAATGCATGCGAGTAAATTATGTTCAACAACTTTATCACATAAAGACTTAAAATATTTAACTGTAGGTAATCCACTTGTTGTTGGAATATATAATAGATACGTAGATATCGATGAAATAAAAAGAAAAGATTATTTACTTGTATATGATTGTAATGGAGATATAGGATCATATTTAAATCCAGATAAATTAAGGGATTTAACTAAACTTGAAATTGTGTCAAAACAATATGAAATAGTTAAAAAGAGCAGTGTAAATATTCTTGAAGATTTAGATGAATTATATCAAAAATATTGTTCTATTAGAGAAGAACTTGATTATTTAACATTAAAATGTTCTGGTTATGATGAAATGCTTACTAAGGCTGAAAAGAATGGTTCAGTTGGTAAGATAAAAAAGTATGTTCATGAACATGGTAATAGTTCACTTGACATAAATTTAAGAAGTGCTTCAAATTAAAATAATAGTATTTACAATAACTTTATTTTGTGATATTATTTATTTGTAAATCTGTGACGAAGACACGATTTATTAATGATTACTATAAAGAGAGTTAGCCATTGGTGGAAGGCTAATTAGTTAGTTAATAAGTTACTACTTCTGAGTGAAATTAATAATTTTCGGTTTTAAAGGCCGTTATCTAAATTAAGTAAAATAAAGGATGGTACCGTGCATATGCACTCCTTAAATACCATCCTTTTTTCTTTGGAGGAAATATGGAAAAGAAAGAGTTTATGCAAAAATTGACAGATTTATTTTTAGAAAAAAAGAAGTTATCTATGAAGGGTGAAAATACTGAAATCATAGATAAACAAATCAAAGATTTAAAAAAAGAATATTCTAAAGATTTAATGGAGGAGAAGAAAAATGATCAATATAAAAGAAAGTAAAGAATTAAATACACTTAATCATAGTTGTGCACATCTTTTAGCGCATGCTGTAAGACATTTATATCCAAATGCAAAGTTTTGGGTTGGACCTGTTATAGAAGAAGGTTTTTACTATGATATTGATTTAGGTGATGAAGTTATAAAAGAAGAAGATTTACCTAAAATCGAAAAAGAAATGAAAAAAATATCAAAAAGTAATAAATTAATTAAAAGATTAGAACTTACTAAAGAAGAAGCCTTAGAAATGTTTAAGGATGATCCATATAAAGTAGATATTATTAAAAACTTAGATGATAGTGAAACAATAAGTGCATATAAACAAGATGATTTTGTTGATTTATGCCGTGGACCACATATGAATACTACTAAAGATATGAAATACTTTAAATTATTAAAAGTATCAGGTGCTTATTATAAAGGTGATTCTAAAAATAAAATGCTTCAAAGAGTATATGGTGTATGCTTTAATACAGAAGAAGATTTAGATGCACACTTAAAATTACTAGAAGAAGCAAAAGAAAGAGATCATAGAAAAATAGGTAAAGACCTAGAAATATTTACAAATTCAGAATTAGTAGGTAAGGGACTACCTTTATGGCTTCCTAATGGTGGTATGATTAGACTTTTACTTGAAAGATATATTCAAGATAAAGAAATAAAATTAGGATATAAACATGTATGGACACCAAGTTTAGGTAGTGTTGATTTATATAAAACATCTGGTCACTGGGATCACTATAAAGAAGATATGTTCCCTGTTATGAAGTTAGATGAAGAAGAATATGTATTAAGACCAATGAACTGTCCTCATCATATGATGATTTATAAAAATTCACTTCATTCATATAGAGATTTACCTATAAGACTTGCTGAAGTTGCAAATGACTTTAGATATGAAGCATCAGGTGCTGTTTGTGGTATAGAAAGAACAAGAGCATTTACTCAAAATGATTCACATATATTCTGCAGCAAAGAACAAATAAAAGATGAATTTGCAGGAGTTGTTAAGTTAATACTTGATACTTATAAAGACTTTGGATTTAATGATTATGAATTTAGATTATCACTTAGAGATAAAGAAGATAAAGAAAAATATTTTGATGATGATGAAATGTG
Source organism: Clostridium sp. CAG:433 (assembly GCA_000433675.1). Lineage (GTDB taxonomy): Bacteria > Bacillota_I > Bacilli_A > RF39 > UBA660 > CAG-433. The sequence continues at coordinate 25,155 of FR893554.1, forward strand.
GGAAAGTGCTGAAAATGAACTTAGAAATGTTTTAACAGAACTTAATATTCCATTTTATGAAGCAAAAGGTGAAGCAGCATTCTATGGACCAAAACTTGATGTACAAGTTAAATCTGCTATTGGACATGATGTAACACTTTCAACTTGTCAACTTGATTTCCTTCTTCCAGAAAGATTTGATTTAAGTTATATAGATAAAGATGGAAGCAAAAAAAGACCAGTTGTTATTCATAGAGCGATTTTAGGATCATTAGATAGATTCTTAGCATTCTTACTAGAAGAAACAAAAGGAGCACTTCCACTTTGGCTTTCTCCAGTAGAAGCAACTATTATACCAGTTAATAATGAATATCATCTAAGATATGCTAAGACTATAGAAAATACTTTAAAAGAAAATAATATAAGAGTTGAACTTGATGATAGAGAAGAAAAACTTGGATATAAATTAAGAGAAGCAAACTTAAAGAAAATACCATTAGTTATTATTTTAGGTGATAAAGAAAAAGAAAATGGCAATATTTCATATAGAAAACATGGAAGTACTGAAACAGTTACAATATCAATAGATGATTTTGTAGTACTTTTAAATAATGAAATTAAAAAATATAGATAAATTTGATAGAAATATCAAATTTTTTCTTATTTTCGGCAATAAAAAAAGTAACCATTTGGTTACTTAATTATTTGCTAGCTAATCTTCTAAGTATTCTTGCTTCTCTAGCTGTAGTTTTAAATCTAACACCATTTATTGTTACATATTGGAAATTTAATTTTTGTTTTCTTTTTGTTACATTTTTAGCGTGAGAAACGTTATTAGCCGAATTTGGTCTTTTTGCTGTTACTTTTTTAGACATTGTAATTCCTCCTTTAAAAAAACTTCTTGCTTAATAACTTTAACATATTATTCGTTTTAAGTCAATTATATTGTAATAATTTGGTATTTTGTGTACAATAAATGTAAGGAGGATTAATATGAATTATATACCATTAAGAGTTAAAACTAATTATTCCTTGCTTACTAGTTTAAATACTATAGAATCTTTAGCAAAAAGAGCAAAAGAGTTAAATATAAATGCACTATCGATAACAGATGATAATATGTTTGGAGTTATGGAATTTTATAAGACAATGCTTAAATATGATATAAAACCAATAATTGGTCTTGAAGTAAAGATAAATGATTATAGTATTTTACTTTATGCAGAAAATTATAAAGGATATCAAAATTTATGTTATATATGTAGTAATGAAAAAACTATACAAATTCTAAAAGAAAATAGTGATAATTTATTATGTATTGTTCCTTATGAATCAATTAATATATATGATGAAATAAGTCCTTTTTATAAAAATATATTTGTATCATATAAAACAAAAGAAGAAAGAAATGATATAAAAAATAAAAAATGTGTATTCGCAAATGAAATAAGAGTATTAAATAAAGAAGATAAAGAATACTTAAAATATTTATATATGATAAAAGATGGAGTTAAATTAAGTGATAAAAAAGAATATATATTTGATAACTATAATTATTTGTTAGATAATGATGAAGCACTTAATTTAATGGATAAAAATGATATTATTAATTATAAAATAATTATTGATAGCATTAATTTAAAGATAGAAAAAAATACAGGTTTATTACCAAAATATAATGAGGATGAAAACTTTGATGAATTTAAATATTTAACAGAGTTATGCAAAAAAGGATTACTTAAAAGATTAGATAATAAAGTTCCTATAAAATACGCAGATAGATTAATGTATGAATTAAATATTATAAATAAAATGGGATTTTGTAATTATTTCTTAGTTGTATTTGATTATGTAAGATATTCAAAAAGAAATAATATATTAGTAGGACCTGGAAGAGGTAGTGCTGCTGGAAGCCTTGTTAGTTACTCACTTGGTATAACAGATATAGATCCAATTAAATATGATTTATTATTTGAAAGATTCTTAAATCCAGAAAGAGTAACGATGCCAGATATTGATATGGACTTTGATGCGACAAGAAGAGATGAAGTAATAAAATATGTTGAAAATAAATATGGCAATAAAAGAGTTGCACAAATTCTTACATTTTCTACATTAAAAGCAAAACAAGTATTAAGAGATATATCTAGAATATTTGATTTACCTAATCAAAAAACAGATGATTTTATTAAATTAATAGATTCTAATTTATCACTTTCAGAAAACAAAAAAAGTGATTTAGTAAAAGATAAATTAGAAAAAGATACATTATTAACTAGAATATATGATATTGCATCTCACCTTGAAAACTTAAAAAGACAAACATCAATTCATGCGGCAGGTGTAATTATATCTAGAGAAAACTTAGATAGATATATACCACTTTATAAAATATCAGAAGATGAATTTATAACAGGTTATGATATGACATACCTTGAAGAACTTGGTTTACTTAAAATGGACTTTTTATCTATTACTAATTTATCATTAATAAGTGAATTACTTTCAGAAATAAAAAGTGTTAACTTTTCTAAAATACCACTTGATGATAAAAAAACAATTGAACTTTTTAAAAGTGTAGATACAGATGGAATATTTCAGTTTGAATCAACTGGTATGAAAAATGTACTTAGAAAATTTAATGTAGAATCATTTGATGATTTAGCAGTTATAATAGCGTTATTTAGACCAGGGCCTATGGAAAATATAGATTCCTATATTAAAAGAAAAGAAGGTAAAGAAAAAGTTACATATTTAACTGATGACTTAAAACCTATTTTAGAAAGTACTTATGGAATAATTATCTATCAGGAACAAATAATGCAAATAGCGAGTGTAATGGCAGGATATACTTTAGGTGAAGCTGATATTTTAAGAAGAGCCATGAGTAAAAAGAAACATGAAATAATGGATAGTGAAAGAGAAAAATTTATTTCAAGAAGTATAAATAAAGGTTATAGTGAAGAAGTAAGTAATAAAGTATTTGATTTAATTTACAAATTTGCTGATTATGGATTTAATAAATCACACTCTGTAGGATATGCGACTGTTTCATTTAAAATGGCATATTTAAAAGCACATTATAGAATATATTTTATGAAACATTTACTTACTATGGTATCTGGTAATGATGTTAAAACAAGGCAATATATAAATGAATGTAAAAATAATAATATAGAATTATTAATGCCATCAATAAATGATAGTGATTATGATTATAAGATAGAGGATGGTAAACTTAGATTTCCACTTACTGGTATAAAAAATATTGGACACTTAGTATGCAGAGAAATAATTGAAGAAAGAAAAAATGGTGAATATAAAAGTTTCTTTGATTTTATAAAAAGATGTTATGGTAAAAGTGTTAATAAAAAAATTATAGAGTCTTTAGTAAATGCAGGAGCGTTTGATATATTTAATTATAATCATAAAACATTAATTGAAAGTATTGACATTGGTATAAATTATGCTGAACTTGTAAAAGATTTAGGTGAGGAAGTTGTAAATGTTCCAGAACTTGATGTGACAGAAGAATATGATTCATCAGAACTTATAAAAAGAGAATATGCTTCATTTGGTTTTTATTTAAGTTATCACCCAGTACAAAATTATAGAAGAAATAGTTTTACTACTATGGACATAAAAAATAATTTTAATAAGATTATAAATATATATTTACTTATTGACAATGTAAGAACTATTGTAACTAAAAAAGGTGAAAAAATGGCATTTATAACAGGTTCAGATGAATATGGTGAAATAGATATGGTTATGTTTCCAAGAACATATGAAAAGTACTATAATCTAAGTAAGGGTGAGGTAGTACTTATAAGTGCTAAAGTAGAAAAAAGGATTAATCAGTATCAATTAGTTATAAATAGTATTCAAAGATTCTAGAAATTTCTAGGATCTTTCTTTTATTGACATTTTTATATTTTATGGTATTATATAATTCACTGAAAAAGGGGATCATATTATGGAAGGAACATTTTTAGATAGTAAAGTAAATGATATGTTTTCTAAATTTAATAAGAGTGATTTAAAAGATTTATTAAATGAAATAGAAAAGTATTATTTAGAATATAGAACAAGCCTTGATTTACCTAAAAATATTACGTTTGGAGTAGAAATAGAATATGAAAAAGTATCTAAAAGAGTAGTGGATAGGTTTATAACTGAAAATTATAAAAATTGGATTTCAGAAAAAGATGATTCATTAATTACTGGTGGCGAAATTATATCTCCTGTAATGAAGGATAAGAAAAAATATTGGAAAGAACTTAGAGAGATATGTGAATTTATATCTGGAAGAAAAGCAGATACTCTTCATAATGCTGGTGGACATATTCATGTTGGTACCTGAACATTAGGTGATGATCTTGATGCTTGGAAGAACTTTATAAAATTATATACTGTGTATGAACATATTCTTTCAAGATTTTTCTATGGAGATAAATTTACTGCTAGAAAACGTATTCTTGAATTTGCAGAACCGGTCGCACCAATATTATATAATAGAATTGATATGCTTAATAATTCATCAACTGTTCATTCTTTAAAATGGAAGTTTCCTTGCTTGGATAAATGCCAAGCACTTAATCTTTGTAATGTAGATTTTTATAAACCTACATGTAATAATAAAAAAAATACAATAGAATTTAGAGGACCAAATGCATCATCTAATCATGTTATATGGCAAAATAATATAAATACATGTACAAAAATGTTAAAGTCATCTAAAAATTTAGATTCGGACTTTTTAGATTATAAATTAAGTAATGGTGATTTTACTTATGATAAAACGAAATATAATGAAGTAAATATAGAAGAAGCACTTGAGTTTGCCGATTTGGTTTTTGATAATGATTTAGATAAAGTATATTTTTTAAGACAATATATAAAAAATTATGAAGAAAATTTTAAAACAAATAAAGCAGTTATGGCAAAAAGATTTGTTAAGTAGGTGTAGTTATGGTAAAAAAGTATTATTTAGCGTATGGTAGTAATTTAAATTTAGAACAGATGAAAAAAAGATGCCCTAGTTTTAAAGTAATAGATACAATTGATTTACAGGATTATAGATTAGTATATAAAGGTTCAGAAGATAATTATTCTTATTTAACTATTGAAAAATGTGAAAATTCATATGTTCCACTCGCATTATTTTCTATATCTTTATTTGATACAATTGCCTTAGATAATTATGAAGGATATCCATTTTCTTATTCGAAAAAACATTTTACTGTAGACATAGAAGGTAAAGAAAAAGATGCATTTTTATATGTTATGAATAATGATAATGATTATCATATTCCATCAGATGAATATATAGAAATATGTAAAAAAGGATATAAAGATTTTAATTTTGATGAAACAATATTAGATAAAGCATATAGTGATACATGTAAAAATATTAAAAAACTAGAGTTAAAAAGATAAAAATTGGTATTTTTGCTATATTTTTATTCTTTTTCTATTTACAAAAAGAAAAATATCCGTTATAATTTATGTTGTAGTTTTGATTAAAAACAAGGAAAGAAGATGTATATCTCACCTGACTTATAATTAAGTAAGTAGGTCAAAGGCCATTTAAAATATAAATATTTTATTGTCTTTGATATTAGGGTGAATACATTGTATTCATTTTTTATTTGGAGGTGTTTTGCTATAGCAAAGGAAAAAGATGTGCTTATTAATGAGCAAATAAGAGCGAAGGAAGTTCTTGTAATTGGACCAAAAGGAGAACAACTTGGTCTAAAAAGTAGGGAAGATGCATTAACACTTGCATCTGTCGCAGGTTTTGATTTAGTACTTATGAATGCTAATGCTGAAAAACCAGTATGCAAACTTATGGATTACAATAAGTATAAGTACGAAAAAGCAAAGAAGATGAAAGAAGCTTCAAAGAAACAAAGAGAAAATAACACTGAATTAAAAGAGTACAGATTATCAGTAAATATTGATATTCATGATTTTAATACTAGAGTTAAACAAGCAAGTAAATATCTAGAAAAAGGTCACAGAATCAAAGCTAGTATAAGATTTAGAGGAAGAGAAATGGCACATACAGAACTAGGAAAAGATGTACTTATAAGATTCGCAGATGCGTTAAAAGAATTTGGTGCTGTAGAAAAACAACCAACTATGGAAATGAGAAGTATGTATATGATGATTGCACCAATAAAGAAGGAAGGAAAGTAAAATGGGAAAAATTAAGTTAAAAACACATAAGGGAACTAAAAAATCTTTAACAAAAAGAAATAGTGGTTCAGTAAAATTTAAAAAACCAGGTGCTGGACATTTAACTGGTAAATATTCAGCAGATAGAAGTAGAAATTTAAGAAAGGGTTCAGGATTATCTAGTTCAGATTCAAAGAAATTAAAGAATCTATTAGATAGAATGAACTAAGATTAGGTGGTGAAAAAGTATGGCAAGAGTAAAAGATGGAAAAATAACAAAGGCTAAACATAAAAAAATATTAAAACAAGCAAAGGGTTATTTTGGTAGTAAACATAGATTATTTAAAACTGCTAAAGAACAAGTAATGCATTCAGGTAAATATGCATATAGAGATAGAAGACAAAATAAGAGAAACTTCAGAAAATTATGGATTACACGTATTAATGCAGCATGTAGAAATAACGATATTAGTTATTCAAAATTCATTGATGGATTAAATAAAGCTAATGTTGTAATCAATAGAAAAATGCTTTCAGAACTTGCAATCAGTGATGAAAAAGCATTTGCTGAATTAGTTAAAACTGCTAAAGATGCTTTAAATGGAAAAGTTGCTCCTAAAAAAGTAGAAGCAAAAAAAGAAGTTAAAGCTGAAGTAAAAGAAGAAAAGAAAGAAACTACAGATTTATCTAAAATGACAGTTGCAGAACTTAAAAAACTTGCTAGTGAAAGAAAAATTGCTGGAGCTAGTACAATGAAAAAAGCTGAATTATTAGAAGCTTTAAAATAATTTAAAAAGAAATTACAAGGAAACTTGTGATTTTTTTTATTTTTTAGGGGAAATGTAGTGCTTTACGGAGAATAAAACATTGAGAGGATATTTTTAGGTGAAGGAGGACAGAAGTTTAAAAAATATTCTTATCCTAATGAAAGGAGGAGGAAAAATATGGAGACATTTTATACTTGTAAAAATGATCGTGCATTTAAAGAAGTATTTTTAAATCCAAATAATAGTGATTTACTAAAAGCATTACTTGAATTTATTCTTAAAATAAAAATTGATGAATTAGAAATTAAAAAAACAGAATTATTAAGTGGTAACGTAAATATTAAAGATAAAAGAGTAGATGCAATAGTTCATACTGGTAATAAAAAGATTGAAATAGAAATTAATTCACAAAATAAGGATTATCTTCATACTAGAAGTACCGCATATATTTGTAACATATATCAGTCTAATGCCAATGTAGGAGATACATATAATGAAGACACTGATATAATTCAAGTTAATTTAACATGGGGATTAGGTAGAAATAATGATGAAATGAAAATATATAAGATAATGAATGAAAAAGGTGAACTATATGTTAAAAATTTCATAATATATGAAATAAATATGGATTATTATGATAAAATTTGGTATAGTAAGAATAAAGAAGAAATCAAGAAGAATCAATATATGACAATGCTTGATTTAGATAAAAAGGAGCTAGAAAATATGCAAAAAGATAAGATAGTAGATAAGTATATAACAAAGGTAACAATAGTAAATGATGATCCAGAATTTCAAAAATATATGAGTGAAGAAGAAGACAAAAGGAAAATACAAAATAGTTTACTTTCAGAGGCTAAAGAAACTGGTTATACATCAGGTATTAATGATGGTATTTCTAAAGGAGAAAATAAAAAATCTATAGAGATTGCTAAAAACTTATTATCAATGAATATGTCACTTGAGGATATATCAAAAGCAACAGGTTTATTAATTGAAGAGATTAATAAATTAACAAAATAAAATGTATTGTAAAGCGTGCTGTAAAGCATTCTTTTTTTTATTTACATATATATTTATTTTTGTTAGACTTAAGGTAATGATAGGAGGAATAAAAATGGAAAAAAATAATAAAGGATTAATTATTCTAGTAGTTATTTTAATTATTATGGTATTATCTCTTGGAGGATATATAGTTTATGATAAACTAATAGATAATAATAAAAATGATGTGGTGGATAAAACAGATGATAAAGTAGATAATAATGAAGATGATAACAAGGTAGTTCAAGATACAAAAGAAGAAAGTATTTTAGGTGATTATTTTGGAACAAAAATAATTAACATTGATCAAACGCATATAACAACAGAAGTTAGCATGAGATTAATTGATGAAAATAATGCTATGCTAAAGGTATCTATTCCAGAGGTAGATGTAAGTACATATCTTGGAACATATACTAAAATGGAAGATGGAACACTTAATTTCTCATTTAACAAAATAATTTGGAATTCAGGTGAAGTAACTGCTTTAACTCCAGTAAAAAATATTTCTTTAAAAGAAAATAATAAAGAATATACTTATGAAATGAAAAATAGTTTAACAAGCAGTTCAGATACAGTATTATTATCAAAAACAACATCTTCAGAAGTAAAAAAAGATTTAGATGATGCATATCAAACTTTAAATAATAATTAAAATATATGAAGCATAAATGCTTCTTTTTTCTTTCTTTATATGTTAAAATTAATAATGTAGGTGAAGAAAATGGATAATGTATATTTAATATATGGTGATGAAGAATTTTTAATAGATAAAGAAATAAAAAATATTATTAATAAATTTAATTCAAGCATGGAAAATGTTGCTAGATATAATTTAGATGAAAGCAATGTAAGAGAAGCAATAGAAGATGCATGTACAATAAGTATGTTTGAAACAAATAAAATAGTTATTTGTGAAAAATGTAATTTTTTAACAGGTGAAAACAAAAAAGAAGTCAATCATGATATTGACTCACTTATTAAATATATAAATAATCCATTTAGTGATTCAGTACTTATATTTGTTGTTAGAAATCCAAAATTAGATGAAAGAAAAAAGGTAGTAAAAGAATTAAAAAAATGTTCTAAAGTAATAGAATGTAAGACTATAGAAAATTATAATTTAAATAACTATATTTCAAATTATTTTAAAGCTAATAATTATGAGATATCACAAAGTGATGTAAAACTTATTATAGATAAAGTAAAATATGATCTTGCTAATATCATTAGTGAATGCGATAAACTTATGATGTATAAAGATGAAAACAAAAAAATAACAACAAAAGATATAGAAGATGTTGTTATTGATAATATAGAAGATAATATATTTTCACTTACTAATGCTATTATGGATAAAGATATAAAGAGAGTTATTAATATTTATAATGATTTATTACTTATGGGTGAAGAACCTATTAAATTAATTGTTATGATAGCAAATCAGTTTAGACTTATACTTCAAGTTAAATTAATGGTTAAAAATGGTTATAAAGAAAGAGATATGGCTAGTGAAATAGGAGAACATCCATATAGAGTAAAACTTGCATCTAATGCTAGATTTACAGTTAAAGAACTAATTACTTACATAAAGAAGTTACAAAAATTAGATTATGATATAAAATCTGGAAATATAGATAAAAACTTTGGACTTGAATTTTTCTTACTTAATATATAAAAAGAGATTAATCACATATAATAATGTTTTTAATCTCTTCTTTTATTAATGATTCATCATATATAGATGTAACTTTAAGTTCATATTCTAAATCTTTATTAAAGTTTGTATATATAGGAATAGTACATTCTTTTTTTATTTTATTTAGATAATTTTTACCATTTTTATTAAATCCAAGTACTCTTATATAATTAATTTCTTTATTTTTTTCTTTATCTTCTTTAGTAAATCCAACTAATATATTTAAAAGTATTCTCTTAATTTTACTATATGTATATCTTTTAGACTTTATATTCATTATAAGTTCATCATAAGAATTAGATTCATATATTACTTTTTTAATTCTGTTTTCTATTCCTTCATTAACGTCATTATATTTATTTAAGTCATTAATTTCACTCATTATTTTATATTTAAGTAGTGGGTAATAATCTTCAATAAAGTATTTTTTTTCTTTTAAACATTTATATGTATCTTTTGGTACATATTTTTTTATACTTCTTTTATTTATATTTTCTCTAATACTTGTCGCACTTGTTATATACTTTGTTAGAGTTTTATCATTATAATTATTGGTTCTTTTAATAGTTATAGGTGTGATTTTACTATTTAATTTTTTTAATGCCTTAACATAGGATATTCCAAGTAAATCATTAGAACTATCACTTAAATTAATATTAAAATCCTTTAATGCTTTAGATAAAGCAGTAGGATAGTTAATGCCATTATCAAGTAATTCTTTTACTCTTTCTTGATATTTTTTATCATCTTCAATATTTACTATATTTTTTATATAATCTATATTATCTGATTCACTACCAAATACAAGATAGTCAACTTTTAAATAATTAAGTATAGAACATGCTCCAAAAGCAAATGTATCCGCAGATTGATTAGTAAAAATAAAAGGAAGTTCTATAACTAAATCGATATTATGATTAAGTGCTATTTTTGTTTTATTCCATTTATTTATAATTGATGCATCTCCTCTTTGAGTAAAATTACCGCTCATAACAAGAATGATAACTGAATCAGGGAACATTTCTTTTATTTTATTTATATGATAAATATGTCCATTATGAAATGGATTATATTCACAGATGATTCCTATACTTTTCATACACTTTCTCCTTTTTTTCTTATTTTATCATTTATAGTAGTTATAAGCAAGGTAGGTTATAACTAATTCTTAAATTGATATCAAAATTATTGATGATATAATATACTTAGTTAGGAGTGATCTTATGGTTAATTTTTATATTAAAGGAATGTCAACTACTAATGAAGAACAAGAAAGGATTATTAATAGTTTTAAAGAACAAGGAATAGATGTTATTCCTGTTATTGATGATTATTCCAATTATTCTATTAAAACAATAGAACCTTCTGTTGAAAAATTTATAGAAGAAAATAATCCAAATAATGAAAAAGTAAATTTAATTTGTCATTCAATGGGATGTAATTTTGGATATTTAATTAAAAGAAGAGAGAATATTGATATTAATAAGTTGATATTTGTTTCTCCTGAATTTGTTAGTACAACAAAAAAAGAAAAAGAAGAAATTAAGAATAAATATAAGGGTATTGATTATAATAATGAATCTAATAATACAAAATTGAATTTACATAATATAATTTTACATTATAAATCACTAAGAAAAGTAATGGAAACTTTAACTGACTTTGTATCTTGCAATATGGATACACTAATCATATATTCGAAAGGTGATATATTTGTAAGTCAAAATTGGATAAATTCTGGTTATGCTTTTTTAACAGACAAAATTGAAGTTAATTCTAATTCTCATAATCCCTTGTTAACAAATAAGGAGACTTATGAAGAAATTTCAGAATATATTAAAAAGCCACTTACACTAGTAAAATAATTATTAAATATAAAGTTTTTACAATATTAAACAAGAATTAACCCATTATGAAAAGGGTTAATTTTTGTTTTTACGTTTAAAGTTAGTTAAATAGGTAAATGCAAATTTCATATAATTATTG
>FR893555.1 GCA_000433675.1 Clostridium sp. CAG:433
TATTAATTCAAGTTAAAAAGTTGCATTTAACTTTTTAAACAACACATTAGCTTAATTTATTTGACAAAATGGCCCTTTTGTGTTAGTATATAGCACGTTATTTCGAAAGAGAGGGGATTTTAATGGAAAAGGTTAAGATAGCTCGCAAAGATATGTCAATATCTAAAATCAGCGAAAAAATATTAAAAATTAGTGAAGATTACAAAAAAGCAAAAGAAGACAATAATAAGAAATTAATGGAAGAATTAAAAAAAGAATATGAATATCAAAAAGCAGTTTTAAATGCTTCGGAAAACTTTTTTGCAAAATATGATGAAAAAGAAATGAAAGATAAAGCAAATTATAGTTCTGATGAAGAAGAAGTAAAAAGAGCTAAATGGATATTAAAAAATAAAAAAGAATATCAAGATAAAGAAGATTTATTTGATGCAATAATAGCTTCAAAATCATTAGAAGAAGCAAAAGGAGTAATTGAAGAAACAAAAGAAGAAAATGAAAAGAAACAAGGAGTTTTAGTATCAAGAAAATTTAAGAAACAACTTGTTATAGGTATAACAGCGGCAGCTTTAGTAATTGGCGGATTAGTAGGATTAAATCTAAACAAACAAAATAAAGATAAACAAAATCTTGTTAAAAAAGAACAAACTACAGAAATAGATAATCTTACTGATAATCTCGATAACACTACAGAACAAACTACAAAAGAAAAAAATACTGAAAATGTAAAAAAGAAATCATTTAGCAATGATGAAATAAAAACAGATGAATCATATAAAAATCTTAAATATAAAGGTAATGGTGAAACTATAGATGATTATGCTGAAAAAAATGGATTTCCAACTAGTGGAAAACCAGAAGATACAGTAACTACAAGAGAAATACCAAATGTAACTTTACCATCAAAACCAAAAGACACAGAAAAAACAGAAGTAATCCCAGAAAAAGTTGAACCAACTAAAGATGAAACAGATGACAAAAATGATAATAAAACAGATGATTCAAAAAAAGATAATGATGATAAAGAAAAAGTAACTGTTATAGAAAAAGAAGAAAAACCATCTGATAATGATCCATCTAAAATTGAAGAATCAAAAGATGATAAAACAGATGACACTAAAAAAGACGATAATAAAAAGGATGAATCAACAACAGAAGATAATACACCAAAAGATACAGAAGAGAAACCAGATTTTAAGGAACCAACCGAAATAGAAGAAGACGAAAAAGATGTTACTTATGTTGATGGTGATAAAAATAATTCCAACGAACCAACAAAAAAACCAACAACTGAATCACCAAAGATAGATGAATCAACAACAGAGGATAATACACCAAAGGATACAGAAGAGAAACCAGACTTTAAAGATCCAGAAATTATAGAAGAAGATGAAAATGATATTTCATATATTAGTTCATTAAAAAATAATTATATTGCTCTAAAATCAGCAATAATGACAGAACTAGCAAATATGAATCAAACAAAATCAGGACCAGTATTAACTTATACATCTTCAAAAAATTGTTAAGGGGGTAGCAAAATGATGAAAGATATAAAGAAAAAAATAGTAACAACATCCTTAGGTGCAATGGCACTTGTAAGTGGCTTAACAGGATGTAATTCAAATACAAAACAAGTATCAAGTGAAGAAAAATCAAATATAACAACAGAAGTACCAACAACAGAAGAAACAACATTATCTGCAGAAGAAGCACAATTAGAATCAAATAGAGAACAATATAGAGAAGTTGCATTAAATTCATATGAAACATATCAAGAATTTTATGATGATATAAGTGTAACACCAGAAGATATTGAAAAATTAGTTAAAATATTAGATGAGGATTTTGAAGGTATTACAGCAGATGATATTAAATCATCATATTCATTAATAAATCAAATGATATTCTCAACTAATATGCATTATCAAATAGATAAACATATATTTCAAAAAAATGAAGATACTATAAAGGTATATGATCAACCAAGAGTATCAGAACTTGTATCAAATGATAATGAAAGAATAAAAGAATTCTTAATTAGAACTGAAAACCTAAGAGATGAAGTTTACAGTGCTTATGCAACAGGTTCAAAAGAAGATAGAAAAAATGCTATGGAAAATGCTGCGAAACTTGTAGATGCTGAAGCAATAAGTTATCGTAAAGGTAATGCTGTAATTGACGATGATTATTTATCATCATCTAAAACAATGCTTGTAAGCTGTTACGAAAAAAACATAATTGGAATTTTAAATGCAGTATCAGCAAATCAACCAGAAATGGAATCATCAGAAGGATTTACTATATATTTAATTTCAAATGTATCAGTAAGTGTTGATAAAGATGGTAATAAAGTATATGATTATACTGGAACTGATGATGTAGCATTCGCAGACGGTAAAGAATTAAGAAAGTTACTTGCTCAAAGTGAACAAGGAAAATATATAGAAATAGAATGTAGTGAAGTTGCTTCATTAATTAAAAAAGTAAAAGAAAACAATATGAATCAAACAAGTGAAGCAAAAGATTCTAATAAAACAGAATTAAAATCAGAATTATTAAAGAAAAAGCAAATATTAAGTATGGTTGAAGCAGCAATGAATAATCAAAATGAAGAATCAAAATCATATAGTTATAGAGCATAATTAATGTGTAAACTAAAAAGTAGACATTTGTCTACTTTTTTACATTTTATATTTTTTATTTATCTAAAGTATGCTAAAATATTAATACGACATATATTAGATATAGGAGGTAAATATGAAGGTTTTAAAAATACATGGAGGAAAAGAACTTGAAGGAAAAGTAAAAATAAGTGGCGCAAAAAATAGTGCGGTAGCATTACTTCCTGCAACAATATTATGTGATGATACAGTTACATTACATAATGTACCAGATATATCAGATGTAGATGCATTAGTAGATATATTAAATTATTTAGGTGCAAAAGTTGATAATTATGAAGAAGAATCATATAGAATAGATACAAAACAAATGCAAAATAGAGAAATAATAGAAGAAATGTCTAATAAATTAAGAGCATCGTATTATTTTATGGGAGCTCTTCTAGGTAAATATAAAAAAGCAGTAGTTTCATATCCAGGAGGATGTAGTATTGGATCTAGACCTATAGATCTACATTTAAAAGGATTTGAAAGTCTAGGTGCAAAAATTGAATATGAAGAAAATAATATAATTATTAGTGCTGAAGAATTAAAAGGAAGTAATATATATTTAGATTTTGCAAGTGTAGGTGCAACTATAAATATAATGTTTGCAGCAGTAAAAGCAGAAGGAACAACAATAATAGATAATGCAGCAAGAGAACCAGAAATAGTAAATATAGCAATGTTTTTAAACAGTATGGGAGCAAAAATAACAGGTGCAGGAACAAGCACTATAAGAATAAAAGGTGTTAAAAATATGCATTCATCAGTACATGAAGTTATACCAGATAGAATAGAAGCAGGAACATATATAATGATTGGTGCATGTGCATGTAAGAGTCTTGTAGTAGAAAATATAATACCAGAACACTTAGAAGCGTTGACACAAAAACTATTAGAAATGGGTGTAGATTTAAAAATAGAGGATGAATCAATATATGTATCAAATAAAAATAAGCTAAAAGCTGTAAAAATAAAAACACAAGTATATCCAGGTTTTCCAACAGATATGCAGCAGATAATGTCTTCACTTATGACTACAGCAGAAGGTAGAAGTGTAATAGAAGAAACTATATATGAAAATAGATTTCAAAATTTATATGAAATAAAAAAGATGGGTGCAAATGTTGAGATAAATAGTAATAAAGGATATATATTTGGACCTACAAAATTAAGAGGAAAAACAGTAAATGCAACAGATTTAAGAGCGGGTGCATCACTTGTACTCGCAGCCCTTATCGCAGAAGGAACAACAACAATAAATAATGCAGATTATATATTAAGAGGATATGAACATATAACAGAAAAACTTACATCTTTAGGTGCTAAAATAGAACTAACTCAAATATAATTTACTAGTAGTAATACTAGGGAGTGGGTATATGAAGATGAAAATATTAATAATATTTCTGTTTTTTACAGGCATTATATTTATTTCTTATGTAAAGAGTAATAAAGAAGAAATAAATTATACAATAATAGGAGAAAAAGAACTATTTTCAAATAATATTATATCCAAAAATTTTTCTGATTTAATATATGATGAATTATCAAAAAAAAATAATTTTGGTTTTTATTCAAAAGAATTTACATATAAAAATATAAGAACAATTGATATGATAAATAACATTAATAATAATGTAAGTATAGATAATATATATATACAAAATATATTAAAAAGGACAAATGTTCTTATAATAAATACAGGAAACAATGAAATAAATTATAAATTATCGAAAGTAGATAGTAATGAAAATAACGATAATGAAATATATAGTTATTTAGATGAAGTGTATAAAGATATTAAAGTATTAATAGAAAAAGTAAAAAATTTAAATGAAGGAAAAATAATATTTCTTGGAATATATAATGATACAGGAAATAAAGATAATGATAAATATTATAAATATATAAATGAAAAATTAGAATTATTAATGCATTCAAATGATATAGATTACTTAAATTTATTTGATGTATTAAATAAAAATGAAGATTATTTAACAAAAGGAAACAATATTTATATAACAAATGAGGGTAATATTGCAATTTTTAATAAATTATATCGTAAAATTGATCAATTATACTTGCATAAACAACGCTAAATTGTTATAATATTAAAGATTTTAGTAATTCTATGACTAAAAAAATAGTTATGGCGGAAGGAGAAATAAAAATGGCAAAACAAGGAAATATTGAATATATGGATACTACAGTTACTTGTGCTTGTGGTGAAACATTCACAACAAAGTCAACAAAACCAGAAATTCGTGTAGATGTTTGTTCTAAATGTCATCCTTTTTATACTGGAAAACAAACAAGAGCATCTAAAGCAGGTAATGTAGAAAAATTTAATGCTAAATATGGATTTAAATCAGAAGAAAAATAAGCTAAATACTAGTTTATTTTTTTTTAATGTTTTATAATAATAATGGGTGAATAAAATGAAAATAGGAATAGCGTCAGATCATAGAGGATATGACTTAAAACAAAAAATAATAAAAGATATGAAAGATATAGAATTTGTAGATTTTGGAACAGATTCAGATAAGAGTGTGGATTATCCTGATTATGCATTTAAGTTATGCACAGGAATAATAAATAAAAAAGTAGATTTAGGAATCGCAATATGTGGTTCAGGTATAGGAATAAGTATTGCATGTAATAAAGTAAAAGGAATAAGATGTGCAAGAGTTACAACTATTAAAGATGTAAAAGTAACAAAGAATGATAATAATGCAAATGTAATAGCGTTTTCTAGTGATGTAAATTATGATAAAGTAAAAAGAATGATAGAAGAATTTATAAATACACCATTTAGTAATGAAGAAAGACATATAAAAAGAATTAATAAAATTAGTGAATATGAAAGATTAAATTAACATATACTTTAACGGGTGAAGACTATGAAAAAAATAGTAGTAATCATAATAAGTGTTATATTTATACCTTTTATAATTACTAGTTTTTTTTATGAGTATAAAGTACAACATATAAAATCTGGATTTAATTCAAATAAAGATGAAACAGTAGTTAGAGTTCTAACAAAAAATAATACTGTGGAAAAAATTAATTTAGAGGATTATTTAGTTGGAGTAGTATCAGGAGAAGTACCCGTTTCATTTGAAAAAGAAGCAATAAAAGCACAAGCAGTAGCGGCAAGAACATATGCATTAAAACAAATAGAAAACCACAAAAATTATGAATATGATGTAAAAGATGATACATCATCACAGGTATATCAAACGGATGAAGAATTAAGAAATAAATGGGGTAATAACTATGATGAATATGTTAAAAAAATAAAGGAATGCGTAAATGAAACAGAAGGAGAATATGTTTCATATAATAATGAAGTAATATATGCATTTTTCTTTTCCACAAGTAATGGAAAAACAGAAGATAATAAAAATGTATTTGGAAAAGATTTACCATACTTAAAAGTTGTAGATAGTAGTTTTGATGAATCCGAAACAAAGAACTTTACCACAGTAAAAATAGTATCATTAGATGATTTTTATAAACAATTAGATTTAGAAAAAAGTGATGAATTAAACATAACTGATATAGTAAGAACAGAATCAGGTAGAATATCAAGTATTATGGTAAATGGGAAAGCTTTTACAGGAAGAGATTTTCAAAAAAGATTATCACTTAGATCAAATGATTTTACTATACAAAAAAATAACGAAAATATAACAATAACAACAAAAGGATTTGGTCACGGTGTTGGAATGAGCCAATATGGCGCAAATGCACTTGCAAAAAGACATAAAACATATGATGAAATACTTAAATATTATTATCAAGGTACAAATTTACAAAAATTATAAAAAAATTGTATAAAATAAGAAAAATCTACCAAACTTAAAATGAGGTGGATAAAATGAAAGAAAGAAAAAGAAAATTAAAACCATTTGTAATGCCAATGGTATATGCATTAGCGTTTACAGCATTAGTATTATCTTTATCAGTAGTAGATACTATTCAAAATAAACAAGTATCAAAAGCAGATGATAATTATACATATGTTAATAATAGTATAATATCAAGTAATGTACCGGTTGTAAAAGAAGAAACAACAGAAGTAACAATAAAGCCATTTAAAAGTGATAATGTAGAAATCGCAAAAAAATTCTATGATACAAATGCAAGTGACGAAGAAAAACAAAATGCACTTATATATTATAATGATACATATATGCAAAATTCAGGTGTATTATATAAATCAAAAGAAGCATTTGATGTAGTTACTATATTAGATGGAACAGTTGTAGATGTAAAAAAAGATGAAGTATTAGGTAATATAGTTGAGATAAAACATTCAAATAATTTAATCACAACTTACGAAGGGTTATCCACAGTAAATGTAAAAAAAGATCAACTTTTAAAACAAGGTGATGTAATTGGTAAAAGCGGTAAACTAAATTTAGGCGAAGAAATAGAAAACGGATTACTATTTGAAGTAATAAGTGACGGAAAATATATTAATCCTTTAACATATTTAGAACAAAAAAATAATGGACAATAAAATAATCATAAAAAAATAATATTTATATATATTTTACTATAGGGGTGTTTAACTTGAATAGTAAAATATATAAAAGAATAAGATTAGAAACAGAATATATTTTAAAAGAAAATTTAACAGTAAGAGAAATAGCAAAAAAAATAAATGTAAGTAAAAGTACGGTACATAAAGATTTACATGAAAGACTTTATGATATTGATAAAAATTTATTTAAAAAAGTAGATAAAATTATGCAAGACCATTTAGAAATAAGACATATAAATGGCGGTAATGCTACTAAAATGAAATATGAAAAATTAAGAAAGGGATGATATCTTGCTAAGCAAAGATATAGGAATAGATTTAGGAACAGCCAATGTTTTAATATACGTAAAAGGACAAGGTATTGTCATAAATGAACCAAGCGTAGTTGCAATAGAAACAGAAAGTAAAAAAGTATTAAGTGTTGGTGAAGAAGCACATCAAATGTTAGGCAGAACTCCCGGAAAAGTTCGTTCAATTAGGCCATTAAAAGATGGAGTAATCGCAGACTTTGAATTAACAGAGGCAATGCTTAATAATTTTATAAAAAAAATAAAAGTAAAAGGAGTTTTTACAAGACCTAGAATACTTATTTGTTGTCCATCTAATATTACGCAGGTTGAAAGAAATGCAATAAGAGAAGTAGCGGAAAGTGCAGGAGCAAAAAAGGTATATGTAGAAGAAGAACCTAAAGTTGCAGCGGTAGGTGCAGGCCTTGATATAAGTGCTCCATCTGCAAGTATGGTAATAGATATAGGTGGAGGAACAACAGATATAGCAATACTTTCATTAGGAGATATAGTAAATAGTAAATCAATTAGAGTTGCAGGAGATTTATTTAATACAGAAATAATTAAATATGTAAAAAATAAATATAAACTATTAATTGGTGAAAGAACAAGTGAAGATGTAAAAATAAAAATAGGTACAGTATATCCTGATGCTAAAAAGGAAAAAATGCTTATTAGAGGTAGAGATATGATAACAGGTTTACCAAGTTCGATTACAATAAGCTCAAAAGAAGTAGAAGAAGCGTTACATGAATCTATACATAAAATAGTACTTGCTACAAAGTCAGTATTAGAAGAAACAATGCCAGAATTATCAGCAGATATTGTTACAAATGGGATAGTTGTAACAGGTGGTGGAGCATTATTAAATGGACTTAAAAAGTTACTAGAAGAAGAATTAAAAGTACCAATTAAAATAGCAGATTCTCCACTTACATGTGTAGTAGATGGAACTGCGGTTATGTTAGATAATATAAAATTACTTGAAAAATAAGTAAAATACTTATTTTTTTTCATTTATATATATGTTATAATTCTATTAGTGGGTGATAAAATGAGTAGTAATTTATTAGATAACCTAAGAATAATTGCAATCGTTTTTTTGTTT
The DNA here is from genome assembly GCA_000433675.1 of Clostridium sp. CAG:433. Taxonomy (GTDB): domain Bacteria; phylum Bacillota_I; class Bacilli_A; order RF39; family UBA660; genus CAG-433. Next base: position 8,611 of record FR893555.1, read on the forward strand.
GTTGCGTGTTTAGTACCATTCATAAAAAAACTTGCTTTATATATAGGTGCTGTTGATATCCCTGGTGGAAGACATATCCACAGTAAAATAATGCCAAAACTTGGTGGACTTGCTATATTCACAGGATTTTTATTAGGATATATGCTTTTCTGTAATCAGACACCACAAATGATTTCAATATTAATAGGTGGATTTATAATATTAGTATTTGGATTATTTGATGATATAAAAAGACTTCCAGCATCTGTTCAATTTATTGGTCAAATCGCAAGTGCTGTAGTAGTAGTCTTTTATGGTAATATAGTAATGCAAGATGTATCTGCATATGGAATATATTTAAATTTTGGTGCATTTGCGCCATATCTAACTATTATCTTTATAGTAGCACTTATGAATTGCTTAAACTTTATAGATGGGTTAGATGGTCTTGCAGGTGGAATTGCAACAATATTTTTTGTAACTATTTCAATAATTATAAACTATACAGGAATATATAATGGATTAGATGCATCATTATCATTAATAATGGTAGGTGCAACATTAGGATTCTTAGTACATAACTTTCATCCAGCTAAAATATTCTTAGGAAATAGTGGATCAATGTTCTTAGGATATATGATCGCAGTAATATCATTACTTGGATTTAAGAATGTAACAATAACATCAGTAATAGTACCATTACTTATATTAGCAGTACCAATACTTGATACATTCTTCGCAATAGTAAGAAGAATAATAAAGGGTCAATCACCAACTCAAGGTGATAAGAAACATATACATCATCAATTGCTTCAAATGACATCTAGTCAAGTAAAAACAGTACTTATAATATATTTAGTAGATATATTATTCTCATGTGCATCAATAATATATGTAATAAAAAATGCAAAACTAGGTCAAATAATATATGCAATTCTAGTTGTTATCGTACTATGGTTTGTACTTACAACGGATATAGTATTTGATAGAAAGACGATAAAAGATGATATAATTCATAAAGTTAATAAAAAAAATAAAGAAGAAAAAGAAATAATAGAAAAAAGTGGGGAAAAATAGTGATTTTTTCCTATTTTTTTATGTTTTTCAAAAAAATTGAAAAATATGGTATAATTGGAAAGTGTTGGAGGAAAAATGATAAATTTTGTAGTATGTGAAGATAATAAAATAATTTTACAAAGAAATATTGATATTATTAATAGGGTAATGTTTAAGAATAATATCAATTATAGGGTTTATTCTTTTAGTAATTATTGTGATGATTTAAAAAAGTTAATTAAATCAGATATAGGTAAAAAAATATATATTCTGGATATAGAACTTGAAGATGTATCAGGTATAGATATTGCAATTAATATAAGAGAAAAAGACTTAAATAGTTTTATAATTATTTCAACATCTTATGTTGACTATTTACCATATACGTTAAAATCAAAATTGATGCTGTTTGATTTTGTATCAAAATTTGATGATTATGAAAAAAATCTTACCTCCGTATTAAATAGAGCACTAAATTCATATAATGGCGAAATCAAAGATGATGTAACTAAAAAAGAAGGAGTGATGTAATATGAATTTATTAAATCTAATTTTAAGTGCAGTATTATCAGGTATTATGTCATATGTGGCAATAGTAAATATATCTGGCAAAACTAAGAATTTAAAAAGCTTTATATCTTATTTATTAATATTTTTACCGTTATTATTTATTCCTTATATATTTTTCTCTGATGTTACAAAATTGATATTAAGCATTTTATTTATAATTATTTCTTTATATTTTTCAATATTTAAAAAGGATATTTCTAATTCTGTGTATTATACAATTGTTTATGAGTTGCTTGTATTTATATGTGAAATTATAATATCAGTTGTATTTGTTTCTATTTTTAAAATTAATATATCAGGTTATGAAAAATTTCAGTTTTCATTATTTTCTCTATATGTAATTGTTTAATGGTATATTTACTATCGAAAATAAAAGTTTTAAATAAAAGTATTCAAAAACTAAATTTGATAATATCAAAAAATCAAAAAGATTGGGTATATATTATAATCATAATAATTTTATTGTCATTTTTGATAGTATTTAATAAAAATAATCTAGGATCAGGTATAAATTATTATATAAATGCTGGAATGGTAATATTTATTATAGCTTCATTTGTTTATGTTATTTATAATAAATTTCAAATGCAAGCTATTGAAGATAAATATAATGAATCAATGGAATATGTACTAAGATATGAAAAGATTATAAATGAACAGGGTAAGAAAAATCACGAGTATAATAACCAATTGATGGTTATAAAAGGTTATATAAATAAGCCTGAAAGACTTTCAGAATATTTAGATGAAGTTATTGGTGAGCATAAAACTGGTCAAAATTATACAGTTAAACAATTAGGTTTCTTACCAGATGGTGGTGTAAAAGGTTTGCTTTATCATAAATTAAGTAAAATGGAAGATAATAATATAAAATATTATTTATATGTAGATCAAAATTTAAAAGATAAAGATATAGAAAGTTTTGATTTGAAAACATATCGTGACTTAACAAAATTATTAGGTGTATTTTTAGATAATGCTATTGATGCAGCTCTAAAGTCAGAAGAAAAAGAGATAGAGGTTGAACTAAAGGATAAAGATGATTGTCTTCTATTAACTATTTCAAACACATATGATAAAAACACAGATATAAATAAAGTAGGTAAATCGGGATTTACAACAAAAGGTGTTGGTCATGGATTTGGTCTTTCAATAGTAAAAGATATTGCTAAAACAAATTCTGAAATAGAAACATTTAGTTCTAAAGAAAGTGATAAATTTATACAAACTGCAATGATATATTTTAAAAAATAAAAGCTCTCACATTTTTGAGAACTTTTTTTAATAATTAATCAATAAGAGATTTTGGCATTTCTGGTTCATCTAATAAAGCTAGGAAACATCCAGTAGTAGCAACTGTACCAAGAATAGCACCTACTGCAGATAAAGCAATAGCTAAAACTTTTTTCATAAGATTTCCTCCTTAATCTATGGTTAATTATTTAACCTCGTAAGTTTTGTAATTATTATAACTAACTCCAAATATCTTATATGTTATAGGAAGCATTATAATAATTTGTATAACTATTGCAAATATGAAACAATTACTAAGTGTATTATCTTTAATTACAATAGCTATAGTCATATATATTATTGAAATTATTATTGATAATATTTTATAAATTTTTCTTTTCTTTTTATTTATAAGCGGTCTTTTTTCTGTATCCGCAGGAGCAAATATTCCAATTAATACAGTAAGTGGTATAAATAGAATTACTTTTACAATTAATGGTATTGTAAGTTTAATGCATATTATTGGAAATAATATAAAGAATAGTGTTGATGATATAAGACAATCAATACTTCTTTTTGCATGTACTCCAAATGCTGTAAGTCTAATACCATTAAATATAAGTATTAATAATAAAGTTTCTTTCCATATACCTAATATTATTGAAACAATTATAATGAAAATTAATTTTGTTATTGTAAGATATAATCCTTCCAACCCATATTTGATTTTATCAATATCTCTTTGTGATAAATCTTTGTTATATGTTGTTACAAGTTCCATACATTTATTTATAATTAATTTTTTCATAACTACTCCTTGTCAACATATTATCACCAATGATAATAATTTTATAAAATATTAAAAAAATAAAAAAATATTGAACTTTTAACTTGAAATAGTAAAAAAAATTTATAAAATTTGCGAAAAAAGTTGAAAAAAATCTAATTTTGTCGAGATTTAGTTTTTGTATGTATATTAATGATAAAATAAGACTGTTGACCGCAATTTTTGTCGAATTTTTGGGTACGCTTTTCCTTGAATGTCACGTATATATAGCGGTATCATAAATATAGACATAAGAAGGAGGAATATATGATGTCAAAAGGAATAATTAAATGGTTTAATAATGAGAAAGGATATGGATTTATAAATGGTTCAGCAGATGAAGATATATTTGTTCACTATACATCTATAAAACAAGATGGATACAAAACTTTGTCTGAAGGTCAAGTTGTTGAATTTAATTTAATAAAAACTGATAAAGGTTTACAGGCTACAGATGTAAAAACTGTAAACGAAAAAGAATTAACTGCTATATTATAGTGGTTTTTTTAAAATTTATGTTATAATTTTTAAAAGGAGATGATATGAATGAAATATATTATTAGAAGTGCAAAAATGGAAAATACAGATGCAATCAAAGAATATATTGAAAACAAATTAGCAAGACTTGATAAATATTTTCAAGACTCAGATGAAATTGAAGCCAATGTTTTAACAAAGGTGAATGGTAAAAAGCAAACAATTGAGGTTACAATTCCTACAAAGCATTTTACACTTAGAAATGAAGAAACAAACGAGGATTTATATGCCGCAATTGATAAGATTGTTGATAAATTAGAAAGACAAATAAGAAAAAATAAAGAAAAGATAAATAAGAAAGTTAATAAAACTTTAATAAATGATTTTGAATATGATTTAGTAGATGAATTATCAGAAGAAGAAAAAGTTGTAAAGAGAAAGAATGTTGAATTAAAACCTATAGATGAGGAAGAAGCAATAATTCAAATGGAAATGTTAGGTCATTCATTCTTTGTATATAAAGATGTAAGCACAAATGAAGTTTGCGTATTATACAAAAGAAAAAATGGAAATTATGGAATAATAGAAACTAAATAATTGTAAGAATACCAGTTTATTGGTATTTTTATTTTGATTTTTTTTAAAAATGTGTTATTATATGGCTATATGCGAGGGATAAAAGTGAATATAGAGAGCACAAATAGTTTGGTTTTAGCTTATTTAGGAGATAGTGTATATGAACTTTTAATAAGAGAATACTTTATTAAACAAAATATTAGTAAAGTAAATACTCTTCAAAGCAAGGTAACAAAATATGTATCTGCTAAAGGACAAGCTAAAATAATTAATTATTTAATTGACAATGAATATTTAAAGGAAGATGAACTTATAGAGGTAAAAAGAGGAAGAAATGCAAAAGTGTATTCTCATCCAAAAAATACCGATATAGTAACTTATAAATGGGCAACTGCTTTTGAGTGTTTATTTGGATATTTGTATTTAAAGGAAGATAAAACAAGAATAGATGAGTTAATGAAAATAATAATAGGAGAAGAGATATGTTAGTATTTGGTAAAAATGTAGCAACTGAAGTTATAAACAGTAAAACAAAAATTAAAAAAGTTTTTGTAACAAAGAATTTTGATAATAAATATATTTTAGACTATTTAAGAAACAATAATATTAAAATTATTAATATGGATAAAAGAGAAATGGACGAAAAATATGGTAAAGGAGCCCAAGGTATAGTACTTGATATTGAAGACTATGAATACCATGAATTAAATGAAGTATTTGATAGTAACTTTGTTGTTATTTTAGATCATTTAGAAGATCCTCATAATTTTGGAGCAATTATAAGAACTTCTGAAGCTGCAGGTGTTGATTACATAATTATTCCAAAAAACAGAAGTGTTGAAGTTAATTCTACAGTTATGAAAGTAAGCGCAGGTGCTTTAAATAATATTAAAATAGTAGAGGTTAACAATTTAGTTTCTGCAATGGAAAAATTAAAAGATAATGGTTTTTGGATATATGCAACAGACATGGATGGAGAAGAATATACAAAAGTAGAATATGCTGAAAAAACTGCATTAGTAATTGGTGCTGAAGGAACAGGAGTAAGCAAAAGAGTTGGAGATAACAGCGATTTTATAATAAGTATTCCAATGTTTGGAAAAATAAATAGTTTAAATGCATCAGTGGCCGCAGGTATTGCAATATATGAGGTTGTAAGACAAAGAAAGCAGGGATAATATGTATAATGATGAAAATGATTATGAATTATTATATTTAATTTCTGAATCAAATGAAGAAGCGAAAGAAGTATTTTTTGAAAAATATAAACCAACAGTACAGAGTTATGTGCTTAAATATTTCCCCTTTATAAAGAATAAAGGTTATGAAATGAATGATTTATATCAAGAGGGTATGCTTGGATTAAATAGAGCAATACATGACTTTAAAGAACAAAAGAATGTTCAATTTAATACATTTGCAGCTATTTGTATTGAAAGACAAATACTATCTTTTATAAGAAATGTATCAAGAGATAAACATAGAGTATTAAATGAATCTATATCAATTGATTCAGCAATAGATAGTTCTGGTAGAACTTTTGTTGAACTTTTCTCTGATGGAGATATTGCAAATCCAGAAAATTCCTTTATTAATATAGAAGAAGCAGAATCAATTTTAAAAGAAATTAAAACTGTACTTACTGATAAAGAATATGAAGTTTATACTTTAAGAGCAAAAGGATTTACTTATCAAGAAATAGCAAGTCTTTTAAACACAACTACAAAATCAGTAGATGGTGCGCTTAGTAGGATAAAAACTAAGATAAATAATATAAAAAGGATTGACTAATCCTTTTTTTTATGGTAATATCGGGGTAGATGCACGAAAGTGTTTTTTATTTTGATTTAAGGAAGGTATATATGAGTAAAATTAAGAAATTTATATCTGATATGAAAAAAGAATTGGATAAGATAAGATGGTGTAAAGGAAAGAATTTATTAAAGAATGTAATAGTTACTATATTATTTATTATATTTTTTGCAATATTCTTTGTATTAATTGAATATATTGTATCATTAATTAAAATGATAGATTTTAGTAGCTTAATTGAAAAAATAAATGATTTAATATAGAGGTGTGAAGATGGAAGAAAAGCAATGGTATGTAGTAAATACTTATTCTGGACATGAAACTAAGGTTAAAGAAAAACTAGAAATGAGAATTCAATCTATGGGAATGCAAAATTACATTTTTAGAGTAATTGTTCCAGAAACTACAGAAATAGAAATAAAAGATGGAAAACAAAAAGAAAAAACAAAAAAGATGTTCCCAGGTTATGTTTTAGTAGAAATGATTATGACTGATGAAGCTTGGTATGTTGTTCGTAATACACCAGGTGTTACAGGTTTCTTAGGATCATCTGGTAAAGGTGCTAAACCATTCCCTTTATTTCCACATGAAATAGAGAAAATACTAAATAGTATGGGAATGAGTACTAAAGAAGTAATTGTTGACTTAAAAGTTGGAGATAGAGTTAAAATTACAGATGGACCATTCAAATTAATGGTTGGTAAAGTATTTGAAATAGATAAAGAAAATAGTAAAGCAAAAGTCAATATAGATCTATTTGGTCAAGAAACTGCTGTTGAAGTAGACTTAACTCAAATAGAACATGATAATTAATCACTTGATTTTTATAAAGAAAAGTGATAATATAATAACCGGCTATGTATTTTTATATATATAGATTTAAGTTGGGAGGCAAATAGTCCGTTTGACCACTCACGAAAAAAAATAATAGGAGGTGTTTTTCGTGGCAAAAGAAATAGTAAAAAAGATCAAACTTCAAATTCCTGCTGGTAAAGCAACAGCAGCACCACCAGTTGGTACAGCGTTAGGACCTGCAGGTATCGCATTACCAGATTTTTGTAACAGATTTAATGACGCTACAAAAGATAAAATGGGAGATGTATTACCAGTTGAGGTATTCGTTTATGACGATAGATCATTTGATTTCAAAGTAAAAACTCCACCAGCAGCATTCTTAATTAAGAAAGCAGCAGGAGTAAAATCAGCATCAAGTAAAGGTGCTAACGAAATCGTTGGTTCTATTACTAAAGCTCAATTACGTGAAATAGCTGAAACTAAATTACCAGATTTAAATGCTTATACAGTTGAACAAGCAGAAAAAATAATTGCTGGTACAGCACGTAATATGGGAATCGAAATAACTGAGTAGGAATTTTATCATATAGGTTAAACCTATGTGGGAGGAATATCCGCTAAAACCACAAAGGAGGAAAGTAAAATGGCAAAGAAAAGTAAAAAATATATTGAAGCTTTAAACCAAATAGAAAAAGGTAAAGCATATACAAAAGAAGAAGCTGTAGAACTAGTTAAAAAAGTTAGCACAAGTAAATTTGATGGTTCAGTTGAAGTAGCTATGAAATTAAATCTAGATACTAGAAAATCTGATCAACAATTAAGAGGTGCAATCGTATTACCAAATGGAACAGGTAAAACAAAAAGAATTTTAGTTTTATCTAAAACAAACCAAGCACAAATCGCTAAGGAAGCAGGAGCTGACTTTGTTGGAGATGCTGATTTAGTTGAAAAAATCGAAAAAGAAAACTGGTTAGATTTTGATGTAATCATTGCTACACCAGAAATGATGCCAATGCTTGGTAAATTAGGTAAGGTTTTAGGACCTAGAGGTCTTATGCCAAACCCAAAAACTGGAACAGTTACTACAGATGTTAAAAAAGCTATTGATGATATTAAAAAAGGACGTGTTGAATACAGAACAGATTCATATGGTAACGTTCATGCTATTATTGGTAAAGTATCATTCGATGCTGATAAGTTAGTTGAAAACTTAGATGCTTTTGTAAATGTTATAATTAAATCAAAACCATCTACAGTTAAAGGTCAATACTTAAAGAATATTTCAGTAGCACCTACAATGGGTCCTGGAATCAAAATCGATTTAAGCTCATTTGACAAATAATAAAAATAATTATATAATTGGTTTATCAAAAAGTTTTTCTGTACCTAAGACAGTAAGAGCGAAAGCTTAATATTTCTTACCGAGGACAATTACTTAATACTTATTTTAAGTCTTTGTCTTTAGTACAAAGACTTTTTTGATATAAATTTGATAGGAGGAAGAATATGGCTAGTCAAAAAATAGTAGAAGCAAAAGCAACAGTTGTTGATGAAATAACAGAAGTAGCTAAAAATAACGCTTCATTCATATTATTTGATTATCGTGGTCTTACAGCTGAAGAAACTTCTGAACTTAGAAAAATACTTCGTGAAAGTGATTCAAAGTACAAAGTTTGGAAAAATACTTTAACTAAAAGAGCACTTGATAGTCTAAACTATAATCTTGACGATTGCCTAGCAGGTCCAAGTGCAATTGCTTATTCAAGCGATGCTATTGCTCCAATCAAAGCATTAAGTACATTTGCTAAAGATCATCCAGCTTTAGAAATTAAAGGTGGTATAGTTGATGGCAATGTAACATCTCTAGATGAAATCAAAGCATTATCTACAATTCCATCAAGAGAAGGACTACTTACTATGCTTGCTGGTGGCCTAATAGGAACTGTCAAAGATTTATCAATCGCTTTAAATTTACTTAGCGAACAAAAAAGTGAATAATAAAAAATAAGAAATTAGGAGGAATTTAAAATGGCTAAATTAACAAGAGAAGATTTTATCGCTTCATTAAAAGAAATGACAATTTTAGAAATTAAAGACTTAGTAGACGCTATGAAAGAAGAATTTGGAGTAGATCCAAGTGCAGTTGCAGTAGCAGCAGCTCCTGCAGCAGCAGTAGATGAAGGACCAACAGAAGTTACTGTTACATTAACTAGTGCTGGTGCTACTAAAATCCCAGTTATCAAAGTTATAAGAGATATCACTGGTTTAGGATTAAAAGAAGCTAAAGATATCGCTGATAATGGTGGAGCTATAAAAGAAAAAATTTCTAAAGAAGAAGCAGAAGAAATCAAAGCTAAATTAGAAGAAGCTGGAGCTTCAGTAGAAATAGCTTAAGTTTAAAACATAGAGAAATCTATGTTTTTTTCTTTATTTATGATAGAATATATTTGGTGAAGAAAAAATGGAACATTATTTTACTAATAATAAAAATTTAAAAGAAAATATTAATGAAATAAATTCAAAAGTAAAAGATACTGAATTTGTTTTTTATACTGATAATGGCGTTTTTAATAAGAAAGGTCTTGATTATGGGACAAGAGTTTTACTAGAAAATATAGATTTAAGTAATAAATTATCTTTTTTAGATGTAGGATGCGGATGTGGACCTATTGGAATATATATTTCAAAACAAAATAAAAATTATACTGTGGATATGATTGATGTTAATGAAAAAGCAGTAAATTTAGTAAAAAAATCATTATTAAAAAATAAAATAGATAATGCAACTGTATTTATTAGTGATGTATATGAAAACATAAAAAATAAGTATGATATGATAATTACAAATCCACCAATACATGCAGGTAAAACAAAGGTATATGAAATAATAAGAGGTGCATCTAATTATTTAAATGAAAATGGTGAACTTTGGATAGTGATAAGAAAAAATCAAGGTGCTAAATCCCTTATGAAAGATATGAGTGATATATATAATTTTGAAATAGTAAAAAGAGATAATGGTTTTTATATATTAAGAGCAAATAAGATATAAAACAATAAAATAGACTGATAAAATTACCAGTCTATTTTTAATTTATCCTTAATCATATTAAATCTTTGAAGAACTGAAGGGACAATAGCGTCATTTTTTATTAGATTATTAAATTCGTCTTTTGATATCCATTTTATGTTTTGTACTTCTTCTTTTTGCAAAACAACTTTATTTATATCGATTTCTTTTTCAGATAAAAATATGTCTACAAATTGTTTTTTATATAAATGGGTTCCAATTAAACAAAATTCATCTTGATTAAAATTAACACCTATTTCTTCTATCATTTCTCTTTTTATTGTATCAATTATACTTTCACCTGCTTGTGAACAACCACCTGGTGTTTCCCATTGACCTGGATGTGATTTTTGTTCACTTCTTTGAGTCATTAATATTTTATTGTTGTTAATAATCCACATTTCAACACCTGTATTAAATTCATTTTTTTCTAACTTTTCACCACGTATTTTTTTATAATTGAGTTGAACTCTATTTTTGTCTACTACATCAAAATATTCCATATTTACCTCCATTATGCATATAATTGTATCACGAAGAATATATATATGTAAATTGATAAAATAAATGAAGCTTTAAAAAGTTAGTTAAATAGGTAAATGCAAATTTCATATAATTATTGAAATAACAAGGTAAAATGCAAGTTTTATCTTGTTTTTTTATTAAAATAATATATAATAGTTATTGAAAAAGGAAATTATTGCATGCAAAAGAGATTTTTGAATATTTTTTCAAAAATTAAATGCAACTTTTAAATAGTCAAATTTGTTCAATCAATTGTTTTCTTTTTTTAGTTTATTTTATGAGTAGTTTATAACTCAAATTGACTTCATCTTTTTTAATGGGAACGAGATGAAGTTTTTTTGTTATAGTGTTTCCATAAATATTGTTGAATAATTCAAAAGGTGTATGAAAATTTAAACTTTTTCTTGAAACACTGTTTATGTTATTCATCATATCAATAATGTTTTCATTAGTTAATTT
>FR893556.1 GCA_000433675.1 Clostridium sp. CAG:433
TTGTTCTTGCTAGAGCTAGAAGAAGAATTATTTTTATTAGAATTAGAAGAAGAGTTGTTTTTGCTAGAACTAGAAGAATTATTTTTATTAGAATCATCTTTATTTGAATTATTATTGGTATTTTTGTCTGAATTAGTAGAATTATCTTTTGTTTCTGCTGTACTATTATTTTTGTTATCGTAAACAAGTTCATCATCTACATTATTTAATAAGTTGTTATGCTTATTTGTATTACTTCTATAAATTGAGGTAACTCCGATTACCAGATATGTTGTAATACAGATAGCAATTATTATTAACATTCCATTCCTTAATATTTTCTTCATAAAGTTCACCCTTATTAGTATTATACCTTTTTCTTTTCTTTATATTAAGCAATATATTTTATTAATTATGTATAATGTAAAAAATATGTCAATTACTAGACATATTATTTTTATATGTATTCTTTTTTACAGAATTAATTTTATTATCAATTTCTTGTATAATTTTCTCATCTTTATTTTTAATTATATTAGTATTTACTTTATCACCAAATACGCTAAATAAATCATTAACATATTCTTCATTAATGGAGCCATCAATGTAATATAAATCAACCATATTGTTATTTTCAATTAATTTAGCAGTATAATCAAATATTTTTTGTTCTTTACTTAATTTTTTGTCATAAAGTAGCGCACCACTTTTTACTATATCATTATAATATATATTATTTAAAAATTGTCTTCCAATTAATATTTCATTATCGTCAGTAATATTTCTTAAATAATACATAAAAACGTCTTTATTTTCAGTATTATCACAGAAACTAATTAAAATAATATCATCATTGTTTATTTCTTTTACTTGTTTAATTTTACTTATAATCTCTTTAAAGACCTCATCATCAACATTTTCAAGTGTATTATATACACCAAATACTGTTAAAAGTATTTTCATTATTATCACCCATAATATAATATTCAAAAAAATTAATTTGTTCGCTATATTAATTTAAAATAATTTGGTATAATACATGCTTGAAGGAAGTGTTTTTCATGGATAAAATAATAATAAGAGGAGCAAGAGAAAATAATTTAAAAAATATAAATATAGATTTACCAAAAAATAAATTAATTGTTATGACAGGTGTATCTGGTTCAGGTAAATCATCACTAGCGTTTGATACAATATACGCAGAAGGACAAAGAAGATATGTGGAAAGCTTAAGCAGTTATGCAAGACAGTTTCTAGGAGGTTCTGAGAAACCAGATGTTGATTTAATAGAAGGATTAAGTCCAGCAATTAGTATTGATCAAAAAACAACAAATAGAAATCCAAGATCAACAGTAGGTACAGTAACAGAAATATATGATTATTTAAGACTTTTATTTGCGAGAGTTGGAGTGCCATATTGTCCTACTCATCATATACCAATAACAAGTCAATCTATTGAAGAAATGACAAATAAGATAATGAATTTTGATGAAGGCACAAAAATTATGGTATTAAGCCCTATAGTTGAAGGAGAAAAAGGAACTCACGCAGATACATTTAATAAACTTAGAAAAGAAGGATATTCAAGAGTTAGAGTAAATGGTGAGATATATGATTTAAATGAAGAAATTACTTTAGAAAAAAATATAAAAGATAATATAGATGTTGTTGTAGATAGGTTAATTATAAAAGATGGAATAAGAAGTAGACTTTATGAATCATTAGAAACAAGTACAAAGTTATCCGGTGGAAAAGTAGTAATAAGTGTTATTGGAGGAGAAGAAATAATATTTAGTGAAAACTTTTCATGTCCACATTGTAATTATTCATTAAGAGAACTTGAACCTAGAATATTCTCATTTAATGCACCATATGGAGCATGCCCATATTGTAAAGGTTTAGGATTTAAACAAAAAATGGATGTAGATTTAGTTATTCCAGATAAAACAAAATCATTAAATAATGGCGCAATATTACCATTTAAGAATATGGAAGACACTAATATATATATTCAAAAGTTAGAAATATTCTGTGATAAGTATAAAATTGATATGAATAAACCAATTGAAAAACTTACTAAAAAAGAACTTAATTTGGTATTATATGGAAGTAATGACGCAATTAGATTTAAGTTTAAATCAAAAGGCGGGAATGCATATGATAAGATTGAAATATATGAAGGAGTTATTGGTCTTTTAGAAAGAAGATATAAAGAAACAAATTCATCATTTATTAGAGATTGGCTTGAAGGATATATGATAGATCAAGAGTGTGAACATTGTCATGGTGCGAGACTTAATGATAGTGTATTAAATATATTTATAAATGGAAAAAATATTTATGATGTATGTAATTTAAGTATTAAAAAATGCTTAGATTTTATGAGTAAGTTAAAACTTACAAAAGAACAAGCAAAAATATCTGAAGTAGTATTAAAAGATATAAAAGATAGATTATCATTCTTAAATAATGTTGGGCTTGAATATTTAACATTAAATAGAAGTGCTGCAACTTTATCTGGTGGTGAAAGTCAAAGAATTAGACTCGCAACTCAAATTGGTTCAAGACTTACTGGAATACTTTATGTACTTGATGAACCATCAATAGGTCTTCATCAAAGGGATAACCAAAGACTTATTAATTCAATGCTTGAAATGAGAGATTTAGGTAATACATTAATCGTAGTAGAACACGACCATGATACTATGAAACAAGCAGATTATTTAGTAGATATTGGTCCACTTCAAGGTGTACATGGTGGTGAGGTAGTCGCTGCAGGTACTCCAGAAGAAGTAATGAATAATGAAAATAGTTTAACAGGAAGATATTTATCTGGTAAAGAAAGAATAGAAGTACCTAAAAAGAGAAGAAAAGGTAATGGATTATATCTTGAAGTAAAAGGTGCGAAAGAAAATAATTTAAAAAATATTAATGTAAAATTCCCACTTGGAAAATTTATATGTGTAACGGGCGTATCTGGTTCAGGTAAAAGTACACTTGTTAATGAAATATTATCTAAAACTGTTAGAAATAAACTTTATAAATCAAAAGAGAAACCAGGTAAATGTAAAGAAGTAAAAGGAATTGAAAATCTTGACAAACTTGTATGTATTACTCAAGATCCAATTGGTAAAACACCAAGAAGTAATCCTGCAACTTATACAGGTGTATTTGATGATATAAGAGAAGTGTTCGCAGTTACTAAAGAAGCAAAAATAAGAGGATATGATAAAGGTAGATTTTCATTTAATGTAAAAGGTGGAAGATGTGAAGCTTGTTCTGGTGATGGTGTTAAAAGAATAGAAATGCATTTCTTACCTGATGTATATGTTCCTTGTGAAGTATGTAAAGGTACTAGATATAATAGTGAAACAAGAGAAATAAAATATAAGGGTAAAAATATTAGTGAAGTACTTGATATGACTGTTGAAGATGCTTATGTATTCTTTGAAAATATACCTAAAGTAAAATCTAAACTTGAAGTATTAAAAGATGTAGGACTTGGATATATGAAACTTGGACAAAGTGCACCAACATTATCTGGTGGTGAAGCATCAAGAGTAAAACTTGCTAAAGAACTTCAAAAGAAACCTACTGGTAAAAGTTTATTTATACTTGATGAACCTACTACTGGTTTACATACACATGATGTTAAAAAATTACTTGAAATATTAAATAGAATTGTCGATAATGGTGATACTATTATTGTTATTGAACATAACTTAGATGTAGTTGCGCAAGCGGATCATATAATTGATTTAGGACCAGAAGGTGGAGATTTAGGTGGTGAAGTAATATTCACAGGTACTCCAGAAAAAATCGTTCAAGATGAAAAGAGTTATACTGGAATGTATTTGAAGGACGTTTTATAATCACTTTATCTAATGAGTATTGAAAAAAATAAAAAAATATGTTATTACGAATACAGATGAAGGAAACTTCATAAAAAAGGGAACATTCAGTTTTACCATGTTGAGTGTCTACCCTGAATAATCAAAGAGATATATAATTTTAATGAATAGGTGTCATATTTTTATTACTATAAGTAGAGATAAAATGATAGAAATGTATAGAAGGACTTTTATTATAAAAGTTCTTTTATTTTCAGAATTAAAGTATCTTTTTTATATAATTTTGATTAAAAATATTAACAATAATTATATGTATTAACTATTAAAACAATATTTTTTTGAAACACCAGAGAGAATTGTACAGGATGATTAAATAAATCAATAAGAAAAATAGTGTATGTTTTTAGAAAAACATCTTTTTATTTTAAAATATTTGTGTTATAATCTCTTTGGAAAGAAAATATTTGTTGTAAAAGAATAAGAGAGAGGAATATGATAATATGAAAGTGGTAATAAAAGAAAAAAATAGTGTTAGAATTAATAAGTTTTTAGATTCAGTGTTATATATATTAGGTTATACACTTGTACTTCTTATTGTAGATGCTATATTTAATTCTTTTGATGTGGATAATTTTTGGTATGAACTTTTGGCGGTAGTTATTATTTATGTATTAAATAAAACAGTAAGACCAATTATATTTAAGTTAACAATACCAATAACAGCCTTAACATTTGGACTATTTTATCCATTTATAAACTTCTTAATATTAAAAATTGTTGATTTAATACTTGGTGATCATTTTAATATATATGGATTTTGGAGTGGACTTTTAATCGCAATATGTATTAGCATTATGAATTTCTTTGTAGAAGAATTAATAGTAAAACCAATAATAAGAAGGTGTAATAATGAATAGAGTTGCATTTAATATATTTGGATTTAATGTATATTATTATTCTTTGTGTATACTTTTAGGTGTTATAGTAGCATACATATTAATAACAAGAGAAGGAAAAAAACAAGGATTACCAAAAGAATTTATAAGTGATTTAATATTTTATACATTAATAATTGGAATATTAGGTGCGAGAGTTTATTATTGTGTATTTAATTTAGATTATTATCTAGCAAACCCATCAGAAATATTAAAAATATATAACGGGGGACTTGCGATTCATGGAGGAGTAATTGCGGGATTTATATTTGTATACTTTTATACTAAGAAAAAGAATGTTAGTTTTATAAAAATATTAGATATAGTTGCGCCTGCGGTTATAATTGCACAAAGTTTTGGAAGATGGGGTAATTTCTTTAATCAAGAAGCACATGGAGGAATTACAACATACCAAAATTTAAAAAATATGCATATACCTGAATTTATAATAAATGGGATGCATATTGAAGGTAAATATTATTATCCAACATTCTTTTTTGAAAGTATTTGGTGTTTAATAGGATTTATAATATTAATGATTGCAAGAAAAAATAAAAATTTAAGAAAAGGTTTTCAAATTGGTTTTTATTTTATATGGTATGGAATAGGAAGATTCTTTATAGAAGCACTTAGAACAGATAGTTTAATGTTCTTTGGCTTAAAGATTGCTCAAATAGTATCATTAATAGGTATAATAATTGGAATAATTATTATAGTAACAAATAGAAATAAAAAGTACTATAATGAAATGGAGGTAAAATAATGATTTATGACTCTATTATAATAGGTGCAGGACCAGCATCTTTAAGTGCGGCACTTTATCTTAAGAATGCAAATAAAAATATACTTATTTTAGAAAAAAGTGCACCTGGTGGTAAATTACTTAAAACTGATAAAATAAATAATTATTTAGGATTTAAAAATATAGATGCAAGCTCTCTTGCTTATGATATGTATGAACAAGTAATTGATTTAGGAGTTCCTATTAAAACAGAAAAAGTAATTGATGTTATAGATGGTAAAGAAAAAATAGTTAAAACAGAAAAAAATGAATATAAAACAAAAACTATATTAATTGCGTGTGGTAGAGTAGAAAAAAAGCTTGATATACTAAAAGAACATGCGCTTAATATAAGTTATTGTGCTAAATGTGATGGTTCACTATATAATGGCAAAGATGTTATGCTTATTGGTAATAATAAAGAAAGTGAAAATGATGCAATATACTTAAGTAATATAGTAAACAGTTTAATATATGTTAATTATAGTGATGATAATGTAACTTTTGATAAAGATAATATTAAAGTTATTAATAAAAAAATAAGCAATTTAAATGTCAGTGATGAAATTATTAAAACTGTAACTATAGATAATAAAGAATATGCTATAGATGGATTATTTATAGAAAATGGTTATACACCTAATATTGATTTTATAAAATCACTTAATATAAAACTTGATAATAATTATATTGTTGTAGATGAAAATATGAAAACTAATATTGATGGTATTTATGCATCAGGAGATATAATTAAGAAAAAAGTTTATCAAATAGTAACTGCGGCATCAGATGGAGCAGTAGCGGCTTTATCAATAATAAAAGATTTAAAGTAAGGAGTAATGGTTATGACTTTTTCAGGAAAAATAAAAAAAGAAATATCAAATCTAGAATGTACTAAACTTGAATATATATCAGAATTATCTGGAATAATTAGAACAAGTGCTGATATAAAATTGTACGCAATAAGAATTCAAACAGAAAATATAAATGTTGCAAATAGAATATTTAAAATAGTTAAAGAAATATATAATGTTACATCTAATATAACTATAAAGAAAAATTATAACTTTAAAAAGAATGAAGTATATATTATTGAAATTAAAAAAGATGTACTTACAATAATAAAAGATTTAGGTTTGCTTAATGAAAAAGGTTTTGATTTATTAAAAGTTCCTAGTGAGTTTATAGTTGCGGATGATGAACTTAAAAGAGCATTTATAAGAGGTTGTTTCTTAATATGTGGAAGTGTAAATGATCCAAAGACATCAAGATATCATTTGGAGTTTTTAATAGAAAATTTAGAATTTGCAGAATTTTTGAATAATCTATTAAATGAATATAATTTAAATTCAAAAGTACATAGAAGAAAAAAAGGTTATATGGTTTATATTAAAGAATCAGAAAAGATTAGTGAATTATTAACTATAATAAAGGCTTATGAAGAAGTACTTTATTATGAAGATATAAGAACATATAGAGAAAAAGTTAATATGACTAATAGAATAAATAACTGTGAACAAGCAAATATAGAAAAGAGTATGAAATCTGCTCAAAGTCAAGTTGATGATATTAATTATTTAAAAGAAATAGATGCATATGATTTACTTGATGATAAGGTTAAAGAAGTCGCAAATTATAGATTAAAGTATCCTGAAAGTTCATTAATAGAATTAAGTGAGATAATTTCAATAGAAACAGGTAATAAGGTAACAAAATCTTGTATTAATCATAGACTTAGAAAAATAAGAGAATTAGTTAGAAAAGCTAAAGAAAATTCTAATTAATTCTCTTTTTTTAGTGGAATTTTAGTTATTTATAGAGAATATAAGTATAGGAGGCGAATTATGTACGAATTAAAAGAAGAATTAAATATAGAAAATATGATATATGAAATAAGAGGGAAGCAAGTAATGCTAGATTCTGATTTAGCAAAATTATATCAGTGTAAAAATGGAACAAAAGAAATAAATCAGGCAGTAAAGAATAATCCAGATAAATTTCCTGAAAGATATAGTTTTCAATTAAGTGATAATGAGTATAATAACTTGAGGTCAAATTTTTTGACCTCAAGTTTAGAAAGTGGATATGGTGGTAGAAGATATAATCCAAGAGTATTTACAGAGCAAGGGATTGCAATGCTATCTACAATATTAAAATCAAAAGTAGCGGTAGAAACAAGTATAAGAATAATGGATACATTTGTAAAAATGAGAAAGATAATATCATCGAATTTGATAGAACAGAAATATATAAAATATATATCAGTAAATTTAATAGAACAAGACAATATGAAAAATATGCTTCTTAAACATGATAATGAAATAAAATTACTTCAAGAATCATTTTCAAAATTAGAGGAAAAAGAAAAAATAAATCATATATTTTATGAAGGACAAATATATGATGCATATTCGCTATTAATTGATATATTTAAGGAAGCAAAGAAAGAAATAATTATAATAGATAATTATGCAGATAAAAGTATTTTAGATATGATTACGAATCTAAATGTAAAAGTAACTGTTGTTACTAGAAAATTTAATTTATTAAAAGATATAGATATAAAAAAGTATAATAAACAATATCATAATTTAAAAGTAATATATAGTGATAAGTTTCACGATAGATTCATAATACTTGATAAAAAGGTATTATATCATTCAGGAGCAAGCTATAAAGATTTAGGTAATAAATGTTTTGCGATTACTAAGATAAAGGATAAAGAGTATTTAGAAACAATAATCAAAAATATAGGAGAAGATAAATGTACGATCAAAATAAATAAATGAGGCAGTAAAAAATAATACATATAAATTTCCAGAAAGATTTTCATTTTTTTATTGATTTTGAATTTAAAAACTTGAGGTCGAAAATTTCGGCCTCAAGTTTAAAAAATGGTAATGGTGTCAGAAGATATAACCCATATAAATTTTCAAAAAGGTTTTTCTTTTGCTTGAATAAAAAGAATCTGAAAAACTTTTGGTCGAAATTTTCGACCGAAAAATATAAAAAATGTGAAAATATGTGAAAAAAGTGTTAAGTTGTAGAAATAAATTTAAATACTTTAAGTCTAAAAAAAATTATGTTATAATTTATGACAGTAGGGTGATTTAAATATGAATAAAAAGGAATTTAAAACTCTTGATGAACAACTTGGAATTTTTAAAAGTAAAGGTCTTACTATAAATGATGAAGAAGAAGCAAGAAATATACTTTTAAAAGAAAATTACTTTTTTATAAATGGTTACAGAAGAGTATTAATGGTTTCATCAAAAGAAAAGAAATTTGTAAAAGGTGCAACCTTTGATGAATTATATGCAATTTTTATGTTTGATAGAGAACTTAGAAATATATTGTTTAAAAATTTATTAATAATAGAAAATAATATTAAAAGCATAATATCATATAAGTTATCTGTTAAATATGGTTATAAAGAGAAAAATTATTTAAAAGAATCAAATTTTACAACTGACAATAAAGATAAAAGAAGAGTTAGTGATGTAATAAATAAAATGAAAAGACAAATTAGAGTAAATAGTCAAAATCATAGTGCGACACTTCATTACATAACAAATTATGGTTATATCCCATTATGGGTACTAGTAAAAGTGCTGTCATTTGGTTTAATAAATGAACTTTATGGAATACTAAAACCAGAGGATCAAAAAGAAATTGCAGATCTTTATGGAATTGAAATGGAAGATATGGAAATATATTTATCGTTACTTGCAAATTATAGAAATTTGTGTGCGCATGAAGATATAGTATTTGATCATAGAACACAAAAATATATTTCTAATACTAAATATCATAATGAACTAAAAATAAAGCAAGATGAATTTGGTGAATACGTAAAAGGAAAAAATGATATATTTGCATTAATAATAATATTAAAACAAATGCTTACAAAAGATGAATTTATGCATATGATGGATGAAATAAATCTTAAACTTCAAGATTTAACATGGCAAATAAAATCAGTAAAAATTAATAAAATATATGATACATTAGGTTTTCCAGAAAATTATATGGATTTAATAAATATAGAATAGAGGATGATAATATGAAAGATAGAAAAAGATTATTTAAATATTTTTTAGCTTATGTATTCACAATATTTAGTGCTGTATTTGCAGTTATTATATATTTAAAATATTTTCCAGTAGAGTCAAAAGTAATAACAGAAAAGAAAACAGTTAATGAAACAAAATTAAGTGAAACAGCAATAGAAGATGCAATAGATAAAGCTTATGATTCTGTTGTAACTGTAGAAAGCTATAAAAATAATCAGAATATAGGAAGTGGATCAGGATTTGTATATAAAACTGATGGTAGTAAAGGATATATACTTACAAATCATCATGTAATAGATTCTGCAGATAAAATAGAAGTTATTTTATCAGATAATGAAACAGTAGAAGTTAAATTACTTGGTAGTGATGAATATACTGATATAGCAGTTCTTTCAATAGATAAAAGTAAAGTTAAAAAGGTTGCTACTTTAGGTGATAGTGATAATATTAATTTAGGATCAACAGTAATAGCAATTGGTAGCCCTATGGGATCAGATTATAGTGGTTCTATAACAAGAGGTATTATATCTGGTAAAGATAGAATGATAGAATCTAATTCTATAATAGCAAAAGTAATACAAACAGATGCTGCAATAAATCCTGGTAATAGTGGTGGACCACTTGTTAATTTAGCTGGTGAAGTAATAGGTATTACATCTATGAAACTTGCAACAGAAGAAATAGAAGGTATGGGATTTGCAATACCAATAAATGATGTTAAAAACTATGTTACATATCTAGAAAAAGGTGAAGAAATAAAAAGACCTTCAATAGGTATATCAGTAATAAATACTAGTGATAGATATAGTTTATATATGAATAATATAAGTGTAAATACAAGTGAAACAGGTGTTGTAATAGCTAAAGTAGAAAGTGGATGTTCAGCAGAAAAAGCAGGACTTAAAAAGGGCGATGTTATAACTAAGTTTGATGATAATAAAGTAACAAGTATAAGTACACTTAGATATTATTTATATCAATATAAAACAGGTGATACAATAAAAGTAACATATATAAGAGATGGAAAAGAAAATACACTTGATATGAAATTGATAGAAAAATAAAGAAATGATTTGATTTTCATTTCTTTTTTTTGTTGATACAATTTTACACATTTAAAATAATTTAGTTGACAATTGGTAATAATAATTATAAAATGGAGGTATAAATAAAAAGTTTGGAGGGAAAATTTATGTTAGAAATTTTAGGAAAAGCATGTGATATAGGTGAAGGTAGAGACGCAATACTAACAATGATATATTACGTTAAATTAGTTTTAAGAATACTTCAAATCGCAGTTCCAATTGGTTTAATATTATTTGGAACAATTGATATGGCTAAGGCTGTTATTGCTGGTGATGAAAAGAAAATGAAAGAAGCTCAAAAACCTTTCATAAAAAGAATTGTTTCTGCAGTAATCGTATTCTTAATTCCATATATCGTTTCAGTTGTTGTAGGATTAGTAACATCTAACGGTGATTATAAGGGATGCTGGGATGCAGCAGAAAAAGCTCAATCATTTGATGTAATGTCAACAAATAGTAAATAATAAAAAAAGAAAATTTATATTTTCTTTTTTTTTATTTTATGATATCATAATAATGAGAAAGTAGGTTTTTTACATGAAAAATTATCTTATTAAAATTTTTAGCGTTATTGCAGTAATATTTATATCGTTTTTTCTAAATGAATTAAATGTTAAAGCAGAATATAAAACAAAAATTGTATGCGAGTATGAAATGCTTAGAGTTTTATCTCCAAATATTGGTGAATTGGATGGATCTATCGGCCAGTCAACAAGTGTCGTATATACTGGTAGTGATAGCGATTATAGTATTAGTCTTCAAGGCCCTAAATCTACCACTTTTAATGATAGTGGATTTTACAAATATATGAGAGGTAAAGGTAATGGCTCTAAGAAGAATAGAGGGGATGATTATAGAACATGTCCAGAATATGTAAGAGTTGATTTTACTGGAGTTAACTATAAATTAGACCCAATTAAAAGAGATACATTTACAAATATGATAAAGAATGTACATTATAATAGCGCAACAGGTATATTACCAGTTGGTACTTCCAATGGGAAATTTATTGCAGCTACAGAAAAAGCAAGCTTTTTTCAATTCAAAGATGATTCTGGAAATACACAACAAGTTGGATTAAATACATCATCCAGTTATCTTGCATTATATTTAAAGTCCCAAACTATAGATGGTAAAAAAGAAAATTCAAAGGCTAATCATGCTATAAAAGCATATTTTGAAGACCTTTATGGATTTAAAAATGACAAATCTGATGGCTATAGTAAAATGAATGGTTTGAGTTATAAAAATGGTGCATATACTTTTTCAAATATATTAGATTCATACTATATATATATGAATGGTGGAGATGCAAATGGTAATATGCATAAGTTTAGCTATACTGTAAAAGAGGATTATCTTGATATTTCAAACTATAGTTTTACTGATTATGATTCGTTTAAGAAATATGCTTTGTCAGATACCATTGGAAATGAAAAACAAGATAAAGGTATGTCATATGATGATTGGAATAGACGTAGAGCAGCATTTTTTGCAATTGACAATTTTAGAGCATTGAATGGTCTTATTACTAGTAAAGATTCTACTGGTAAAGATTCTAGATATTCAAGTGCATTTGCTGATTATCAATCAAGTGCGTATAATACAATGCTTAGACTTATAAACATTTCAAGTAATCCAAAATATGAAGAGGATAAGAATGAGCAGGATGAGAGAGAATCATCAGATAGTGCGATGAAAAATAATATATGTTCAGCAATATGCACGGATTCTACGGGAGTAATGTATAAATCGAGTGCCTTGACTGCATGTCAATCATCACAAACTTATAAAAAGTGTAATGAGTGTTTACAAAGCCGTTGTAAGAACGTTTCTGCCGGTGAGTTAGATAATTGTATGAGTGGTTGTTATGGTGATTCTCAATATAAAACGTTAAGAGAAAAACAGAAAAAAAATGCTACTTTACTTCAAGAATTAAAGGACACTTTGCATCAAGTAACAGCACCAACACTAGATATAAAATTTAAACAAAAATATGTGCCAAATTGTAAAGAATTTGCGGTATTTCATACTTTATATAATATTCTTAGAATAATTGCACCAATTTTAGTTGTTTTGTTTGGTACATTAGATTATGCAAAAGCTGTTATAGCATCAGATATAGAAAAAATGGAAAAATCAAAAAAACAATTTCCAAAGAGATTAATTTTATTAGTTTTATTTATAATGGTTCCATTTATTATAAGCTTTTTAATTGGTACTTTTTCGTCATTAGATACCAGTATTGCAAAATGTATTGTTAATGGAAAGTAGGTGAAAAATATGATGGAAGGATTATTCAGAAAAATTGCTATTTACTTATGCAAACCAATATATTGCCTAATTGTATATATGTATAAAATTTTTTACAATATAGCTACAACAAGATTTTTACAATCAGAGATTGTTCAAGAAATTAGTGCAAATATATATACCCTTGTAAGTGTTGTAATGCTATTTGCTTTTTCTGTAACAATATTATCAGCAATAGTAAATCCCGATTTACTCAGTGATGGAAAAAAAGGTGTTAAAGCTGTATTTAAAAGAGCTATTATAGCGCTTATGCTTATTGTTGTAATTCCATTTGCATTTGATGAATTATATAAAATACAAGAGACTATTATGAAAAACAGTTTAATTGAAAAAATTGTTGTTGGAATAGAATATAATTGTAATAGTTCAGATAAGAGTAAATGTGAAGCTGGTGGAAATGGTGGACAAGTTATTGCAGGAACATTAATGTCGGCGGTTCTTTATCTAGATGATGAAATGGCTGATGCTGATGGGAATGTAAATGTATCTGTTAGCGTTTCAGAATATTATTCAAAAATGATTGCAGAGGATTTGCCTAAATATATAGGAGCTGTTGCAAAAAATATTAATGCGACAGCCATAAATCCTGAAAATGCGAATATATCAAATGATGAGGCCTATGCATTCAAATTTAATGGACTTATTGCAATAGTTGTAGGTCTGGTAACAGTATATATTTTAGTAATATTTGCAATTGATGTTGCAGTTAGAGTTTTTAAAATGGCATTCATGGAATTAACTGCACCTATATCAATAGTTTCATATGTAGCTGCAGGTGATAAAATATTATCATCTTGGTTTAAAGAACTAGGTAAGACATATGCTGAGTTATTTGTTAGAGTGGCGGCGATTGCATTTTATTTATTTTTAGTGAGCAACTTATCATCATTTATGGAACAATTCAAAAATTCTGATTGGACACTTGTATTAAAAGCATTTTTGATGGTAGGTATGTTGATATTTGCTAAACAAGTACCTGATATGATTGGTAAGATTTTTGGAGTAGAAATTAAATCTCAAGGTGGTATTGCTGGTAGACTTGGTAATATGGCAGGTGTAGGTAAAGTAGCACAAAATGCATGGAAAGGACTTACTAATGTTGCAAAAGCAACTCCTTTACTTGCAGGAGCAGGTATTGGTGCATTGGCTGGTAAAGGAGTAGATTTATTAGGTAGAGCAGGCGGAAAATTTGCTAAAACTGGTTTGGGACAGAAAATAAATGGAAATGCAGTTGTACAAAAAATTAAAAGTGCTGCGGGTAATGCCTCTTCAAAAGTGTCAGGATTTGGTTCTAAAGCGATGACTGGTGTTAAAAATGCAACATCTGCAATAAATGCTGCAGCACACGAAGATAATGCATATAAAGCATATCAAAAATTGAGATACAATGAAGGTGGAAAAGGCTCTGTTGAAAAAGACCAAAAAGAATGGAAAAAAACCGAAGATGCAAAAGCAAGAGCAAAAGCATATTTGTCTGAAACTGTTGGATCAACTATTCTTGATAAAGATGGAAAGGTTGTCAATGCATCAGCAGCAACTACAGCAGCCTATAGTTCTATGGTAGATAAAATGAAAGGTCATACAGAACAACAACAAGAAGCATTGAAAAAATATAATAGCACACAACATGATCTGTTTGTTGCTCAAAAAGATAATCAAACAATTAATCAAATTAGAACCGCAATAGAAACACAGATGAATGCTTCTACTGGAAATGTAAAAACAAAATTGGGAGATATTTTAGCACAAATGGATTTAGGAGGAATTACATCTATATCAGATCTTGATACAGCATTAAATTCATCCGGAGTTAGCACAACTTTTATAGATGCTATTACAGGTGCACATGGTGTTGCGAATAATTTATCAAGTAGTAATTTAGGCTCTGTTGCTTCATATTCATCAGCAGTAGATTCGGCACAAGAAGCATTTAGTAGAGCAGATTCAACATTAAATGATGTAATTGATAAAGCTACTTCAGATCAAAAAATTGTTCTTAAAGAGGCTCGTACAGCTAGTAAAAATATGAATGAAGCAAATACTAAATAAGGAGTGTGATATATAGTGAATTATTTAATCCCTGCAAATGCCAAAAAGGGAACATTAATTTTTGGTATGTTTACAAAATTTGATTTAGTTTTATTTGGTATTGGAATTTTGGTATCAGTCTTGTTATTGATATCAATTTCTCCTGAAACACTTAAAGCGGCTATTATATGTTTACTTCCATTGTTTATATCAGCGTTTTTAGTTGTTCCAATACCTAATTATCACAATGTTTTAACTTTAATAAAAGAAATGATTGATTTCTTCTATGGAAGAAGAAATTATAAATGGGAAGGTTGGTGTTATAAAAATGAGTACAAGTAGTATTTATACTGAGAGTTGGGTACCTATTAAAGATATTAATAATAATATGATTTTTCTTGATAATAAACAGATGGTTACTGGTGTTAAAATTCAACCAAGAAATATATTTATACTTGAAGAAAATTATCAGAATTCTATTATTGAGTCATTTAGAACTTTTTATAATCTTATTGATTATGAATTTTGGTTAATAATTGCAGATAGACCTGTTGATATTAATCTATACATATCTCAATTACAATTACAATTAAATGATACTCAAAATCCTGTTTATAGAAAGCTTTTAATAGATGACATATCTAAGGCGGAGCTTTTTATGAATAATGGTATAGTTGATACAGAATATTTTATTCTATTTAAGGATAAAGATACTGATTCTATTCAAAAGAAAATTAGAAATCTTATAAGTAATTTGGCCAATTGTGGATTAATTGCTTCTCAAACTTCTAATGAAGATTTAAGAATGATAATAGATAATTTCTTAAATGGTGGAATTAAATTTGAAAGTGGGACGGTGATTACTAATGGCAATTAAAAAAGAAATTGCTCCTAAAGGATTATCTTTTGGGGTTTCTGATTTTACAATAAGTGATAAGTTTGCAACTATTTTATCTGTTCTTTCTTATCCTAAATATATTACTCCAGGTTATTTATCTAGTTTAACAGCTGGTCAAGCTGGTGTAAAAATTGTTATAAAGCATATACCAGTTGCTTTTGATGTTGTGTCAAAAATGCTTAATAAACAACTAATTGATTTATATGATAGATATCAAAAAGAGACTGATGCTACATATCAAGAAAGATTAAGACAAGATTATGAATCCTTGGAAAATTTTATAAAGGTTATTACAACTAATCAATCGAAGGTATTTGATTTTCAAATGCATATTATGATAACAGCTGATACTAAAGAAGAGTTAGAAAGAACAAAAGTATCTTTAAAATCTACTTTAGAAGCTATGGAAATGAGAGCTATACCTTTAAGATTTGAACAAGAAAAAGTTCTTAAATCATGTTTACCAATATTTGATAAACAAGATATTGAAGATAGAATTGGAACACCAATTCCATCCCCAACATTAGCAGCTATGTATCCTTTTGTATTTGATAGTATCAAAGATCAAGGATTATCATGTTTACTTGGAGTAGATTTTTCAGGTGGTATAATTTTATTTAATCAATTCTTATATCAAATAAAGAAAGAACATAATAGAAATAATGCTAATATGATTATCTTAGGTACATCTGGTAGTGGTAAATCTACTGCGGCTAAATTACTTCTTAGATCTCATGTTAGAAATGGTTATAGAATTGTAGCAATTGATCCTGAGGGTGAACTTGAACCAATGGTAAGACTTTATAATGGTGATTTCATTGATTTAGGTAGAGGTGGAGAATTTGGTATGATTAATCCACTTGAAATTGTTCCAGATGCTGATGATGAAGAATCACAAAGAGGTCTTGGATATGCAGTTTTAACAAAAACACTTCAAACTTTAAAAGCATTTATGAAGTACTATGATCCATCTATCGAAGAAGATGTATTAACTTTATTTAATGAGGTTGTTGTTGAAACATATCAAAGATTTAATATAAATGTAAATACTGATTTTACTAAATTAACAAGTGAAGATTTTCCAATATTTAGTGATGTTTATACAACAATAAGAGGAAGAATATTATCTTATGGTGAAGCAACTAGAGAAAGAGATATAATGGAAAAACTTGAGTTAAAAATAAGACCATTAATAACTGGTGGACTTGAACATTATTTCAATGGTCATACAACTATAAGTCCTAAATCTAATTTTATTGTATTTAATATAAGAGAATTAATTAATGCAGAAAAAAATGTTAAAAATGCTTTATTCTTTAATATTTTGAAGTTTGCTTGGGGATTATGTTTGGATTCAAGTCAAAATACTATACTTCAAGTTGATGAAGCTCATACATTACTTGGTAATGATAATGCACTTGGCGCTGATTTCTTAGCACAAGTTCAAAGAAGAGCACGTAAGTATAACAGTGGTACTATAATTATTACACAACAACCAAGTGACTTTGCTGCTCCAGAAGTATTAATGCAAGGAAAAGCTATATTTGATAACGCTTCATATTATCTTGTTATGGGACTTAAAAAACAAGCTGTTGAAGATTTATCTAAATTAATAGACTTAAATGATAATGAGAAAGAAAATATTAAACGTTATAATCAAGGTGATGCATTATTTGTATGTGGAAGTAAACGTATGCAAATTAGTGTAATTGCAACTGATTCTGAACTTGATTCATTTGGATCAAGAGGCGGATTATAAAATATAATTTAACTATAAGTAGTAAAAGGTGGTGATTAAATGGAAGAAAATAATGATTTTGAAAAGTATGAAGGATACAAGGATTCTGCAGAAACATTACTTGGTACAAATGAAAAATCATCTTCCATGACATCACGAGAAAGAGTTGATTCTGCTGTTGAAGATGCAGGATCAGAAGTATTGTCAAAAGTTGGTGTACCAAAAGGCCTTGCAAAAAAAGCTGTAAAAAGCAATGGTGGAAAGTTATCTCCAACTAATTATGGTGTAAACAAATTAGCAAAAAATTTCACTAGAAATAAAGTCGCTAAAGGCTTAGATAAAATGGATAATTTGAAGAATAAGTCTGGTGCTAATAAAGACAAAACTGGTGATAGAATAAATCAATCTAAAAAAAAGGGTAATCTTTTTTCCACAGGAAAAGCAAATAAATCATCTAATGAATCAGAGGGTACTGCTAAAGAAAGTAATGAAAAAAAATCTGGACTTTCAAAATCATCTGATGGTAAAAAATCTAATGGTAAAAGTAAATTAGCTACTGCAGCACATATTGCTAAAAATCCTAAAAAAGCAGCTGTAGAAGCGGGTGTAAATCTTGCAAAGATGATTTGGGAAAAAAAGAAAAAAAAGATTATCATGGGTATTGCTATTGGTGCGGCTGTCGCATTTATTTCTATTTTATTTATATTTGAAGTTATTATGGGTCCTTTAATGGATGCGTTTCAAATGGCTGATAATATTCTTACAGAAACAGCTGATTTTGCCGAAAAGTTAGACAATTTTTACAGTGGTTTTGGTTTTCAAGATTCAAAGGAAGCTTTTTATGATGAATTGGATTCATTATGTGATAGATATGGATGTTCTAATGATGGAACAGGATTAGATGTACCACTTCTTTTAGCGACTTTATTTTATACTGAAGGAATGGGCTATGATACTAAATATGGTGAAATAGAAGCAGAAGATGCAATAGATGCATCTATAAGCGCAGATTCATCTAATGCGGGTATATTTGCAGCTGTAAGAAAATATTTAGGAAGTAAATTTGATGAAGCACAACAAACAGTTGATGAAAATGGACTTGTTTATAATTCTGGAAAAATATATAGATTAAGAAAGCTTGCAAGAAATCAATTTCATACAAATGCTTTTGGTATAGCAACAAGATCTGGACAAACTACTACGGTAAGTTTAGGGACATTTATTAGTAAGTTTGGATCAACTGTTGGAAATGATTTTGTAGAACTTTTGAAGAATTTTGCTGGTGCAGAATTTAAAGCTTTGACCGCACCATTTAAAGAACTTTATGCATTTATATTTGGTTCCGATTACTCTGGTTCTTTTTATCAGGAATCTGGTGAAGCTACGGCAGAATTTGCGATTTCTATTGCACAACTTATTTGCGACATTTTCTATGGTATTGTTGATATAACGAATATAGATATTAGTTTAACAGATGGCATCCAAATAACTTATTATGATTCATATGTTTTTGAAGAAGATAATTATAAAAATTATTTGATGAAATATTATTTTGAATATATACCTGAGTATCGTGAGATGCTCAATGGATTGTCAGGTGATGAAAGAGAAGAAAAGAAAGAAAGATTATATAGCGAAATTATTGAGAATAAAACACTATTTGAATCTGTATTCTTAGAATATCAACAAGAAAGTAGTGAAAATTATACTGACAGTTGTGTAGGTGCTGTTAATCAAAATCTAATATCTGAGTTAAATATGCCTGTTGATATAGCAGCTAATACAACAATATCATTTGATGATAATTATTCTTATGGTATAGTTAATGGAAAAACTCACAACGGTGTTGATTTGAATGAAAAAACAGTAGGCGTTAAATTAGGTGCAAATGTATATTCTGTAGCAAATGGTAAGGTTGAATCTGTGGAAGACTCGAAGTGTACGGATGATAGTAAAAAATGTGGTAAATCAATAAAAATAAAACATAATCTCATTATTGATAACAATGAGTATAATTTCTTTACTATATATTCAAATGTTACAGTTAAAAGTGGTTTGAAAAAGGGCGATAATGTTGCTAAAGGCGATCAAATAGGATTAATTTATAATGATGCCGCTAACATAGAAGGTTTACATTTTGTATTTATGGATGCTAATACTGATTCAAGTGGTATTGCTATTGATCCTACAAATATATTTATAAAATGTACATCAGGTGGAGGTACATTCTCTGGTTCTACTAATGAAGAAGCAGTATGGAATTACTTACTTGGATTAGGATACACAAAAAATGCAGCTGCTGGAATAATGGGAAATATGTCTGTTGAATCTGCAGGTACATTTGATGGAAGAATTGTTCAAGGTGATTATGATTCAAGTTTAGCGTATAGTATTGACTATACTAAAAAGGTTGATTCTGGTGTAATTAATAGGAATGATTTTGCTAACAATGGGCCTAATGGTGGTGGATATGGACTTGTTCAATGGACATATTATACAATTAAAGAGGGATTGTATGATTATGCAAAAAATGAACGTAAATTATCAGTAGGTGACACTGCGATGCAAATAGATTACTTAGAAAAGTATCTTCAAAGTAATAATCAAGGTTTATATAATTCTCTTAGACAATTAGATATTACAGTTGATTCTGCAACTAGAAATTTCATGTTACAATTTGAAAGACCTGCTGATCAATCTGAATCTGCTCAGAGTGGAAGAGTCCAAAGAGCACAAGATATATATAATAGATATTCAAATAAATAAAAAAAGTATTTAAAAATACTTTTTTTTTTGATATAATAAAGTAAATAAAAAGGAAGCTGATTATATGAAATTAAAATTTAGAGCTGAGAAAAAAGATATAATTGCATTTGTTGTTATAATGTTTTTTATTTTGTATTTAATTTGTATTTGTATACTTAATTTTTCTTTTTTCTTAAATGAAGGTACTCCATGGGGATTAAATCCATTTCCAGCATTTGGTTCTAAGTATATTGGGGCAACATTACTTTTATGGATAGCATCTATTGGATTCTTACTTGCAAGTACATCATCATATTTCTTTACAAGAGAAAAAGGTTTCGGATTAACTACTGAAAAAAAAGAAGATGGATATGCAAGATGGGCAAAAGATAAAGAAATAAAAACAGCTAAAGGTGTTGTTAGAGTTCCATATGCAGAAAAGGAAGCTAAAGCAGGTGGTACAGCTTTAGCATATGACAAAGATGCTGCTTATGTAGATAATGGTGAAAGTCATACACTTGTTATTGGTGCTACTGGTTCAGGTAAAACACAAGGTATTATCAATCCAACTGTTCAAATGCTGATAAAAGGTAGAGAATCAATGATTATATCTGACCCTAAGGGTGAAATTTATGAAGATAACTCTGGTATTATGAGAGAACTTGGTTATCAAATTATAATACTTAATTTCCGTGATCCACAAAAAGGTAATTGTTGGAATCCATATCATTTACCTTATAAGTATCAAAAAGAAGGAAATTTTGATAAAGCAAATGAACTATTAAATGACTTATCACTTAATATAGTTGTTGATGGTCAAGGAAATGATCCATTCTGGCAGAATTCAGCTGCAAGTTACTTAACTGGTTTATCACTTGCTTTATTTGAAGATGCTAAAGAAGAAGAGATAAATATTAATAGTATAAACTTAATGATGACTGTTGGTGAGGATAAATATGGTGCATCAAATTATTTAAAAGAATATTTTAATGCTAAAGATCCTGCATCACCAGCTTGCGTAAATGCTTTAGGTACAGTTAATGCACCAAATGAAACAAAAGGTGGTATCGTATCGGTATTAAAGGATAAAGTT
This sequence comes from Clostridium sp. CAG:433, assembly GCA_000433675.1. Taxonomy (GTDB): domain Bacteria; phylum Bacillota_I; class Bacilli_A; order RF39; family UBA660; genus CAG-433. Next base: position 21,520 of record FR893556.1, read on the forward strand.
AAAACACTAGCTGTTACTAAAAACTTATCTGAAATGCTTTCTAAGAGTGATTTTGATATGGATAGTATAGGTGAAAAGCCAACAGCAGTATTTATGATTATACAAGATGAAAAAACAACATATCATTCACTTGCTACTATATTTGTTAAACAATGTTATGAATCACTAATAAGTGTTGCTCAAAAACATGGTGGAAAACTTCCTGTAAGAACAAATTTCTTACTTGATGAATTTGCTAACATGCCTAAGTTTAAAGATATTACAACAATGGTTACAGCAGCTCGTTCAAGACAAATAAGATTTACATTTATCATCCAGAACTTCGCACAGTTAAAACAAAATTATGGTGATCATGATGCAGAAACTATTCGTGGTAACTGTGGTAACTTAATATACTTATTAACAGGAGAATTATCAGCCTTAGAAGAAATTAGTAAATTATGTGGTGATAAACTTGTTAGAGTTGGTAAAGATAAAAAAGAAGAAACAAGACCTCTTGTTACAGTATCTGAACTTCAAAGAATGAAACCAGATGAAATTATTTTAATTAAACAAAGATGTGCTCCATATAGAGGAAAATTAAAAATGGACTGGGATACAGACTTTGGTTTTGGTAGAGGTGTTGATCACTACGGAAAGAATGTTGTTTATCCACAAAGAACTATGGATGATATTAAAACATTTGATTTAAAAGAATTTGTTAGAAAACAAAAACAAGAAAAATTAAAAAATGCTGGTATGGATGGTAATTCTTCACCTATGGGTGGAGGTTCACCATTTGGCATGAATCCATTTGGTGGTGGAGGAATGCCTGGTATGGGTTCTGATATGGATATTGATAAAATGATAAAAGAAATTGATGCCAAAATTGCAGAACTTGAAAAAGAAGAGGAAGAAGAAAAGAAAAAACAAGAAGCAGAAAAAAATAATAAAAAAGCAACTGATGAAACTAAAAAAGTTAATTCACCAGAAGATAAATTATTTAGTACAAAGAATATTTCTGAAAATCCTAAAGTAGATGAAGTTATCCACAGTAATATGGTTGATTTTAATAATTTTAAGGTTAAAGAAGAAAAGAAAGCTGCTTCAAAAGAGGAACCAAAAACAGAAGATGGTAAAAAAGAAACAAAAGAAGAAAAAATAACTAATGATAAAGATAAGGTTAGTTCAGATTACGATGACTTCTTTGATGATTTCTTCTTTGAAGAATAAAAAATGCACAATATTTTGTGCATTTTTTTGTATTAGGCTATTATAGTGACCAGTAAATAATAATTTTCATATTATATAGTGGACTGGTGAAAATATGAAAAATATAAAAGCATGTGATTTAAAAAAAGAGTATAATATAATTGATTTAAGAACTAAAGGTGCATATATGAAAGGACATATATATAATGCTAGAAATATTGATATGAATAACTTAACGGATATGCCACATATGTATTTAGATAAAAATGAAACATATTACATATATTGTACAGAGGGTTTTAAAAGTAAAAGATGCTGTAAATTCTTAGAGATAATGGGATATGACGTTGTAAATGTAATAGATGGATATGAAGGATTTATTTAAAAAATAAGTTTAGTTTGAAAAACTTATTTTTTTTGCGTTAAAAATGTTTTATAATATTAATGGAGGATAAAGATGGAGACAATTATAACAGAATTAATAGATAAAATAACAAGTGTAATGGGAAGTATGGGATTTATATCAGGTTTCTTACTTATAATATTAGAATCAATGATACCTATTCTTCCACTTGCAGTTTTTATAGCAATTAATATAATGACATTTGGTAGTCTTTTTGGATTTTTAATATCATGGATAGCAACTGTTATTGGATGCATGATTTCATTTACATTATGTAGAAAATTAAGAGATAAATTTGAAAAGAAATATGGTAAAAATGAAAAAGTTAAAAAATTTAAAAAATATATTAATAAGTTATCATATAGTAATTTAGTTATATTAATTGCTTTACCATTTACACCAGCATTTGCGGTTAATATAGCGGCTGGTTTAACTGATATAGATGCTAAAAAATATTTTTCAGCACTTATGATAGGTAAATTACCAATGGTATATTTTTGGGGATTTATAGGAAAGAGCTTGCTTGAGAGTATAACAGATCCATATGTAATTGCACAGGTTATATTTATGGTTTTAATTGCGTATTTAGTAAGTAAACTTGCAAATAAATTTATAAAATAGGAGGTATGAGATATGGAATATATAATAATTGGAATACTAATTTTACTTGTTGTACTTGTAACAATAAGTTTATTTAAAAATATTAATGAGGGAAATATTACTGAAAGACTTGGTAAACTTGAAAATAATGTAACAAGAGATCTTTATGATTTTAAAAATGATATTAATAAAAATCTTAATGAAGATATTAATACATTAAATGATAAGATAGAACTTAGATTAAATATGATAAATGATAAAGTAAACGAGAGATTAGATGAAAATTTTGAAAAAACTAATAAAACATTTACATCAGTACTTGAAAGATTAAGTAAAATAGATGAAGCACAAAAGAAAATAGATACTTTATCTAACGATATAGTTTCACTTCAAGGAATATTAACTGATAAGAAGAGTAGAGGTATATATGGTGAAGTAAACTTAAAGCATATATTAACAAGTGTATTTGGAGAAAAGAATGATAAGATATATCGTCTTCAATATACTCTTCCAAATAGTACAATTGTAGATGCTGCATTATTTGCACCTGAACCACTTGGGCTCGTTGGAATAGATTCTAAGTTTCCACTTGAACATTACAGGATAATGGTTGACAAAAGATATAGTGCATCAGATAGGGAAACAGCTGCCAAATTATTTAAAAGTGATGTTAAAAAACATATTGATGCGATAGCAAATAAATATATCATAGAAGGTGTAACAAGTGATCAAGCAATAATGTTCTTGCCAGCAGAAGCAATATTTGCAGAACTTAATGCATATCATAATGACATAATTGAATATGCATATAAAAAAAGGGTATGGATAACTTCTCCAACAACATTAATGAGTACTCTAACAACTATTGAGGTAATCATTAAGAATGCTGAAAGAGATAAATATGCTAAAGTAATAAGAGAAGAACTTGTCAAATTATCTGTTGAATTTAGTAGATATAAAGATAGATGGGACAAGCTTTCTAGAAGTATTCAAACTGTTAGTAAAGATGTTGAGGATATACATACAACAACTGATAAAATAACTAAAAGATTTAATAGTATTAATAGTGTAGAACTAGATGAAAATTTAAAAATCGAATAATAAAAAAAATAGCGATTTTTGTTTGTTAAATTTAGTACACAACTGTTGACTATTATTATAAAATATTATATTATTATACTAGAGGAGGAATGTAGAAATGGGAAGTAAAGTACAAAACATTATACTTGGAGTACTTGCAGTTGGATTAATTGGTTTAACAGTTGCCTATGCATTATTAACACAACAGTTAAAAATAGAATCAACTGCAACAGTAAAAGCAGGAACTTGGGATATTCATTTTGAAAATTTAAGTTCGTCATTAACAGGTAAAGCAGCACTTGCTGATACTAATAAATTAGCTATATCAAGTAATTCAACAACTATTTCAGGATCTGTTGGTGTTTTATCAGTACCAGGGGATTCAATAGTTTATACATTTGATATCGTTAATAAAGGAAATATTCCTGCAATACTTAGTGCAGCACCAGTAATTAGTACACCAACATGTACATCTACTGATACAGTAAGCGCTACAAATATTTGTGCTAACGATTTAGTATATACATTAACATATGTTGATGGTTCACAAATAAATAATGGTGATACTTTAGCCGCTGGAGAAACTAAAAAGGCTAAATTAACATTATCATTAAAAAATGAAATGACATATGTACCAAGTGCAGATGTAGCAATAAGCAATATTGCAGCAACATTAAATTATAGTCAAAATTAATAATAGGAGAGAAACATGAATAACAAAGTACAAAATATTGTGCTTGGCGTTTTAGCCGTAGCATTAATTGGAATAACAGTAGCATATGCTACATTAACACAACAATTAAAAATAAACGGAACAGCAACAGTAAAGGCTGGAACATGGGACGTTCATTTTGAAAATTTACAAGGATCAGTTACAGGTTCAGCTGTATTAGATACATCTACAAGCAAACTTGGAATACAAACTGGTTCAACAACAATTTCTGGTAAACTAGGAACATTATCTAAACCAGGAGATTCAATAACTTATACATTTGATATAGTTAACAAAGGAAACATTCCTGCAATACTATCATCAGCACCTACAATTTCAACACCATCTTGTTCTGCAACAAGTAATGATGCTGGTGCTACTACAGTTTGTGGTAATTTAACTTATACATTAACTTATAGTGATGGTTCAACTATTGCTAAGAATGATACATTAGCAGCAACTTCAGGTAAAAAAACTGCTAAATTAGTTGTTACATATAAATCAACTGCTACATCAGTTGTAAATACAGATGTTGAAGTTAGCAATATTGCAGCAACATTAAATTATTCACAAAACTAATTTAAGTGCATTAAGATACGCAATTAATAATAAGATAACATAATATTGCTATTTTATTTGCGTATCTATTTGCATATAAAAAGAACTAATAAAGAAGAAATAAAAGAGGTAAAAATATGAAAAAAAGTTTAAAACAATTATTAACAATACAAATTTTCATGTTATTAGTAATTATAACAGGCTTTTTTTATGGAAGTATTTTCGAGAATAATCTAGAAGTATTATTTCTACTTGTTAGTTTTATTGCACTATATAGTGTATTTAAAATTGATTTAAAAAACGATTATAAATATAAACAGATTTTAAAAATTGTTATAACTTGCTTATTATTTTATTTCGTTTTTATTTATGTTGCAGGCTTGTTTACAGGTTTTGCAAAAACAATTTATACATTTAATTTTAATAATTTTATATATAATATTATACCGACAATAATATATATTATTTTGATGGAATGTATAAGAACGATATATATTAATAAATCAAATAATAATAAAATAATTATAATTTTATCATGTATAATTTTTATACTATATGATTCATTTTCAAAATATTACTTATATGATTTTAAAGTAAGTGATGAATTATATGAATATATTGGATTAATTGTATTAACTAGTATTGCAAGAAATATATTCTTGACAATATTATGTTCAAAAAGTAATGTTATTAATTGTGTAATTTACAGAATTATAACTGAAATTTATATATTTTTGGTGCCAATTGTTCCAAACTTTGGACCATATATAAATTCAGTACTTGAAATAGCATTACCACTTATAATTGGACTTATACTTATAAGACCACCAATAAGAATATTAGCATCACCAAAGAAAAGTAAATATAGTAGGACATTATCAGTTGTAATAACAGCAATATTATTGTTAATTGTTTTATTAAATTCTGGATTTATAAAATATCAAATGTTTGTTATAGGATCTAACTCGATGAATACGTATATTTATAGAGGAGACGTTATAATAGCAAGGAGAACAAATAATAAAGAAATCAAAAATATTAAAAAAGGTGAAATATTAGTATTTAGATATAATAATAAAATTATTTCACATAGGGTATATAAAATAATTAAAAGGGATAATAAACTATATTTTAAAACAAAAGGTGATAATAACGATCAAGTAGATGATAATATAGTAAAAGAAAAAGATATAATAGGAACAGTTTCCTTTAGAATAAAATATATTGGTCTTCCAAGTATTTGGTTAAGGGAAGCATTACAATAGGAGAAGAGATATGAAGAAAAATTCTAAAAAAAATATAACATACATCTTTTTAATTGTTGTTCTAGTATTTATTTCGATAATATTTGCGGATAGATCATATAGATTAAAAAAATATGAAAGTTTAAGCTATAAAGAAACGATCGCAACAAGTTATAGAGTATATTTAGATGATGATTCATACTATAATACTCCATACCTTGATGAAGGAATGCAATATATATCAAATATAATTGATTATGTTGATGTAACTTTTAGTTATATTAATAGTTTTGCAGATAGTTTAACATATAATGCTGAAACAAAAGCAGAAGCAATAGTAACTATAGTAGATACAGATGATAATAATAAAGTAATTTATAAAAATACTGAAGTTATTGAGAATACAAAGAAAGATTCTGATACTTCAGGAACAATTAATAAGGTTAAAAATTTTAAAATTGATTATGCTAAATATAATAAAATAACTAATGAATTTAAAACAAAATATGGTATAAGTGCTAAATGTAATTTAAGAATAAATTATTATGTTAATTATACAGGTAAATATAAAGGATTAAACAATATATCTAGAAATACAGTAATGTATTTAGATATTCCTTTATCTGAACAAATGATTAATATAACTAAAAATGCACCTGCTATAAATAATAGTTCATTTGATGGTACATCATCAAATACAGCAACTAATACAATACTTTATGTACTAGCAATAATTTGTGATTTAATTGCTCTAGTATTCTTATTTAAAGTTGTTAGTAATAAAATAGCTGTTTCTAAAGAAACAAGTAAATATGATAAATTTATTAATAAAACATTAAAACAATATGATTCATATATAACAGAAGCAGAACATGAAACTACTAATAAAGAAAATATGGTTAGAATAAGTACATTTAGAGAATTATTAGATGTTAGAAATAATATTAACAAGACAATTGTTTATATAAGAATTGATGATAATACATCTAAATTTGAAATAATTGATGGTAATACATTATATTATTATGTAGCAAATAGAGAAGATTTTAATTAAAAATAATATTTAAAAGAAACTAAAAAATAGTTTCTTTTTTTTTGTTTTACTGTGGATAACTTTTTTAAAATAAAAATGCTTAAAAATCCCTTTATTTTTCTTATAATTTTTATTGAAATCTGATGACAAAAAATGATATATAAGTTATAATTATATACAGTATAATAGTCTAAATAGGAGCAGTGTTAAAATGAAGAAATTTTTTCAAGGTAAAATGAAAATTTTAATAATGATTGCATTTTTGTTTTTGTTCTTTTTTAATACGGTAGCATACTCAGGACTTGCTAGTAAATTAGCAATAACATCTGAAGCAATGTTTAGGCCAATTACTGATATAAGAGTAACAGGAATAAAACTTGTATCAGCAAGTAATGGAGCACTTGAAAGTTATTCGCCAAAGTATAATGTTGATACAACAACTACTGGTTTCACACTTCCAAGTGCTAATTCAGAAATTACTTACAAAATAACAGTAACAAATTATGGAAATGTTAAACAAACAATTTATAAATTTATAAAAAATAGTGTTAGTGCAGAGGGATTAAATGTTAAATTAACCGATTTTACTTCAGTATGTACTGATGAAAATTGTAATAATAAGAATGACAATTTTACAATAGTACATCCAGAGGGTGATAGTAGCAGTGAAAGCAATGTTAAAGAGTTTTTAATAACATTTACTACAACAAATCCAAGTTCAACGACCATAAATATTATTGAAAAATATGATTTTAGATCATTATATTATATTTCTTATAACGCAAACGGTGGAAAGAATGCTCCACAATCACAAATAAAAATATATGGAGATAATTTAAATTTAACAAAAAATGAACCAACAAGAGATTTTTATGATTTTAAAGGATGGTCAACATCATCAACAAGTACAACAATAGAATATAAGGCTGGTGAAATTTATTCGCCAGGTACTGATGAAAAAGTACAAGATGTTACTTTATATGCGGTATGGCAAAAGAAACAAGCAAAATTAGATTTAAATTATAACATTGATGGCACATGGTATTATGCAGGATATAATAATAAAATACAAACGGGTATAAAAGTTAATGGAGAAGATAAAGGATATTTAAATGATTTTGGTGGAACATATGATTATGGAACAAGTTATGAAATATATGGATTTAAAATAGATGGAGTAACAATACCATATTCAAAAAAATATACAGTAGATGGAACAAATCATTTAGATATATCATTTAATACGATTAATTTTAAAGTTAATGATGCAAATTTAGGAAGTATAACACCAACACAAATAATAGTGATACCTGGGACAACATTTACTGTATCTGGCAATGTGATAACATTATCAGATGGAAGGATAGCAACAGCAAGTACAAAAACGATAACAGGTTATACAATAAAATTTTTAAATTATACAATAACACCAAATAGTTCAACAGTAAATGCAAAAACAATGGTAACGGCAAATTTCACTAAGGAATTAGAAAAATATACAATTTCGTTAAATGGAAATGGAGCAACGACTGCAGGAACAACAGCTATTTATGAAAAATATAATACAGGAATATATTTAGATAGTGCATTAACTAAAGAAATGGGTACAAATGCGAATGCAATAACAAAACCAACAAGAAGTTATACAGTAAGTTTTAATGCAAATAATACAGGAATAACAGTGCCAAGTGCAATAACAAAAAATTATAGTTATTCAGGACATTATACAGATGCAACAAATGGAACACAAATGATAAATGAAAATGGATATATAACGAGTTCATTTAAAAATACATTATATACAGCAAATGGTACATTATATGCACATTGGGGAACAAAACCAAGTGTAACAATACCAGAAATAAATAAAGATGGATATAAATGTACATGGAATACAAGTGTAGATGGAAATGGAACACCATATAATGGAGGAGCTGTAACAGATAAATTAAATACACAAACATTATATGCAGTATGTAAAGTAGATACAAATACAAAGTATGTTGTAAAACATTATAAACAAAAATTAGATGGTACATATCCAACAGAAGCAGATGACATAGATAATTTAACAGGAACAACAGGTGCAAGTGTGTCACCAGCAGTAAAGAGTTACACAGGATTTACATCACCAAGTGTGCAAACAACAACAATAAAAGCAGATGGAAGTACAGTAGTAACATATAAATATACAAGAAATAAATATACATTTACATTAGGAAGTTCAACAGGAGCAAGTACAAGTGGAAGTACGGCAAGTGGGAGTTATTATTACGGAAGCACAATAACACTAAAAGCAACAGCAAATACAGGATATACATGGAGTAAATGGACAAGTAGTAATACAAGCTTAGTAGGAAATCAAACTACAGCTAATACAACATTTACAATGCCTGCAGGAAATATAACAATGACACCAAGTGTTACAACAAATGTATTAACATTTAATGATCAGAGTAAACCAGTAACATATAATCCAACAAGTAGTCAAACAGTAAATATATCACCAGCAACAAATGGAACAGGAAGTTATAGTTATTCAATAATAAGTGAAAATGATAATAGTTACTTTAGCATAAGTGGAACAACAATAACAGTAAAATCAAATACACCAGCCAATACATCAGGATATAAAATAACAGTAAGAGCAACAGATACAAATAGTAAAGTAACAAAAGATGCTACAATAACAATAATAGTTAATAAAAAATCAGTAACAAAACCAACATCTCCAGCGAATAAAGTTTATAATGCAGAAGAACAAAATCATGGAATTAGTGTTCCAGAAGGAACAAGCATAGTAACAAATGGAAGTACATTAAAAGCAACAAATGTAGGAACATATGATGTAATATTTACATTAAATTCAAACTACAAATGGAGTGATGGAACAACAAGTAATGTAACAATACAATGGAAAATAACGGCATATAATTTAAGCAATGCTACAATAGGAAGCATAAGTGATCAAACATATACAGGAAGTGAAATAAAACCAACACCAAGTGTAACAGTACCAATACCAAGTGGAAGTAAGAGTACACCAACTTATACAACAACATATAGTAATAATATGAACGTCGGAACAGCAACAATTACATTAACAGGAACAGGAAATTATACTGGAACAAAAAGTAAAACATTTAAAATAGTACCAGCAGAGAATCCAGTTAAAGTAACAGCGAATGATTTAACATATAATACACAAGCGCAAAGTTTAGTAGCAACAAAAGATGTGCAAGGAACAATATGTTATTCACTTGACTCTGTAATAACAAGTAAATGTAGTACAAGTACAGTAGTACCAACAGCAATAAACGCAGGGACATATACTGTGTATTATTACATTAATGGAAACAGTAATTATAAAGAGAAATCTGGAAGTGTAATAGTAACAATAAAAAAATACGATTTAAGCACTAATGGTATAATAGGCACAATAAATGATCAAACATATACAGAAAGTGAAATAAAACCAACACCTTTAGTAACAGCATCAATGTCAAATGTAGGTGTAGCAACGCTTGTAAATAATACAGATTATACATATAGTTATAGTAATAATATAAATGCTGGAACAACAAGTAATCCATATGCTACAGTAAACGTAACAGGAAAAGGAAACTATACAGGAACAAAGAGTAAAACATTTAAAATAATAAAGGCAACAAATCCTACAGTGATAACCGCAAATGATTTAACTTATAACGCTGCAGAGCAAACTTTAGTAACATCAAGTAAGGAACAAGGATATATCTGTTATTCATTAAGTGCAGTACCAACAAGTTGTAGTGCAAATTCAGCATTAGCAAAGGGAACAAATGCAGGAACATATACAGTATATTATCTAATATCAGGAAATAGTAACTATAATAGTAAATCTGGAAGTGTAAAGGTATCAATAAAACAATATGATATAAGTAAAACAGCAACTATAGGAATAATTAATGATCAAGTATATACAGGAAATGCAATAAAACCGACACCAAATGTAACAGTACCAATACCAACAGGAAAAACAACAACGCTCGTAAATAATACGGATTTTACGTATAGTTATAGTAATAATAAAAACATTGGAACAGCTAATATAACAATAACTGGTCAAGAAAACTATACAGGAACAAAGAGCACAACATTTAAAATATCTCAAAAGGCAAGCTTATGTACAATAACGTCGGTGCCATCTTTAAAATATCCAAGTAATGCAACAGGTTCAATACAATTTAAATGTACTGGGGATGGCAAAATAACTGTAACAAGTTCAAGTACAGGCGTAATAGAGGTAACAAACACAGGAACAACAGGCGCTGGCTTAAAGGGAATAACAGCAGGTAAGAGTAAAATAACAGTATCGCAAGCAGCAGGAAATTATGAGGCATCATCCGCAAGTGCAGATGTAACAGTAACATATTCACAGTACACAGTGACTTTAGATGGAAATGGAGCAACAACTCAAGGAAGTACAACAGCAGTTGCAACATATAATAGTACAACATTATCAACAATAACAAATCCAATAAGAGAATATACAATAACATATGATATGGGAACAACGGGATTAACAAAACCAGATAATGGGAAAGTAGAATGTAGATTAAATGGATGGTATACGTCTTCAAATAATGGAACAAAGATAGCAAATAATAATACAACACCAGTATTAGAAGCAAGTGTAAGTGGATATACAAATGCAAGCAAGCAATGGACAAAAAGAAGTGATGCAACATTATATGCTGGCTGGGAAGTTATAGGTACAAAACTGCCAATAATAGAAAAAGAAGGAAATACATGTACATGGATAGATAATAATGGAAGTAGTTTTGATTCAGGACAAACAGGTTATACGATATTAACAAATAAAACTTTAACAGCAAGATGTTTACCTAACAGTTATGTATTAACAGTAGATCCAAATGGAGGAAAATGGAATAATACGATAAGTGCAAGTACAGTACCAAGAAATTATGGAACAGAATATGAAGTAGCAAATCCAACAAGAAAAGGATATACATTTACAGGATGGACAAAAAGTGGTGCAGGTTCTTGGAATAGTGAAACAAATAAATATACATTTGGAGCAGGAGCTGGAACATTAACTGCAAATTGGACTCCAATAAAATATAATATAAAGTATGAATTAGATGGTGGAGTACTTTCAACAACAAATCCAACAGAATATACAGTAGAGACAGAGACATTTACATTAAACAATCCGACAAAAGAAGGCTATATTTTTAAAGGATGGTCAACATCATTAACAAGCACATCATCATATAATGCGACAATGAAGGTAGAAAAAGGAAGTACGGGTGATAAAGAATTTAGGGCAGTATGGCAGATTATAACATATAATATAAGTTATAATTTGAATGGGGGAACATTAACAAATGTATCAAACCCAACAAGTTATAATATAACAACAGAAACCTTTACGTTAAAGAATCCAACAAGAAAAGGATATACTTTTAAAGGATGGACAGGAAG
>FR893557.1 GCA_000433675.1 Clostridium sp. CAG:433
TCTTCTTTTGGTATTCCTGTTACTTCATATATTATATCCGCTAAGAATTCTTTTACACTTTTAAATATTTCCTTAAATATTGGATCAAATGTTCCTGGTATTACTTCATATTTTTGTCTTACAACATCTTCATGATAACTTTTTATATATTTAATATATAAACACCTACTTCATATTTTTGTCTTACAACATCTTCTTGATAACTTTTTACATATTTAATATATATGCACCTGCCCTTCTTTTGTTTTTTTCTGAGGTCCTCATATATTATTTACTCCATCTAAAACCTAAATTCCCCTAAAAAATAGAAAAAAATTGATAAAATAATCAATTTTTCCCTAATCACATGTTAATTTATATAAAAAAATATTTTTTTATTTAACAATTTTGAAACTTATTTTAATTCAAACTCAATTGTAGCTTTATGATTTTTATAATGGACTTTTGCTATTGCGCCATTTATTATTGTCATTCTAGGAGATACATGTCCTAAATCAAAATCATATATTATAGGAATATTTAAACTACTTAGGGCTTCCTTTAATGCTTCTTTAAATGATATATCATAATAACTTTTTTCAGATATATTTCTTCCGAATATTATTAATTTTGTATAATTAAAATAATCATTATCTTTAAATTTCCACATAGTTCTTATTAAATCTTCAATAGAGAGTTCACAGTTATCAAAATACCATATAAAACCATCATTTTTATATTTTTCTAAAAAATCTTTTGTTTTATCAAATCTTGTTCCGAAAAGTTCTGTCAATATATCAAGGCAACCACCTATCATTCTTCCTTTTACAGTTATTTCTTCTTCTGTTAATGACTTATAACTTACTTTTTTAGTTAAATTATACCCTTCAAGTCCAGTTATATATTCTTGTCTTTCACCTTCATATTTATCATAAGTTTCTTGTTTTATAAGATTTCCTTTTAATATTTCTATATTGTCTAAAAGAGATTTATGATAATTTTCCATACCGAATGTTTTAAAATTATTTGCATAAATTGTTGCGATATCAAAACAAACCGTTATTATATATAAAAGTCCAGTTGGATCAGAATACCCTTGTATCCATTTTGGATTATTTTTTATAATGTCAAAATCTACATATGAAAGCATTTCAAGTAAGAATTCTCCTCCGCTAGCACATATTATTGACTTAACTTTTTCATCTTTAAATAATTCTTCCAATTCTTTTGCTTGAACTGTTGGTGCGCTACTTCTTCCCTTTACGCTTTTTCTTACATTACTTGTTTCAACAACATTTAATCCTAATTCTTGTAACTTACTTTTTGCATTATCTAATCTTTTTAAATCTAGAATATCAGTTACTCCATCAGAAGGCGCAGTTACACCAATATAATCACCATTTTTTATAAATTCTGGATATATCATTAGTCGTTATCCCTTCCACCAAAAATATAAATAAGTCTTAATACCTGGAATATTGTTGATGCGATTGCAGAAACAAGTCCAGCAACATATGTAAATGCAGCAGCCTTAAGCATTGCTTTTGTGCCATCATGTTCATCTTCTGAAACTATTCCCATTTCAAGAAGTATTTTGTTTGCTCTTCTTGATGCATCAAACTCAACTGGTAGTGTTACAAGTTGAAAGATAAGAGCTAAAGATACCATTATAAGTCCAACTATAAATAAATGCTTAAATGAACTGAATACTAAACTCGCAATTATTACATAATATCCAAGACTACTTCCAAAATTCACAAAAGGCACTAACATATTTCTTATTTTTATTGGAACATATCCTTCTTTATATTGTATTGCATGTCCACATTCATGAGCTGCGACAGCAGCAGAAGCAATTGTTTTTCCACCATATATATTACTTGATAAACTTACTCTTTTTCTTGAGTTATTATAATTATCTGTAAGTTCACCAGAGATTTCTACTACATCTATATTATCTAGATCATATTCTTTTAATATTTTATTTGCAACTTCTTTTCCTGTTAATCCTTGGTCAGTTTTAATACTTTCATATTTTCTATATGTTATTTTTAATATAATTTGCGCAAGTAATACAAGTAAAAAAGGTATTAAAACAAGTATTATCATTGTGTCTATTCCCATATAATAACAACTCCTTCTCTTGTATCTTTTATTTCAGCACCAAGTGCTTTTATTTCATCTCTTACTTTATCTGCTTCTTCATATTTTTTTTCTTTTTTTAGATTATTTCTTTTTTCAATTAATTCATTTACTTTACTTTCTAGTTCTTTATCAACTATAACATTTTTTTCTTTTAATAAATCTAGTGATAATACTGTATCAAATTTTTGAACTAAAGATATTTTAGTACTTTCATTAATACTATTATCTTTTAATACATCATAAAGAATTGTTAAACACATAGAAGTATTTAAATTATTATTAAGTGCTTCCTTAAATTTATTATCATAACTATTAAGTTTATCTGTATCTATTTCACCATCTTCTTTTAATGATAAAACCTTATTTTTTAATTTTAGATATTCTCTTCCAGCTCCATCTAATATTTCATAACTGAATGTAAGTGCATTATGATAATAAGAATTTAAACATAAATATCTGTATGCAAGTGGATTATATCCCTTTTCTTCAAGTACTGAAACTGTTAAAAATTCACCTTTACTTTTACTCATTTTTCCATTTTTATCATTTAAAAAACCAAAATGAATCCAATAATTACACCATTTATGTCCTAAATAACATTCACTTTGCGCAATTTCATTTGTATGATGTGGAAAAACTGCATCTTCTGCACCACAATGTATATCTAAGTTTTCTCCTAAATATTTTATTGATATACCAGAGCATTCTATATGCCAACCAGGATATCCTCTTCCCCAAGGTGAATCCCACTGCATTTCTTGATTATTAAATTTTGAATTTGTAAACCATAAACCAAAATCAAATGGATTTTTTTTAGATGTATCTTCCTTTATATCTTCTCTAACTGCCACCATCAAATCATCTACATTTCTTCCAGACAATTCATAATACTTATCATATTTAGTTGTATCAAAATATACATTACCATCACTTATATATGCATATCCATCTTCTAATAGTTTAGTTATTATCTTTATATATTCATCTATGTTATCTGTTGCTGGACTTACTGTATCTGGCCATCTTACATTAAGTTTTTCACAATCACTTTTAAAACACTCTGTATAATATTTTGCTACTTCATATGAACTTTTATGTTCTCTTTTACTCGCAACAAGCATCTTATCTTCTCCAGAATCACCATCACCAACCATATGTCCAACATCTGTTATATTCATAACTCTATCAACTTTATATCCAACATATTTTAATGCTTTTTCAAGTATATCTTCTGATATATATGTTCTAAGATTTCCTATATGTGCAAAATGATATACAGTAGGTCCACATGTATACATTTTTACATATCCTTCCTTATTTGGAATAAAATCTTCTATTTTTTTTGTAAGTGTATTATATAGTTTCATAAAATAATACCTCCTTTAATTTATATACTATATATTTTACCATATATGAAGAAAAAAGACTATAAATTAGTCTTTTATATAATAATTTTTATATATGCATAATGTTAGTATTTTCTTGTTTTGTTTCTTCTTCTAATTTTCTTCTTTGTTCTTTCAAATAATCTAGTTCATCATAACCAAATGCGTTAAGTTCTCTTTTTTGTATGGATTTATTTTCATACTCATCTTCGTCATCTATTTCAAATGCATTTGGTTCTCTATCTTGACTAAAACTTTTACTACTATTTTTTTCTTCCGTTACACCATCAGGAGTTAATTCTAATTTCTGACCACTATTACAAAAAGCTTTTATATCTGCGCTTGTTTTTTTATCCATACATATATTATTAGGATCTATTCCTAATTTTTCCATTGCATTTCTGACACTATTACAAAGTATTGCAGGAAATTCCTTGTCAACTCTAGGAATAGTATAAACTAATTTCTGTGTTTTCTTTTTAAATTCAAAAGAATCATATTCGCAAAAATAATACTCCTTTATATTTTCTTTTCCAATTGTAGCAGTTATATTATTTAAACACCAATTCTTTACAGCATTTTCTATCCCATTTTCAAATGAATTACATATTAAAGTGCTATATGAACATTTTGCATTTTCTGATTCAAATGCATATCCAATATAATCATTAATTTGTCCAACTAACTCCGATGGAGCATTACAATTTCTAACTAAGTTTGGATTATTTTTTTCTATTTCCAATATTGCTTTAATTGTATCATCTAATAATGGAGTTGTTGTATATAGAACAATACTGTCTTTATATCCCTTTTCATTGTTTTCATTATTTGGAATTTTAAAATAAAATGGTATTTTTCTTTTCTTTAATTCATCATATATTGCATTTGAAAGTGCCATTAAATTACTAGCCTTAGAATTTATATACAGTCTATGACGATACTCTCCTTCACTTATCCTATCTGTACCAAGCAATTTCCATGATTTATATGTGAACCATCCAGGTTGTGGTTTTGTTATTGGATTATATTGCGGTACTCCATACCTAGATATAAAATCTCTTTTTACTTCATCAGCAAATTTTCTTTTATCTTCTTCATTTATTTTACCAATACTATTTTCATCAATTCTAAGTGCAGCATATAATAAATCACTTACATCACAAAATGGTGATGTTATATCTATATTTATATATTTTCTAATTATAGACTTTATAAAAGCATCATCTGCTTTTTTTTGAACAATTTTTTCAAGATTTTTTAATGAATATTCCATAAAGTTCCTCCTAATTTGTATATAAATATTTTATCACATAAAAGATTAAAAAGCTATAAAATAATAATCGTCATAATTTTTATATTGTTGTATATGTAGTAAATGTTCTTGCATAAAATTAAAAATAGAAACACTTAAGTTTTTTCGGGTGCTTAAGTACCTAACCAAATTTTGTTTTTGACATTTAAGTAATCCTTGAATTTAAATATCTATTTTTTATTGTTCATACGAAAAAAGATAAATGGTTTTCATTTATCTTTTATTATGAAAATATATTACATACTATTTGATTTTCTATTTCTTTTCTAACTGCCTTACATAATTTTCTAACACCATATTCTTCATAATTAGATTCTTTAATAATTCTATTTATCATATCTAAACTAATAATATTTTCACTATTATATTTTTTATAACATTTATTTGCTTCTTTTATAATTATTTTATTTATATCTTCCTCTGTAAATTTATTAAATGGCACTATTTCATCAATACGATTTATAAATTCTTTTGAAAAGAAATCTTCTAAAGAATTATTAGTAGTATTTTTATTAAATCCCATTAATGATTTACTTACATATGCATTACTTGTCATTATAATTAATACATTATCAAATCTAACTGTTTTACCACTTGAATCTTTACAATTTCCTTCATCTAGTATATTTAAGAAAAAGTTAAGAACAGACTTATGTGCTTTTTCTATTTCATCTAATATAAGAACAGAATATGGTTTATTTCTTATTTCTTCAAGTATATTTTTGTTATCATCATATCCTACATATCCAGCAGGTGAACCAATTATTTTATTTATACTAATACTTTCAGAATATTCACTCATATCAAGTTTTATAACATTGTTTTTACCTACTAAATTTTCAGCAAATAGTTTAGATAAATATGTTTTCCCAGTACCAGTTGATCCACAAAATAGAACTGAGTAACTCTTATTTTTATCCTTTATACCTAGTTTTATTTTTTTAGAAATATCAATAAGTTTATCTATTGCTTCATCTTGACCAATTATATTTTCTTTTAAAGTTTTCTCTATTTCATTAATACTTGTTATATAATCTTTACTTATTTCATTTATTGGTATTTTTGTTTTACTACTAACTACTTCTACAATATCTTTTAATTTAACTTTTTTCACTTTCTCTTTTCTCATATAATCAAGTTTAAGTTTATTAATTTTACTTTGTAATTCTTCTTCATCTTCTTTTAAAGAATATGCTTTATCATAATTTTGATTAATTATTGCATTATTTTTTTCTTTTTGAATTTTTGTTAAACAATCACTTAATTTTATTATTTCTTTTTCTTCTTTTGCTTCTTTTAATGATACTTTAGTACATACTTCATCTAATATATCTATTGATTTATCTGGTTCACATCTATCATAAATATATCTATCTGATAACTCAATTATTTTATCTATTAATTTTTCTTCTATTTTAACACCATGATATGCTTCATATATACTTTTTAAATTCATAAGAATATTTTTTAAATTTGATTTATCTGGTTCTTCAACAAATACTTTTTGAAATCTTCTATCTAAGGCATTATCTTTTTCAATAAATTTTTTATATTCGGATATAGTTGTTGCACCTATTAATTTTAATTTACCTCTTGCAAGAGCTGGCTTAAGTATATTTGATGCATCAATTGCGCCTTCAGCACCTCCAGCGCCTACTAATGTATGAATTTCATCTATAAATATAATAACATCATCATTATCTTCTAATTCTTTTACCATTTTCTTAATTCGTTCTTCGAACTCCCCTCTATATTTAGTACCTGCAACAGTACAAGCCATATCAACAGATATTATTCTTTTATTTTTAAGAGGCATTGGTACATTACCAGATACTATTCTCCTTGCAAGTTCTTCAGCAATTGCTGTTTTTCCAACTCCTGCTTCACCTATTAAAAGTGGATTATTCTTTGTTCTTCTAGATAATATTTCTATAACTCTATTTAGTTCTATATCTCTTCCAATAACAGGATCAAGTTCATTATTTTTGGCTCTTTTAGTTAAGTCTACTCCAAGTTCTTCAACAATTAGTTTTTTAGATTTTTTTTGTTTAATTTTTCTTTTCTCACTTATATCAGAGTATAGTTTATTAATATCTACTCCTAATGATAACAATATTCTTATTGCTTTTCCTTCTCCTTCATTTAATAAAGATAAAAGAAGTTCATTAACACTTATTTCATCACCAGTTTCTCTTGATTCTATTATGACATTTTCAAGTATAGTTTTTAGTGTTGTACTATATAAAAGTAAATCAGGAGTATTATCCCCTACACCTACTAAATTTATCAATTCTTCTTTAAAGCTTTTATAAGTTATTTTATATTTTTTAAATTTGTTAACCAAATCTTGATTATTTTTAAGTATTGCAAGTAATAAATGTTCACTACCTATATATGGATGCTTTAGTTCACTCATTTCTTTTTGTGCATCTACTAAAACTCTTTGTGCTTCCTCACTAAATTTTCCAAACATAAATATCCTCCTCTTATTAATTCTATGATACTTATGATATATTTAATAAAAATTATTCAAAAAAAAGCTTACTTTTAATAGTAAGTTTATGATTAATTATCAATTAAATATATGAACATTACACATGAAATGATGAATTATTACTTTGTGTTTTCATTATTTCATTTTGCAATCTATTTTCTTCCTTTAACAATGCTTTTTTCAATTCTAATAAGTTTTTAAATGATAACTCGTCACTTGATTCATCTAATTTTTTTAATATTTTTCTATATTGTTCTACTAGCTGATTTACATCATTAAATCTAATTCCTCCATTTGGTATTTTTTTATATCCTATATATTCTCCAGTTAATTGATCTATAATTTTAAGAAATTCATCGTTAATTTTTTCATTATCTTCTTCCAATAAACTTATTAATTTTAATCTATCAATTTGATCATTTAAGGAAAATTCTGTATTAGGTAAATCATTTTCACCATCACATACAAAAAAGTGATCTTTAGACATTTCTTCTTTATTAAGCATAAAATATTTTGCATTACAATCTTCTATTTTTCCATCTTTATCAACAATTGTATCCCAAGTTGGATCAAAATAATAATAATTTCCATTATATTTTACTCTTGTTATTGCATGATATCCTGCATCTGTTTGAACGACAATACAGTTAGATTCCATTCCTAATTTTCTTAAAAAATATGTATATAAATTAGCGTATCCTTCACACACTGAAGTTCCATCTAATAATGCTTTAACACCTGATTGCTGATAATCATATGCCTCTTTAGTCGTCATACCACTAATAGAAACACCTAAGATAGTATCAATATCAAATGGATTTGTCTTTTGATCTCGAGCATTTCTTGTCTTATAATCATAATATACATTTCTAATTATATAATCATATATTACAGTCATCTTTTGTAAATCACTCATTTTTTCATTAGTTACAGAAGAGATTATTTCATCTACTTTTTTATCATACATTAATATTTTACCATTACTAAATGATTGATTTTTTACCCCTTTCTTTTCCATCCATATTTTATCATTTGAAAAAGTACTCATATATTCATATAAATTTTTGTAATCTCTTTTTAATATTGGTAATAAATTTATATCTAATTTTACATCTACACTTTCTTTTATTATTTCTTCAAAGTGTGGAACTTTTTGTAAATTGGTATCAAATAGCATTAATTCAAATAAATTTTCAGTACTATAATCTATTTTTTTTAAACCTTGAGCATGCTTTATAGATATAATTTCCAATTTCTTTAAATCAGTTAAATCTAATTCTTCAAAATTAACACCATTAACAATTAATTCTTTTAAACTTTTATTATTTTTTATCCAATCCACACTTATAATTTTTTCAGATGCAAATTTAGTATTCTCATAACTATAACCAGTTAAATTTATTTGAATTTTTTCAAGAGAAGAATAATATTTAAAAAATTGAGAATATTCATCAAATGCACTTCTTGAATTGATTACAAGTTCTTTAAATGTTGAAAAATATTTTTTTAATTCATCTTCCGTAAATTTAAAGTTATGTACATTTTTTTTCAAATAACCATTTATTGTTGCTGCCAAAGTAACATCTTGTATAATTACTTTATTATCCATATTGCCTCCTTATATAATTTAATATTAGCATAATTAATATTAAATTATTTATATATTAATACGTAAGGCTTTCTTTTTACATTATATTTACAAAAAAAGTAGACACATGTCTACTTTAATTATTTCTTTTTAGTTGTATTTTTCTTAGTTCCTGTTGTTTTCTTAGAAGTTTCTTTTTTTGCTCCAGTAGTTTTTTTAGCAGGAGTTTTAGTTTTAACTTCTTCTTTCTTTTCTTCCTTAACTACTTTTGTTTCTTCTTTAACAGGTTCTTCTTTTACTTCAACTTTTTCTTTTTTTACTTGTTTTTTTGTATCTTTTCTTGTTACAGAAAGTACTACGAATAATACAAGCATTACAATTACTACTGCAAGTACTACATATGATAATGCTGAAATATAATTTCTACCTACTACCATAATTAATACAAAGAATACAATTAATAATCCTAAGAAATATTTATAAATATATTTAATCCATTCTTTATAACTTACATTTTCACGTTGTAATCCAAGTAATACAAGAATACTTGTTGGTGAAATTAGTAAGAATAATGAATAAATAACTTGGAATATAACTGCAAGTACAAGATAGAATTTTGTATCTGTTATTGTATAAGTAATTGTTGATAATGTAAATTGTGTAGCATATGTATAATCTGGATATACTACTGAAGATAATGCAGATAATGTTGTTCCAGATAGAACTTTATCTGTCATACCAGCAATACTTGTAATTATTGTTGTATAGAATCCTGAATTATAAACACCAACTAATACTAAGTTAGCAAGAATTACTATCATAGCATATGGTAATGCTCTTCTTATTCCACTTGCGATAGATTCAAGTAATCCATCAAATTTAATTTTGTAAATTAATGATAATATTACTGTAGTTACTACTAACAATACAATAACATTATATAAAGTCCATTCACCAAATGCAGTAAGTGTTGAACCTAATATTGCATTAAATAATGAAACATCAAATACTTTAAAATCAGTTAATGTTTTATGGAAATTTGTGAATCCTTCAAATCCAAAGTATCCATTCCAAGATACCATACCAAGTATTAGAAATACGATAATTACATCAAATGCAATCATCATTGGTAATCCTTTTTTAACTTCTTCTTTTTCTAAATTTGTTTTTTCTGGCTTGCTTGTTAATATTGTAAATAATATTAATGAACCAAGTCCAAGTACTAATATAACTATTTTAGCAATTATATTAGATGATACTGTAGCACTCATTATTTGATTTACATAATTTGTATATAATGAACCAGCACTTCCTAAAAGGATTGCGCCTACAGTTGATGCGATAGATGTTTTACTATCATAACCTAATTTTTTAGCAATATCTATAAATGCTGGAACAAAGATAAGCATAGGCATAATATCACCTATAACGGCTGTCATAATTCCAAATGTTAATATGCTTATTACTAAAAATAAACCTTTTTTCTTTTGAAATTTAACTGCAGTATTATTAATAACTGCTTCATATTTACCAGTTTTCTTAAGTACTGCATAAAATACACCAATACTTAAAATAAATATAAATGCACTGATAAATACACTAAATGATGTTAATCCATTTGATATAGAATCAACAAAGTTTATTGGATTAATAGTTCCCTTTTCAATACCTGATGTATAATAACCAATTGTTGAACTAGGGATTAAAAAACTTACTATTATTGCTGCTGCTAAAACTAACAATAATACTTTAAAAATATTATATTTCTTCATTTTTCCTCCTAATTTTCTGTAGTTTCTTGTGGTCTCATAAGTGGATACATAACTACATCTCTTATATTATCGCTATTTGTTAGAAGTTGAACCATACGGTCAATTCCCATACCCCAACCAGATATTGGTGGCATACCATATTCCATAGCTCCTATATAATCATAATCCATATCCATAGCTTCTTCATCACCATTTGCTTTATTCATAGCTTGTTCATGAAGTCTCTTTTCTTGTTCTACTGGATCCACAAGTTCTGAGTAACCATTAACAATTTCAACTCCGTTTATTACAAGTTGGAATCTATCTGTTATTTCTTTGTTATCATCATTTGCTCTTGCAAGTGGCGATAAACTCATTGGATGCTCTGTTAAATAAACAGGTCCTAGCATATGTGGTCTTGCAACCTTTTTGTATAAATAGTCAACAAGATTTCCATATCCTAAATTTTCAATTGGTGTTTCACTATCAAGTTCAATCTTATCTTCTTTAATCTTACTTAATAGTTTTTCCTTAGTATTATATTCATTAATATCAATGTTAGAATATTTCATTATTAAATCTCTAAATGAAACTCTTCCCCATTCTCCAGATAAATCTACCATTTTATCTCCGATTTGAATATTTAATGTACCAAATACTTTTCCGATTACTGTTTGAAGTAATTCTCTTATAAATTTCATATTATCTTCATAATTATAATATGCTTGATATGCCTCAATCATAGTGAAGTCTTGTAAATGGGTAGCATCCATTCCTTCATTTCTAAAACATCTTGCTATTTCATATACTTTTGGAATACCTGCGATTACTGATCTTTTCATGTAAGTTTCAGGCGCAATTCTTAAATATACATCCATATCAAGTGCATTATGATGAGCCATAAATGGTTTTGCAACAGCACCACTTGGTTTATTGTTTAGAATTGGTGTTTCAACTTCATAATAACCTTTACTATCTAAGAATCTTCTAAGTTCTCTAATAAAGTTCATTCTAATTAAGAAATTCTTTCTAGTATCTTCATTCATAATCATATCTACATATCTGTTTCTATAGCATAACTCTTTATCAGTTAAACCATGGAATTTTTCAGGTAGTGGTTTTAATGCTTTACCTAAGAATTCAAAACTAGATGCTCTTAAAGTTTTTTCACCAGTATGAGTTGTGAATATTTCACCTGTTGCACCTATAAAATCACCAACATCAAAGTTTGATTTGAAAAATTGATATTTTTCTTCGCCAACAAGATCAACCTTTATAGAAATTTGTAAATCTGCTTCAATATCTCTTACTTTAATGAAACTCATTTTACCCATTTTTCTCATGAATACTATTCTACCTGCAACACTAACATTATCAGTGCCATCTTCTAGATTAGATGCTTCTTTTAGTGTATGAGTAATTTCATATCTTTCAGGATAAGGATTACATGTTTTTCTAATTTCATCAACCTTTTGTCTTCTAACAATTTCTTGCTCTGTTAACTCTCTCATTTTTTCACCTCGAATCCTCTTTTATTATACCATAAAAAAAGGGAAAACCAATAGTTTATTACTATTTTTTCCCAAATTTAATCAGAATTTTTATAATCCAATAATACTTTTTCTAATTCTTCCTTTGTTTCACATTTAAATATTTTATTTTTTATTATTGCTGAATCTTTCATTCCTTTTATATACCATGCTGCATGAGTTCTCATTTCAAGTATGGCAACCTTTTCATTTTTTATTTCAAGTAAATATTTCATGTGCTTTAAACACATATCGATTTTTTCATTTTTTGTTTGTTCACCTAAAACTTCATGTGTTTTTAAATAGTGTGATATCTGTTTAAAGATGTATGGATTACCTAAGGATGCTCTTCCTATCATTATTGCATCACAATTGGTTTCATTAAACATTCTAATAGCATCATCTACTGATTTTATATCACCATTACCTATTACGGGAATATTAACATTTTCTTTTACTTTTTTTATTATGCTCCAGTCTGCAAGTCCTTCATAACCTTGCGCTCTAGTTCTTGGATGAACAGTAATTGCACTTGCACCTGCTTCTTCTACTATCTTTGCTATTTCTACTGCATTAATATTATTTTTGTCCCATCCACTTCTAATTTTAACAGTTACAGGACATGGTACTGCATTTACTACTGCTTCTACAATTTCTTTTACCTTTTCAGGATTTTTTAAAAGTGCTGCACCTGCTTGTGCCCTTAGGGCCACCTTTGGAACAGGGCATCCCATATTAATATCTATAATATCTGGATGCATTAATTCATATACTTTTTTAGCAGCAATAACAAAACTTTCTTTGTCACTACCAAATATTTGCTGAGCAATTGGCCTTTCTTCTTCTGTCATATAAAGCATCTTTTTTGTTTTTTCACTATCGTACATTAATGCTTTATCACTAACCATTTCTGCAAATAAAAGTCCCGCACCATATTCTTTAACTATTCTTCTAAATGCACTATTACATACTCCAGCCATAGGTGCTAAACATACATTATTTTCTATTTCTAAATTACCTATTTTAAACATTAATTAACCTTCTTACAATGATATATTTTATTTGTTTTTTCATTATATATAGTTGCATAATTATCATCATATATTTTTGCTTTTATATATGCATTTTCTTTTCCTTTATCATCACCATTTACAATTTGATGATCTATTTTTAATTTAAATTCATATGTTGTAATGCCATTTTTATATTCTCTTGAATTAATGAAATATGTTCCATCTAAATAATTTTTGTTAGTAGAATCATTATATTTTTTCCAAATAAACGTTTTATCTTCATTAAATTTTGCAGTAACTGCATAATATGAATAATTAGAATATGAACAATTCCAAGTACCATTTAATTTTGATGAACCACTGCTAACTAAAGTAACTATAACTACAATAAGAATAATAGTAAAATGAATTATTGTCATTATAATTGAAATTATAAGTCCTGCAAATGACAAACCTTTATATTTTGAATCATTTCCAGTTTTAGATTTATATTTACTACATTTACAAATAGATATAATATTTAAAATTAATCCTATTATTGGAATTATAAAACTAAATATCATACCTAAAATAGATATTACATTTGTATTATCTTTTACTATTTCTTCTTTAACTTTACCATTTACTGGATAACCACAAGAAGTACAATATTTACTACCTCCATCCATATTTTTACCACATCTAACACAATACATAAAAAACACCTCTCATATGCTGATTATATCAAAAAAAATGTTATATTTCATCAATTTTGTGATTTTTAAATAAAAATATGATACAATAAATCATCGCTGATAAATTTATCAGATTAAGGAGATAAAAATGATTAATAAAAAAAAGATAAAATATTTAACTCAACGAGCAATTTTAACTGGAACACTTTCTCTTACATTACTATCAGGAAAAACTATAAATACAAATGCTCAGGAAATAAAATCAAATTATAATGATTATTACGAAGTAAGTAAAGAAAACGGTAAAAAAATAGTTAATGTTCCAGAAAAATTCAAAAAAATAATTGCTAAAGAAATTGGTAAATCTAATAATGATGATATTACAATTTCTGATTTAAATGACTTTAATCCTGTATACTATTTTAGTATTGATGTTGACGAAAATGATGATTTATCTTGGCTTAATTATTGTAATAATTTAATTACACTTACGATAAAATTTGGAAATTGTACTTCAATAAAATCACTAAAAAAAATAAATGAACTAAGAAGTTTAGAACATCTAATACTAATCAACAACAATAATGACAGTTTAGATTTTACTAATACAGATGCAATAAATTTTATAAAAGAATCAAATTCTATCAGAATATTAAGTTTATCAGGATTTAATATTGAACCTGGAGCACTTGAAAATCTTAAAAACTTAGATAGATTATCAATTGGAAATGGCAGAGATATGAATATTGATTATTCAGAATTAACATTTTTAAGTTCTCTTGAAATTACTGATGGCCCTTATACAGCTGCTACATATATAACAAATGGTGATATTAGTGTGTTACAAAGAAATGGTGTAAGTATTTCAGGTACTACAGATGATTTTTTAAAAAAGTTAGAAAGCGTCAACTTTAAAATAGATGAAATTGTTGAAACTTTAGACATTAAAGAAACAGATTCTGAACAAGAAAAATTAAATAAAATACTTATATATGTTTTAGAAAATTGTATTTATGATCCAAATATAAAAAATAATACAAGTGATGATATATTATCATTTTATGAAGGTGGAAAATTATATGGAGCACTTGAAAAAGATACTCAAATCTGTGGAAATTACTCAGCACTTGTTTGCGCACTTTGTAAAAGAGTAAATTTAAAGGCTAATTATATAGTAGATAATAATCATGCTTGGAACTTAGTAAAAATTAATAATCAAGAATATTTTGTTGATAGCACATGGCTTGATGATGAATATTTTGTAACCCAAACAAAATTGCAAGATCCAGAAGGAAATTCTAATGATTATATTTATAAAAAAGTATCTGCACTTGATTTATTAAAAAACAGAGATTATGATAGTTTAAAAATGGCATGGTACATGGTAGATCCATATAATTTTAGTTACATAGACCAAGATGGTACTCATATAACTGATAATATACCAAGTTATATAAAAGTTACTCCAGCATTAAAAGAAAATGAAAATAAAAATGATGATACAGTTATTGTAAAAATAAAAGATAAAAATCAACATAAAGTATTTCAAATTAGTATTGCAGTTTTAATTGGTATACTTGGTGGTATTCCTACTGGAATTATAGTAAAAAATAAGATTATTAACAAAGAAAAAAATAAAGTAAAGACATTAAAAAACTCAAGAGATTAAATTTTCTCTTGAGTTTTATTTTTTATAAGAACAATTCCGGAAATTACTAATCCTATTATTGATAATATTCCATATCCTATATATGACATTATATTATCTAGTGTTTTTGGATTCTCTATCTTTTTTACAAATGATACTATTACTTCTTTGTCTTCTTT
>FR893558.1:0-10248 GCA_000433675.1 Clostridium sp. CAG:433
AGAAGAATCAATATATGATAATGCTTGATTTAGATAAAAAGGAGCTGGAAAATATGCCAAAAGATGATATAGTAGATAAGTATATAACAAATGTAACAATAGTAAATGATAATCCAGAATTTCAAAAATATATGAGTGAAGAAGAAGACAAAAAGAAGATACAAAATAGTTTACTTTCAGAGGCAAGAGAAAATGGTATTAATGATGGCATTTCTAAAGGAGAAAATAAAAAATCTATAGAAATTGCTAAAAACTTATTGTCAATGAATATGCCACTCGAGGACATATCAAAGGCAACAGGCTTATCAGTTGAAGAAATTAGTAAACTTAAAAATGAAAAATAATTTTAAAGATATTATAGTCAATATCTTTTTTTCTTTACTTAATTTTAAAAAATATAACAAAAATATATTTAAATTTATTTATTTTTATGGTAAAATTAACTATAGTTAAATAATATGGAGGAATAAATTATGGGAATGTTTGATAAAATTTTTGGAAAAGAAAATGTTGGATCAGAAATAAGTGAAGATGAATACTATTCACTAGGTATAGATGAAGCATATAAAGATTCAAATAGTGAAGGAAATAAAATGATTCTTTTAGAACCAAGAGCATACTCAGAAAGTCAACAAATCGCAGATCATTTAAAAAAGAGAAATACTGTAGTTGTTAATTTAAAAAGAGTAACACAAGAACAAGCTAAGAGAATAGTTGATTTCTTAAGTGGAACATTATATGCGATTGGTGGAGATTTACAAAAACTTGGACCTGGAATATTCTTATGTACACCAAAGAATATTAATGTACAAGGAAAAATGAGTGAAGAAGAAGACAAACTTAGAAAAACAAAAAATGATAATATGGAACTATAAAGGTTTACAAAATAAAAATAAAGTGTTAATATAATGCACATAGCTTTAAGAGGTGATAACTTGGAAAAATTTAGTAGAACACTTCATGGCTATAATCCAGAAGAAGTAAATAGCTTCTTAGACGAGGTAATAAATCAAGTTGAAAAACTAATTGAGTCAAATAGACAAAAAAATGAAGAAATATTACTTTTGAAAAGTCAAATAAAAAATGCAAAAACTAGTGATGAACTAATTAAAAAAGCACAAAAGTTTGATGAATTAGAAGCTACTTTAAATAAAGCAATTGTTATGGCTGAAAATACTGGAGAACACATTAGAATGGTTGCTAAACAAGAGCGAGATTTAATGTTGGAAGAGGCTAAGAAAAATGCAAGCGTAATAATTAATGATGCTCTTGTGAGATCTGAAAAGATAGAATATCAGGCATCACTTTTAAGAAAAAATATTATTATGTTTAAAAGAAAACTTAAGATTAATTTAGAAGAACAACTAAAATTAGTTGATGATATTGAAGTAATCGATGATATAGAATAGATGATAGAGACGGATATTTAAAAGTTTATTTAAAGAGAAAATGTTAATTGGTGAGAGACATTAATAAATTTAAATATTAGATCACTCTTGATATTTTTATCTGATATTTAGGGTAAAACGTAAAACTCATGCGTTAAATGAAGAAAGAGCATAGAAAAGTCTATGAAGTAAGGTGGTACCGCGAAAAATCGTCCTTACATCATAGGCTTTTTTTTATATATTGGAGGGATAAAAATGATAATAAGTATACTACTTTTAATAGTAGGATTTGTACTTTTAATAAAAGGTGCGGACATATTTGTTGATGGTGCAAGTAGTACAGCGCTAAACTTAAAAGTATCGAAAATGGTAATAGGACTTACCATAGTAGCATTTGGAACGAGTGCACCAGAATTTGCTGTATCTATTAAGGCACTACTTTCAGGTAGTTCAGATATAGTATTAGGTAACGTAGTAGGTAGTAATATATTAAATATATTATTAATACTAGGTATATCATCATTATTTTCATCTATGGTAGTTAAAGATAATAC
This sequence comes from Clostridium sp. CAG:433, assembly GCA_000433675.1. Classification (GTDB taxonomy): domain Bacteria; phylum Bacillota_I; class Bacilli_A; order RF39; family UBA660; genus CAG-433. Next base: position 1,943 of record FR893558.1, read on the forward strand.
TGTAAAAAAAGAAATACCACTTACGATATTATTTTCAGTGTTATTAACAGTTTTGTCATTTGATAATATATTTGATAAAAATATTACAAATGTAATAACTAGAACAGATGGAATTGTAATTTTACTTTTCTTTATAGTATTTATTTATTATTTAGCATCTATTGCTAAAAATAACAATGAAGAAAATGAAGAAGCACCATACAAAATAGGAAAGTCATTATTATTTGTGTTAATAGGACTTGTTGGAATAGTTGCTGGTAGTAACTTAGTAGTTGATAATGCAAGTGCTATAGCAAAAGCACTTAATGTATCAGAAAAGATGATATCACTTACAATTGTTGCATTTGGAACAAGTCTTCCAGAGTTAGTAACAAGTGTACAAGCTGCTAGAAAACATGAAAACGACATAGCAATTGGAAATATTATTGGTAGTAATATCTTTAATATAGGAATTGTTATTGGACTTCCTTGTGCATTAATAGGAAACATTAATGTTGGAACATTTAATTATATTGATATGTTTACAATGATAGGAGCGGCAGTACTTTTATTTTTGTTAACATTTAAGAAAAGAAAACTAGATAAAGGCGAAGGCTTAATCATGTTATTAATATTTATAGTATATTATGGTTATGTAATTATAGGAGGATAAGATTATGAAAATATTTGAAAGTTTAGATAAAGTATCTAATGAAGAAATGGAAAGTAAAATATTAAAAAAATGGAAAAGTGAAGACATATTAAATAAAACAATAGAAAACAGAAAAAATTGTAAGAACTTTGTATTCTATGATGGACCAATATATGCGAATGCTAAACCTGGTATTCACCATGTATTTGCTAAAACTATAAAAGATTCTATTTGTAAATATAGAACTATGAAGGGAAATAGAGTACTTAGAAAAATAGGACTTGATACACATGGACTTCCAATAGAAGTAAATGTTGAAAAGAAACTAGGATTTAAGTCAAAAGCGGATATTGAAAAATTTGGCATTGAAAATTTCTGTAAGGAATGTAATAAAGAAACAGCAACTAATATTGATATAGTTAAAAAAGTAACTGATCAAATGGGTCAATTTATAGATATGGAAAATCCATATATTACATGTAGTAATGAATTTATTGAATCAGAATGGTGGCTTATAAAAAATATATTTGATCAAGGATTAATTTATCATGGAAATAAAGTACTTCCATATTGTCCAAGATGTGGTACTGAACTTTCTGCTAATGAAGTATCACAAGGATATAAAAATGTATCAGTTAATACTGTAATAGTACCATTTAAATTAAAAGATGAAGATACTTATGTACTTGTTTGGACAACAACACCATGGACACTTATAGATAATGTTGCTTTATGTGTTAATCCAAATTATGAGTATTTAAAAGTTGAATCAATGGGATATAAATTTATAGTTGGTAAATCACTTGCTGAAAAAGTATTAGGTGATGACTTTAAGGTATTAGAAGAACTTACTGGTAAAGATTTGGAAGGACTTTCTTATGAACAATTACTTCCATTTGCTAAAGTAGAAGGTAAAGCATTTGTTATTTTAGCAGATACATATGTTACAGATACTGATGGTACTGGAATTGTACACATTGCTCCAGCTTATGGTGAAGATGATTCTAGAGTAGCAAAAGAAAATGGGGTTGCATTTGTTCAATCAGTTGATAAAGATGGTAAGTATAAAATTGGTCCATGGGAAGGAACAGTTGTAACAGATAGTGATCTTGAAATAGAAATAATCAAATATTTAAAGGCAAACGATAAATTATTTAAGAAAATAAAATTAACACATGATTACCCACATTGTTGGAGATGTAAAAAACCACTTCTTAATTATGCAAAACCAGCATGGTATATACAAACAACAGCAAGACAAAAAGAAATAATAGAAGCAAATAAAAAAGTATCTTGGCATCCTGCTTATGTTGGTGAAAAAAGATTTGCTAATTGGCTAGAAGGTATGGTAGATTGGGGAATTTCAAGAAATAGATATTGGGGTTGTCCAATGCCTCTTTGGACTTGCGATTGCGGTAATGTAACTTGTATTGGTTCAATAAACGAATTAAAAGAAAAGTCAGTAGATAATATAGATATAGAATCTATGGAACTTCATAGACCATATATAGATAATGTTCATATTAAATGTGATAAATGTGGTAAAACAATGAATAGGGTAACAGATGTTATGGATGTTTGGTTTGATTCAGGTGCTATGCCATATGCACAATATCATTATCCATTTGAAAATAAAGAATTATTTGAAAGTCAGTTCCCAGCAGATTTCATCGCAGAAGGAGTAGATCAAACAAGAGGATGGTTTAATTCACTTATTTGTATATCTACTTTAGTATCAGGTGTATCAAGTTATAAAAATGTTGTTGTAAATGATATGATGCTTGATGAACATGGTAAAAAGATGAGTAAATCAGTAGGTAATATTATTGATCCAGAAGAAGAAATGTCTAAGTTTGGTGCAGATGCGGTAAGATTCTATATGCTTAATGCATCACCAGTATGGACACCACTTAGATTTGATGAAGAAGGAGTTAAAGATGTAAATTCTAAAATACTTGGAACACTTAAAAATACATATACATTCTTTGAAATGTATGCGAATACTGATAATGTAGATCCAAGAGAGTTTGATGTACCATATGAAAAAAGAGAAGAAATAGATAAATGGTTATTATCTAAATATAATAAACTTGTTAAAAATATGACAGAAGCATTTGATGAATATGATTTAAATAAAGTAACAAAATATGTATTTACTTTCTTAAATGAAGATTTATCTAACTGGTATATAAGACGTAATAGAAGAAGATTCTGGGGCTCAGAACTTAATGATTCTAAAAAGGCAGTATATAAAACAACTTATGAAGTATTAACTGGAGTATGCAAATTACTTGCGCCAATTATTCCATTTATTACTGAAGAATTATTTATTAAACTAACAGGAAAAGAATCAGTACATTTAGAAGATTATCCAGTATGTGATGATAATATGATAAATGAAGCTATAGAAGAAAAAATGGATCTTGTTCGTGATCTTATTTCACTTGGTAGAAATGCAAGAGAAGAAGTTAAAATAAAGGTTCGTCAACCAATAAGTGAAATTATTATAGATGGAAAAAATAAAGAATTAATTGGTGACTTAACTGATCTTATTAAAGAAGAATTAAATGTTAAAAATGTAGTATTTGAAAATGATTTAAGTAAATATATGAACTTTACTATAAAACCTAATTTTAAAGTATGTGGTAAAATGTTTGGTAAAGAAATAAATAATTATGCTAAAATGCTTAGTACTTTAAATGATGAAGACGTAAATAAACTTCAAAATGGAAATACTATTATTGCTGCATTTAATGGCGAAAACCTTGAAATAACAAAAGAAATGGTTGATATAAGAATCGAATCAAAAGAAGGATTTGATGCTGCTAAAGAAAATAATAACTTTATAATATTAAATACTACTTTAACAGAAGATTTAATAAATGAAGGTATTGTTCGTGAACTTGTATCAAAAGTACAAAATTTAAGAAAAGTTAAAGATTTTGATGTGGCAGATAGAATTACATTATATTATTATGGTGATATTGACTCTATAATAAGTGAATTTGCTGACTACATAAAGAAGGAAACTTTATCTGTTGATATAGTTAAAAAAGAAGATTTAAGTGAAAACTTTAACTTAAATGGAATAGATGTTAAATTAGACGTTGAAAAAATTGCACAATAGTGTAATTTTTTTTATTTATATAGAATACTATATTTTAGATAACTTTTTTTGTCTAAATATGTCGAATAAATTGACAATTATTGTTTGATATGATATTATCTTAATCGTTGCCAAAAGGAGAGGTTATAATGAATAATATAGATTCTTTAAGAGATGCAGTAGCGTATTTAAGAGCTACAAAATTATCAAGAGGTTTAACAGCTAGAGAATATAAAACTTATGCTGGATATAAAAGAGAATTAGCTAATGCAGAAAAAGAAAAAATGGAAGCACCTAAAAAATTAGAATTAAAAAAAGCAAATTAAAAAAGACCAATACTATTTAGTGTATTGGTTATTTTTTATGAATTCTCTAAGGAGCTTTGTTAAGGCTCTTTTTTCAATTCTTGAAACATAACTTCTTGATATACCAAGTTCTTTAGCAATTTCTTTTTGTGTTAATTCTTCGGTATTATTTAGTCCATATCTTTTATATATTATACTTTTTTCTCTATCAGATAATATATTTATATATTTAGATAATAATTTAATATTATTTTGAATATGTAAGTCTTCTGCAAAATCTGGTTTAGGTGTTTTTAATATTTCCATAAATGTTATTTCATTACCATCTTTATCAAATCCAACTTTTTCATCAATACTTATATTTTTACTATTTTTTTTATCATTTCTAAAATACATAAGTATTTCGTTATCAATACATCTTGCACAGTAAGTCGCAAGTTTGGTACCATGTTTATGTGAATATGTATCAATTCCTTTAATTAAGCCAATTATCCCAATACTTATTAAATCATCTGTATCTTTTCTAGTGTGTTCATATTTTTTTACAACATGCGCAACTAACCTTAAATTATGTTCTATTAAAGTGTTTCTCGCATCCTTATCATTATTATCTAAATATTTTTTAATATAATATTCTTCTTCTTCACTAGATAATGGATCTGGAAATATATTATTTGAATAACTTCCTGTAAAACAAAACATACCTTTTAAAGCAGCTGCTAAAATACTTAAAAACATTACATCACTTCCTAATTAAATATATGCTTTTTTTATTTTTCTTAGTACCATGAGTTATTTATGCCTTTTCCTTATTATATAAGGCCTTTTAAAACATAATCATTGCTTTATTTTTATCTTTATTGTATAATTAAGAAGTATTAAAATAGATTAGGATGTTGATAGTATGTACTTAAAAGAGATAAAAGCAAGTGGTTTTAAATCATTTGCGGATACAATAGATATAGAACTTACAAATGGTATATCTGGTATTGTTGGACCTAATGGTTCTGGTAAAAGTAATGTGGTTGATGCAGTAAGATGGGTTTTAGGAGAACAATCTGTAAAACAACTTCGTGGTGAAGGATCAATGAGTGATGTAATATTTACTGGTAGTAAAAGTAGAAGGGCCGCATCATTTGCGTCCGTTACTTTAGTATTTGATAATAGTGATAAGTATTTAAATATTGAATATGATGAAGTACAAATAAAAAGAACTATATATAAAACAGGTGAAAATGAGTATTTTATAAATAATACAAAAACGAGACTTAAAGATATATTAGAATTATTTATGGATACAGGTGCATCAAAAGAATCATTTAACATAATATCACAAGGTGATGTTGCGAATATATTAAGTGGAAAAGCAGAAGATAGAAGAGTTATTTTTGAAGAAGCATCTGGAGTTCTTAAGTATAAAAAAAGAAAAGATGAAGCTCTTAGAAAATTATCTAAAACACATGATAATATGGCAAGAGTAGATGATATTATATCTGAATTAAATACAAATATGGAACCACTTAAAAAACAAAGTGAAGATGCTAAAATATATTTAGAAAAAAAAGAAAAGTTAGAAAATGTAGAAATTGCTCTTACTGTAAATGATATAGAAAAATATAATTATGAATATAAATATAGCAAGGAAAAGGTAAGTGAACTTACACTTTCAATTACTAAAATGTTATCAGAAAATTCTAGTGAACAAGCAAAGATTGAAACAATAAAAAATAATATAAGTAAACTTAATAGTGAACTTTATTTAAAACAACAAGAACTTGTAAAGGTAAGCGCTAATGCTGAAAAATTATCTGGTGAAAAGGCAATGATTTCTGAAAGAAGTAAATATAATTCAGAAGATGTAAAACTTCATGATAATATAATATCTTTAAAAGAAAAAATATTAAAAATTGAATCTCAAATATCAGCATTAAATAAAGAAATAGAATCAGAAAAGTCAAATAATAAAATAATAGGCGAAAAATTAAATAATACTGAAATAAAACTTAGTGAAATAGAAAAAAATAAAGAAAATTTAAATAGTAAATTAAATCAAAAATTAAGAGAAATAACAGCTCAAAAACATAGAAAAGAAGTATTAATGAATTCACTCGAAAATAATTCATCACTTCCATATAGTGTAAAAAATGTACTCAATAATCCTAAACTAACAGGTATACATGGTGTACTTGGTAAATTACTTGAATTTGAAGAAAAATATTCTGAAGCACTTGAAGTATCTTTGATGAGCAGTGTATCGCATATTGTTTGTGATAATGAAGAAGATGCTAAAGAAGCAGTTAGATATTTAAAAAATAATAATCTTGGAAGAGCAACTTTCCTTCCAATAAGCGTAATAAAACCAAGAAGTATTGATAGTGAAAGCTATGAAACTATAAAATCTATGAATGGTTTTGTTGATATAGCATCTAATTTAGTAAGATATGATACTAAGTATAGAAATATTGTTTTAAGTCTTCTTGGAACAATCGTTGTTGTTGATAATATAGATAATGCAAATCTTATATCAAAAAAATTAAAAAATAGATATAAGGTAGTAACAATGACTGGTGAAGTTGTAAATATTGGTGGTTCAATAACAGGTGGATCACTTAAAAAGAGTAGCATACTAAGTGAAAGATATGAACTAGAAAATGTAATAAAAGACATTGATGTTTTAGATTCTGAAATAAAAGAAATAGAAAACAAAATTAATGAAGTAGATGATAATTATACTAATTTAGAACTTGAAAAAAATTCTATAATTATTAGTGTAAATTCAAATAGTGAAATACTTAAGAATAAATATAATGTATTAGATGATTTAACAAATGAAAAAAGTACTTTAATGACAGAATTATATAATAATCAAAATATAGTAAATAATGTTATTACTAATGAAGAAGAAAAAATATTAAATGAATATTATAAAGAAATAGAAAAAAGAGATGAACTAAATATTGAAATTAATCAAATTCATAAAAAAATTGAACTAGAAAATGAAGATTTAATAAATAATGAGTCATCACTTAAAAATAATAATCAAGAATATAATAAGGCTCAAGAAGAATTAAAGAGTCATGAAATTAAAGTTAACAGATTAGATGTTAAAATAGATAATTTACTTAATATACTTACAAATGATTATTCTATTTCTTATGAAAAAGCAAAAGAAAAATATATCCTTGAAATTGATTCTGATGAAGCAAGAAGCATAGTTAGTACTCTAAAAAGAGAAATAAAATCTCTAGGAGATGTTAATGTTGGTGCGATAGAAGAGTATGATAGAGTAAAAGAAAGATATGAGTTTTTAAATAAACAAAAAGAAGACTTAACAAATGCTGAAAATGTTCTTTTAGAAATTATTACTGAAATGGATGACATAATGAAAGATAAATTTTCATCAACATTTAATAAGATTAAAGAAGCATTTAATGAAACTTTTAGAAAATTATTTAATGGTGGTAAGGCAGAACTTAAACTTACAGATCCATCTAATATTCTTGAAACAGGTATTGATATAATTGCACTTCCACCAGGAAAGAAATTACAACATATATCACTTTTATCAGGTGGTGAAAAAACTTTAACCGCAATTGCGTTATTATTTTCAATATTGAAAGTAAGACCAGTACCATTTTGTATACTTGATGAAGTTGAGGCCGCACTTGATGAAGTAAATGTAGATAATTTTGGTAAATATTTAAAAGAATTCAAGGGTGATACTCAGTTTATAATAATTACACATAAAAAGAAAACAATGGAATATGCTGATGTACTTTATGGTATTACTATGCAAGAATCTGGTGTATCAAAACTTGTAAGTGTAAAATTAGAAGAACTTAAAAATTAATTTTAGGTTCTTTTTAAGGAAAAGGAAGAAAAGTATGAAAAGAGAAAAAGGATTTACATTAATTGAATTACTTGCGGTTATAATTATTTTATCTGTAATTATGGTAATTGCTGTCCCTAAAGTATTAGATGTTATAAATAAATCAAAAGAAGAAGCATTTATAGATTCAGCATATGGAATTAGTGATTCTGTTAAATATTATTATTTTCAAAATAATATTACAGGTAATTATAATTTTGAATTTGAAAATGGAAAACTAAAAAATAACGAAGAATTAAAATATAAGGGAACTAGTCCTGATAGTGGTAATTTAGTTATAAATAGTGATGGTAAAATAAAACTTGCATTTTATTCTGATTCATTAAATTTATGTATAAAAAAAGAGTTTAATGATAAGAAAATTAAAAAGGTGAC
>FR893558.1:10300-89044 GCA_000433675.1 Clostridium sp. CAG:433
GTTACAAAAGATAAGTGTAATACAAATATGGTAAATGAGGGATCTACTTGGTTTTGGGTAAATATAAATGATGAAAATGAACTTAAATATGTTACAAATAAAGAATTAAGAGAAAAAGTAATAGATTTATTTAGTGAAAATGGAATTAATAAAATATATATTCCTATTGAATCAGGATATTTATTAGATACTTTCAAAGATTTTATTGTCTATGCAAATAGTAAAGATATAAAAATATATAATTTAATAGGTGATCCTACTTCAATTAAAGAAGATGGATATGAAAGAACAATTAATACATATTATGATGAAATAAAATCATTTAATGACAAAATGAGTAAAGAGGGAATTAATGCTAGAGTAGAAGGTATGCATTATGATATAGAATTTTATGGTAATGGAAACGAAGATTTTGGTTATGGAAAATGGATTGGCGGACAAAGTGAAGATGCTAAAAACTGTAAAAGAAGAATCGCATATATTAATTTTGCAAAAGCAGCATATAAATACGCTAATAAATTAGGTTTAGAAGTAGAATTTGATATACCTAATATTTTATCAAAATTAACATATTATGATGAAGATAATAACGAAAAAAATATGCTTGAAGAAGTACTTAAAAATAGTGATAATGTAACAATTATGTATTATGTTACTATGAAGAAATATATAACAACTGATAATGCCTTAATATATACTGGATCATATACATTTTCAGCAGAAGACGATGAAAATAGATCAACAGTAGATGTAAAAGAATCAATGGTAGAAATGATAAATAGATATCATAGTAGTTATAATATAGGTACTGATCTTTCATTCTTTAGACAAGATGACACTAAAATGAATGAATGTACTACTTCATTTAAAAACGAATTAAAACCATATATAGATTCTGATTTAGTATATGATTTAGAATATATGAATAGCTATTATAAAACTGAAATAGATACTATAAAAAATTATCAAAAAAGTAAAAATTTATCTGCAAATGTTAAAATAGCGTATCATGATGCTTGGGAACTTATGTATTTACTTGGAATAAAAGATACAGAAGTAATGAGTAAAAGAATATCAAATTTTGCTGATAACTTAAAGAATAATACTAATTGTTATAAATAATATTTTAAAAATTTGACAAAAAAGTACTTTAATGCTAATATAATGTCCATCTTTTGAAAAAGGGGGAGGAATTTTAAAATGAAAAGAACAAATTTTTTGAAAGAAATTATTTATTCAGCAATAAATGAATCATTTAATAGTGATTCAGTTGATTATGACAATCTTCCAACTATAGTTAATCAAATAGCAGAGGATTTTAAATTGGATTTACATACTGGTATTGGTTTTATGAGAGGCTTTACTGCAGCAAGAGATTATACACTTCTAAGTTTAGTGATAAAAATGAGAGAATTAGCAGAATTAGGCCAAAATGATTCAGAAGAAATGCAAAAAACTTATGATTCTTTTATAAAAGTGCTTAATAATAATGTACCAATTGAAAGTGATAAATTCTATGTTGGAGCCAGTTATGATGAATATGTCAAAAATTATGAAGATAACGACGAAAAATCTAACTTTAGAATGTCATACTGTTTATATAAAATGTATAAAAAACAGAAAAAGGGTAAACATAGAAAGTATGATGTTGAAGGTTTTATAGAACAATGTAATGGAGAGAAAGTTTCTAATCATGAATATTCTTTGAGACAATATGGTTTTCCTTTAAATTAGTTATAAAATAAAAAAATTAGGAGTTTTTCCTAATTTTTATTTTTCCATTAAATTAACTAATTTTATTACTTCTGATGCACTTTTAGTATATGCTCTAACAAGTCCACCAGCACCTAATTTAATTCCACCAAAATATCTAATAACAACACATAAAACATTAGTCATATTCTTTTTTTGAAGCACATTTAAAATGGGTTTACCAGCTGTACCAGATGGTTCACCATCATCAACTGCTTTAGCATTTGGTCCTATAATATACGAGTAACAAATATGAGTACATTTTTTGTATTCTTTTTTTAGTTCATTAATAATATCATTAACTTTATTTACGTCCTCAATATAATATAGTTTTGTAATAAATCTTGATTTTTTAATAATTATTTCATTTTCAGCATTCTTATCTATAATATACATTCTTTTCACCTAAAACAATTATACTATAATTTATAAAAATATGGTAAAATAATTTAGAAGGAATGATTAATATGGATGAAAATACAAAAAAACATATACAAAGTAAACTTGCATTATTACCTAGAAAACCAGGTTGTTATCTTATGAAAGATAATACAGGTAAGGTTATTTATGTAGGTAAAGCAAAAATACTTAAAAATAGAGTAAGTAGTTATTTTAGAGGAGAAAAAACAGGTAAAACAAAAGCACTTGTTTCAAATATATCAACATTTGAGTATATAGTTACAGAGTCAGAAAAAGAGGCATTTCTTTTAGAAATTAATTTAATAAAGAAATATGATCCTAAATATAATATTATTTTTAGAGATGATAAATCATATCCATATATAGCGCTTACTACTATTCCATATCCAAAACTTGATATTGTAAGGCCAAGACATAAAAGAGTAAAAAAAGATGTTAAATTATTTGGACCATATCCTAGTTCATATGCTGCAAGAAGTATTGTAAATATGTTAAATAGAATATATCCTCTTAGAAAATGTAAAACATTTCCTGATAAACCATGTTTATATTATCATATAGGTGAGTGCCTTGGATATTGTACTAAAAATGTAGATAAAGAAAAATGCGAAGAAATGGTAAAAGAAATAACTTCCTTTTTAAATGGTAATTATAATGATATAGTAATTAAGTTAAAAAAAGATATGTATGACGCATCAGAAAAATTAAATTTTGAAAAGGCAGGAGAAATAAAAGAATTATTAGATTATATAGATAAAGTACTTGAAAAACAAAAAATAGATTTAACTGATAATGTAAATAGAGATATATTTAATGCTTATGAATATAAAGGTTATATATCTATGCAGGTATTTCATTCTAGAAGTGGACAACTGGTTGAAAGAAATAGTTATATTTATGAACAAAATGAAGAAAAAGAAGAATGCTTAAATAACTTTATATTATCGTTTTATGAAAATAATGATTTACCTAAAGAAATTCTTGTACCAGATTTTTTAGATTTAGATCTTTTATCAGATGCACTAGGTGTAAAAGTATTATCTCCAAGTAAAGGACCTAAAAAACATTTAATAGATATGGCAGAAGAAAATGCTAAAATTAAGATAATGGAAAAATTTGATTTAATTAAAAATGATTTAGATAGAAGTGTAAAAGCAAATGAAGAATTAAGTAAAAAATTAGGCTTTACAATTCATAGAATTGAATCATTTGATAACTCTCATTTATTTGGTACTTATACTGTAAGTGGTATGGTTGTATTTGTAGATGGAAGAGCTAGTAAAAAAGATTATAGAAAATATAAAATAAAGGGTGATGCAAAAGATGATTATCATTTAATGCAAGAAGTAATAGAAAGAAGATACTCAAGAGTTATTAATGATAATTTAATTAAACCAGATTTAATATTAGTTGATGGTGGACTTATTCAAATAAATGCATGTAAGGAAATACTTGATAATTTATGTTTAGATATACCTGTTTATGGTATGCAAAAGAATGATAAACATAGAATATGTGCGCTTGTTTCAGATGAAAAAGAAATTGAAATAGAAAAAGATAGTAATTTATTTCATTTCCTAGAAAAAATAAGTGAAGAGGTTCATAGATTCGCGATTAGTTATCATAAAGAAATAAGAAGTAAAGGATCACTTTCATCAGTATTAGATAATATTCCTGGAATAGGTGAAAAAAGAAGAAAAGCATTAATTAAAGAATTTAAAAATTTAACGGGTATAAAAAATGCTAGTGATGAAGAATTAAAGAAAGTACTTCCAGAAGAAGTTGTGCAGTCATTAAGAGAATATTTAAAAGGAGAAGATTCAAAATAGAGTATAGCAATATATATAGTTTTATGTTATTATATATTGCACGGGAGGTTTTATGAGAAAATGTAAGGTAGAAGATTTATATATAACAATTATATCAGATGGATACTATGCTAAAGACTGTAAAATACTATCAACGATTAATCCGGATTTTGCTATTGTGAAATACTCAGGATGGAAAAAGTGTCTTGTATTTGATACAAAGGAAAGACTAAAGGTTTATTCAAAATATTATATGTGCGATATAAAAGATAATGAGAGAGTAGCAAATGAGTTAATACCATTATACAATTTATTAAAAGATAAAAGTATTAAATCATTAACACTATATGATATTTTGTATCTAGAAAAACAATTGAAAAACAAATATGATGAAAATAATTCTGGGTTACTTGAACTTCCAAAAAAAGATAATGATATTGTTTCTAATGAATTTCTTCTTGAAATAAAGAAAGTAATGGATAAAATAGATCCAAATATGAATGAAGAATTAAAAGAAAAATATAAAATAAAATTATCAAATATAGGGAATGAATATATAAATAGTGTTATAGAAAATTATAATAGTATAAAATTAAATCCAAGTATCGAATTAGAAATATTAAAAAAGTATTTAGTAAAACTTTGTGTTTTAGAAGAGGAAATAGTTAAATTAAATTATAGAAGTAATTTAGAAAGTGAATTAGAGCAAGTAAAACGATATACAAATAATAACTAATTTTATTTGAGTTAGGAGAAAAAGAATAATAAAAATCATTGAATTCTTTTTCTTTTTTGTTATAATTAATTTATACATATATTGTTTTTATTAATATAATATTTATAGATAGATATTTTAGAGGTGGGAATATGGTAAAATATGATTTTGATTCAGATGATATGGAAAGAAAATTAATTATTAGAAGACTAGAAAAAATTAAAAAATCACTAATTAAAAGAAATAAAATTAAGGATATAATATCAAGTGAAAAAGTAGAACCTTATGTAATAGAATTATGCGGATTACCTAAAACAGGAAAGACTTTATGTATTGAAAAAATAAAAGAATTTTTTAGTGAACAAGGAATAACTGTTAAAGTATTAGATGATCCTGTTACTGATTTGACATATAAAAATGTAAGAAATATGCCATCATTAAAATTTAATGATCATATGATAGAAGCAATAAAAAAAGATTTAGATGACGCAAAAAAACAAAATCCAGATATAATTATTATGGAGAATGGACTTATTGATAGTTATTTCTTTTACCAAGAATTATATGATAACGGACAAATGTCAGAAAAAGAATTTCAAAAAAGAATGAAAATGCTTAGAGATGATTTTAAAGAGGTTGATCAACTATACATAATGAATGCATCATTAGATGAGGTATATAGAAGAGATAATAAAGTTGTGATTGACTTTTTAATAGAGAGAAAACAAAATGTTGATAGATTTTTTAATACATTAGTAAGTATAGGTGGATCAAAAATTTGTGAAATTAATACTGATTCAATTGATGAAGTTTATACACCGTTAATCGTGATAGATTCGATAACAGGAGAATTTCTAGGTAAGCTAAATGAAAATAATAAATCTTCTAGTGAAAAGTTTATGAATAATTTTATGGAAAAATTAAATAATGATGAATTTAAAGAAGATTTGCCTTCAACTCATGAAAAATTTGATTTGGACGAATCTACAGTTAATTTAGAATTAGAAAAGTATAATAAATTATTAAATTCAGATAATATGAAATTAGTTATGAAAAAAGATTAATAATCTTTTTTATTATAATATAGTTTATTGGGAGTAGGTAATATATGGGAAAAATAAGAGTAATGAGTGAATCACTCGCAAATAAAATAGCGGCTGGTGAAGTAGTAGAAAAATGTGCATCAGTTGTTAAAGAACTTGTAGAAAATAGTATTGATGCTAAAAGTACTGAAATTAAAATAGAATTGAAATCATCAGGTGTAAAATCAATAAAAGTAACTGATAATGGTATTGGAATGGACAAAGATGATGCACTTCTTTGTTTTGGTTCACACGCAACAAGTAAGATTAAAGATGAGGATGATTTGTTTAATATAAATACATTAGGATTTAGAGGTGAAGCACTTCCATCAATCGCAAGTGTATCAAATGTTGTTATATCTTCTTGTGATGGAACAGATAGCGTTATTTATACACTTGAAGCAGGAGATTTAGTAAAAAAAGAAAATGGTGAAATGAGAAGAGGTACTATTATAGAAGTAAAAGATTTATTTTATAATACACCTGCTAGACTTAAGTATTTAAATAGTTTATATACAGAACTTGCTAATGTTACGCAGGTTGTAAGTAGAGAGGCTCTATCTCATACAAATATTAGGTTTACACTTATTAATGATGGTAATATTGTACTTAAAACTAGTGGAAGCGGTAATTTACTTAAAACAATAAATGATATATATGGAGTCAAAACTTCTAAAAAAATGCTTTTAGTTAAAGGTGAAACAAATGATTATGAAGTATATGGTTATGTATCACTTCCTGAAGTTACTAAGTCTAATAGAAATCATATAATAACTATTGTAAATGGAAGAGTAGTTAGAAATTCAGAACTTAATAAAGTAATAAATGATGCATATCATAAATATAAATTTGATAATAGGTATCCAGTAGTAGTTTTAAATATTGATGTTGATCCATCATTAACAGATGTTAATGTTCATCCATCAAAAATGGATATTAAATTTAGTAATTTTGATGACTTAAAAAATTTAGTTTTTGAAAAAATTAAAGAAGCATTAAATTCTCATTTTTTAGCGCCTACAGTAGATAATTCTAGTGTAAAAGTTGATAATATAGTAGAAACTATTAATGTTAATGAGGAAGAAAAAAAAGAAGTAAAGGAATATGTACTTGATTTTTCATCTAATGACAATATTATAAAAGAAGAAGAAAATGATTATAATTATCAACCACCAGAAACAAAAGAAGAACAAAAAAGAGAATTCCCACTTATGGAACCTGTTGGACAAGTACTTGGTGTATATATTGTATGCCATAGTGAAAAAGGAATGTATTTAATGGATCAACATGCTGCGGCAGAAAGAATAAATTATGAAAAATATAAAAAGGCAATGGCAAATCCTACTAAAGATACAATAAGTATGTTATTTCCAATAAATTTAGAATATCCAAAGGAAGAATTTTTAATAATAAAAGAACATATGGATTTTATAAAAAGTCTAGGTATTGATATTGAAGAATTTGGTATGAATTCATTTATTGTTAAAGCACATCCTACTTGGTTTAAAGAAGGTTTAGAAGAAGTATTTATTAGAAACTGCCTAGAAAAGATAATAACTATGAACAAGAATTTTGATTTAGAAAGATTTAATGATAGTATTTCTGCAATGATGGCATGTAAAGCATCTATTAAAGCAGGTGATCCAATCTCTATGGAAGAAATGAAGACTTTAATTGAAAGGTTAAAAAAGTGCGAGAATCCATTTAATTGCGCACATGGTAGACCAACAATAATACATTATCCAAAATATGAATTAGATAAATTATTTAAAAGAGCGGTTTAAGGAGAAAAAAATATTAATATATGGTGATTCAAATACTTGGGGAGATAATTTTATATTAGGTAAAAGAATAGAAGATGAAAAACAGTGGCCTAATATTCTTCAAAGAAAACTTGGAAGTGAATATAAAATTTTACAAGAAGGGTTACCTGGTAGGCTTGCAGGAAATGAAGAAACTTTAAAAACATATAAGAATGGCAAGGAATCTTTTATATCAACTTTTAGGACCAATGCTCCTGTTGATACATTAATAATTTCTCTTGGAACAAATGATTTACAAATGAAATATAATAAAAGTTCAGAAAAAGTAATAGAGGATTTATTATGGTATAAAAAAACTATTTCTGATATGTATGAGGATATAGATGATAGAAAAAAGTATTTTAATAGTAAATTTCCAGATATTATTTATATTTTGCCAGCTAATTTTGATTATAAAGTAAATGCAAGTATAATTTTTGATGAAAACAGTGAAAATAAGAGGAAAGAAATAATAGATTATTTTCAAAAAAATAATATTGAAAGCATATTTATAAATAATATTCCTTTATTTGATGATGGATTACATTATAATTTTGATGGACATAAAATAATGAGTGAACTTGTATTTGAAGAGGTAAGTAACGATAAGTAAACTTGATGAATTAAGAGAGTTAAGAGAAAAATTAAACATAAGTGTAAATGGATTAGAGAATATTAAAGAAAATAAATCTGCAATTCTTGTGTCTAATCATAGTTGTTTAATGGATATATTTTATGTTCCATGTGTTATAGATAAAGATATTATTAGTTTGATAAGTTCAAGGTTGATGTATAAGAATGATACCTTAAGAAAAAATGTTGTAAATAAATATTTAAATGGTTTTCCAATAGAAGCACATGGTGGAATAGTATACTCACAGATGTGTTTAGAATATTCGGCAAAGTTACTAAAGGATGGTCATATTCTTAGTATTTTTCCTGAAGGTGCCTATATTGAAGATGATGGGAATATTTATAAAGGTAGAACAGGAGCTGAAAGAATATTATTTTCTTCAATTGGTGATGAATTCAAACCAAGTATAATACCTGTCGCTATAAAAATAGATGGAAAAATAGAAGAGTTAGATAACTATTTTCCTACAGATAATGAGGTAAAAATTAATATTTTAGAGCCTGTTAATTATGAAGAAATATATTATAATTATATAAATACAGATAGTAGAAAAGAAAAAAATTTGTGCTTACATCAGGTAACTGAAACAGCAATGAGACGCATTGCAAACTCAATTGGAAAAAATTATATAGATGAATATATAGAATTATTTCCTAAAAATAATGTTATATATCAAGATGGCGAAACAATAAAAACAGAACCAGCACAAAATGTTGAACATGTTTATAGATATAAAAGAGAACTAGATAGTATTATTAAAAATTATTCATAAATTCATTACTGAAATATGAAATAAATATATTGTTGAAAAAATTAAGGAGAAATTATGGCGGGATTTGTAGTTCATTTAGCAGTCGTTGAAGAATATATTAGAAAACATGGTAATATTAAAAATCATAATGAATTTCTTTTGGGTGCAATTAAACCAGATTTGTATGAGGATAAAAAGGCATCACATTATGGTATTAAAACAAGTAAACCAAATTTAAAAAGGTATTTGGATGAGAATACATTGGATTCTGATTTGAATAAAGGATATTTATTACATTTAGTAACGGATTATTTATTTTATAATAATTATTTAGAATTCTTTTCTAACGATATTTATAATGATTATGATATAACAAATAAAGAACTAATAGATAAATATAATGTTACCATTTTAGATATAATTGAAGATAAAATTTTCTTTAAAGATGGCGATACAAAAGTAATGAGCATAGATTTGGCAAAGAAAGTAATAGATGAAGTTTCAGAATTAAATCTTGAAGAAATAATAAATGAAATAAATAATGATGATCCAAAATGGAAAACATTTAAGACATTAGAAAAAAGGTGAAATTATGATTATAGTAATAGCGGGACCAACGGGCGTAGGTAAAACAAAGTTAAGTATAGAACTTGCTAAAAAATATAATGCAGAAATAATTAATGCAGATAGTGTGCAAGTATATAAAAAAATAGATATAGCGTCTGCAAAAGTAACAGAAGAAGAAAAAGAAGGTATTCCTCATCATTTATTTGATATAAAAGAATATGATGAAGATTATACAGTATATGATTATCAAATAGATGCTAGAAAGGTACTAGATAAATTACTAAAAGAAAATAAAAATGTAATTATTGTAGGTGGAACAGGACTTTATATCAAAGCATTATTATATGATTATAGATTTAATAAAGAAGAAGATAGTCATAAATATGATAATTTAACAAACTCTGAATTATTAGATAAAATATATAAGATAAATCCGAATTCAATGGTAGACAAAAATAATAACAGAAGACTTATTCGTGAATTAATTAATTTAGAAAATAATGCAGAAAATAAAACTGGTGATAATCTTTTATATGATAATGTTTATTTTATTGGTCTTACGGTCGATAGAAGCATTTTATATGATAGAATTAATAAAAGAGTAGATATAATGCTTAAAAATGGATTAGAAGATGAAGCTAAGTATTTTTATAATAAAAATAGAGATGCAAAAAGCTTAAGAACTGTTATAGGATATAAGGAATTATTTCTTTACTTTGATAAAAAAATATCAAAAGAAGAAGCAGTTGACTTAATCAAAAAAA
Source organism: Clostridium sp. CAG:433 (assembly GCA_000433675.1). Classification (GTDB taxonomy): domain Bacteria; phylum Bacillota_I; class Bacilli_A; order RF39; family UBA660; genus CAG-433. The sequence goes on from FR893558.1 coordinate 20,596, forward strand.
ATAGTAGGCATTATGCCAAAAGACAATATACATGGTTTAATAATAAATTAAATTTAAATTGGTTTAATGTAGATTTTAATAATTTTGATAATACTATAAATGATGTAGAAAATAAAATAAACGACTATTTTTTTAAATAGTCGTTTTTAATATAGAAAGTTATAAAATTCTTCATTAAAATTATGTTCACCATCATTTTTGTTTTTTAATTCATTTGTTGTTATTAAGAAATAATCATATATAACTACATCTTTACCAGTAGATACAATTGGATCATCCCAAGTTAAATCTATGTGATACCATTTATTATTTATGTTAACTACATTCCAAATATGATCACTTGTTGAAACTCTAGTATTATCTAAAGAAAGCATATTTAAGAATATTGCGAGTGTATCAGTATATCCACTACATATACTTTCACCTTCGAATAAAGTTCCAATTGCAGTATCAGAATGATATATAGAATTTCCACCATCTTCTTTGTCTTTATCATATTTATTAGTTTCTGCTATATAATCATGAAATACTTTAATTTTGTCATTAACATCATTATAAGAATTAATGTTTAGTTTTAAAGTTATTTCATTCATTTTATTTTTTATTTTCTCTATGTCTTCATTAGAATATTTTTTATTTATCTTGATATCTATTCTTCCATTTGTACTATAATTTGTTTCAATTGTTTCAAATGTGTTAAAAGGGTGTACTAATTGGTTAATATAAGAAAACTTAGTTTTGCCTTTAGCAAGTTCTTCCATATCACTAATACATGTACTATAGCTTTTATCACAATAAAATGAAAAATTATCCCAACCATTGTTTAAGACAGTATAATATATATTTAACAAATCTTGTTTTGATTTAGGGGAGAAGTCATTTGTTTCACTAACATATGAACTGAAATTTTTTTGTTTATATTCATTTGTTTCAAGTGCATTTAAATTAGTTATAATTTTATAATCATTATTTAAAATAATTTTTTCTGCATAATCATGAACTCTATAATTTAAAAATTTAGCATCTACAATATTTAAACAGACTAGAAAAAAGATAATAGTAATAAGTTTCTTTTTCATGTAATCACCTAATATTATAATATCAGAAAATAAAAAAAATATCTATGAAAGATATTAATTATTGTTATTTAATTTTTTAGCTATACGAGATTTTTGTCTAGCTGCTTTATTTTTAGTAATAATTCCACTATTTAAAGCCTTGTCAATTTTTTTGTTTGCTTCTTTTAATGTTTCTTCACTTGGATTAACTAAAGCTTTCTTTATAGTTGTTTTCATAACAGATTTTACAGGTACATTATTAGCTCTTTTAGTTTCATTAACTTTAATTCTTTTTTTTGCACTCTTAATATTTGCCATTTTTTCACCTCCATGACCTTTAACTCACTTAATTTTATCAAATTTACAATAAAAAATCAATAATAATTGTGATTTTTGGTAAAAATAGTAAAGAGGTGATGAAAAGTGAGTCATAATATTGATTTAAATGTTATGAATATGAGGACAGATTTAGCTATTGATGGAGTAAATAATGAAGAACTTGAAAAGTTAAAAGAAGAAAAAGAAAATGGAATAAAGGTATTTACAGTAGATGTAACAAAAGAAAATCAAGATAAGTTTAATAAAAAATGTGGCAAATATATAACAATAGCGTTTGATGATGTGACCGATTATAATAATTCTATAAATGTTGAAAAAGTTTTTACGAGTGAACTTAAAAAAATGATTGAAAGCAATAATATACCATCTAGTGCATCATGTATAATAATTGGTCTTGGAAATGAAAAAAGTACACCAGACTCACTAGGACCACTTTCTATTAATGATATAATAGTCACAAATCATTTGTTTTCTCTTGGAATAAATGTAGAAGATGGCTTTAGAGTAGTATCTGCATTTAATCCTGGTGTTATGGGACAAACAGGAATAGAAACTAGTGATATTATATATGCACTTATAAAAGAAATAAAACCAGATTTTGTAATTGTGGTTGATGCACTAAAAGCATCCAATGTTGATAGAGTAAATAAAACAATACAAATAACAGATGCTGGAATAAATCCTGGATCAGGAATTGGAAATACTAGAAAAGAAATTAGTAAGGATGTACTTAATATACCAGTATTTGCGGTTGGTGTTCCAACTGTAGTAGATACTGTAACAATAGTAAATGATACACTTAAATATTTAGAAAATTATATATGTTATATGAAAAATAATATGGATAATCCAAAAGAAAAATTAAAAATAGTAAGAACTAATATAGATAAAAATAATCTTGAAATTGATGAAAAAAATAATCTTTTTGGTTTAATTGGAACTTTAAAAGAAGAAGACTTTAAATCATTATTAATAGAGGCTATAAATCCAGTTGGATATAATATGATAGTTACACCAAAAGAAATAGATTTTGTTATTGATAGGCTCGCAAATGTAATATCAACTGGAATAAATAATGCACTTCATGACAAGGTTACACACTTAAAAGTGTAAACTTTTTAAATTATAATATATATCGACACTTTATTTAAAATACAGGGATTATTCTATTTATAGGGTGATTTCTATGAAAAGGGCTAAATTAAAAAATCATAGTAAAAAAAAGAAGATTTTTCCTAAAAGAATATTTAAATTATTAATTTTTATATTCGCAATATATCTGTCTTATTCATTTACATTTAATTTTTTATCAAAAAAAGACATAGATATAAAAGATAAGAAATATGTTGATTATTTACTTAGTGCAGCATATAAAAAGGATAATAAAAAAATATTATTAGAGGAAAGTTTAAAAATGGTATCAAATATTGATTTAAAAGATCCTACGACACTTTTATCTAGTAATATAAAATCATCAAAAAGTGAAACAAAAAATAAATATACAAAAGATGCTGAAGCAAAAGAAGATGATTATAATGCATCTGTATATGAAAAGATAACATCATATGTTGAAAATCCATTAAAAGATAAAGAAAACCCTATTATATATTTATATAATACACATCAACTTGAAACATATTCTAATAGTGGATTTGAAAATTCTAATGTAAATCCAAATGTTCTTATGGCATCTTATTTACTTGCGGAAAGTCTAAATAAAAGTAATATAAATACTATTGTAGAAGATACTAATATAAATGAATTTAATAGAGTATCCGGAATAAGTGATAATGATTTTTATAATACTACTAGAATATTTTTAAAAGAAAAAATAAATAAATATCAAAGTATTAAATATTATATAGATATGCATAGAGATTCAGTTGATAAAAATATTTCAACATGTACAATAAATAATAAAAATTATGCAAGAGTTTTATTTGTATTAGGTACAAAAAATGAAAACTATTTAGAAAATAAGAAAAATATGACAGAATTAGATACATTAATGGATAAATATTATCCAGGATTATCTAGAGGTATTTATGAAAGAAAAGCGTATTATAACCAAGATTTAAATAAAAATATAATGTTAATTGAACTTGGTGCGAAAGAAAATACTATTGAAGAGGTAACAAATACAATTGATGCATTAACATTTATATTTAATAAATATATTAATGGTGATGATAAATGAAAATAAAACCTAAAAAAATCTTTAATACAATTATATTTGTTTTGTTTACGTTATATATATCTTTTTATATAGCGTCTGTTTCTGGTTATTATGAATATGAGAAAAAAGAAGAAACAACTCTTACTAATGAAAAAATGAAAGAGTTTGAAAAAGATTTAAAGGAAGGGAAAAAAGTAGATATTAAGAAATATTTAACTGATAATACAAAAAAATATGATAATAAAGTAACAGATATAGGTAATACATTATCAGATATGATTAATAATGGAATATCTGGTGGTCTTGAAAAAACGTTTAAAGTAGTAGAAAAATTAATTGAATAATTTACATTATTTTACGATTAATACGATTATTTTATTGAACACGCTTTTTTGATATGTTATTATGAAAAAGAAGATGGAGGTAAAAATATGGGAGATAAAAAAGGTTTAAGAAATATAATTTTAATTTTTATTGTAGTTTTGGTTGCCATTATAATTTCACTTATATTCCTTAGTAAGAAAAATAATAATATAATTCAAAATGAGAATAACAATGAAACTATATCAAATAAAAATGCTTTTTGTATTTCTGATAATAATGGAAAATATGCTGTGTTTAATGCAGAAGGAAAACAAATAACAAAATTTGATTTTTCAAATGAATGTGATTTTTATAATGGATCATCAGTTGTTAAAAATGATGATGGACAATATGGAATTATAAATACTAGTGGTAAATTTGTTGTAAAGTATGGTAAGTATTCTCATATATCACAAATTGAATCACTTTATAAAGCATCAAATGAAGGTGTAAATTATGTGTTAAATTCAAAAGGAAAAGAAGTTTTTAAAACAGATGATTATAAGTTTGATTTAGATGAATCATCAGATGATTCAAATATGTATAAAGCAATGTTAAGCAATGAAATTATATTATTTGACTATAATGGAAAAAAGCTAGATGAAATAAATAGCAATTCAAAAACTTCGTATAATGACTTACGATGTAAAGATTTATTTTGTGAGATAGAAATTGATAATAAAACATATATATATAATTTAAAGGAAGGTAAAAGAATAATTACTTTAGATGGTGAAAATTATATTAATACACATAAAGGTGATATTTTAAGTGTTTATTTACAAAATAATAAATATAATGTATATAAAAACGATAAGTTAATACTTGATGGTGTTGAAGCAAGTAATGGACTTGATATATTAGATGATGGATTTGCTGCTAGAAATAGCACGTATACATTATATGATAACGATGGTAACGTAGTAGATGATACAGTATTTTTCTACAAAGATACTAAAAATTATTTAAAAAAAGATGATTATACTAAGTCAACATATAGTTTTTATAAAGATGGTAAATTAAGTAAGAAAGATGATACATTAGTTTCACTATTTTCTAATAATGATATATCTTTACAAAATAATTATGACAATTCATTAATTATTATGAGTTCAAAAAAACAAATTCCTTGTTATGATAACTCAACTTGTTATGGATATAATTTTTACGATTTTTCAGGAAATGCTGTAAATAAAACATCTTATGCAAAAGTAAAAACTGGCTATTCTGATTATATGTTAGTTTCAGAGGATGGTAAAACAGAATACATAATAAATAAAAAGTTTGAAAAAGTAAGTGATGATTATGATTCAATCACATCTATTATTACAAATGATAAGAAAATACATTTTTGGGAAGTATCTAAAGATGGCAAATATGCGATACTTGATGAAAATGGAAAGGTGTTAAAAGAAAATATTATAGAAAAAGTATTTGTATCATCATCAATACCTAGTGATATAATACAATTAAAATATGATGATAAGGTTGAGCTTTATAACATAAAAGAGAAAAAAGTTGTAGTAACGTTAGATAAGAATGTAACATTTAATTCATATAATGACTTATATATTAATGTAACAGAAAATGGTGTTAATAATTTTTATTCGTACATTAATGGTAAAAAATTCTATAGTAAATAGTATTGTAAACTAACAAGTAAATGAAAACTTGTTAGTTTCTTTTATTTATTGTATAATTATTTTTAGGTGAAGAAATATGAATCAAGATAAAATAAGAAATTTTTCAATAATTGCGCATATAGATCATGGAAAAAGTACAATAGCAGATAGAATGCTTGAGTTAACAGGAGCTGTTACAAAAAGAGAATCAAAAGATCAGATGCTTGATAATATGGATCTTGAAAGAGAAAGAGGAATAACAATAAAACTTAATGCAGTTAAGTTAAATTATAAGGGTTATACACTTCATTTAATAGATACTCCAGGTCATGTAGATTTTACATATGAAGTATCTAGAAGTTTAGCTGCCTGTGAAGGAGCAATTTTAGTAGTTGATGCAGCACAAGGAATAGAAGCACAAACACTAGCAAATGTATATTTAGCTTTAGAAAATGATTTAACTATAATACCAGTTATAAATAAGATAGATTTACCTAATGCTGATGTTGATAAAGTAAAAAAAGAATTAAGAGAAGTACTTGGATTTAGTGATGATGAAATAATTTTGACAAGTGCAAAAACAGGTTTTGGTATAGATAAATTACTTGATGCTGTAATAGACAGAATTCCATGCCCAAATGGTGAAATAAATTCTAATCTTAGAGGACTTATTTTTGATAGTGTATTTGATTCATATAGAGGAGTAGTTATCCAAACTAGAATAGTAGATGGTAAATTAAAAGTAGGAGACAAGATAAGATTTATGAGTACAGGAGCAAGTCATGAAGTAACAGAACTTGGTGTATCAACTCCAAAAGAAGAAAAGGTAAAAGAACTTGTTTCTGGTGATGTTGGATATGTTTGTGCATCTATTAAAAAAATAAGTGATGTAAAAATAGGTGATACAATAACTCTTGATGATAATCCTGCTAAAGAAGTATTACCAGGTTATAAAGAAATAAAACCAATGGTATATTCAGGTATTTATCCAGTAGAAACAAATAAATATAATGATTTAAGGGATGCACTTGAAAAATTAAAACTAAATGATGCATCACTTACATTTGAACCTGAAACAAGTAAAGCTTTAGGATTTGGTTTTAGATGTGGATTTTTAGGACTTCTTCATATGGATATAATAAAAGAAAGAATAGAAAGAGAATTTAATATTGAAATAATACTTACAAGTCCATCAGTTATTTATACAGTAACGCTTACAAATGGTGATATAGTTTATGTTGATAATCCAACTAAACTTCCTGATAGACAGGTAATTAGTAAAATAGAAGAACCATATATTAAAACAAATATTTTTGTACCAAGTGAATTTATAGGACCCGTTATGGAATTATGTCAAAATAAAAGAGGTAATTTTATAAATATGGATTATATTGATACAAGAGTAAATATACACTATGAACTTCCACTTTCTGAAATAGTATATGATTTCTTTGATAAATTAAAAAGTACAACAAAAGGTTATGCATCATTTGATTATGAATTTATTGGTAATAAACAAAGTGATTTGGTTAAGGTTGATATAATGCTTAATGGTGATATAGTAGATGCATTTTCTATTATTACCCATAAAGATTTTGCATATAAAAGAGGTAATGCAATTACTCAAAAATTAAAAGAAATAATCCCAAGACAATTATTTGAAGTACCTGTTCAAGCATGTTGTAATAATAAAGTTATTGCTAGATGTGATATAAAAGCAAATAGAAAAAATGTACTTGCTAAATGTTATGGTGGAGATATTTCAAGAAAAAGAAAATTACTAGAAAAACAAAAAGAAGGAAAAAAGAAAATGAAGACAATTGGAAGTGTAGAGCTTCCTCCTGAAGCATTCCTTGAAGTATTAAGTGTGGAGGATTAACATGGATAAAAACATGGAAGAAAAAATAAGAGTAGTCGCAAATTATATAGTAGATAATAAAGCAACTATTATAAAAACTGCAGAACATTTTAATATGTCACCTAGTTCAATAAAAAAGTATATAAATAGTAAAGATAAACTTCAAAGTATTGATATAGAACTATTTAAAAAAGTAAAAGAAACACTAATGGGTATAACTTTAGTTGGACAAATAGATCATATTAACAAAGAAAAAAATAACAATTTAGAAGGAAAAGATATAATTTGCGGTATGCATGAAAATCATCAACAAAAAATCAAAGTATTAAAAAAACTATAAAATATAATTAGAATATATTTTTGTAGTTTTTTTTCTTTTATTATGATATAATTTTTATTGAATAGAGGAAGATAGTTATGGTAAAAAGTGCATATATACATATACCTTTTTGTAATAATATTTGTAGTTATTGTGATTTTTGTAAACTCTTATATAATAAAGATTTTGTTAAAAAATATTTAGATGCATTAGAAAAAGAAATTTCTAATAATTATAAGGGCGAAATATTAGATACAATTTATATTGGTGGTGGAACACCTTCCTCTTTAAGTATAGTAGAGTTAAATAAGTTATTTTCTATTATCAAAATATTTAAATTAAGTAAAGAATATGAATTTACTTTTGAAGTAAATATAGAAGATATAACAGAAGAAAAATTAGAAATATTAAAAGAAAATAAAGTAAATAGGTTAAGCATTGGAATAGAATCATTTAATGATAAATATTTAAAATATTTAGGTAGAAATTATACTTCTGATATAATAAATGAAAAGGTAGAATTTGCTAAAAAGTATTTTGATAATATAAATGTAGATTTAATGTATGCACTAAAAAATGAAAGTTTAGATGATTTAGAAGAAGACATAGATAAAATACTTAAACTTGATATAAAGCATATATCTTGCTATTCATTAATAATAGAAAAAAATACTAAACTTTATATTGATAATACAAAGTATATATCTGATGATCTTGATAGTGATATGTATGATCTTATAGATAAAAAATTAGAGAATAAATATCATAGATATGAAGTAAGTAATTATTCTATTAAACCTTATGAATCAAGGCATAATTTAACATATTGGGAAAATAATGAATATTATGGATTTGGTTTGGGAGCAGCTGGTTATATAGGTAATATAAGATACACAAATACTAGAAATTTATCTAAATATATATGCGGTAATTATGAAAGGCAAAATGAATTACTTACTAAAGAAGATAAAATAAAGTATGAATTTATATTAGGTTTAAGACTTACAAAGGGAATAAATAAAGATAATTTTAATAGAAAATATGATATAAATATAAATGAAATAGAAGTTATAAAAGAATTAATTAATAAAGGATTATTAATTGATGATAAAATAAATATATATGTACCTAAAAAATATTTTTATGTATTAAACGATATATTAGTAAATTTTGTATAAAGGAGAATAAAAAGATGAATGAAGAAAAGAAATTGAATGATGATTTTGAAATGATTGATTTTGAAGAGGCATCAGATGAAAATATAGAAACATTGGATGAAACTGATAATAATAGTGAAGAAATTAAGGGTACAATTTTTGATAATAATAGTACTCAAAATGATAATAAATTGCAAAATCAAAATACTGAAGGAACTGTTATTGATGTAAATAGACTATTTGATGTTCATGAAAAAGAAGAACAAATTGCAGAGGAAGAAATAAAAAAAGAAGAGAATAAAAAAGATAATAGAATATTAAAAATTCAAGTAGGTTTAATAGTTGCACTTATTTTAATCGCATCTTTAGTATATTTCTTTGGATATGATTTACTTGAACCATTTATTAAGGTAGATTAGTGGAGAAGAAAAATGAAATATAAAAATGGAGAAGAATTTTTAAATAAATTATATAGAGAAATGCATACAAGTAGTGAGGTTGTGTATAAAGCAAGTTCCAGTGATACACCAGAAGAAAAAATAAGAAAATATCTATCAAGACTAGAACATACACATGAACTTTCTAAAAAGAATGAACATAGTTTAGAATTATTAAAAAAATTTTACTATGATAAGTATTTGATTAAAGAACTACCTGAATCATATGTGAATCATCAAAAGGAAATAGCAAGAAAAGAAGGCTATGGAAATGTTTATGTTTCTGATGAAATGAAACAAGGAATGTTAGATCAAGTTAGGAAAGATCAAAAGTCTACACTTGACTTATGGATTGATTACTTTATAAGTGAAGACTCTATGTATCCAACATGGTTTAAAGTTTATGCGTTTAAGGGAATGTTAGGTTTAAGTGCATTTAATAAAGAAAAACAAGAGTTTGGTAAAAGAACAGATAAAACAACATTCCCATTTATTGATTTAAATATGGAAGCTTTATCAAAAGTATATGATATATTAAAAGACGAAATTGGTGAAAATAACCTAACTGATGAAGAACTAGAAATATTATCAAAAGGTGAAAGTTTTAAGAAACTATATACTTACTATTTTACAAATCAAGATTCAAAAATAATAAATAATGATGAAACAGAAGGAATATGGGTTAAATATGATATGGGGTCTGATTATATGCCGTTATGGGAATCACTACAAGGTAAAAATACAGGATGGTGTACCGCAGGAAAAGAAACCGCAAAAATTCAACTTGAGGGTGGGGACTTTTATGTATATTATACGAAAGATGAAACTGATGAATATAAAAATCCAAGAATAGCAATAAGAATGAATGGAAAAAATGAAATTGCTGAAGTAAGAGGAACTAGTAAAAATCAAAATCTGGAATCAAATATGGAACCAATACTTGATAAGAAATTAGAAGAATTCCATAACAAAGATAAATATAAAAAGAAAGTTCACGATATGAAACTTTTAACATTAATAGAAGAAAAGACAAAAAATAATCTAGAATTATCATTAGATGATTTAAAATTTTTATATGAGGTAGATTCAGAAATAGAAGGGTTTGGATATGAAAAAGATCCTAGAATTGAAGAAATTATTTCTAAAAGAGATAAAAGAAAAGATATTGCGAGGGTTTATAGTGTTAAAGAAGACGAAGTTGCGTTATCTCACAAAGAGTGGAAAGAAAATAAAGAAAAGGTAAAAATCTGTTGTGGGAATTTATATTTAAATGATTTAAAAAGTGCAAAAGGTTTAAAATTGCCAAACATAGTAATAGGTGGGGTATCTTTAGATAATTTAACGAGTTCTGAAGGTTTAGTATTACCAGATATAATAAAAGGGAATTTATATTTAGAAAATTTAACGAGTGCTAAAGGCTTAAAATTGCCGAGCACAATAATTGGGTATTTGAATTTAGAAAAGTTAATAAGCGCTGAAGGTTTAAAGTTACCAAACACAATAAATGGACGTTTATATTTAGATAGCTTAACAAGTGCTGAAGGCTTAATATTGCCAGATACAATGAATGGATATTTATGTTTAAAGAGTTTAACGAGTGCTAAAGGCTTAAAATTACCAAAAACAATAACTGGACATTTAAATTTGAGTGGTTTAAAAAATGCTAAAGACTTAAAATTACCAGATACAATAAATGTGGATTTAAATTTAAGTGGATTGATAAGCGCTAAAGACTTAAAATTGCCAAACGTAATAAATGGAGATTTATATTTACATAGCTTAACAAGTGCCAAAGACTTAAAATTACCAAGAACAATAACTGGAGATTTATATTTAAAAGGTTTAACAAGCATCGAAGGTTTAGTATTACCAATTTCATTATTTGGTAGAGTTTATTCGAAAATTGATATTCCTGAAACATGTTTTATTCCTGATGAAGAATATTATAAATATATAAACGAAGATAAAAATAATGAAAATGATGAAAGAATAAGAAAAATATAAAATAAAGATAGATTAAACATTTAGAATTTTCTAAATGTTTTTTTATTGACTAATTTATCAAATTTCTATAAAATATATAACCGTGAAAAAGAGGTGCATTATATGAAAAATATAGAAGAATTATTACCTAAAAATATATGTGAGATAAATGGTAAAACAATTAAAATTACAAGTGATGAATTTTATGATTTTACTATTAATAAAAAATTTAATAATATGGGTATGTTAAGCTTTGAAATATATGACGCAAGTAAAAGAAGTCATCAGAGTGTCATAAATGCTTATCAATTTATTAAATATTTAAATGAAAATAAAGTAAAAAGTATAAATATAAATGCATCTGATGAGTTAATTCCGGTTTATATTGATGTATTAAATAGATTAAATTATAATGGAAAATGTAATATATCATTATATATAGAGAGAATGAATATGAATGAAAAGGAACATTTACCACTTGATTTAGATAATTCTAAAGACAAAATAGATATTCCAGCAAGAAGACTTATTTGGCAACCTAAACTTACAAAATTAGAAAATGTAATTGAAAATAGTACATTAAGTCAGGCAAAGATGTTAAAAAGACATATTCTTAGTATTTCAAATGATATAAATGAAAAGTATAATATTGATGATTTAAATTTTTATGACAGAATTTTATATATTTACAATTATATAAATAATCTTAATCTTGATGGTAAAGATTCTTTATATATATCAAATTTAATAAGTGCACTTCTTAATAACCCTGTTTTAAAAGTAGATGCTAAAGTTATAACGGGCAAAGTTGATGATTCTGATTACTCAATTGTTGGAATAGTAAATAGTGAGAGTGAGAACATTTTAGAATGCACCGCAATAACTAATAATCCATTTGAAAAAAAGAATATAGAAGTAGATAAACCAGAAATATTACTTTCAAAAACTCAAAATTTAGATTCTTATTTATATAGTCATTATAATATAGATAAAGATTCTGAAAAGAAATTAATAAAACATTTTGATAGTTTAAGAAAATAAAATATGATGTAAAATTCATATTTTTTTAATATTTCAAAATAATTAGCACTCATCTATTGACATTGCTAAAATAAGTGCTATAATTAGATTGTACACTTGGATTAGAGGTGAATATATGCTTACAGAAAGACAAAGTGCTATATTAAAAATTATAGTTGAAGAGTATATAAAAGTACCAAAGCCAGTTGGTTCAAAATCTATTTGTGATTCATTAAATGTATCTAGTGCGACAGTTAGAAATGAAATGGCTAACTTAGAAGATTTAGGATACTTAGAAAAAACACATGTATCATCAGGTAGAGTTCCATCTGAGAAAGGTTATAGATATTACGTTGATAATTTAATGAAGCCAAAAGAAATGAGTGGTGAAGATGTATTAAAACTTCAAACAATATTTCAAAATAATTCATTAGTATTAAGCGATGCAATAATAAAAAGCCTAGAGATAATATCTGAAATGACTAATTATACAGCAGTTATATTAAAGGATAATGCTTTGGAAAGTAAACTTAAAAAAGTTGAAGCAATTCCAATTGATGAAAATAATGTAACAGCTATCCTTGTAACAGATAAAGGACATGTTGAAAATAAAATAATTAATATAACAGGTTCTAATCTAGAGGAAGTAAATAAAACTGTTGAACTTATTAATAAACTTATTGTTGGTACTCCAATTGATGAAGTTACATCTAAACTAGAATTTGAAATTAAACCAATTATTAATCAATATGTAAAACATCATGAAATACTTTATAATGCGTTCTATAATGCATTTAATAATTTTAAAGATAGTGCAGATATGACTATGAGGGGTAAAAATAATTTACTTGAACTTGATGAATTTTCATCTGATGCTAGAAAAATTAAAGATTTAGTTAATAAGTTTGATAATGAAAATATTGTTTCTAAGATTAAAGAAGATGACTCTGGTATAAATGTGTACATAGGTAATGAAAACAACATAGATGATGATTTGACAGTAATAAAAACAAAATATAATGTAAATGGTAGAGAAGGAACACTTGCGATTCTAGGACCAAAAAGAATGGAATATGATAGAGTTGTAAGTTTACTTGAATACTTAAAAGAAGAGATTGAAAAGTAAGGAGGTTTCTTTGTGGAAGAAAACAAAAATGAAGAAATAAAAGAAGAAAAGAAAGCAGAAGAACCTAAAGAACATAAAAAGGAACATAAGAAAGAAAAAAAACTAGAAGAACTTCAAAATGAAGTTAATACTCTTAAAGATAAGAATATGAGAATTGCAGCAGAAATGGTTAATACTTTAAGAAGAAAAGATGAAGAAACAAATAGACTTCTAAAATATTCAAATGAATCACTTATAACTGAGTTATTACCAGTTATAGACAATTTTGAAAGAGCTCTTAATGTAGATGCTAAAACTACTGATATTGAAAGTTATCAAAAGGGTATGACAATGATATATAATAGTTTAAAAAATATATTAGAAAAGTTTGAAGTTAAAGAAATAGAAGCTATAGATAAAGAATTTGATCCAAGTTTTCATCAAGCAGTAATGCAAGAGGAAAAAGAAGGAACAAAGGAAAATATAGTAATAGAAGTACTCCAAAAGGGGTATACTTATAAAGATAAAGTTATAAGACCAGCAATGGTAAAGGTTAGTAAATAAAGGAGAGGATATATATGAGTAAAATTATAGGTATTGATTTAGGTACAACAAATAGTTGTTGTGCAGTATTAGAAGGTGGAAATGCAACAGTTATTGCAAATCCAGAAGGAAATAGAACTACACCATCTGTAGTAGCATTTAAAGGTGATGAAATAATCGTTGGTGATGCTGCTAAAAGACAAATGGTAACAAACCCAAATACAATTTATTCAATTAAAAGATTAATGGGTACAGATGAAAAAGTAGAAGCAAATGGTAAAAAATATACACCGCAAGAAATTTCAGCAATGATTCTAGGATATATTAAAGATTATGCAGAAAGTTATTTAGGAGAAAAAGTAACTAAAGCAGTTATCACTGTCCCAGCATATTTTAATGATGCACAAAGACAAGCAACTAAAGATGCTGGTAAAATCGCAGGTCTTGAAGTTGAAAGAATTATTAATGAACCTACAGCAGCAGCCTTAGCATATGGTTCAGATAAACAAGATGATTTACATACTATCTTAGTTTATGACCTTGGTGGTGGTACATTCGATGTATCTATTCTAGAACTTGGTGATGGTGTTTACGAAGTTAAATCAACATCAGGTAATAACCATTTGGGTGGAGATGACTTTGATAATAGAGTATCAGATTACTTAGTTGATTTATTCAAAAAAGAAAATGGTATTGATTTAAGTACTGATAAAATGGCTATGCAAAGAATTAAAGATGCAGCTGAAAAAGCTAAGAAAGATTTAAGCGGAGTATCAAGCACTCAAATAAGCTTACCATTTATATCACAAGGAGAAAATGGACCACTTCACTTAGAAACAACATTAACAAGAGCTAAATTTGAAGAATTAATTCGTGATCTTGTAGAATCAACTCTAGAACCAGTTAGAAAAGCATTAAAAGATGCTAAACTTACTAAAGATGATATTGATAAAGTTATATTCGTTGGTGGATCTACTAGAATACCAATGGTAACTGATTTAATTAAGAAAGAACTTGGTAAAGAACCATCTAAAGGAGTTAACCCAGATGAAGTTGTTGCTATGGGTGCTGCTATCCAAGGTGGAGTACTTACAGGTGAAGTTAATGATATAGTTCTTCTTGATGTAACACCACTTTCACTTGGTATTGAAACAATGGGTGGAGTTATGACTGTATTAATTCCAAGAAATACAACAATTCCAACAAGTAAGAGTCAAGTATTTAGTACTGCAGCTGATAATCAACCAGCAGTTGATATACATGTTCTTCAAGGTGAAAGACCAATGGCAAGTGATAACAAGACACTTGGTAACTTCCAATTAAATAATATCCCACCAGCACCTAGAGGAATTCCTCAAATCGAAGTTACATTTGATATAGATGCTAATGGTATAGTTAATGTTAAGGCTAAAGATCTTGGAACTAATAAAGAACAATCTATTACAATTACTGCTTCAACATCACTTTCTGATGAAGAAATAGATAAAATGGTTAAAGAAGCAGAAGCAAATAAAGAAAAAGATGCTAAGAGAAAAGAAGAAGCAGATGTTAAAAATGAACTTGAACAATTAGTATTCGCAACTGAAAAGGCTATTAAAGATTTAGGCGATAAGATTACTGATAAAGAAAAGAGTGAAGCAGAAGATGCTGTTAAAGTAGCTAAAGAAGCAATGGATTCTAATGACTTAGATAAGATGAAAGATGCTAAAGAAAAATTAAATGAAAAAGCTATGGCTCTAGGTTCTAAAGTTTATGAAGAAGCTGCAAAAGCAAATCAAGCAAATGCAGGTGCAACATCTGAAAGCACTGATAATGATAAAAAAGATGATTCAGTAGTAGATGCAGATTATGAAGAAAAATAATAAATAGAAGTTTAGAAGTCCAATAGTGGGCTTCTAAATTTGTTTAATAAAAGGAGAACATATGACTGAAATAATAAAAGATAGAAGTATGATTGATGATAAATATAAATGGGATTTAACTAAGGTATATAAAACAAATGATGATTTTGAAAGTGACTGCAAGAAAGTAAAAAATTTAATTACAGAATATAGAAAAAAGTATGAAAATCATACTATGGATAACGCTAAAATATTTTATGATTCTATAGTTGATGAAATAGAAATAGAAAGATTACTTGAAAAATTATATAGTTATTCAAATCTAAAAAAAGATGAAGATGTAGCAAATACAGAAAATCAAGAACTTAGAAGTAAGGTTGTTAATTTATATGATTATGCATCTAAGAACATGTTTTTTACAAGTACTGAAATGTTAAAAAAAGATTATTCTTTAATAGAAGATTTTTATAAAGAGGAACCAAGACTTTTAGAACATGAAAATAATTTGAAAGATTCATTTAGATATAAAAAATATATGTTGTCTGATGAAGAAGAAAAATTATTATCAAATATATCAAAAGCATTTGGTAATGATGAAGAAACATATGGTTATTTAGTTGATTCTGATATGACTTTTGGTGAAATTAAAGATGAAAATGGTAATATGGTAGAACTTACTGATACAAATTATAGTGTTTATATAGAGTCTAAAAATAGAAGTGTTAGAAAAGATGCTTTTGAATCATTATATAATCATTATAAACAATTTAAAAATACAATTACATCATTATTTAATGGTTCTATTAATGAAAGTGTTAGTATGGCAAAATTAAGAGGATATCCTTCAGCATTTTTGGCATCACTTTATAAAGATGATATGAAAGAAAGTGTTTATAATACTTTAGTAGATACAATTCATAATAATTTAGATGTATATCAAAAATATTATGAATTAAAAAAAGAAGTTCTTAATCTAGATGAATTACATTTATATGATATATATACTCCTATGATAGATGAAGGAGATAAAAAGTATTCATTTGAAGAAGCTAAAGAAATGGTTTTAAATGCACTTAGTGTTTTAGGTGATGATTACGTTAATAACTTTAAAAAAATCTTTGATGAAAAATGGGTAGATGTTTATCCAAATAAAAATAAAAGAGGAGGAGCATACTCTGGTGGATGTTATGATACATATCCATATATTCTTTTAAACTATCAAGGATCACTTAATGATGTATCAACACTTGCACATGAAGGTGGACATTCTATGCATACTTACTATACTGTAAATAATCAGCCTATTCAGTATGGAAGTTATCCAATATTTGTGGCTGAAGTAGCAAGTACTGTAAATGAAATATTACTTTCAAAATATTTACTTAAAACAAGTAAAAATAAAGAAGAAAAACTAATTGTACTTAATAAATTACTTGAATTATTTAAAGGTACAATATATCGTCAAGTTATGTTTTCTGAATTTGAAAAATACGCATATGATTTAATAGAAAATGATGATGTAATTACATCTGATAAATTATGTGATAAATACTATGAACTAAATAAATTATATTTTGGTGAAAATGTAGTAGTAGATGATTTAATTAGATATGAATGGGAAAAAGTTCCTCATTTCTATTATGATTTCTATGTATATAAATATGCGACAGGAATAAGTGCTGCATGTAAAATAGCAGAAGGTATTTTAAATAATGTAGAGGGAGCACTAGATAATTATTTAAAAATGCTTAAAAATGGATGCAGAGAAAATCCTTTAAATACATTAAAAATTGCAGGAGTAGATATGGAAGATAAAGAAGTATACGAAAGTGCGATTAGAATGTTTGATGAAGCAATAGAAGAATTTAGAACTTTATCAAATGAAAAATAGAGGTGAAGTAAATTGGCAAAAAGAGATTATTATGAGGTTTTAGGAGTATCTAAAACTGCAACTGATAAAGAAATAAAAAGTGCTTTTAGACGTTTAGCAAAAGAATACCATCCTGATTTAAATAAAGCACCAGATGCTGCTGAAAAATTTAAAGAAGTACAAGAAGCATATGAGGTATTATCTGATGAAAATAAAAGAAAGATGTATGATCAATATGGTCATTCTGCTTTTGATCAAAATGGTAATGCTGGTTACGGAGGCTTTGGTGGTGGATTTAACGGAGGCTTCTCATCTTCATCATTTGGTTTTGATGATATAGATTTATCTGATATATTATCAGGTGTATTTGGCCAAGGTTTTGGCTTTGGTGGTGGAAGCAGAAAAAGTTCTAATAGAGCGCAAAAAGGTAAAGATTTATTATTTAACATGAAATTATCTTTTATGGAAGCAGTTTATGGATGTAAAAAAGATTTTACACTTGATGTATATGAAACTTGTGATAGCTGTAATGGTAAAGGTGGACATGGAGAAAAGAAATGTTCAAGATGTCATGGCTCTGGTACAGTAACAGAAGAACAAAGAACAATGTTTGGATCATTTGTTTCAAAAACAACATGTCCTGAGTGTTCAGGAAGAGGTAAATCATTTGATACTGTATGTTCTGATTGTAAAGGAACAGGTAAAGTAAAAAAGAGAAAAACAATTACAGTCACTGTCCCAGCAGGTATTGATGAAGGCCAACAAATTCGTATAAAAGAAAAAGGTGAAGCTGGAATTAACGGTGGACCTAATGGTGACGTTTATGTTGAATTTCATATTGAAGACCATCAAATATTTAAAAGAGATGGTAATGATGTTTATATGGAATTACCTATAAATATAGTTGAAGCAACTTTAGGATGTAAGAAAGATGTTCCATTAATGAAGGAAAGTATAGTATTAAATATACCAGAAGGAACTCAAAACGGAGATAAACATAGAATTAAAGGAAAAGGTGTTCCATACATTAATTCATCAAAAGTTGGAGACATGTATATAGTTATAAAAGTTGTTATACCAACTAAACTTGACAAAAAACAAAGAGAATTATTTAATGAATTATCTAAAACTAATTTAGATGACAATAATGATTTCATAACAAAATTTAAAAAATTCTTTAGAAGATAATTAAAAGTCCTTTAAAAAAGGACTTTTTTGTTGTAAACTATACGTTATTTTAAGAAAATCACTTGATAATAAATGATTATAATTGTAAAATTATAAGTAGTAATAGGAGAGTAATATGAAGAAAAAAGGATTTACATTAATAGAATTATTAGCAGTAATAGTAATACTTGGAATAATAACTGTAATAGCAGTACCAAAAGTATTAGATATTATAAATAAATCAAAGGAGAGTGCGTCAAGTAGTAGTATTAAACTTGTAAAAGATGCGATTAAAACACAAGTAGCTGCAAGTGAATTAACAAATTCAGCATTTACAAAAGAAACTGATGGATGTTATTTATTCAACTTTGATGATCAAACAAGTGGTAACGCAAAAGCACTAGAAATAAAAAATAAAGATAAAGTATCAGGAAGTATTAAATATTGTAATAATACTTTTACTGATGATACTTTAAAATTTGATGGTAATAGCATTAGTAAAGGTGATACAAAAAAGGCAATATGTAAAAGAGCTACAGTACTTCATACAGAAGAATGTACACAAACAGATTCACAATATTATTGTTCCGGTGCAGGATACACAAATAGTGGTTCAAAAGGAACAAGTACAATCACATATGGTAATCTAGGAACAAATGGAATATTAACTTCGGGAGACGCATTTGATTGTGATGTAAATGGTGATGGAATATATAATCCAGAAACAGAAAGATTTTATTATGTAACAGATATGGACGATATAACAGCAGTATTAATATACTATAATAACGTTAGCGCAGGTAATCCAAGTAATACAAAAAACTATGCATATGATAGTTCAGGAGAAAATTGGCACGGACCAAGAACTGCGATAGAACAATTACCAACAACAAGTCAATGGAGTAATGTAAGATTAACAAATAATGTAAGACCAATAACAACAAATACAGGGGGGAACACAACAGCAGGAGGGACATTACCAAGTAATTTTAGTTATGCAGGATATGCAGCAAGATTACTAACAATACAAGAAGTAAAAAAAGGAACAGGATTAAGTAATATACCAACATTGCAAGTAGGAGAATTAGATAACTTTACTTATTTACTAGAAAACACAAAATTTGCAAATAATAGTAATGTTGCATGGGCATGGTGGTTAGAAAATTCTCTTTCCGATAATTCTGTGAATGCTTGGTTTACGTATGGTCATGGTCGCTATGTCAATTATAACACTGTTTCGGATGCTGTTGGCTATGCAGTTCGTCCAGCAATAGAAGTATCAAAAAGTAATATAGAATATTAAAAAGGTAAAACTTAAATTAAAGTTCTACCTTTTCTTTTTCTAAAAATTCTTTAAATTCTTCTTTAAATTTTACTAATTCTTTTTGTACTACATCAGGGTATACACTATTACAGTTTTTTATTGCTGCATATATATGTTTAAATGTAACTATATCTGAGTTTTCGAATCTAGCATATGTGAAGCATTTTGATAAAAGTGCTAATGAAACATCTGGGTATCTTGAATTATTTTCATAAACTCTTTTATATTCACTTGTCATATCAACTATAAATTTACATACATTTTCTAAAACCCAATTAGTATATGGCCATCTAACACCAGTTGATTTTTCAATTTTCTTTGTTGTACCCATAAGAATCTTTACAGTTGTTTCTTGATCTGGTTCAGCAACTTCTATTCTTTCAAAACGTCTTAAGAATGCTTTATCTTTAAGTAAGTTTTCTTCAAATTCTTGAGTAGTAGTCGCACCAATTATTTTTATTTCACCTCTATCAAGTCCAGGTTTTAACATGTTTAGAAAGTCAACATCACCATTTTTTGATGCAGTAACAAGTGTATGTATTTCATCAATAAATAGAATTATATCTTTTTTACCCATTATTTCATTAATTAAAAGTTGAAGTTTAGAATCTTCAACACCATCACTAGTGTATGTTCCAAGCAAAGAAGAAGTATTTATTTTATAAATCTTTGAATTAAGAAGTGCATTAGGTACTTCTTTTCTTTGAATTAAATAATTTAATCCTTCAACAATAGCAGTTTTACCTATACCTGGTTTACCTGTTAAAACAGCAGACTTTTCAGGACTAAGTAATACAAGTATTAATTTTTTTATTTCTTCTTCTCTAGCAATAGCGGGATTAGTAACATATTCTTTTTTACTTAGATCTTCAGCATAATTACTAAGCATACTAAATCCATTTGAAAATGGGCTAGGATTATATTCCATAAAATCATTATTATCCATATATCATTCTCCTTAACAATATTAGTATACCAAAATATGACATTTTTTACTAGTAAAATTTTGTAAAGAAACATAAATGTTCGTAAAATTCATTGTATATTATTTTTTTCTAATTTATAATGAAAGTGGTGATAAATATGCAGAGATATTTTGCAGTAGATAAAGATTTAAATATTAGTGATAAAGATAAACATCATATAATAAATGTAATGAGGATGAAAATAAATGACAGAATAGAAATTGTATATGATGAAAAAGTTTATTTGTGTGAAATAAAAGATATATCAAAAAAAGATGTAAGTTATAGTGTAAAAGATATTATTGATGTAAATAATGAACTTCCTGTAAAGGTAACAATAGCAGTTTCTTTAGTAAATGAAAAGAAACTTGATTTTATTTTACAAAAGTGTACAGAACTTGGTATATATGATTTTATACTTGTAAGCTCTGATAGAAGTAAAATAAAAATTGATGGAAAAGAAAATAAGAAAATAGAGAGATGGAACACAATTACAAAGGAAGCAGCAGAACAATCTCATAGAAATATTAAGCCTATTATTAAAGGTATTATGTCTATAGATGAAGTATCAAAATTGAATTATGATTTAAAACTTACATGCTCAACAAAAGAAAATGAAAAAACTATTAAAAATGTGTTACAAAATTCGACAAACTGTGATAGAATTATCATAGTGGTTGGTCCTGAAGGGGGCCTTACTATTTCTGAAGAAGAAAAATTAGAAAAAAATGGGTTTGTTCCAGTTACTTTAGGTAATTTAATTTTAAGAACTGAAACAGTTCCTATGTATATTATGAGTTTAATAAATTATGAGGTGGCATTATGAAAAATATGGGTTCAATATTATTTAAATTTTCAGATATGGATAAAAGTAGTCAAATATTATTATTTTTAATTGTGCTTGTATTTTTAATGCTTATAAGTATTACAGTTATTAATCTTATAACTAAAAAGAAAAATAACAAATATGATATGGAAAACAGAAATATTAAAAGATATTCAGACTTAATAAAAGAAGAAGATAATGTGGAATCATCTATTACGCCAGCAAAAGTGGTTGAAGCAAAAAAAGAAATGCCAAAATTAATAGTTAAAGAAGAAAAGAAAAAAACTCCAGAAATTATAGAAAAATTAGATGAAGAAGAAATAGAATCTTTAGAAATAGAAGAACCAAAAGAAGAAGTAATTGTTACAAAACCAAGTAGTATTGAAGAAATATCAAAATTAATTGAAAATACACTAGAACAAGAACCTATTGATTTAACTAATTTTGAAGAAGAACAAGAAAAAGATGCGATTATAAGTTATGATGAACTTGTTAAAAGAGCGGGTGCTAAAAAAATAATTTATAGAGCGGAAACAAAAGCAGAAGAAAAGAAAGAGCCTGTTAAGGTTATTAAAACAGAAAAAAAACAGGAACCATTTATTAATAAAAAAGGAGAATATGCTGGAACATTTAAGGCATCTCAAATAGTTTCACCAATATATGGTGTTAAGAAAAATGACGATATTAATGAAAATTTTATTGATTTAGAAGAGTTTAAATTAGATGAAACTAAAAGTGAAGAAGAAAGAGAAAATGAGTTTTTAGGAAACTTAAAAACATTTAGAAATAATCTTGACTAATTAAAAAGTTATGATATCATAAAACAGTAATTATTTACTGTTTTTGTTTTAAGAGGAGGTATATTATGAAAGTTGGATTTTGTTCATTAGGTTGTAAAGTTAATGCATATGAAACAGAATACGCAATTAATGAATTTAAAAAAAGAGGTTATGAGATAGTATCTTTTGATGATTATGCAGATGTTTATGTAGTAAATACTTGTTCTGTTACTAATGCAAGTGATCAAAAAAGTAGAAAAATGCTTAGAAGTGCATGTAATAAAAATAAGAATGCTGTTGTTGTTGCAATGGGTTGTTATGCTCAGGTTAATTCAAAAGTAATAGAAGATATAGATGGTGTTTCAATAATTATAGGTAATAAAGATAAAAATAAAATAGTAGATTTAGTAGAAGAATATATAAAGAATAATAAAAAAATAGAAAATATTTATGATTTATTTCATACATCTTTTGAAGATATGTATTTAGATAAATTTGAAAATCATACAAGAGCATTTGTTAAGATTCAAGATGGATGTAATAACTTTTGTTCATATTGTATAATTCCATATACAAGAGGTAATGTAAGAAGTAAGAAAAAAGAAAATGTAATTAGTGAAATAAAAGCACTTGTTAAAAATGGTTATAAAGAAGTTGTATTAACTGGAATACATACAGGTCATTATGGTCAAGATTTAAAAGAATATGATTTTAGTGACTTACTTTTAGAGTTAGAACAAATAGATGGTTTAGAAAGAATTAGAATATCATCAATTGAAATAACAGAATTAACAGATAAATTTATGGATGTACTTAAAACAAGCAAAAAAATAGTTAATCATATTCATATTCCTCTTCAAAGTGGTTGTGATAAGATTTTAAAAGCAATGAATAGAAAATATGATATGCAGTATTTTATTAATAAAATAAATCAAATTAGAAGTATTAGAAAAGATATAGCAATAACAAGTGATGTTATAGTAGGTTTTCCAGGTGAAACAGATGAAGATTTTAATATAACAAAAGAAAATATTAAGAAAATTAAATTTACTGAACTTCATGTATTTCCATATTCAAAAAGAGAAGGTACACCAGCTGCGATTATGAAAAAACAAATAGATGGAAATATTAAAAAGCAAAGAGTAAAAGAATTAATTGAAGTAAGTGAAGAATTAAAAAATGAATACTATAAAAAATTTATAGGTAAATCTTTAGAAGTATTAGTTGAAACATATTCGGATGGATATTTAATTGGTCATTTATCAAACTATGGTAAAGTTAAATTTAAAGGTGATGAAAGTCTTTTACATAATCTAGTAATGGTTAAATTAAATGATTATATAAATGATGAATTTATGGGTGGACTTATAAAAGAAGAAGTACAGGTTTAAGAGGTTACAAAACGTAATCTTTTTTTCTTGAATTAATAAGTTTTTTATTATATAATAATTTGCAAGAAAGAGATGATATTATGAAATTGGTTACAAAATTTGTATGTAAATTTTTTAAAACTGACGACATAATACGTTATGTAATGGATTTTGATTCTGAACTTAATAGTGAAGAAATTGATATACTTGTTAAAAAAATATGTAGTTCTAATAATTTTACTTATATATATTGGTTTACTTATGTTACTAAAAATTTAAGTGAAGAAAATAAAAAGACTTTAGTAAATGCTGTTTGTAATATGGAAAATTCAAAATCTATATATGTATTTGCAAAATATATCAAGGGTTTAAGTGAAGAAAATAAAAAGGCTTTAAAAAGTGCTATATTAAGTTTAAATGATACAGAATTTATTGATAGATATGCATTATATGTTGATGAATCAATTATATTTGAAAAATATGGAACTATGGAAAACTTTCATATGCATTTAAATGAAGTAGAAACTAATAAAAAAGATAGTATATTAAAACATAAAAAATATGTTTATAAAATATAATAAGGTACTTAAAAAATGTACCTTTTTTTGATATAATTATGTTTAGTGAGGTTAAATATGAAAGACTATATAAAAGGAACATTTAAAAAAATTATATTTAAGTCAGATCAAAATTATATAATAGGTTTATTTAAAGTTAGTGATACAAATACTGCTGATTTAGAAGAATATATTGGTTCAACTATAACATTTACTGGGTATTTTCATGAACTTACTATAGATGAAAAATACATGTTTTATGGTGAACTTGTAGATAATCCAAAATATGGACTTCAATATAAAGTAAATGAATATGAAAGAGTTAAACCAGAGGGAAAAGATGCAATTATTGATTTTTTATCAAGTGATTTATTTCCTGGAGTAGGTGAAAAAAGTGCTAAACAAATAGTAAACATTTTAGGCGATGATACATTAAATTTAATAATGGAAGATTATTCTAACCTTTTACTTGTACCAAATATGAAAGAATCGAAAGCAAAGAATATACATGATATATTAAGTAAGTATAATGAAAGTTATGATACTATTATATATCTTACTTCAATAGGCTTTTCTATGAAAGATTCAATGCTTATATATAATAATTATAAAGAAATGACAAAATATATAATAGAAGAAGATGTATATGCTCTAATAGATGATATTGATGAAATAAATTTTGCCAAAATAGAATTAGTTCGTAAAAATCTTAATATAAGTGATTTAGATGGAAGAAGAATTATGGCACTTGTTATATATGTAATGAACGATTTATGTTTTAAAAATGGAGATACGTTTCTTTACTTTGATGAAATATATGATGGAGTTATTAAGTTACTTGACTATGAATTTAGTAAAGACGAATTTTATGATATTTTAATAGAAATTGCAAATACGGGTAAAATAAAAATTGAAGAAGATGAATATTACCTAAAAGAATATTTTGATTCAGAAAATAATATTGCAAATACAATTTATCATTTAACAAATAAAAATGATACAAAGTATAAAAAAATCGAAAAAGAAATTGAGTCACTTGAAAATTATTTTGATGTTACTTATAACGAAAAACAAATTTTAGCAATTAAAAATGCTTATGAAAAAAATTTTAGTATAATAACAGGTGGACCAGGAACAGGTAAAACAACTATAATAAAAGCAATTGTAGAACTTTATAGAAGACTACATAAATATAGTTATGATGAGCTTACTAGTAAACTTATATTACTTGCGCCAACTGGAAGAGCAGCTAAAAGAATGAGTGAATCATGTCTTCTTCCAGCGTATACAATACATAGGTTTTTAAAATGGAATAAAGAATCTAATAAGTTTTTAGTAAATGAAAGTAATAAATCTAATGCAGAATTTGTAATAATAGATGAGGTAAGTATGATTGATGTTAACTTACTTGATAATTTATTTAAAGGTCTTAGTAAAAATATAAAAATAGTTATGATAGGTGATTATAATCAGCTTGAAAGCGTTGGACCTGGTAAAGTATTAAAAGATTTAATTGATAGTGATATGATTAATGTAACTTTTTTAAATGAACTTTATAGACAAGATGAAAATTCTTATATAGCAACTCTTGCTTCAGAAATAAAGAAAAATGATTTAAGTGAAGACTTTTTAACTAAAAAAGAAGATTATAGTTTTATAGAGGCAAATGCATCTAATTTAAAAAAATATATTGAAAAAGTATGTTTAATGGCAATAGAAAAAGGATATTCATCTGATGATATACAACTATTAGCGCCAATGTATAAAGGTGAAAATGGTATAGATAATTTAAATAAATTACTTCAAAGTATATTTAATCCTGATAGAGGACAAAATAGTATTGTATCAAAAGATGTAATTTATAGAGAAAATGATAAAATTTTACAACTTGAAAATGATCCTGATAATAATGTATTTAATGGTGATATTGGTTATATTATGGATATTACTGGAAGTACAATAACTGTAGATTTTGATGGTAATATTGTAAAGTATACACCAAAGGATTTCATTAAAATTAAACATGGATACGCTATAAGTATTCATAAAGCACAAGGTAGTGAATTTAAACTTGTTATTTTACCAATAATCTTTTCATACAGAATTATGCTTTATAAAAAAATAATTTATACTGCAGTAACAAGAGCAAGAAATAATCTAACTATTATTGGTGATCCATCATCTTTTGTCTATGCAGTTAATAATGAAAATGTTTATGAAAGAAAAACTAAATTAAAAGATAGATTATTATCATATTTAATGAATATTTAATTCTCTTTAGTAAATAATATAAATGGCATTATATTTTGCCAAAATCAGATTATTAAAGAGGTGAAACAAATGAAAAAAACACTAGGCATGATGGTACTTGGAGCCGGTATGGGTGCTGGAGCAGTTTATATGTATGACCAATATAAATCTGGTAACTTAAATAAAATAGCTAAAAAGGTTAGTAAAGCCGGTAAAGATGTATCAAAAATGATAGATGATCTGAACTAAGAAAAAATCAAATGATTTTTTCTTTTTTTATAAAATAATATGTTATAATATATATCCGTGTGTAAAGGAGGAAAAAAATAAAATGAATTATGATTTAAAAATAATAAAGAAAAAATTCGGTGAAAACATGATGAAACTATCTAGAGAATTATTTCCAACTTTACTTGAAGAAAAAGGTCTTTTATCAGGTCTTTTCTTAGATAATTTTAATCCTTCCAAAATGCTTTATGACGATATAAAGAAAGAACATTTAGAAAAAGAATTTAAAATGTTTATATATGGTTTTTTAAATAAAGATGAAGTTATAGAAAATAGTAAGAAAACTCCTAAAGAATTATTTGAAGAAATAGGTTATGACTTTTATGAATGTGAAACTGAAGAAGATATTAAAAAATTTAAAAAATATTATGCTAGAGGAGAAGAATTATGTACATTTAATGATAAAAGATTAGATAAATGTTATGTATTTTTTGTTGTTAAAAAGAATGTAGATGAAATAAAAAGAGAAAAATTTAAAAATCCTATTAGAGAAGATGAATATGGTACATCTGTTATGAGTATACAATTTACAAGAGATGAAACACATACTTTATCAATTAAAAATAGATATAATCATGCACTTTTAGAAGGTAATCCAGATGCTACATATAGAAATAATCTTGAAAATATTGCACCAGGACTTACAAAAAGTTTTGAAAATATATATGGGCTTAAGCAATTTAATCCCAGTGTTAATTTTGAAATGAAAAATTATGTAAGAGGAAAAGATGGAAAATTTTATAAATATAATTATGAAATAAATAATGTGTATTATTGTACAGATAATGTAATTATTGATAACTTTGAAGTAAAAAAACTTCCAAAAGAAAGATATATAGTTATGGATTATTTTATATTAGATATGAAAGATAAGAAAATAACATTATATGATGAAAGTATAAATGATTCATTTGTTTCAAGTATAAAAAATATTAAAAAAATTGATGTTTTAAAAAATGGTTTAACCAAAACTATTGTAATTATCGGTGAAGAAGGTAATATGATTATTAAACTCGATTTAAATGATAGAATAATAGAGGTAGATAATGAAACTTTAAAAAATGTATCGGGTGATTATTTATCAATGACTAAGTATATTGATAAATTATATTTAAATAATGTAATAGAAGTAGGTAATAATTTTTTAAGTAAAAATAAAAGTTTATCAAAGATATCAATGGATAATGTTAAGGTTATTGGTAATAACTTTTTAGAATCTAATAATAATATTGAAGAAGTTTCATTTCTTAACGTTGAAAAAATTGGCAATGGTTTTATGTTTCAAAATAATAATCCAAAATTAAAAAAAATATATATTCCAAAAGTAGAAATAGTAGGTAATAGTTTTATGTTTCGTAATAATTCTGTTATGGAAGTATTTATGCCAAGTGTAAAAAGTATAGGTAATAATTTTTTTGATTCTAATCAAATTGTTAGAACATTAGAAATTCCTCTTGCCGAAAAAATAGGTGATAATTTTTTAGAGAATAATGGGCTAATCAATGAATTATATTTACCTAGTGTTATTAACATAGGTAGTAATTTTTTAAAACAAAATCAAATGTTAGAAAAATTAATTATTCCAAATGTTATCGAATTAAAATCTGGTACATTACAACATAACAATAATCTTAAAGAATTATATGCACCTAGAGTGGTTAAAATTGGTAATAATGTACTAGAATTAAATAATTCATTAACAGAATTTGAATCGCTTTATTTAGAAGAAGTTGGAGATAATTTCTTGAAATATAATAGATGGCTTGAGAAATTTATAGCGCCTAATTTAAGAAAGATAGGTCTTTACATACTTTCTTCTAATAATGTTCTTATTGATGTTGATATAAGTAGTCTTATAGATGAATATAAAGATAACTTATCAAAATACATGAAAGAAATGTTAAAACAAGAAACTCCATATACATTAAAACTTAAATATTAATTTGTAAAGCAATGGTTGCTTTACTTTTTCTTTACTATATAAAAATATAAATATATGTAAAATTATTTGTTATTCTTTTATTTATATAATTAAAATGATATAATTTATTAGTGAGTTGGTGAAAAAATAATGAAAAGTATATATGGAATCACAAGAAGTAAATTAGAAGAATACTTCGTAAATAAGGGTGATAAAAAATTTAGAGCTACTCAAATATTTGAGTGGATATATAGAAAAAGAGCAAAATCATTTGACGAAATGAGTAATATAAAAAAAGAAACAATAGAACTTTTAAAACAAGATTTTTATTTTAATAATATAAAAATCGTTACAAAAGAAGAAGATGAACTTGTTAAAAAATATCTATTTGAACTATCTGATGGAAATAAGATAGAAGCAGTACTTATGGAACATGATTATGGAAAAAGCATATGTGTATCATCGCAAATAGGATGTAATATGGGATGTGCTTTTTGTGAAAGTGGTAGACTAAAAAAAGTAAGAAATTTAACTTCTGATGAAATGCTTCTTCAAGTGTTAAAAGTAGAAGAAGATATAAAAGACAGAATAAGCCATGTAGTTATTATGGGAATAGGTGAACCATTTGATAATTATGATAATGTAATGGATTTTATTAATATAATAAATGATGCATACGCTCTTGCGATAGGAATTAGACATATTACTGTTAGTACATCAGGTATAGTTCCTAAAATAAAAGAATTTGCTAAAGAAGGATTAGGTGTAAATCTTGCGATTAGCCTGCATGCACCTAATAATGAAATTAGGAATAAAATTATGAAGATAAATAAAGCATATGATATAAATGAACTTATAGAAAGTGTTAAAGAATATTTAAAATTAACAAATAGAAGAGTGACGTTCGAGTATATAATGCTTAAAGATATTAATGATACAGATGAGTGTGCTAAAGAACTTGCTAATCTTTTAAAAGGAATAAACTGTTATGTAAATATTATTCCATATAATGAAACAAATAATATAGGATTTAAACGTTCTTTATCTTCTCAAATAACAAGATTTTGTGGTATACTAAAAGAGAATAATATAAATGTAACAATAAGAAGGGAATTTGGATCAAAAGTATCTGCTGCATGCGGACAATTAAGATCTAAGATAGAGGAGGAAAATAAATGAAATCGTTTTTCTTAACTGATACTGGTAGAGTAAGAGATCATAATGAAGATAGTGTAACCATACTTAAAAATGCAAATAATGAATATTTACTAGCAGTTGCAGATGGTATGGGTGGCCATAAAGCAGGTGAAGTTGCTTCTAGTATGGCAATAAATCATATTACAAGTAAATTTAATTCACTTGAAAGTTTAGGCAGTAAAGAAAAAGCAATCAACTGGATTAGAGAAGAAGTTGCTGAAATAAATAATTCAATATTCTCATATACTGTACTTCATGAAGAAAGTAAAGGAATGGGAACAACTTTTGTAATCGCACTTTATACAAAAGATTACTTACTTTTTGGTAATGTTGGTGATTCATCTGGTTTTGTTATTAAAAATTCAAAA
The DNA here is from genome assembly GCA_000433675.1 of Clostridium sp. CAG:433. Lineage (GTDB taxonomy): Bacteria > Bacillota_I > Bacilli_A > RF39 > UBA660 > CAG-433. The sequence continues at coordinate 51,299 of FR893558.1, forward strand.
TTATATAAAGTAACTAAAGATCATACACTTGTAAATTTATTAGTTGCGTCTGGTGAACTTACAGAAGAAGAAGCACAAAATCATCCTAAAAAGAATATTTTAATGAGAGCGCTTGGTGCAAATAATCCTGCAGAAGTAGATATATTTGATGTTGTAGATGAAGAAATTGAAGGTGTATTTTTATGTAGTGATGGACTTACTTCAATGCTTAATCAAACACAAATTGAAAAAGTACTTGCGGGACCTGGCTCTTTAGAAGAAAGAGTTACAAGATTAATTAGAAAGAGTAATGTTAGAGGGGGAACAGACAATATTTCTATTGCTTGTCTTATGTATAATGATGAGGAAGGAGAATTATAATGTTTTCTAAAGGTGATAAAATTAACGATAGATATGAAATTATAAAATTAATTGGTGAAGGTGGAATGGCAAATGTTTATCTTGCCTATGACACTATTTTAGAGAGAAATGTTGCGGTTAAAGTATTAAGAGGAGATCTTGCTGATGATGAAAAATTTGTTAGAAGATTTCAAAGAGAAGCATTATCAGCATCCAGCTTGTCACATCCTAATATAGTTGAGATGTATGATGTAGGTGAAGATAATGGTAACTTTTATATTGTAATGGAATATATTGATGGACAAACATTAAAACAATTAATTAAAAAAAGAGGACATTTAACAGTACCAGAAGCAATAGATATTATGCTTCAGTTAACAGATGGACTTGCACACGCACATGATTCATATATAATTCATAGAGATATAAAACCACAAAATATTATGATACTTGAAGATGGTATGGTAAAAATAACAGACTTTGGTATTGCAATGGCAATAAATGCATCTGATTTAACACAAACAAATTCAGTAATGGGTTCAGTTCATTATTTACCACCAGAACAAGCCGCAGGTAAAGGCTCAACTATTAAAAGTGATATATATTCATTAGGTATATTATTTTATGAGATGCTGGCAGGTACAATGCCTTTTAGAGGTGAAACAGCAGTTGAAATAGCACTTAAACATATAAAAGATCCAATGCCAAGTATTAGAAAAATAAATCCAAAAGTACCACAATCAGTTGAAAATATAATATTTAAAGCAACTGCTAAAAATCCAAAAAATAGATATAATAATGTTCGTGAATTACATGATGACTTAAAAACAGCACTTGATAAAGATAGAGCAAACGAAAAAAGATTTGTATTTAAGTATCCAGAAGATGACTTAGATGAAACTAAGGTACTAGATACTTTAAAAGATGAACTTAAAGTAAATAAAGAAAAAGGTATTCCTGAAGAAAAACCAATTGTAACAGAGGTTGAGGAAGAAGAAAAGAAAAAATTAAGTAAGGGTACAAAAATACTTATAGGTGTATGTTCTGCAATTATAGTTTTATTCTTACTTATAGTAGTTATAATACCAACGGTATTTAAAACACCAGATGTAAAAGTTCCAGATGTAAGTGGTCTTTCTGTTAGAAATGCAACTAAAGAACTTGAAAAGGCAGGATTTGTAGTAGCGACTAAAGTAAAAGATGATTATACTGATGAAGTAGATAAAGGAAAGGTTTCTAAAACATCTCCTAGTGCTAGAGAAACAGTAAAAAAAGGTGCAACAATAACGATTTATAAGTCATTAGGTAGTGAAAAGATTAAAATAGAGGATTATACTGGTAAAGATTATAATAAAGTTCAGGCTAGTCTTGAAGTAAAAGGAATTACTGTAAGTATTGAAAAGAAAGCAGTAGATGATAAAAGTAAATATAAAGGTAAAGAAGATTTAATAATTGATCAATCTGCTAAAAAAGATTCTACTTTAGTAAAAGGTGACACAATTACTTTATATATTCCAAAAATAGATAAAGAATATCCAGATTTTGTAAAAGAAGGATACACTTTAGATGAAGTAAAAGAATTTTGTGATGAATATGGACTTACTTTAGAAGTAGAAGAAGTTATAGATGACGAAAAAGAAGCAGGTACAATTACATATCAAAGTAGACCAGCAGGATCTATAATTGCTGAAAGAGTTAATTTAAAAATAAAAGTAACTAAAAAGTCAGAAACAGAAGCAGGTTCAGACCATACAAATACTGACGATGGAATGGTTCCATATGAGGAAGGAAACAATAATTAATGATAGGAAGAATAACAAGAGTATTAAGTAATGATTATACAGTAAGATATAATGATGGAAATGAAGATATATGCAAAGCAAGAGGTGTATTTAGAAACAAAAAAATATCTCCTCTTGTTGGTGATATTGTAGAAGTAGATAATAATAAAAAAATAATTTCTGATATACATAAAAGAAAAAACGAACTAATAAGACCACCAGTTGCTAATATAGATATTGCACTTATAGTAACTAGTGCAAAAGAACCATCATTTTCATCAAACTTATTAGATAAAATGATAGATATAATTGAATATAATAATATTACTCCTGTTATATGTATTTCTAAATATGATTTATTAGATGATACAAAAGAAATAGATGAAATAATTAATTATTATAAAAGTATTGGTTATAGTGTATTTATTAATACAGAAATAGATAAAATTAGAGAAATATTTAAAGATAAAGTATCAATACTAACTGGTCAAACAGGTGTTGGTAAATCATCTTTAATAAATAAACTAGAAGAATCTATGAATTTAAAAACAAATGAAATAAGTAAAGCACTTGGAAGAGGGAAACATACAACAAGACATAGTGAATTATATGATTTAGCAGGTGGTTTTGTTGCGGATACTCCAGGGTTTTCGTCACTTAGTTTTATAAATATGACAAAAGAAGATATTAGAGATAATTTTATAGAATTTAATGAATACAAAGATGAATGTAAATATAGGGATTGTATGCATGTTAATGAAGATGATTGTGAAATAAAAAGAAAAGTAAAAGAAAATATAATTTTAAAAAGTAGATATGAAAATTATGTAAAATTCATTGAAGAAAAGGAAAGGTGATTATTTTTGAAAGTTGCTGTTTCAATATTAAGTGAAAAAGATAATTATAAAGAATCTATAGAAAAAATAAATAAAACAGATGCTGATTACTTACATTTAGATGTAATGGATAGTAGTTTTACAGAGTCATCATCCTTTTCATTAAATGATTCAAAAGAAATAAAAGAGTTATGTAATAAAAAAATAGATGTTCATATTATGAGTACTAACCTAAGAGAAATTATAGGTGAATATATAGGTATTAATCCATATAATATTACATTTCATATTGAAAATAATGACATAGAAAAATATATTTATTTAATTAAAGAAAAAAATATAAAAGTAGGTTTAGCTATTAATCCAGATACAGATTTAAGTGCTATTTATCCATATTTAGATAAAATTGATAGAGTACTTATAATGAGTGTTGTTCCTGGAAAAGGTGGACAAAAATTTATGGAAAGTGTTATTCCAAAATTAATGTACTTAAAAGAAAATAAATATAAATATAATTATGAGATTGAAGTAGATGGTGGAATAAACTCTGATACTATTAATTTTGTTAGTGATTATGCTGATATTGTTGTATCTGGTAGTTTTATAACAAATAGTAATGATTACCAAGAAAACATAGATAAATTAAAGTAGAAAATTAAGTTTTCTATTTTTTTTATTTCCAAAATTTGTTATAATAATGACTAGTAGGTGAAGTATATGACAAGAGAAGAAGTAGACAGAAGTAAAATTACTCCAATGATGAAACAGTATTTAGAAATAAAGGATGAAAATCTTGATAATATACTATTTTTTAGACTTGGTGACTTTTATGAGATGTTTTTTGATGATGCTGTTACTGCATCAAGAGAGTTAGAACTTACTCTAACAGGTAAATCATGTGGACTAGAAGAAAGAGTTCCAATGTGCGGAATACCTTATCATGCAGCAAATATATATATAGAAAAATTAGTAGATAAAGGTTATAAAGTTGCGATATGTGAACAAACAGAAGACCCTAAAAATGCTAAAGGTATTGTAAAAAGAGATATAGTACAAATTATATCATCAGGAACAAGAATGAATAGTGAATTTCTAGATGAAGGATCAAATAACTTTATAGGAGCAATACTTGATTTAAAATATTCATATGTAATTAGTTATGCTGATATATCAACAGGTGAAGTTTATTCGTTTATAAAAGAAAGAGATAATGATTTATTAATCAATGAAGTACTTGAAAGAAATATAAAAGAAGTAGTTGTTAATACTGATTTTGATAAAATTGTACTTGATACTTTAAAAAGAAATTATAATGTAACTATTTCACTTTATAATAATAAAAATTTAATAAATGATTATAGTAATGTTTATAAAGATATAAAAGATGATAGGATAATAGAAGGAATAAAGTATTTATTATCATACTTAGAAAATACACAAAAAAGAAGTTTATCACATCTTCAAAATGCAATTATAGTAAAAGAAGATTCTTTCTTAAGAATGAATATACATACTAAAAGAAATCTAGAACTTACTGAAAACATAAGAACAAAAGAAAAAAAATATTCACTTTTATGGTTACTTGATAAAACAAAAACAGCAATGGGGAGTAGAAAACTTAAAAACTATATATTAAATCCGATTATAGATAAAGAAAAGATAGAACATAGATATGATATAATTGATACTTTAATGAAAGAATTTATTTTAAAAGATGAATTAAGAGAATATTTAAATGATGTATATGATCTTGATAGACTTGCAGGTAAAGTAGCATTTGGTTCTGCTAATGCAAGAGATTTATTACAATTAAAAAACTCATTAAAAGTATTACCTAATATAAATGAAATATTAAAGAAAATTAATTATAAAAGTATTAATGAGTTTAGAGATTTATACGATTTACTTGAAAAATCTATATATGAAGATGCTCCTATTACATTAAAAGAAGGATATTTAATAAAAGAAGGATATAATAGTGAACTTGATGAATTAAAATCTTCTAGAAAAGGTAATAAAGATTTTGTATCTAAATTAGAACAAGAAGAAAGAGATAGAACTGGAATAAAAACATTAAAGGTAGGATACAATAGAATATTTGGTTATTATATTGAAGTTAGTAAAGGTGCATGCAAAGATATAAAAGAAGAATATGGTTATGAAAGAAAACAAACACTTGCTAATTGTGAAAGATTTATAACACCTTTATTAAAAGAAAAAGAAGCACTTATTTTAGGTGCAGAAGAAAAAATTATTAATTTAGAATATGATTTATTTATTGAAATAAGAAATATTGTAAAGAGTAAAATACCTTATATACAAGATTTATCACATACTATAAGTGAAATTGATGTATTATCATCTTTAGCAGTTGTTGCGGAAGAAAATAATTATGTAAGACCAAAACTTAATAATGATAATGTAATTAATATAGTTGAAGGAAGACATCCAGTAGTCGAAAAAGTATTAACTGGTGAATTTGTTTCAAATGATGTTAAAATGGATAAAGATGATACTATTCTTTTAATAACAGGACCAAATATGTCAGGTAAATCAACATATATGAGAGAAATGGCTATAATTGCAATAATGGCTCAAATAGGATCTTTTGTACCTGCTAAAGAAGCAAATCTTCCTATATTTGATAAAATATTTACAAGAATAGGAGCCAGTGATGATTTAGTATCTGGTGAATCAACATTCATGGTTGAAATGATGGAAGCAAATAGTGCAATAGAAGGTGCTACAAAAAATAGTTTAATATTATTTGATGAACTAGGTAGAGGTACATCAACTTATGATGGTATGAGTTTAGCCGCTGCTATTATAGAATATATACATGATAAAGTTGGAGCAAAAACATTCTTTTCAACACATTATCATGAATTAACAGATTTGGAAAAACATCATAAACACTTAAAAAATGTACATGTATCTGCAAAAGAAGAAAATGGTAATATTACATTCCTTCATAAAATAATGAGTGGACCTGCTGATAAGAGTTATGGTGTACATGTTGCAAAACTTGCAAAATTACCTGATGAACTTATAAAAAGAGCAGAAGAAATTCTTTCTAAATATGAGAAAAATGGTAATAATATTAAAACTACTGAAACAAGTACTCAAATATCATTTGATTTAGAAGAACCTAAAGAAGAAAATAAAGTAGTTGAAGAATTAGAAAAGATTAATCCACTTGAAATGACACCAATTGAGGCAATTAATAAATTATTTGAACTTAAAGGTATGTTAAAAAAGTAAAACATCTAGAAATAGATGTTTTTTTTGTAAAACCAATATTCATTTTATCAATAATGCTTGAAAAATATAATTATGAATAGTAAAATTATATGTATAATAAGACTTGAATAATAGGTAGGAGAAGTTTTATGGGAAAGATAGGGTACAAAATATAATTTTAATTATAATGGTTATATGTGTTATAACACTTACAGTGGCATATGCAATTTTGATACAAAATTTAGATATAAATGGTGTTGCTTCAGTAAAAAAATCAGAGTGGAATATACATTTTACAAATGTTTTATCGCCACAAGCATATGGTCATGCAACTGGAGGTAATACTACACTTAATGAAAAGAAAACTGTTTTGACAATAACTGATGGGACATTTTTAGCGCCTGGAGATAAAATAGTTTATACATTTGATATAATAAATGAAGGAGATATAGATGCAGAGGTAGAAACAACATTATCAAATATAGGAGAATGTACATCTATAGATAATGTAGATGTATCTAATTATTGTAATAAGATTTCGTTAGAATTAGTTTATGCTGACACAAATGATTCTGTAGAACAAGGTGATGAATTACTTGCTAAAGAAAGTAAAACATTAAAATTGATTATAACATACGATAAAAATAAAGAATTAACTACATTACCAAATTCAGAAATAAATTTATCAAATATTACTACTGAAATAAATTATGCTATGCTACAAAATGGTGAGTCGTCAAAAAAAGCAGACTTATTAAGTGAATTAAAAAGTAGTGATTATATAACTGATGGTATGACAGTTACAACACATGATAATTATATTTCATTATATTCACCTTATGGTTCTGATGGTATTGTGATTTTAAAAAAAGAATATAATCCTAAAAAATATACAAAGATGATTATTAAAGGAAAAAGAATAGATGGTGATTCTTCTTATTATCATTTCTTTCCAGGATATACAACAACACTTTCAAGTTGGGGTTCTAATTTAAAAACATTCTTTCCAGGTTATGGTGAAAGCTTTGAATATACAGTTGATTTAAATTTATCTGATAGCATTGCAAGTATTTATCCAAGAATACAATATTGCGTTGGAACTATAGATATTTACGAATGGTATTTAGAAAAAAATTAGAAAGACAAAAATCTTTCTTTTTTTTACTTAAAAAATGCTATAATAATAGTAGGAGGATAAAATGGAAAGAAAAGATATAATTAATAATAAGAAAACAGGTTGGTTAAACCTAAATGAAGTAGAAAAAAAGAATGTATTTGAATTTTCTGAAGGATATATGGATTTTTTAAATAAATCTAAAACAGAAAGAGAATTTGCTAAAAATGCCAAAGAATTACTTGATAATAATGGTTTTATTAATATTGAAGAAAAAAGTACTTTAAATATTGGTGATAAAGTATATTATATTAATAGAAATAAATGTGTATATATTGCTGTTATCGGTAAAGAAGTTTTATCTAATGGACTAAATATAGTAGGTTCTCATATAGATTCACCAAGGCTTGATTTAAAACCTAATCCGATATATGAAGACGATGGTTTTGCATATTTTAAAACACAATATTATGGTGGAATAAAAAAATATCAATGGACTACAATTCCACTTTCAATTCATGGTGTTATTATAAAGAAAACAGGTGAAAAAGTAGAAGTTAATATTGGAGAAGATGAAAGTGATCCAATATTTACAATAACTGATTTACTTCCACATTTAGCAAAAGAACAAGAAAAGAAAACCTTAGGTGATGGAATTGAAGGAGAAAACTTAGATTTATTAATTGGAAGTATTCCATTTGATGAAGAAAAGGATAGTATAAAATATAATATTCTTTCATTACTAAATGAAAAATATGGAATAAAAGAAACTGATTTTTTAAGTTCTGAACTTGAAATTGTTCCAGCATTTAAAGCAAGAAGTTTAGGATTTGATAAATCAATGGTTGCGGCATATGGCCAAGATGATAAAGTATGTTCTTATTGTAATTTAGAAGCAATATTAAATACTCAAAATCCAGAAAAAACATGTATAACAATTTTGGCGGATAAAGAAGAAATAGGAAGTGTTGGAAATACTGGAATGTACTCTGAAACGTTTGATATGTTTATAAATGAACTATTAAATAAAAAGGATGAAAATTATCCAGGAGCATTAAATAAAGTATATAATAATTCTAAAATGTTATCTGCTGATGTTGATGCTGGATATGATCCAATATATAAAAATGCATCAGAAATAAATAATGCATCATTCTTAGGAAGAGGTATTGTTTTAAATAAATACACAGGTTCAAGAGGTAAATCTGGAGCAAGTGATGCAAATGCTGAATATATGGCTTATGTAAGAAATATATTAGAAAAAAATAATATAAAATATCAAGTATCAACACTAGGTAAAATTGATTTAGGTGGTGGTGGAACTATTGCCTATATACTTGCAAATAAAGGAATAGAAGTAGTAGATGCTGGTATTGGAGTACTTTCAATGCATGCACCTTATGAAGTAACTAGTAAATTTGATATTTATTCTGCATATAATTTTTATTATAAATTCTTTATGGACTAGATATTTCTAGTCCTTTTGTGTTATTATTGTTATAGTAGGTGGTTATATGAGTAACATAGAAATAAAAGTAATTAAAAAAAAGAAAGAAAGTTTAATACTAAGTATAGTAATGATTATTTTATGTATAATTTCATTAATATTTTTCTCTTCAGATTATTTAAAAGTTTTAAATAATGAATATGTTAATATAAATAATAGTAAATCACTTGATGATGCGATTAAAAATAAAGAAAGATATGTTAGGGCTGATTTAAGAAAAGCAAAGCTAGAGGTATATTCTTTAGAAAATAAAAATAAAAAAAAATTAAATCTATATACATTAGATTTTGATAATAAAAAAGTAATGATTTTTTTAAGAGATAATACAATTATTACAGATAAAGTATATTTAAATATAGAATCATTTGATGGAAATAAAAAAAGTATTAAAGAACTATTAAATAATAGTGATTATTATGATGCTATTTTATCAAATGAAAATTTTACACTTAATAGAGATATCGATTTAACTAAAATGTATGTAATATATATTCTTATAATATTATCTATAGTTACAATAATACTTGATATATACTACATAAATAATCCTAAAAAGACAAATACTTACAAAAAGTATATGAAAAAACTATATATATGATAGTTTTTTTTATTTTTTTATGATAAAATTAAATAGGTGAAGAAAAATGAATAGAACAGAACTTAGAAAAAAAATAATGACAATTTTATATCAAATATTTTTATATGAATCAAATCGTATTGATTATAAGGTAGAAGATGTTATAAAAGAATCTGTACCTGTAGAAAATGATTTTGTAAATGAAATAGTAAATGGTGTACTTGAATATAAAAATGATATTGATAGAATTGCAAATAAACATTTAAAAGATTGGACAATTGATAGACTTGGTAAAACTGATCAAGCTATTTTAAGAATGGGTATTTATGAATTAGTTTACACTGATACTCCAGAAATAGTAGCAATTAATGAAGCAGTAGAACTTGCTAATGAATATTCAGATGAAAAAGTAAAAAGTATGATTAATGCTGTACTTGATAGTATATATCATGGAGAAGATAATGAATAATAATTATATCACTGTTGGTGCTCTAACAAGATATATTAAATATAAAATAGATAATGATGTTAATCTTCAAACTGTTTATATAAAGGGTGAGATATCAAATTTTAAACATCATTCAAGAGGTCACTTTTATTTTACTATTAAAGATGAAGAATCAAGAATTAATGCAATTATGTTTGCAAGTAGTACAAAAAATATAAATTTTGAACCAGTAGATGGAATGAAAGTACTAGTAAAGGGAAGAATAAGTGTATTTGAACAAACTGGTAACTATCAAATATATGTAACCGATATGACAGAAGATGGTGTTGGTAATCTCTATGCATTATATGAAAAATTAAAAAAACAACTTGCAGCTGAAGGATTATTTGATCAAAAATATAAAAAAGAAATACCAAAGATTCCAAAGAGAATAGGTGTTGTTACAGCGCCTACTGGAGCGGCTATTAAAGATATTATTTCAACTATTAATAGAAGATATCCACTTTGTGAAGTAATTTTATTTCCATCTTTAGTTCAAGGTAAAGAAGCAAAAGATGATATAGTAAAAAATATTAAAATAGCAGATACATATAATCTTGATACTTTAATTGTAGGTAGAGGTGGAGGATCACTTGAAGATTTATGGGCTTTTAATGAAGAAATAGTTGCAAGAGCAATATTTGAGTGTAAAACACCAGTAATTAGTGCTGTAGGTCATGAAATTGATTTTACAATTGCTGATTTTGTTGCGGATTATAGAGCAGCAACTCCAACAGGAGCAGCCGAAGTATCAGTTCCATCAAAAGAAGAATTAAAAAAACTTATCAATCAATATAGAATAAGAATGACAAAAAATATAAAAACTAAAATAGAAACTGATAAAAAATATTTAAATAAAATAATGGATAGTTATATTTTAAAAAGTCCTATGAGTATATATGAAGTAAAAGAAGAAAAACTATCTAATTATATAGAAAGAAGTAAAAATGTAATTTTAAATATTATTAATTCAAATAAAATAAAATTAGATTCTATAAAATCAAGTTTTATATTTACAAGTCCAATTAAAATGATTGAGAAAAAATATAATGATTATAATGTTTTAGTTAATAAACTTGAAATATTAAATCCGTTAAATACTTTAAAAAGAGGTTATTCAATAACTAAGAAAGATAAAAAAGTATTAACAAGTATTAAAAATATTAAAACTAATGAAATGATTGAAGTAAATTTAAGTGATGGAATAATTAATGCTAAAGTAAATGAAATAAAGGAGAATTAAAATGAGTAAAGAAGAAAAAAGTTTTGAAGAAAAATTAAGTGAACTTGAAGTAATTGTTAAAGAACTTGAATCAGGTAATGTTGATCTTGATAACGCAATTAATAAGTATACTGAAGCTATGAAAATTGCGGGTGATTGTTCTAAAAAGTTAGATGAAGCAGAAAAAGCAGTTAATAAAATAGTAAATGAAAACGGTACAATGTCTGACTTTAATGTAGAAGAATAGTTTTTTATTAATTGGAGGGTTTTATGGAAATAAATGGTAAAGAAGTAGAAGTAAATAGAAAAGATGCTGTTGTTAGAGATTTTGATAAACAATATTGTGAGTTACTTAAAAAGATACTAGAAGAAGGAGAACTTTTTGAAAATAGAACTGGTGTAGATACTTTAAGTATTCCAGGTGGTGGATATGTATTTGATGTAGGTAATGAATTTCCTATCTTAGAAAGTAAAAAAGTAATATTAAGAAAAGCACTTAGTGAATTACTTTGGATTTATCAAGCACAAACTAATGATGTATCTTGGTTAAGAGAAAGAGGAAATGACATTTGGGATAAATGGGCAGTAGATTCAGATGGAATATATAGAGTCTATGAAGCAGATACTGAAAATTATGATGGTGATAAAGAAGTAAATGTAAGAGATGTAGATGGTAATATTATAATTGGAATGAAGGCTAAATCACTTATTGAAGGTAAAAATATAAAAGAAGCAAAATTTTTCGGAAAAGAATATGCTGGTACAATTGCTAAAGGTTATGGTTATCTAATTGGTGAATATAAAAGATTTGATTATGTACGTAATTCTCTTGCTAATTATCCTAATGATAGAAGAATGGTAATAAGTTTATGGCAAGATGCTGATTTAAGAATGGCAGTACTTCCACCTTGCGTTTGGAGTAATGAATATAAGGTTTATAAAGGAACACTAAATTGTTTTGTTGATCAAAGAAGTGCAGATGTTCCTGTAGGTCTTCCATTTAATGTAAGCCAATATGCAATTTTAATGTCACTCCTTGCTAAAGAAGCAGGTTTACAACCTGGTAAATTATATTATAATATTGCTGACGCACATATTTATGTTAATCAAATTGATGGAATTAAAAAACAACTTAAAAATTATGAAAAAATGCTTAAATTTGAAAAAATTATTAGCGAAAAAAGTGATGTTTATTTAGAGGAAGTTCATGATGCACTTAAATCTACTAAAGCAAAAAAGGAAGAATACTTAAATAATAATCCTGATAATGAAGAAGCACAAGCTGAATTTAATGATGCAAAAAAAGATCTTCAAATTTTTGAACTTATGGTTACTAAAAAGAAACCAACATTAGAACTCGCAGATAAAAAGAATTTTTATGAGTTTAGTAATCAAGTAAATAATGATAAAGATTACTTAAAAGAAAATGTTACAGGAAATGAAGACATAAAAGTATTAAATTATTCTTCAGCACCTTTTATTAAAATACCAGTTGTGCAGTAGTAAAAAATGCCAAAAAAATTGGTATTTTTTTATTGCTATATTATTTTTTTAAATAATCATAATAATAATGTAATCCGGATTACAAAGGAGCTTAATTATGAAATTTAAAAAATTTTTTTTAACGCTTCTAATTTCATTAATTATTATACCAATAAATGCATATGCTTATTCAGACAAATTGATTGTTGGCGGAAATAATATTGGTATAGAGGTTAAAACTAAAGGAATATTAGTTATTGGTACATACGAAATAAATGGTGAATATATCAACAAAGATTCTAATGTAAAAGCAGGAGATTATATAACCAAAGTAAACAATAATAAAATAGAAAATATAAATGATTTTACAAGTGAGATTAATAAAGACGATGATAAGACAAAAATAGATATAGAATATAATAGAAATGGTAAGAGTTATACAGGTTCTTTAAAACTAGTAGAATCAAATGGTGAATATAAAACAGGTTTATATGTTAAAGATACAATAAATGGTGTTGGGACACTTACATTTATAGATCCAAACACTAAAATATTTGGAGCATTAGGTCATGAAATCGCTGATAAAAATACAGAAAGTATCTTAAATATAGATGATGGTTCAATATACTACTCATATATTACCGGAATTACTAAAAGTGAAAATGGTAATCCCGGTGAAAAGGAAGCTACTTATGATGATAAGTTAAAATATGGGGTAGTTAAAGAAAATACTAAAAGCGGAATATTTGGTAATTATACAAGTGATATAGATAATAGTAAGTTATATGATGTTGCTAAAAAAGGTGATGTAAAACTAGGTAATGCAAAAATACGAACAGTATTAGATGGAGAAGAGATAACAGAATATAATATTGAAATAGAAAAGATTAATTTAAATGATAAGACTAAAAATATTGTGTTTAAAATAACAGATGAAAATTTACTTAATAAAACTGGTGGTATTGTGCAAGGAATGAGTGGATCACCTATAATTCAAGATAATAAAATAATAGGTGCAGTAACACATGTTATTGTAAATGATTGTACTAAAGGATACGGAATATTTATAACTAATATGCTAGAGGAAGCAGAAAACTAAAAGGAGAAAAATTCTCCTTTTTTATATTTGTATTGACTTTTTAGAAAAAATAAATATCATAGATATAGAAAAAGATTTAAGAGGTGTATTTATGATAAAGATATATAAAACAAATGAAAGCAATATGATTGAAAGAGTAGATGAAGTTATTGATAATTGTTGGATAGATTTAGTTTCACCAACAAAGGAAGAAATAGAAGTTGTTTCATTAAAAACAGGTATTGATAAAGATCTTATCTTAAAAATGCTAGATGAAGAAGAAACTCCAAGATTTGAAAAGGAAGATGATTCAACTTTGATTGTAATAGATTCACCATATATTGGTGATGATAATGTTAAATATTCAACTCTTCCTCTTGGAATAATTACCGGTAGTAATAAACATATACTTACAATATCATCGCAAAAACTAGAAGTTTTAAAACTTTTTAAAAGAGGAAAAATAAAAGATATAAATACATCACTTAGATCAAGACTTACAATTCAAATATTATATGAAAATGCTAAATTATATTTAAAATACTTAAGAATGATAGATAAAGAAATTGATAAGACTGAAAAAGAATTACATAGTTTATCAGAAAATGAAGAACTTATTAATGTACTTAATATTGAAAAAAGTTTAGTATATTTTATTACATCTTTAAAAGAAAATAAAAGGGTTATTGAAAAGATTAATAGAGGGAATGTTATTCCTATGTATGAAGAAGATTTAGATCTTTTAGAAGATGCATCAATAGAAAATGAGCAAGCAAGTGAAATGGCTAATATTTATAGAGAAATATTAAGTAGTGTATCAGATACATATGCAACTTTAATATCTAACAATTTAAATATTGCTATGAAAATATTAACAAGTATAACAATTATTTTCTCAGTTCCTACTATGGTAGCGTCTTTTCTTGGCATGAATGTTCATCTTGGAATTATTTCTGATTTAAAATACGGTTTTTTAATTATAATTGGTTTTTGCGTTATTGTTTCAATTATAATTGCACTTATATTTAAAAAGAAAAAATTATTATAAGACTTATGGTCTTTTTTTATTGCAAATAAAAATGTATTTGAATAATTTATTAATAGAAGGTGTTAAAATGATTAAACTAATTAAAGAACAAATTAAACTTATAAAAGAAAAAGATCCTGCGGTTAATAGTATTTTTGAAGCATTATTATATCCTAGTTTAAAAGTACAAATTTATTATAAAATATCACATTATTTATATTTAAAAAAACATTATTTTTTAGCAAGATTAATATCAGAAAAGGCAAAAAGAAAAACAGGTATTGAAATTCATCCAGGTGCTAAAATAGGTAAAAGGTTATTCATTGATCATGGTTTTGGTGTTGTTATAGGAGAAACTGCTATTATTGGTGATAATGTAACAATTTATCATGGCGTTACTTTAGGAGGAACTGGCAAAGAAAAAGGTAAAAGACATCCAACTGTAGAAAATAATGTAATGATAGGAGCATCTGCTAAAGTACTTGGAAATATTGTTATTGGTGAAAATTCTAAAATAGGTGCAGGAGCAATAGTTTTAAATGACATACAAAAAAATGTAACTGCAGTAGGTGTTCCAGCAAAAGTTGTTAAAACGAATGATATTTCTTTTGATAAAGAAAGAATAAACGAAATAATAAAGCTTTTATAAAATCTTATTGTATATTTTTTATGTTGTGTTATAATATTTTTACATTGATTGACTTGCCAAGTGTCAATAGTTAAAATTTAGTCGATAATTTATATTTTTAGGCAAGAAAAATATATCTATTCGGGTACACTTTTTTAAAGGTGTACTCTTTTTTTGTTAAGAGGTTAATTTAGTATGAATCAAATTATAGAAGTAGAAACCTTAAATATATAAGATATGATATATGAAATAAGAGGAAAACAAGTAATGTTAGATTCTGATTTGGCAAGATTATATGAATGTATAAACGGTAAAAATATTTGTGGTCCCAATTTGGGACCACAAGTTAATAGAATTCGAACAATGCTATATGCATTATAATAATAAAAATAATTAAAAATTGGAGGATATAAATGTACAAACTAAAAGAAGATTTAAGTATAGAAAATATGATATATGAAATAAGAGGTAGGCAAGTAATGCTAGATTGTGATTTAGCAAAATTATATAATGTTGAAACTAAAAGAATAAATGAGGCGGTAAAAAATAATCCTGACAAATTTCCGGAAAGATTTTATTTTAGAATAAATGAAAATGAATTTTTTTCTTTGAAGTCGAAAATTTCGACTTCAAAAGGTGGTTCTAGAAAAGGACATAATGTATTCACAGAACAAGGGATTGCAATGCTATCTACAATATTAAAATCCAAAGTAGCAGTAGAAACAAGTATAAGAATAATGGATGCATTTGTAAAAATGAGAAAATATATTTCAGCAAATTTAATAGAACAAGACAATATGAAAAATATGCTTATTAAACATGATAACGAAATAAAATTACTTCAAGAATCATTTTCAAAATTAGAGGAAAAAGAAAAAATAAATCATATATTTTATGATGGACAAATATATGATGCATATTCACTATTAATTGATATATTTAAAGGTGCAAAAGAAGAAATAATTATAATAGATAATTATGCAGACAAAAGTATTTTAAATATGATAACGAACCTAAATGTAAAAGTAACTATTGTTACTAGAAAATTTAATTTATTAAAAGATATAGATATAAAAAAATATAATAGGCAATACCATAATTTGAAAGTAATATACAGTGATAAGTTTCACGATAGATTCATAATACTTGATAAAAAAGTATTGTATCATTCAGGAGCGAGCTATTAATAATTTAAAAGTAATATGCAGTGATAAGTTTCATGATAGATTTATAATAATTGATAGAACAGATTTATATCATTCATGAGCAAGTTATAAAGATTTAGGTAATAAATGTTTTGGAATTAACAAGATAAAAGATGATGAATATCTAGAAAATATATTAATAAAAACAGGTTTATAAAATATTTGCATTATAAGCTGAATTATATTATAATATATGTGCTTCAAAAAAGGGGTGAATAAAATGAATTATAGTAAAAATAAAGAAATCTTAAATAATTTAATGTTAAAATATGGTTTATCTAAAGATGAAAGAAAAGAATTTTTTAAAATTATATATAAAATATTTAGACATAAAGAGTTCCAAAGAAGAATGACAAGTGAATTTAATCATCATAATGATATAACACTTGGTTATCATGTGCTTGAAGTAGCTCTTTGTACATACAAAACATGTAAAAAGAAAATAAAAAAGGGTATAAAAGTTAATACTGGTGTAGCAGTTAAAATAGCAATGCTTCATGATTTTTATGAATTACCTTGGCAGAATAATAAAGAATCATCATCTAAGAATTTAATTCATAAACATGGATTTCGTCATCCAATAGAGGCCGCTATTAACGCTATATATTATTATCCATTTTTATTTAAAGATAGAAAAGAAAGTATGATGATAATAGATGGTATTGTTCATCATATGTATCCACTTGCAGTACCAGTACTTACAGGATTTGATACAAATGAAATAGAGCTTAAAAATTATGATAAGGTTAAAAAAATAGATAATGAATTATTAGAACAAATAATTTATTCTACAAATAGAGGAAGAATAATTAAATTATCATTATGCAAAAGTAGATATAAAGAAGGACGAATCGTATCAAATTCAGATACATTAGTATCAATTAATAACTATGAAAGTCTAAAAGGTATACCTGCTCTTATTACTGGAGTAAATAAAAATATAGAAGTGTAAAATAGGCGATAAAGAAATCTTTATCGTTTATTTATATTTTTGTTAAAATATGGTATATTTTAGTATAGAGGTGAAAAAAATGGTAGCACGATTAACAGAAGAACAATTAAATTATTTTGATAATCCGGACTTTTATCAAGATTATATGGAAATGTTTATATTTAGATTAACATTTTCAAATATGGCAATAGAAAGAGATTTAGGTGAAATAGCAGATAGTAAAAATGCAATTAGATTAAGAGACAACTATAGAGCTTTTCAAAAATTGCTTACTATGTTTTCGTACGATATGAGTGAAGATCTTATTATTGATATTGCAAATACAATAAATAAAAGTTCAATGTATATTTCAAATGGTTATAGAAAATTAGGTAGAACTTTAGGAGATACTAATGAACCAATATCAGATCCAAAAGATATAAAAAGTGATATGGAGAAATTACTTTATAATTATTATAATGAATGGAATAACTTAGATCCATATTTAAGAGAGGCAAAATTTAATATTGAATTTTTAAGAATACATCCATTTGAAGATGGTAATGGTAGAACAAGTAGACTTTTACTTAACTTTAATTTGATGAAACAAAAAATAGCACCTGTAATAATAACAGATGATTTAGTTGATGATTATTTTAACGCAAGAAATAATTTTGATGAAGAGTGGATTGCTAATATGTTTAGAGTTCAATCAGAAAAAGAAATTGAAGTAATAGATGGATTAACTAAAGAATTAAAAAAAGAAAATGAAGGACTAAAACTATGAGTAATGTTGGAATAATAGGTGGAGGAGTATCAGGTGTAATAAGCGCAATATATGCAAGTAAGAATGGTAATAAAGTAACTATTTTAGAAAAGAATAATGATATACTTAAGAAGCTTTTAATAACAGGTAGTGGTAGATGTAATTACTTTAATAGTGATCAAAATATAAATCATTATCATTCTAAAAACGAAGAATATTTAAAAGAAATTATTACAAAAGAAAATACAAAAGAATTATGTAAATTTTATGACAGTATTGGTATTGTTCCTAAAATAAAAGATGGTTACTATTATCCATATTCAAATATGGCAATAAGTGTTAAAAATGCACTTGTGACTGAAGTTTTAAAATTAAATATAAAAGTAATATGTAATTATGATGTAAAAAATATAGATTATAAAAATAATGAGTTTATTATTAATAATGATAAACATTTTGATAAACTTATAATAAGTACAGGTTCTAAAGCATATCCAAAAACAGGATCAGATGGATTTGGATATAGTCTTGTTAAAAAATTAGGACACACTATAAATGAAGTAAAACCTGCACTTGTAAGTTTATGTTCAGATGATAAAATATTAAATATAATTTCGGGAGTAAGAGCAAATGCTAAAATATCCTTATATCACTTTGATGAATTATTAAAAGAAGAAATAGGTGAAGTACAATTTGTTAAAAATGAAGTATCTGGAATTTGTACATTTAATTTAAGTTATTTAGTTACTAAAAATAATAATGTAAGAATTAATTTTATGCCATTTATAAAAGTAGAAGAATATGATGACTTTATGTTTAAAAATAATAATAAAAGAGTAAAAGAAATATTAAATGGAATATTAAATCCAAAACTAATACTAGCGATAATTAAAAGATGTAATATAAATGAAGAAAAGTATTTTTATGAACTATCTAAAAAAGAAAAAGATTTATTAAAAGAAAATTTAACTAGTTTTAGAATTGATATAAAAGGCAAAGGACCATTTGATAAAGCACAAATATGTATGGGCGGTGTACCATTAAATGAAATTGACATAAAAAGTATGAAGTCAAAAATAAATGAAAACTTATATATAACAGGTGAAATGCTTGATGTAAATGGTGATTGTGGTGGATATAATTTAACCTTTGCATTTATTTCTGGATATCTTTCAGGAAAGGATATAAAATGATTAGAGTAAGACAAGTAAAAGTAAATATAGATGATAATTCTTTAGAAAATATAAAAAAGTGTACTAGTAAAAAATTAAATATAAAAGATGAAGATATACATAATTTAAAAATAATTAAAGAGAGTATTGATGCTAGAGGAGAAGTAAATTATATTTATGAGGTAGAAATAGAAACTAATTTAGAAAATAAATTACTTAAAAATAAAGATGTATATATTCCAAAAGATGAAAGTTATAAATTTGAAATAACAGGAACTAAACAAATGAAAGAAAGACCTATAATTGTAGGAAGTGGCCCTGCTGGATTATTTTCAGCATATATGCTTTCACAAAATGGTTATAAACCTATAATTATAGAAAGAGGAGAAAAAGTAGAAGATAGAGTAAAAACTATAGAAAACTTTTGGAAAACTGGTAAATTAAATAAAAATTCTAATGTACAATTTGGAGAAGGTGGCGCAGGTACTTTTTCTGATGGTAAGTTAAATACACTTGTTAAAGATAAAAACTATAGAATGAAAAAAGTATTTGAGATATTTGTAGAGTGTGGGGCACCAAGTGATATACTATATAAAAATAAACCACATATTGGTACTGATTTACTTAGAAATGTAATAATAAACATGAGAAATAAAATTATAGATATGGGTGGAACATTTTATTATAATTCTTGTCTTACAGATATAGTTATAAATAATAATAAAGTAACAGAAATAATTATAAATGATAAAGAAAAAATCAAATGTGAAACACTTATTTTAGCGTTAGGTCATAGTGCAAGAGATACATTTAAAATGCTTTATGAAAAAGGTATTAATATGATTCAAAAACCATTTGCGGTAGGCGTTAGAATAGAACATAAACAAGATATAATTAATAAATCGCAATATGGAAAATATAGTAAGTATTTACCTAATGCAGATTATAAATTAACTCATACTTGCACCGATGGAAGAGGAGTATATTCATTTTGTATGTGCCCTGGTGGATTTGTAGTAAATGCATCAAGTGAAGAAAATCATTTAGTAATAAATGGAATGAGTAATCATAAAAGAAATGAAGAAAATTCAAATAGTGCGATAGTTGTTCAAGTATCAAATAAGGACTTTGGTAATAATATATTTGATGGTATGAATTTTCAAAGACATTTAGAAGAAAAAGCATATAGTCTTGGTAATGGTTTAATTCCAGTTCAACTTTTTTCAGATTATGAAAACAATACTATTTCAAAAGAATTTAAAAGTGTAAAACCAATATTTAAGGGTAATTATAAATTTACTAATATAAATGATATATTTCCAGAATTTATAAATAATGATCTAAAAGAAGCAATTAATTATTTTAATAATAAAATAGATGGATTTAATAGTGGTGACGCTATTATCGCAGGTGTTGAAACAAGAACATCATCACCAATTAGAATAGTAAGAGACGAAAATGGAATGAGCAATATAGATGGGATTTATCCTATAGGAGAAGGTGCTGGTTATTCTGGAGGAATAACAACTAGCGCAATGGACGGAATAAAAATTTCAGAATTAATTGCTAAAATATATAAGAATTAATATTAATAAAATATTGATTCTTTTTTTAATATAAAAGTTAGTAAACTCATTGACAAATAAGTGTAAAAAATATATATTATTGTTAAGTACTAATCAGAGGGGCAAGTATATGACAATAGGTGTAAATTTAAAAACAATAGTAAAAAATTATTCATTATGTGAAAAGTTATTTAGAGAAGATTGTAAAGACAATAATTATGTAAAAGGAATATTGGATTTTTTTTCTAATGTTGAAATAAATAGTGATATTATACGTGATTTAAAAAGACTAAAAAAAGAAGGGAATAAAATAGATTTATACGTACCTAATTATTTAGTTTATGATAATAAAATAATAATGGAAAAAGTTAAAAGATTATTAGAATTTGATGAGTTTTCTTTTGACAATATAAAAAAATATAATTCATTAGATGAATTAAAAAATGATAATATAGATTGTTTTGTTTCTGATTTTAATATTGGTGGACAAGGAATAATTTTACCATATCAAGTAATTAAATTAGATAGTAGTGATTATGAAAAATTTGAATTAGTAAAAAAGGTTTATAACGCTAATTATGATATCAATTTAAGAAAAATTAATGAACTTGAATATAATACTCAAAAAGCAAGAACAGGTATTCCATCTGTAGATAAACCATGGAGAAAGTTTTATTCAGAAAAAGAAAAAAGTGTAGTAATGCCAAAGAAAACTATGTATGAATATTTAAGATGTGGCGCTGAAAAAATGTCTAATAAGACTGCTCTTATTTATTATGGAAGAAAATTTACATATAAAGAATTGATGGAAAAAATTGATAAGTACGCATCATCATTTATAAGTTATGGAATAAAAGAAGGAGATGTTGTATCAATATGTATGCCAAATGCACCAGAAGCAATTTTTATGGTATATGCATTAAATAAAATTGGTGCAATTGCAAATATGATACATCCTTTAAAAAGTCCTAATGAAATAAAAGAATATGTAAATAAAGTTGATTCTAAAATGTTACTTGTTTTAGATACGTCACTTCAAAATATAGAGGGTATAACAAATGAATTATGCACTGATAAAATAGTTTCGGTATCAGTTGGTAATTCAATGCCTTTATATATGAAACTTATATTTGAAAAATCAAAAAAATTAAATTTAACAAAAGAATATATTTCTCTTAAAGATTTTGAAAATAATGGAAAAAAAGTAAAAAATTCAT
Source organism: Clostridium sp. CAG:433 (assembly GCA_000433675.1). Lineage (GTDB taxonomy): Bacteria > Bacillota_I > Bacilli_A > RF39 > UBA660 > CAG-433. The sequence goes on from FR893558.1 coordinate 73,473, forward strand.
TACAAGTAGATTATAAAGAAAATGCTGGCGCAGCAATAATGCATACTGGTGGTACAAGCGGTAAATCAAAGGCTGTTTTACTTACAAATGATAATCTTAATTCAATGGTTCATGCTCAAAGAGTAACAGCTAAAAACTTTGCTGAAGGTGATGTAATGCTTACAATAATGCCTGTATTCCATGGATTTGGATTATGCAGTTCTGTTCATATGCCTTTATCATATGGTGTATCAGTAGTTTTATGGCCAAAGTTTGAATCTAAAAAGTTAAAATCAATGTATGAAAAAAATAACGTTAATCACATGTTTGGAATACCAAAGTTATTTGAATGTTTAATAAAAGAAAATGTTGATTTAACTAATGCTGGATATCTTGTTTCAGGTGGGGAAAAAATTGAACAAAAAAGAGAACAAAAAATTAATAATGGGTTCTTGGAGAATGGTTCAAGATTTAACTTAAAAAAAGGTTATGGTTTAACAGAAGCAACAGCGGGTACAACTTTATCTGATGATTATAGTAATAGACTCGGAAGTATTGGAATACCACTTGTATGTAATGATTTTAAAGTAGTAAAACCAGGAACAGAAGAAGAACTAGGATATTATGAAAAAGGTGAATTTTGTATTTCAGGCCCAACTGTTATGAAGTGTTACTATAATGATGAAGAAGAAACTAAAAAAACATTAAGAAAACATTCTGATGGAAAAATATGGCTTCATACAGGTGATATGGGATATATGGATGAATCTGGGCTTTTATATTACACAGATAGATTAACAAGAATGTATACATCTGGAGGATTTAACGTATATCCACCACATATAGAAGAAGTTATATTAAAATTAGATGAAATAGAATCATGTGCAGTAGTACCAATGAAACACCCAAGTAAAAATATTAAAGTGCCAAAGGTATATATAATTATGAAAAAAGGTTATGAACTTAATGAAGATTTATTAAATAAAATAAAAAATATTTGTTCTTTAAATCTTGATTTATATCATCAACCATTTAGTATTGAGAGTATAGATTCATTCCCAATAACAAATTTAGGAGAAAATATTGGTAAAGTAGATTATAAAAAATTAGAAGAAAATGCAAATGAAACAGTGAAGGTAAAAAAATTAGTAAAGTAATGGAGGCTTTTTATGGCAAATATAGCATTTGATGTAGATGGAGTAATGACAAATTTAGCAAAATTCCAATTAGATACTGGAAGAAAATATTTTGGGGAAGATTCTGTTAAGGATCCTACAAAATATGATGTAAAGGATATTTTTGATGTTAGTAAAGAAGAAAGAGAAAAATATTGGTTAAAATATATATGGCCATATTGTATAACTGAAGAAATGAGAAAAAACTTAAGCGAATTACCTAAAAAGTTAAAGGCAGATGGCCATAAAATTTATATAATAACTGGCAGAGTTCACACAACAGAAGATGGAATTAGAGGTAAATTATTTAGAAAAATGCTTTTATCTTGGCTTAAAAAAAATGGCTTTGAATATGATGAAATCATTTATGTTAATGAAAACAATAGTGCAGAGGAAAAACTTAATGCATGTAAAGAAAATAATATTGATTTAATGATAGAAGATAAAACAGAAAATATTGAGGTAATCAAAGATGTATCAAGTGTAATATGTGTTAATGCAGAATATAATGAAAATGCAGATTTTGGTGATATTGTTAGAATAGATAATTTTGATAATGGTTATGAAGTAATTAATTCTGTTTTAGAAAAAGATAATAAAAATTTTAAATTGTTATCTAATGAAGAGATGGATGAATTATCACAAGATGAATTAAAAAAATATTATGAAAAAATGAGAGAATATTATAAAAATAGACCATTAGATCCAAATTTAAAAAAACAAGAAAAAACATATCAAGTAACTAGTAAAGTTGGAATACCTTTATTTAAACTTGTTTTTAAACCTCATATGTTTGGCAAAGAAAATATACCAAAAGAAAAAAAAGGTAATATTTATGTTAGTAATCATTTAGGTTCACTTGATCAATTTCCAATTATAAGTATGCTTGGACCTGATTCACCAATGCATTTTTTAGCAGCATCAACACTTTTAGGTTTAAAAAGAGCGCTTCTTTATACAAAAACAGGTGCAATATTTGTAGATAGAAATGATCCACAAAGTAGAAAAGAATCAAAAGAAAAAATGATGCAGATATTATTAAATGGTGGTAATGTATTCTTATTTCCAGAAGGAACAAGGAATTATTTAAGAGAAGGACAAGCAAAAGAAATATTTGAAAAATATATAAACGATGATATTCCATTTGAAGATTTTTATGAAAAAGTAAAAAAGAATAAAACATCACAAGTAAATTATTTAGAAGAATTATTAAAAAATAATACAATAACAAAAGAAGAATTTGTTAAAAATATTTATGATGTTGATAGTTTCTTGAAGGAATTAGTAACAGATAAAAGAATAAATGAATCAGATTATTACGAAAATATTTTCTTACCATTCAAATATGGAGCTGTCGCAATGGCAAAAGAAACAGGTGCAACAATTGTTCCATTCGCAGTAAATAATAATTACTTTAATTCTGATCCTCTTTTAGTACGTGCTGGAAAACCAATGAAAGTAAATGTAGAAGATGATTTAGAAGAAAAAACTTCTGAACTTAGAGATGAAATAAAAACTATGGTTTGGGAAAATGCGGAATATGAGAAAACATTAAAATTAAGAAAATAAAATAAATAAGACAAAATTTAATAAAAAATTTGTCTTTTTTTATATAAAATATGTTATCATTATAATGGATGGAGGTAGATAAAATATGTATAGTTCATTATATTTTCAAATATGTAGTTTATTTTATATTGTATTACTTATGGTAATATTTTTCTCAAAAGACAAAATAAAAAGTAAAGAAAATAAAATATTCTCAATATTGATAGTTACAAATTTTGTAGGATTGTTACTTGATTTAGCAAGTACATATATGGCATTAACAGATTTGAACAATCCATTATTAAACTTTATATCAAAATTATATTTGGTTTATTTATTAACTTGGATTTCGTTATTTACATTTTATACATTTGTTATATCATATAGTAAAAATAATAGTACGGAGTTTTCTAAAACTACAAAGTATAAAAATGTGAAACAGGTGTCACTTATTTTATATTTTGTAATGGCACTTTTATTATTAGTATTACCATTATATAACTTTAGCGAAAATGGAGTCATATATACATATGGACCAGGAGCTAACATTTCATATATAATTGGTGGTTTATTAGATGTTGTATCAGTAATTATGATTATTTCTAATATAAGAAGAGTAAAGAAAATAAAATATTTACCACTTATATTTTATATCGCAGCATCAGCATCAGTAATATTAATACAAAAACTTCAACCTGAAATACTTTTAGTAACTGCAGTTGAATCATTTGTTACATTCTTACTTTACTTTACAATTGAAAACCCTGATGTTAAATTAATTGAACAACTCAATTTAGCTAAAGAACAAGCAGAAAGAGCAAACAGAGCAAAAACAGAGTTTTTAAGTAGTATGTCACATGAAATAAGAACACCACTTAATGCTATTGTTGGATTTAGTAATTCATTAAGTGATAACAAAAATATACCAGATGAAGCAAAATCAGATGTAAAAGACATATTAGTTGCATCAGATAGTTTACTAGAAATAGTAAATGGTGTACTTGATATTTCAAAAATTGAAGCAAACAAAATAGAAATAGTAAAAAAAGAATATGATACTAAAAAGATGTTTGATGAACTTGCAAAATTAACAAAAGTTAGAATAGGTGATAAACCAATTGATTTTATAACTAAGTTTGATGAAACTTTACCTAGAGTATTATATGGTGATCAAACAAGAACAAAACAAGTAATATTAAATATTTTAACAAATGCTGCTAAATATACAGATAAGGGTAAAATTATATTTAGCGTTCAGTCAGTAGTTAAAGATAATGTATGTAGAATGATTATATCTGTAGAAGATACTGGTCGTGGAATAAAGAAAGATAGTATAAATAAATTATTTACTAAGTTTGAAAGATTAGATGAAGAAAATAATACAACAATAGAAGGAACAGGTCTTGGACTTGCAATTACAAAAAAATTATTAGAGATGATGCATGGTAAAATTGTTGTACAAAGTGAATATGGAAAAGGATCTAAATTTACTATATCTTTAGATCAAAGAATTGTAAAAAATCCAACTATTAAATTAGATGAAGAAAAGACAGATGATATAGAAATTATTGATTTATCTTCTAAAAAAGTATTAGTTGTAGATGATAATAAATTAAATATAAAAGTTGCAACTAGATTATTATCACCATACAATGTAGAAATAGTATCAGCTGAATCAGGTATGGATTCAATTGAAATACTTAAAAAAGATAAAAAGATTGATCTTGTTCTTATGGATGATATGATGCCAAAAATGAGCGGAACAGAAACATTAAAAGAAATAAAGAAAAACAATCTATATGATGGACCTATAATCGCTCTTACTGCAAATGCACTTACTGGTATGAGAGAGAAATATATTGAACATGGGTTTACAGATTATTTATCAAAACCAATAGAAAAACCAGAATTAAATAGAATTTTAAAAACTTATTTGACAAAATAATATAGAAGTATGCTATAATCATAATAGGAAAGGATTGTAGATATGGACAGAAGTTATTTAGAAGAAAATGGCGTAGATGTAAATGCTGGGCTTGAATTACTTGGTGATATGGATATGTATAATGAAACAATGGGTGATTTTTTAGAAGAAATAAATGAAAAATTACCAAAACTTGTTGAATACAAAAATAATAATGATATGCCAAATTATGCTATCATTGTTCATTCAATAAAAAGTGATTCAAAATATTTAGGATTTACTAAACTTGCAGAACTTGCATACAATCATGAGATGAAAAGCAAAGCAAATGATACATCTTATGTTAATGCAAACTATGATGAATTACAAAAGGAAATTGATCGTATAATTAAAATTATTAAAGAATATTTAGGATAATTGGAGGTATTTAAATTTATGGGCGAAAAATTAGTTTTAATGCCGGATGTTAGAGAACAAACTATTCTTGTGGTAGATGATTCAAACATTACAAGGAGTTTGATTGAAAGAGTTTATAAAGATCAATATAAAATTCTTATGGCATCAAATGGAAGAGAGGCTATTGATATAGTAGATACTATGCCAGAAGGTGTTATAGTAGCAATTTTACTTGATTTAAACATGTCGGATCTTGATGGCTTTGCAGTGCTTGATTACTTCAAAGAAAAAGATTTATTTAATAAGATACCAGTATCGATAATTACTGGTGATAGTACGAAGGAAACTATAAATAGATGTTTATCATATAATATAGTTGACATATTAATTAAACCATTTAGTGGATTTGATATTGAAAGAGTAGTCGCAAAAATGGTAAAATAGATTTAAAGGAGGAAAAAGTATGAAAAAAACAACAGTAACAGGGTTAGAAGAAAAATGGGAGGTATTCTTAGTTTATATTATAGGAATCTTAGGATTTATATTTTCATTCATGAAATATGATTATCTATCAAGTAATATTAAGTTCCAATATAGACAAGCAGGTACAATATGGCTTGTAAATATGATATTTTCAATTGCTAAAATAATTTTAGCATATACAATAAATATTGCATTTATTGGTTATATATTCAATATGCTTTCACTTGTACTTTGGGTATTCTCAATCATAACAATTGTAAAAGCATTTAGCAATGAAACATATGAAATCCCTGTAATCGCAGATTTATCTAAAAAGATATTTGGAGAAAAGTAGAATTATCTACTTTTTTTATTTTGTAAAGTAATTATATATTGATTGACACTTTTAATTACTAAGTTGTATACTTAAAATATAGTAGGAGAGTAATATGAAGAAAAAAGGATTTACATTAATAGAGTTATTAGCGGTATTAATATTAATTTCTATTATCGTAGTAATTTCAATGCCAAAGATTCTTAATGTAATAGAGCAAAGTAAGATAAAAGCATATGAACAAAGTGCAAATGGTATTTCTGATGCAGCAAAATTTAAACAAAATTCAGAAATTTCTAAAAATGGTGAATTTACAAGTGATTATTCATTTGCCGGTGGAAATTACGCTGATGAAAGTGAAAAATTACCATTTAAAGGAGATACACCATACTCAGGAATGTTACATTTAAATAAAAATGGCGAAACAGCATTAGCATTTGCTTTTAAAGATAATAAAAAATATTATTGCGTTACAAAGAATTATAGTGATAAAAAATCTAGTGGTACAAAAATAAGAATTGGTGATGATTGTTCTATAACTTTGCCTGAAGGACTTGTACTTTCTGCTGAAATAGAAGAAATAGAAGAATTTGTTCAAGTGGAAGATTCTAATCCAGGAATTATTTGTGGTGAAGAAAAAGAAGAAAATTATAATAATGTAAATGAATGTCATATAAAAAGTGTTGAAGATTTTGTTGAATTGTCAGTACTTGTTAATTCTGGTAAAGATTTTAACGGTAAAAATGTTGTACTAGATAATAATATAGATTTTAATAATGATTTATCTTATATCAACCCAAATAGTACTAATTTTGGTGATTTTAATGAAGATGGTGCCACTCAAAGTATAAAAAAAGAAGTATCTGAAAGCTATGGGTTCAAACCTATTGGAAATAATACCAAAAATTTTAAAGGAGTCTTTTTAGGAAACAACAATAAAATTAAAGGTATTTATATAAATAGAACTGAACAAGATTATGTAGGACTATTTGGTTTTATTTCAGGCAATATAAAAAATGTTTCTATTGAATCTGCTAATGTAAAAGGAAAAAATTATGTTGGAACACTTGCTGGTAAGTTATCAGGAGTAAATAGTAATGGTTTTACAGTAAATAATTTAAATGTTTCTGGTAGTGGTAGTATTGGTTCTATTTTTGGTGATGCACCTAAAGTTCTTTCAATTTATGCTGAGAATGTAAATGTAAAAGGTGATACATCAGTAGGTGGAATAATTGGAAATGGAGGATATTCAAAATATTCAGATAGTGTAATAATAAAAAATTCTACAGTAACAGGGACAACTAATACAAAAATGATAAGTGGTGGACAATATGGTTCAGTAAAAAACTATTTGGCTGTAAATGTAAAGTTAAATGATGAAGATGTATCTAATTCGACGTTAGAAATGATTGAGGATATAAACGGACTAGAAGCTGCAGGAATAGATACATATATTGGCGGTGACAATGATAGTGACGGATTTTATTTTGATTATAATAAAAAAAATAAAATAGTAATAACAAATACAGAAGATAATCCAATTATCGGTCTTACAACTGGAACAGGGACAAAAATAGATCCTTACTTAATATCGAGTGAAGAAGATTGGAAAAAAGCAACATCAATGTTAAATAATACAACATATTATTTTAAACTAACGAAGGATTTGGATTTTTCAAATAAGAAGTTTTATATGTTTGGAAGTAAAACAATTCCATTCAATGGAATACTAGATGGGAATAATAAAAAAATATCATCAGTAACATTAAATTTAGAAAAAAGTAGTTATATAGGTTTATCTGGATATGCAAGTAATGGAGTTATAAAAAATATAAATATAGATAAGTTTATTGTTAAAGGAGACTCATACGTAGGAACATTAACAGGAGAACAAAGAGTAGATATAAATGCATCTGCAAATGTAACTAATTCAAATGTAAGCGGTAATTCGTATGTTGGAGGAGTATATGGAGCTGCAAGAACGCTATCATATGTGACAATAGATAATGTAAATGTAAAAGGTGATACGTCGGTTGGTGGAATAGTTGGCAATGTTGGATCTTCAAAATATACAAGTAATACAGTAATGAAGAATTCTATGGTAACAGGAACGACGTACACAAAAGCAATAAATGGTGGACAATATGGTTCCTCTAGAAACTATTTATTATTAAATATAAAATTAAATAATGAGGATGTATCTAATTCAACAAGCAATACAATTAATGACATAAATTCTTATGAAGTTGCAGGAATAGATACATATATAGGTGGAGATAATGATAATACTGGATATTATTTTGATTATAATGATCAAAATAAAATAGTAATAACAACGGTAGAAGATAATCCAATTGTTCAGCTTGAAAATGGAACAGGAACAAAAGAAGATCCATATTTAATATCAAGTGAAGAAGACTGGAAAAAGGCATCCGCAACATCTACAACAAGTGATACATATTTTAAACTTACGAAAGATTTAGATTTTTCAAATAAAAAATTCTATATGCTAGGAAGTAAAAATAATGAGTTTAAAGGTACATTAGATGGAAATGGTAAAAAAATATCAAACTTATCAATTAATGTTCCAAAAGTTTCTAGTTTTGATTATGTTGGAATTATTGGAAAAGGTGGTTCAGCATATGGAATTAATTTAAATAATATAAAAGTTACTGGATGTAATTATGTAGGCGCTTTATTTGGTAATACAAGAGGAACAGTTAGGGATATATACGGAAGCAATTTAAATATTTCTGGAAATAATTATATTGGTGGAATAGGCGGAGATATAAATACAAATTCACCTAGACCTTCAAGTATAATTGTATCCGCAAAAGTAGAAGGAAATAGCTATGTAGGAATTACAACAGGTTCATCATACTATGGAATAGAGCAAATCGCAATTATTGGTGGATCTGCTACAGGAAATAGCTATGTAGGAAGATTAAGTGGTAGTACAGTAAGTTGGCATGATACATATGCACTTGAATCAATACCAAGTGGAAATGGTGGAAAAGATGGCTGGAAAACAATACCGAGTGATGCTAATTTATCCGATTTATCTATATATAAAGATATGAATATTGATACAAGTTTAACAGGTGATACAGATGGACTTGGATACTATTTTGATGCTGATAAAAATGGTAACATTTTTGTTACAAAATAATAAAATTTAAAAAGTAATAGGAGAGTAATATGAAGAAAAAAGGATTTACATTAATAGAATTATTAGCAGTAATAGTAATACTTGGAATAATAACTGTAATAGCAGTACCAAAAGTATTAGATATTATAAATAAATCAAGAGAAAGTGCGTCAAATAGTAGCATTAAACTTATAAAAGACGCAATTAAAACACAAGTAGCGTCAAGTGATTTAACAGGACCAGTATTTACAAAAGAATCAGATGGATGTTATTTATTTGATTTTGATGATCAAACAAGTGGTAACGCAAAATCACTTGAAATAAAAAATAAAGATAAAGTATCAGGAAAAATAAGTTATTGTAATGGTGAGTTTCAAGGAAATATATATTTTAATAAAGTGATTCCAAAACCAAAATCATTTTCATCTGATAGCTGGAATACAATAGTAGAGAATGTTAAAGTTGGGAATTTATCAAAATATAATGTTGGTGATACAAAAGAAGTAGATATGGGTGAATTTGGTGTTCATACTCTTAGAATAGCAAATACATCAACACCAGACGAATGTAAAACAGAAGAATTTAGTGAGACAGCGTGTGGGTTTGTTTTAGAATTTGCAGATGTAATTACGTCAAAAATTATGAATTCTGGTATGACAGCAACAGGTGGATGGCCTAATATGGAACTTAGAACATATATTAATGATACTATATATAATTCACTACCAGATGAATTAAAATCATTGGTAATAGATACGAAGGTTATTTCAAATCATGGAAAAAAGGAAACAGAAAATTTTATTTCTATTGATAAAATGTATTTGCTATCTTCTGCCGAAATATGGAAAAATGGAATAAGTGATGATACAGCTAATAGTGTGACAAGACAACTTGACTATTATAGTAAAGTGGGTGTGTCAACCGTTAATTCAAATAATGGTGATTTTCTATTAAAAAAATATAATAACTCAAATTCTGTTTGGTTACTTAGAACATTAAATTCAACTTGGGATGATGTATTTTATGGTGTTCATTTTTGCAGTGGATGTGGTTCATACAATTGTAATGTATATAAAGATCAATATGGTGTATCACCAGCATTCCGTATAGGACAAAATTAATTTATAGAGATAATTTAATAAAATTTTCTCTTTTTTTATAATAAGAACATTTTATGAGTATTAAAATATACTATTTTATGATATAATTAAGTAGGTGATAAAATGAAAGTAGTAATATCCGCAGGGGGTACAGGAGGACATATTTATCCTGCTCTTGCAATAATAGACAAAATAAAGGAAAAAGAACCTAATAGTGAGTTTTTATATATAGGAACAACAAATAGGATGGAAAAAGACATTATACCTGAAAAAGGTATTCCATACTTTGGCATAAATGTATCAGGTTTAAGCAGAAAATTAACATTTAAAAATTTTAAATCAATCGCAAATTTTATAAAAGGAATAAGTAAATGTAAAAAAGAAATTAAAAAATTTAATCCAGATATAGTAATTGGTGCGGGAGGTTATGTAACTGCACCTGTTATTATTGCGGCTAAAAAATCAGGATACAAGACTTTAGTACATGAACAAAATAGTATATTAGGACTATCAAATAAGATACTTTTAAAATATACAGATACATTATGTACTTCTTTTGAAACTATGAAAGTAGATAATGTTAAATGTGTATATACAGGTAATCCAGCAAGTGAAAGTATAATTTCTAAAAAGCCATATGATAAAAAAGAGTTTGGTTTAAGTAAAAGTAAAAAATTAGTACTTATTGTAATGGGATCACTAGGTTCTTCAACAGTAAATGAAGTATTAAAAGGTGCATTAAATAAATTTGATAAAAAATATGAAGTTGTTATAGTAACTGGTAAAAATTATTATGAAGAATTTAATAAATTAGAAAGAGGAAAAAATGTATTTGTTTTCCCATATATTGATGATTTATCAAGACTTATGAAGGTAACAGATGTTTTAGTAACAAGAGCGGGTGCAACTACACTTAGTGAAATAATGGTTACAAAAACACCATCTATTTTAGTACCAAGTCCTTATGTTACTGAAAATCATCAGTTTAAAAATGCTATGTATTTAGTAGATAAAAATGCAGGAGTACTATTAGAAGAAAAAGATTTAACATGTGAATCTTTAGTAAATAAAATTAATGAATTAATAAATGATCCAAATAAATGTTTAGATATAAAAGATAATTTAGAAAATATAGGAAAAAAGAATAGTGCTACCCTAATATATAATGAGATAAAGGAGCTTACAAATGACAAATAATAATATTGCTGATCTTCAAAATATGGATTTAGGTAAAATGTTAATAGATGAAGATTTAAGCAAATATACAACATATAAAGTTGGTGGGAAAGCAAAAGTTTTAGTATTTCCTGAAAACAAAGAAAAGTTATTAGAACTTTTAAAATATATAAAAGAAAATAATATAAAATATTTTGTAATGGGAAATGGTTCAAATTTACTTATTTCGTCTAAAGTATTTGATGGAGTTGTTATTAAATTAAATAAGTTAAATAATGTTCAAATATATGATAATGAAGTATATGTAGAAGCAGGTTATCCATTAATTAAATTATGTATGTTATGTGCGGATAATAATTTAGGTAACTTAGAATTTGCATCTGGAATACCCGCATGCATAGGCGGTGCAATATGCTCTAATGCAGGTGCATATAAAATGGAAATGAGTGACATAGTAGAAAGTGTAACTGCGATAGATAAAGATTTAAATATAGTAACTTTATTAAAAGATGATTTAAAATTTGCTTATAGAGATAGTATTTTTAAAGAAGATAAAAGTTATATAATTATTTCTGCAATGTTAAAATTAGAATACAAAGATAAAAGTGAAATATTAGAAATAATGGAATCTAGAAAGCAAAGAAGACTAGAATCTCAACCTTTAGAATATCCATCTGCGGGTAGTGTATTTAGAAACCCTGACATTGCTCCATCCGGAAAATTAATAGAAGATGCTGGACTTAAAGGATATACTATAGGTGGCGCAAAAGTATCTGAAAAACATGCAAATTTTATAATTAATTATAATAATGCGACTAGTGAAGATATAAAAAAATTAATAGATTTCGTAAGAAGTAAAGTAAAGGAAAAATATAATATAGAATTAAAAAGCGAACAAGAGTTAATAAATTGGGAGTGATTTGTGGTGGCAAAAAAGAAAAAACGAAAGAAAAAAATTAAAGTTTTTAGAGTTTTTCTTGTACTTGTAGTGATTGCGCTACTAGTTCTTTTAGTTATGTTTTTAGGAAAAATAAAAGTAAGAGGATTTTATATTAGTGGTAATACATATTATGATGATCAAAAAATATTAAATATTACTGGACTAGATAAATATCCATCATTTCTTTTAACAAACTCATATAAAGTTAACTCAAAAATAAAAGATGATAAATTAATAAATAATATTAAAATTAAAAAAACTTTAGATGGTAAATTTAAAGTTATAGTTACAGAAAATAAAATATTATTTTATGATAGTAATAAAAATAAATCAGTAATAACAGATGGTTCATTAATTGATTATTATTATGAATATTCACCAGTATTAGTAAATGAAATAAGTGATAAAAAAATATATAAGAAATTTTTGAAAAAGTTTAATTTGGTTGATAAGGATACACTTTTAAATATTTCCGAGATAAAATATGAACCAAATGATATAGATAAAGAGAGATTTTTATTATCAATGAATGATGGTAATTATGTATATGTTACTATGAGTAAGTTTAATGCTATAAATAATTATTTAGAGATATCTAAAACATTAGGAGAAAAAAATGGTATTCTATATTTAGATTATGGAAATTATTTTGTTCCTAAAGAGTAAAATCTCTTTTTTTTTTCAAAAAAATATAGTATAATAAAGTTATTATAGAGGAGAGTATATATGAAGAAGATATTTTCATCAATAGATATTGGTTCTGATTCTATAAAGATTGTTGTATGTGAATACTTTCAAAATAGATTAAATGTACTCGCATCAACTAAAAGAAAATCAGATGGAATTAGAAATGGTATTGTAGTTGACTCAGCTAAAGCAAAAGAATCTATTAAAAACGCAATAAAAGAAATTGATTTATCATTAGGTGTTAAAATAGATAGAGCTATTATAAATGTTCCTATGTATGATGCTGAATACATGATTAATGAAGGAAGCACAACAATAACAAACGAAGAAAGAGTTGTAACAGGAACAGATATGGTTAATGCACTTCAAGGGTCAATATATAATAAAATTCCAAAATCAAGGGAACTTGTAACAATTCAACCGATTAAATATAATGTTGATAATGAAAAAAAGGACTTATATAATCCTAGAAGAATTAGAGCAGATAAATTATATGTTACTTCAATGAGTACAACACTTCCTAAGAAGAATATATATGTAGTTATATCTATACTTCAAGAATTAGGTATAGAAGTAATTGATATATTATTTGGTATTATTGGTGATTATTATGAATTTAAAACTAAAGAGATGGAAAATAGTGTTTGTGGAGTAATTAACATTGGATCTGATACTATTGAGACAGCAGTATTTAAAGGTGGAATCATATTTAACTCAAATACTATAAAAACAGGATCAGCAAGTATTGATACAGAAATATCATATATATATAATGTTAATCCTAAACAAGCAGAAAAAATAAAAGAAACATTTGCAATTGCTCATAAAGAGTTTGCAAGTAAGACAGATGTATATGAAATCAATAATAAACTTGGTATTAAAACAAAAATTAATCAATATGAAATTAGTGATGTAGTTAATTCTAAATTAAAGGAAATGCTAGAAATTGCAAAAAAAAGCCTAAATGACTTAACAAAAAAGGAAATAAGTTATATAATAATATCAGGTGGAATAGTTAATATGCCTGGCTTTGACATTTTAGCTAAAGAAATAATTGGTGACAAAGCCGTTGTAAATATGATCAAAACAATAGGTGTTCGTGATGAATCTTATTCACAAGCACTGGGAATGATAAAATATTTTATTGACAAACTTAGTATTAGAGGAAAAGAATATACGATGTTTGATGATGAAAAATATTTAGATTTAGTAGAAAACAAGAAAAATAATATAAATAATGGTAATACATCAGTGTTTGGTAGGTTATTCGGTTATTTATTTGACAATAAGGAGGACTAATTTATGTTAGAAATTGATCAATTAGCAAAAATAAAAGTAATAGGTGTTGGTGGTGGAGGAAATAATGCTGTTAATCGAATGATTGAACAAGGCCTTCAAGGTGTTGACTTTATAGTAGCAAACACTGATTTACAAGTATTAAATAGTTCAAAAGCACAAATTAAAATTCAACTTGGTTCAACAGGACTTGGTGCAGGTGCTGATCCAGATGTTGGAAGAGAAGCAGCACTTGAATCTAAAGATAGCATAGTTGAAGTATTAAAAGGTGCTGATATGGTATTTGTAACATGTGGTATGGGAGGCGGAACTGGTACAGGAGCTGCTCCAATAATTGCTGAAATTGCACAAGAACTTGGTGCATTAACAGTAGGTATTGTTACTAAACCATTCTCATTTGAAGGAAGAAAAAGAACAGAACATGCGCTAGCAGGACTTGAAGCATTAAAAGAACATGTTGATACATTAATAGTAATACCTAATGATAGATTAAGAGATATAATAGATAAATCAACTCCAATGCTTGATGCATTTAAAGAAGTTGATAATGTACTTAGATTAGGTGTTCAATCTGTATCTGACTTAATCGCAGTAACAGGACTTGTAAACCTAGACTTTGCGGACGTTAAGACAGTTATGGAAAATAAAGGAGATGCACTTATTGGTATAGGATGTGCAACAGGTCCTAATAGAGCTGTTGAAGCAGCTAAACAATCAGTAAGTAGTCCACTTCTTGAAAAAGATATTAGAGGAGCAACTGATGCTATTATCAATATAACTGGTGGTAAGAACTTAAGTTTATTTGAGGTTGAAGATGCTGTACAAGTAGTAAGGGAAGCAGCTGGTACTGATATTAATACTATATTTGGTGCTGTTATTAATGAAGCACTTGATGAAGATATAGTTGTAACGGTAATCGCAACTGGATTTGATAAAGTAGGTGAACCACTTACAAATACTCCTAATACAATGAGTACACAAGTTATTGATATGATTGATGATGATGACGATTCATCTGATGATGATATATATGATATTCCAGAATTTTTAAGAAATAGAAGAAGTTTATAAATATTAAAATCAAACTGAAAAAGTTTGATTTTTTTTGTTATAAAATATAAAAAATATCAAAAAGTAAAATTCAAAATAGGTAAAAGTGAAAAAGTAATAGAAAAATGTAAGAGAAAGTTAATGAAAAAACATTAACTTTTTTTACATATAAAATATAAAAATATAGAAAACTATATTTAGGTGAATAAATATGAATAATAAAGAAAATAGTAAACTTATTAAATCAATATTAAAAATATTATTATTAATTTTTATTATAATTTTTATTTATATATTACTAATGATTAATAAAGAACTTAAAATAACAAATATTATTTTTACTATAATAAAAATAGC
>FR893558.1:89124-121414 GCA_000433675.1 Clostridium sp. CAG:433
TCCTATTATAGTTAAAATGGAAAAAAAGAATATTAAAAGAGTATATGCTTCACTAATATTATTTATATTAATAATTATTATAATATCTTTAATAATGTATTTTTTATTTCCAAGATTAATTCATCAAATAAAAGATATTGGTGAATCTGTTCCAGAACTTGTTGATAAAGTAAATATATTTATTAATAATATTATTTCAAAATTTTCAAGTAATAGTGATTTTAAAATAAATATTAAATATGAAATATCATGTATATTAAAGAAAATTACAACTGATTTTCCAAGAAATTGTTTAAGTATATTTTCAAGTGCTATATCATCTATATCATGTGCAGCATTATCATTAATAGTAGGATTTTATATACTTTTAGATTATGATAAAATAAAAGAAAATATATATATACTTCTACCTAAAAAATATAGAAGAAGACTTAAAAGATTATTTAAAGATATTAATAAAGATTTATTTAGTTTTATAAAAGGAACATTAATATTAACTATAATTGTATTTGTTATTTCATTAATATTATTTTCATGTTTTAAACTAAAAGCACCAATATTTTTCGCGCTATTTAATTCTGTTATGAATATAATTCCTTATATTGGACCTATTATTGGAGGAGTTCCAATAGTAATAATAGCATTTACTCAAAGTAATGAAATTGGGATATTTATTTTAGTATCCGTATTAATTATACAAGCACTTGATAATTTTATATTTCAACCTATAGTAATGGGTAAAACAATGAGTCTTCATCCTGTAACAATATTAATTGGCTTATTGATATTTGAATATTTTTTTGGTATAATTGGAATGTGTATAACTGTTCCTTTATTAGCAGTTATAAAAAGAATTATATTATATCTTGATAAAAGGTATAAAATATTTAATTTTGATAAGTTAAAAACTAATGAAAGTAAAAAGTAATTAATAAAAAATTATAGAGAGTTAGTGTTTGGTGGAAACTAATATTTTAAGTTAATGAAAGCGCTGTTACTGGAAGTTGCATTTATATGCCGGTTTTAAAAATCGTTAAAATAATTAAGTAAATAAAAGGATGGTACCGTGCATATGCACTCCTTAATAGGTAATGTACTATCCTTTTTTTATATATAAGGAGGTGTTTTATGATAATCGCAATTGATGGACCTGCTGGAAGCGGGAAAGGAACTATCGCAAGTTTAGTTTCAAAAAAATTAAATTTAGTTAATATTGATACAGGAGCAACTTATAGATGTGTTGCACTTGAAATGTTAAAAGAAGGAGTAAGCTTAGAAGAGACTGATAAAATTATAGAAATATCAAAAAATATTGATATAAATTTAACAGAAAATTCTAGAGTATTTTTAAACAAAGAAGAAGTAACTGATAGAATTAGAGAAAAGGATGTTACTAAAATAGTATCACAAGTATCAAGCATAGAAGAAGTAAGAGAAAACTTAGTAGCTCTTCAAAGAAATATGGCTAAAGGTAAAAATGTAATAATGGAAGGTAGAGATATTACAACAGTAGTATTTCCAAATGCTGACTTTAAATTTTACCTTGATGCATCTTTAGATGAAAGAGTAAAAAGAAGGCTTGAACAAAATAAAGAAAAAGGTATTGATATGAGTGAAAGTGAAATAAGAGATAATATTGCTAAAAGAGATTATAATGATATGCATAAAAAAGTTGGTGCATTAAAGAAAACAGATGATCAAATATATATCGATACTAGTAATATGACTATAGATGAAGTAGTAAATAAAATAGTAAATATTGTAAAGGAAAAAAACTAAAATGACATTAAAAGAAGAATTTATAAAATTAGGATACACAGAAGAAGATTATGAAATAATAAGAAATAATTATGCAGTAAATCAGATAAAAGATGAAACTTTGATAAAAAAATTAAAGGATAATTTTGCTTTTCTTCTTAAAATGGGTTATACCAAAGAAGAAGTAATCAAGATGACAAAAAGCTCACCACAAATTTATAGTTATTCAATAGAGAATATGAAGCAAAAGATAGAAGATATAATTTCGGGGCAAATATATGATGCATATTCACTATTAATTGATATATTTAATGAAGCAAAGAAAGAAATAATTATAATAGATAATTATGCTGATAAAAGTATTTTAGATATGATTACGAACCTAAATGTAAAAGTAATTATTGTAACTAAAAAATTTAATTTATTAAAAGATATAGACATAAAAAAATATAATAAGCAATATCATAATTTAAAAGTAATATATAGTGATAAGTTTCATGATAGATTCATAATACTTGATAAAAAAGTATTGTATCATTCAGGAGCAAGTTATAAAGATTTAGGCAATAAATGTTTTGCAATTAATAAAATAGAAGATAATGAATATTTAAAGAATATACTAAAAAAGATAAAAGAATAAAAATGTGAACTTAATAAAATATGATTTGTTCAAATTAAATTTGAGGTCACATTTTGTGACTTCAAGTTGGAGTTTAAAATTATTGAATCTATTTATTTTTAAATATTTTTTTAACCTTAATATAATTAAATACAGTAACATAGATTATATTTACAACTGTAGCAATTACTAAAGGATATAATCCAATTTTGAAGAATGATAAAATGATAATTAATGCAATTTTTATAATACTTCCAACAAGAGTACTATGCATTGCATCTTTTGCTTTGTCAAGTGCTTGCATTACAGAAACTAAAGGTGTTTGAATATATAATAGTAAGAAAAATGGTGCGAGTTTTCTTATGTATGAAACACCTTCATTGGTATTATATATAAGTTTCATAAAAATTTCAGGAAATATCATTAAAATTATAGTAAAGAATAATCCAATAGCAAATGATAGTAATAATGATTGCTTAATTTTTTTCTTAACATAAGGTATTTTATTGTTTGCATATCCATTTGAAATAACAGGTAATGTAGTTTGACTTATTGCCATTGTAAAGAAAGATGGAAGAAGTAGTAGAGGCATAACATATCCAGTTAAAACGCCATATTCATATGTAATATAATTAGTTGTATAACCATTCATTAAAAGAAAACTAGTTAAAACAATTGGCTCTAAAAAATAACCAATAGTACCAATTATTCTAGAACCTGTTGTTGGAATAGAAATATTTAAAACATCCTTAATAATAATTTTTTCAGGTTTTAACATTTCTTTAGTAACTTTTATTTTCCTAGGTAAGAAGAAATATAAAATTATTATAGATGTTGTTTCACTAATTACATTTGATAAAATAAGAAATGTAACACTTACTCTTGGTTCATAATTAGATAATAGTGGCAAAAATATTATATTTAAAATAATTCTAACGACTTGTTCAAAATTATTTGAAAGAACATGTGGAAACATATTTTCTTTTCCAAAAAAATAACCTCTTATTATTCCAGATAAACTTATAAATGGAAGAGTAAGACCAATACACATTATTGGAAATGAGAGACTATCATTATGAAGAAATTTGGCAATTAATGGAGATATAAAAATAAGAAGTATCATTAGAAAGAATGTAGTACATATTGATATAAAAATAGATGAAAATACAATTTTTTTATTATCTTTTTTATTTTCTGATACTATTTTACTAACAGATATAGGAAGTCCACCTTGAGCAAGTGTTATAAACAAATTAAATGTAGGCATTATAAGCATATAAAGTCCAAGAGTTTCTGTTCCAATTATTCTAGTAGTTATTATTTTTATAAGCATTCCAAGTACTTTAGTCAAAAATCCACCAACTAGTAAAATTAAAGTACTTTTAATAAATTTACTCATTTTCATTAATTTTGCCTCCAAAAATAGCATTTATATAATAAATATATGCTTTTACCTCTTTAAAAATGGGTAATTTTTTTGTATAATTATATTGCGAGGGCAAAAATGGTGACTAAATATGGATATTGAATTTAAAAGTGCAAGAGAATTATATATGAAAGTAATTCCTGCATTAAACACAAAAAGAAGAATATTAAATAAAAAAGGAATAAAAATAAGTGATAAAGAAATATTTGAATATCTAGTAAAAAACATATGGTCAACAAAAGAAGGATTAGCACTTTGTGATATAGTAAATGATATACTTAGTACTAATGATGATGTATTTAGGAAGGTGAAAGAATGAATGTAATGGTAGTAATTTTAATAAGTTTAATTTGCTATTTAGCGCTATGTTTTGTCTTGTCAAAAATATTTGCAAAAATAAATATTAAGAAAGGATATGCTTATATACCATTTTTTAACTTTGTTAAGTTATTAGAAAAAGCAGATTTGAAGTGGTATTATATATTTGGATTTTTAATTAGTCCTATTAATATATGGTTTTCTGTATACTTTAATATAAAACTTGGTAAAAAGTTTAATAAAAGTAATGGATTCATAGTAGGAATGATATTACTTCCTATAATTTTCTATATAATACTTGCATTTAATAAAGATAAATATGACTCAAAAGTAGTATATGAAAAAAGTGGATTTAAACTTGCAACTGTACTTGTTTCAGTGTTAACAGTAGCATGTTTTGCAACAGTTTCAATACCATTTATCTTTAATAGCATTACAAAAGGTCTTGATTTAGCAGGTGGATTTGAAATACTTTATAAAGTAACATCAGCAGATGATAAAACAAAAAAACTAACTAAAGAAGACTTAGAAAGTGCTTATAAAACAATGGTTAGAAGAATTGATAAACTAGGTGTATCAGAACCAGAAATATCAATTGAAGGAAATGATAAAATAAGAGTAAAACTTGCAGGAGTTAAAAATCCAGATGAAGCAAGAGATTATATTACTGTTACTGGTGAATTAACATTCAGAGATAGTAGTGATAATAAATTAATGGATAAATCAGTTATATCTGGAGCAAAAGTTTCAGCAGATTCTGATGGTAATCCAGCAATACTTTTAAATGTAAAAGATAAAGATTTATTTTATGAAACAACAAATAAAATAAGTCAAACAAGTGATAAATTAATAGTTATATGGCTTGACTATGATAAATCATCAGGTGATAGCTATAAAACATCAAAAGACAAATGTGGTGACTTTGAAGATGAAAACACAGTAAAATGTTTATCAGCTGCCACAGTTAAAGAAGGATTTAGTAGTAATGTTATAATACAAGGTAACTTTACTTATGATCAAGCAAAAACACTTGTTGATTTAATTAATTCAGGATCATCAAATGTTAAATATGAAGAAATATCTTCTAAAACAGTAACTGCAGAATTTGGTACAAATTCACTTTATAAAACAGAAATAGCATCTATAATTGGAGTTGCTGCTATTATAGTATTCATGATATGTTTCTATAGATTTTCAGGACTTATATCATCACTTTCAATACTTATTTATACATCACTTGTATTCTTAGTATTCTATTTAATAGATGGTGTACTTACTCTTACTGGTATAGGAGCATTAGTTCTTGGTATTGGTATGGCAGTTGATGCGTGTGTTATTACTAATGAAAGAATAAAAGAAGAATTAAGAAAAGGTAAAAGTCTTAAAACAGCATTTATTAATGGTAATAAAGAATCATTCTCATCAATATTTGATTCAAATGTAACAACATTAATAATCGCACTTATATTATTTGCATTTGGTGAAAGTTCTGTAAAAGGATTTGCTACAATGCTTATAATTAACTTAATAATGACAATGCTTATAATTGTAATTATTAATAGATTTATTACAAAATTATTTGTTAATACAAAGTTCTTTGATAATAAAACAAAAGCATTTGTTAATTATGATCCTAATAAAGAAGTAAAGAAGAGTAAATTTAATTTTGCAACTAACTTTAAAGCACATTTTATTGCACCAATAATTGTATTTGTGTTAGCAGTAATAGTAACAATAATTACAGGTGTAAACCTTGGTGTTGATTTTAAAGGTGGATCAGATATATCAGTAGTATCTAATAGTAAAATAAATCCAAATGAAGTTGAAAAAAGTGTTCAAGATTTAGGATACAAAGTATCAGATGTAACTACACAAAATGATAGTACAGTGTACGTTAAAGTAGAAGATGTATTAACAGAAAATGAAATTAAAACAACACAAAATAAATTAGAAGATAAATATGATGCAAAAATAGAAATTGCAGTTGTATCAAATGTTGTAAAAAGAGATTTAATTAAAAACGCAATTATAGCATTATTATTTGCATTTGTTGGTATAGCACTTTATATTTCATTAAGATATAAATTTAGTTATGCAGTTAGTGCTCTTATTGCACTTGCGCAAGATATAATAATGATGTTCTGTTTATTCTCAATATTTAATATCGAAATAAATACTATGTATATTGCAGCTATTTTAACAATCGTTGGTTACTCAATAAATAATACAATAGTAATATTTGATAGAATAAGAGAAAATATGAAAATAATGAAACTAGAAAATAAAAAATCAAAAGAAGATTATGACAAACTAGTTGATGCAAGCATTAAACAAACATTATTTAGATCAATTAATACAACTATTACAACAATGCTTCCAATAATTACATTGTTACTATTTGGAGCAAGAGAAATATTTGAATTTAATATTGCTATATTATTTGGTTTAATTGCAGGAGCTTATTCATCAGTATTCTTATCAGCACAAATTTGGAGAAGAATAGAACTTAGACCAAAGAAAGAAAAGAAAACTACAAAAAAAGATAATAAAAAGAATAATAAGAAAAATGGTAAAAAAGATAAAAAACAACCAGAAGAATTATTAGTTAAAGGAATAAATTCTTAAAATAAGGGAATGATTAAATGAAAAAAGAAATAAGTACACTTGATGAGTTAATTGAAGCAGCATCTTATATAACAAATGCTGATGAAATTGATACAATCAAAAAAGCATATGAATTTGCGTACAATGTTCATAAAGGCGAAAAAAGACTTTCAGGGGATGATTATATTCTTCATCCTCTTAATGTTGCCTATATTCTTACAAGTTTATATGCAGATAGTGATACACTGGCAACTGCGCTTTTACATGATGTAATTCATAAAGGAAATAGTACAATAGAAGAAGTACAAAAAAACTTTTCAAAAGAAATAAGTACGTTAGTTGAAGGTATTACTACAATTAATAAGCTTTCATTATCTGCTGAAAATGAGAGTATGGTTAATTACTATAAAAAAATACTTGTAGGTCTTGCTGAAGATGTTAGAATAATTATTATTAAACTTGCTGAAAGATGCCATAATATGAGAACACTTTGGGCAATACCTAAAGAAAAACAAAGATTAAAAGCAAAAGAAACTCTTGAAATACTTGCACCAATTGCGCATAGATTAGGTCTTTCATATATAAAGGCAGAACTTGAAGAATTATCTTTAAAATATTACAAACCAGAAGCCTTTGATCAAATAGAAGAAGAACTAAATAGTACAAAAGAAGAAAGAGATAAATCTGTTGAAGAGATGAAAAAAAGAGTTTCTGATATTTTAATAGAGAATAATATTGAATTTGAAATAAAAGGTAGAGCAAAAAGTATATATTCAATATATAATAAACTTCAAAAAGGTAAAAAATTATCAGATATATATGATATTTATGCACTTAGAGTTATAGTAAATACTAAGGCTGAATGTTATCAAGTTTTAGGTCTAATTCATGCAAAATATAAACCTTTACCTAAAAGATTTAAAGATTATATCGCAAACCCAAAAACAAATATGTATCAATCACTTCATACAACAGTATTTGGTTTTGATGGTAAACCATATGAAATACAGATTAGAACATTTGAAATGGATAAGGTCGCAGAAAGAGGTATCGCATCACATTGGTCTTATAAGGAACAAGGTAAAAAAATACAAAACTCTATGGAACAAAAACTTCAAGTATTTAGAAATATAATGGAACTTAATTTATATGATGTTTCAGATGAAGATTTTGTTAAATCTGTACAAAATGAAGTACTTGGTGAAAATATATATGTATATACTCCAAAAGGAGATGTATTTGAACTTCCTAAAGGTGCAACTCCAATAGATTTTGCATATAGAGTTCATACTAAAATAGGTGAGACTATGGTAGGAGCGATTGTAAATGATAATATTGTTCCACTTGATTATGAACTTCATACAGGTGATATAGTAAACATTAAAACAAATAAAAACTCTAAACCATCACAAGAATGGCTTTCTATTGTAAAATCTAGTCAAACAAAGAATAAGATTCGTGCATTCTTTTCTAAAATAGATAAAAAGGAAGCAATA
The DNA here is from genome assembly GCA_000433675.1 of Clostridium sp. CAG:433. Classification (GTDB taxonomy): domain Bacteria; phylum Bacillota_I; class Bacilli_A; order RF39; family UBA660; genus CAG-433. Next base: position 97,346 of record FR893558.1, read on the forward strand.
GAAAAAGGTAAAGATTTATTGTTAAAGGAAATAAGAAGAAAGAAAATAGTAATAAATGAATTTAATGAAACTATTCCAGATATTTTAAAAGAATTAAAAATAGAATCAGAAGATGATTTATATTATTCTATTGGTACTGCAAAACTTTCACCTAATACAGTAATAAATATATCAATAAAAGAAGAAGTAAACAAAGAAGAATTTATATTATCTAAATTATCAAAAAGAGAAGTTAAAGATATAGAACTTAAAAATGATATTTTAGTTAGTGGTATTGATAATATAAAAGTATCACTTGCTAACTGTTGTAAACCAGTTAAAGGTGATAAAATAGTTGGCTATATATCAAGAGGTAATGGAGTTATTGTTCATACTAAGAATTGTTACAATTTAAGACATATGGATGATAGAATTATAGATGTTAGTTGGAATAAAGAACAAGTGCAAAAATATAAAACTAATATATCTATAGTGTCCGAAAAACTAGAAAATGTATTACTTGATATAATAACTAAGACAAATAATTTAAATATAAATATTACAAAAGTTGATACGAAACAAAAAGAAAATGAAAATATTTTTAACTTAATAGTTGAAGTAGATAATGTTGATACTTTAAATAAATATATGAAACTTTTAAAACAAAATTCTAGCATCATAAGTGTAGAAAGAGTAATGAATTAAAATAAAAGAATTTATAGGAAACTATAGATTCTTTTATTGTTTTTATTTTAATAAAATGTTAGAATTGTTATAAGAGGTAGATTATGAAAGTAGTAGTGCAAAGGGTATTAAATTCTAGTGTTGTTATTGATGATAAATACGAAGAAAAAATTAATAAAGGTTTAATGATATTGCTTGGAATGACATATAATGATGGTATAGAAGATATAGATTATTTAGTAAATAAAATATTAAATTTAAGAATTTTTGAAAAAGATAATAAAATGAATTTAAGTGTAAAAGATATTAATGGGGATATTTTATTGATTCCGCAGTTTACTTTATATGCAAATCCATATGATGGGAATAGACCTTCATTTAATGAGGCATTAAATAAAGAAGAAGCAGAAAAATTATTTTTCATATTTAAAGAGAAAATTAGTAGTATTTATGATAATGTTAAATTTGGTAAGTTTGGTTCAGATATGAAGGTATCCCTTATTAATGATGGACCTATTACAATAATAATAGAATCTAAAGAGAAGGTGAAAAAATGAAAAGAATAAATTATAAATTACTTAATGCATTAATAGCATTAACAATTATATATGTACTTTTTTTACTTAGAGGTTTATGGGGTGGTGTTTTTGTTAAAATACTTGCTATATTAAAACCATTTATAATTGCATTTGTAATTGCGTATGCATTTTATCCATTTTTGAGATGGTTACAAAATAAAAAATGGCCTAAAGGACTTGCAGTAGCTTTTATTGTTTTACTTACAGTAGCATTTTTAGGATTTATTATATATTCATTAATACCTGTATTTAGTGAACAATTAGTATCATTATTTTCAAGTATAATAACATTTGTAACAGATGTTGGAACTAAATTTGATATAGATATAAGCCCAATTAGAACAACACTATATGATGTATTTAATAAAATATCATCAAATATTGGAAAATATATATCAGACGGTGCGGTTAATATGCTTAATGCATCAATTAATTTTGTAAGTAATTTTATTATAGTTTTTGTATGTTTTATTTATTTCCTTTCTGATATGGATAAAATAAGAAATGATGTAAAAATATACTTTAGAAAGAAAAACAAAAAAACATTTAAATTAATACAAAATGTAGATTATGAAACTACACAATATTTTAAAGGATTATGTTTAACACTTGTAATACAATTTTTTGAATATACTTTAGTATTTTTCCTTATAGGTCATCCAAACTTCTTACTTCTTGGAATATTATCTTCAATATCAAGTTTAATACCATATTTTGGAGGTCTTGTAGTAAATTTAATTGCGCTTATGATTGCGGCTGTAGTTAGTCCTAAACTTCTTATATTAACGCTTATTGTTGCGATTATATTCCCTAATATTGACGGATATATAGTAAGTCCAAAAGTATATGGTAAGACTAATAATATTTCACCACTTTTAACAATATTTGCAGTATTTGCTGGTGGAGTCTTAGGTGGATTTGTTGGAATTCTTATTGCACTTCCACTTACTATAATTATAAAAACAATATTTAATTACTATAAAGGAGATATCTATAAAAAGATTGATGATATAAAAGAAAAAATATAATACATAAAAAATAAGAGACAATCTTATTTTTTTCTTGCTAAAAATGCGTATTTGCTGTATTATATAGGGTAATTAAAGAGGTGTTGTATATGGAAAAGTTTAGTTATGGGCTTGAATTTTATAAAAATAAAATATATAAACTTGAAGATACTGATTTATTTAAAAGCAAAATAAAAGAAGCAAAAAAAATAGAAAAGGTATTATTTAATACACTTTCAAATATTGAACTTGTAAGAAAATATGTACTTAGGTCATATTATTTTGATAAAAAAATCACTTTTGAAGATAGAATAGATTTTATAAAAGGACTTATTTTGGCAGATAATGTCATTAGTTATAAAGATGCTTTTGAGTTTTGTGAAGAAATACAAGACCAGATGAAAGTATATAAGTATGATACAGTTTGGAAACGAAATGGATATTTTATGGATTCATCAAAAATATATCTTCCATCTGAGGAAGCTGATTATATAGATGTTTCAGAAATATATTCAGTAGATGAAATTGATAGTTCAATTTTTGATAAAGTTCCTGAGTTGAAAAGTGTTTATGATATGGGTTGGATAGGATGTGATAGCTGCATAGGAATTTCTGAAGAAGGGAAAACAGATGAAGTTAATAGTTCAGGTTTCTTTCAAAAATTAAATAAGTTTATTGAAAATAAAGACTATATTATAAATGAAATTATAAATCATAAGAATATACCAAAAGATAGACAAGAAATGGTTAGAAAAGGTATGGATAAATGGCTTGATTATGTTCTTGGTATTATGAAGGATTCATATGATATAAGAGTTGCAACATTAACATATAAAGCAAAAAATGCTTCTGATTATTTATAATATATGGTATAATTTATTGTGGTAGGTGAATAAAAAATGATACAAAAATTAAAAGGAACATATGATGTATATGGGAGTCTTGCAAAAAAGCAAGATTATGTAAAAAAATTATTTCAAGTAGTTTGTGAAAATTATAATTATTCTTATATAGAAACTCCATTAATTGAAAGAAGTGAATTATTTCATAGAGGAGTTGGAGAAACAACAGATATAGTTACAAAAGAAACTTATGATTTTGTTGATAGAGGTGGAAGAAATAATACTTTAAGACCAGAAGGAACAGCAGGAGTTGCAAGATCTATTATAGAAAATAAATTATATAATACTTTACCTTTAAAATTATGGTATATGGGATCTATGTTTAGATATGAAAGACCTCAAAAAGGTAGATATAGAGAATTAAGACAAATGGGTATAGAAAGTTATGGATCAAATGATCCAATAATGGATGCTGAAGTTATTTCATTAGGTATTAATTTCTTAAAAGAATTAGGTCTTGATGTTATTGTTAAAATAAACTCTATAGGTGGCACTGAAACAAGAAATAAATATAGAGAAGCATTAATTAATCATTTTGAAAAACATATCGATGAGTTTTGTGATGATTGTAAAGAAAGATTATATAAAAACCCACTTAGAATATTAGATTGTAAAGTTGATTCTGATAATGAATTATTAAAAGGTGCTCCATCAATTTTAGATTATTTAAATGATGAAGAAAAAGAGAACTTTGATAAGATTAAAGAATATTTAGATTATTTAGAAGTAGAATATGAAGTAGATTCATCACTTGTTAGAGGACTTGATTATTATACAAATGTTGTATTTGAATTTGTTACAAAAAATAATAATTTTGGTTCTATTGGTGGTGGTGGAAGATATAATAACTTACTAAAATCATTAGATGGACCAGATATTCCAGCAGTAGGATTTGCTTTTGGATTTGATAGAATAATTGCAGAAATTACTGAAAATGAAATAGAATTAAATATAGATGATTCAATAGATGCTTATATACTAACTATAACTGAGAAAGAAAACTTCTATGCACTTGAACTTGCTCAAAAACTTAGAATGTGTGGTTATAAAGTTGATTTAGATTTATCAGGTAAGAATATGAAAGCTAAATTTAAAGAATCTGATAGATATAAAAGTAAATATACTATTATAGTTGGTGAAGAAGAAGAATTAACTGATACATTAACTGTAAAAGATAACTTAACAAAAGAGGAAAAGAAAATAGAACTAGATAACTTAATTGATTATTTAGATACTAATATATAATGAGAGTAGAATTAATAGAAAATTATTTAGATAATTTAATACCTAATCCAAAATGTGAACTTGAATTTTCTAAAGATTATGAACTTTTAATATCTATAATGCTTAGTGCACAAACTACAGATAAAAGAGTAAATAAAGTAACAAGAGTATTATTTAAAAAATATGATTCATTAGAAAAATTAAAAAGTGCTGATTTAAAAGATTTAAAAGATATTGTTAGAGAGCTTGGTTCATATAATAAAAAAGCAGTATATGTAAAAGAAATCGCACGAATAATAGTAGATGACTATAATGGTATTATGCCAAGAAAAAGAAAAGAATTAGAAGTAATGCCAGGTGTTGGAAGAAAGACAATTAATGTTCTTTTTTCCGAACTTGACATTGAACCTAATATAGCGGTTGATACACATGTAGAAAGAGTAAGTAAAAGACTTGGTCTTGCTAAAAAAGATGATAATGTATATGAAATTGAAATGAAACTTAGAAGAAAGTTTAAAAGGGAAAATTGGAATAAAAGACATAAACAATTAGTTTTGTTTGGTAGATATTACTGTAAAGCAATAAAGCCAGAATGTGATACTTGCGGTATAAAAGATATTTGTAAAGAAAAAAATAAACGAATATAATGAGGAGAAAATATGATTGGATATATAGTAAGTGGAACAGTTTTAGCAGTAAGTTCAGTATTTAATGCTGGTATGACAATATATAAACATAAGGATACCATAAGAAAAATTACAAAGAGATTTGATGATATGGGATATGAAGTTGATCAAAAGAGAATTAAAAATATTTTTCATTATGGTTTAAATGAAATAACTGACGATAAAGAAAAGGATTTAGATGAACATTCTTTAAATCAATCAGTATATGAATCAACAGCAATAATTCCTATATTAAATTTAATATATAATAAATATAATATTGAATATTTAAGAGGAAATTATACTCATAATGAATATTATGATATTCTTGCAAACGAATTAGATACTGATTTTATGGAAGAATACGGTTTTATTACAAAAAAAGAAAGAACAAGTGCTGATATTGATGAAGATTTGATGTCTAGATTAGAAGAAATGGTTAAAGCACAGTTTGAAGAAGAAACAAAGAACGTTTCAAAAAATATTGAAGAAGAAAAAAGTAATTTAATAAATATAAGAAATGAACTTAATATGAGTAAAGAATCTGATGTGATTTCAAAACCTAAGAAAATGGTATATACAAATAATAAAAGTTCAAAATAATATAAAGAATAATTAATTATATTATTCTTTTTTTATTTTAAATATGCTATAATTAATGAGTATTAATTGAAAGAAGTGAGATAATGAAAAAATACAATAACAATGATTTTAATATTAAAAATGTAGGAGAAAATGTTGAACTTTATGGATGGGCTTCTAAAGTTCGTAATCTTGGAGGTCTTATATTTATTGATTTAAGAGATAGAAGTGGTAAAGTACAACTTGTAATTAATCCTGATAATAATTGTTATGAAGAAGCATCAAAAGTAAGAAATGAATATGTTTTAAAAGTAAATGGTATTATAGAGGAAAGACAATCTAAAAATCCTAATATGGCTACAGGGGAAATAGAGGTAAATGTTAGTTCACTTGAAATATTAAATGAAGCTGCAACACCTGTATTTGAACTTGATAAAGATGATGCCTTAGAAGACACTAGACTTAAATATAGATATCTAGATTTAAGACGTGATAATATTAAAAATAATCTTATTACAAGGCATAAAATAACTATGGCTGCTAGAAAATTCTTATCAGATAATGGTTTTATAGAAGTTGAAACACCAATACTTTCTAAATCAACACCAGAAGGAGCAAGAGACTATTTAGTCCCAAGTAGAGTAAATAAAGGAAGTTTTTATGCACTTCCACAAAGCCCTCAAATATATAAGCAATTACTTATGATTGGTGGAGTTGAAAAATATTTCCAAATAGCAAGATGTTTTCGTGATGAAGATTTAAGAGCAGATCGTCAACCAGAATTTACTCAAATCGATATGGAAATGAGTTTTGTAAATGAAGAAGATGTTATGGATAATACAGAAAAATTATTCCAAACAATATTTAAAGAAGTAAAAGGTTATGATATAAAGCTTCCACTTATGAGAATGAAATATGATGATGCGATTAACTTTTATGGATCTGATAAACCAGATTTAAGGTTTGATATGAAAATAAATGATGTTACTGATGTATTTAGTAAATGTGATTTTGAACTATTTAAAAGAGAACTTGAAAACAAAGGTATTATTAATGCAATTGTTGTAAAAAATGCAGCTGATAAATACTCTAGAAAAGATATAGATAAATTAACTGATTTTGTTAAAACATATAAATCAAATGGTTTATTCTTCTTAAAATATAATAATAATGAATTTGCCGGTAGTATTGTAAAAATATTAACTGATGAAGTAAAAGAAGAATTAATAAAGAATTTATGTTTAGAAGAAAATGATTTAATATTTGTAATTGCTGGTAAAAAGTTAATTACTAAGACAAGTCTTGGAGCACTTAGATGTAAACTTGCTAGAGATTTAGATTTAATTAAGAAAGGTGATTATAAATTCCTTTGGGTAACTGATTTCCCATCATTTGAATGGAGTGAAGAAGAAAATAGATTTGTTGCATGTCATCATCCATTTACAGCGCCTAAAGATGAAGATATAGATAAATTATTAACAGATAAAGAACATTGTTATTCTAAGGCATATGATATTGTTTGTAATGGTTATGAAGCAGGTGGTGGATCTATTCGTATCCATAATGCAGATGTACAAGAAAAAATGTTTGAAGCACTTGAATTAACTAAAGAAGATATTGAAGAAAAATTTGGTTTCTTTGTAAATGCATTTAAATATGGAACTCCTCCTCACGGTGGACTTGCAATTGGCCTTGAAAGACTTACAATGCTTTTATGTGAAACAGATAATATAAAGGATGTAATAGCGTTCCCTAAGACATCTTCAGCAAGCTGTCTTATGAGTGAAGCGCCTAATACTGTTTCAGAAAAACAATTAGAAGAATTAAATATAATGGTTAAGTAGCAAATATATGCTACTTTTTCTTTGACAATATGTTTGTATTGTGTCATTATAATTTCCACAAAGAGAAGATGAAAGTGATGCAAGAAGTTGTTAATGAAGAATTTTTTGAAAAACTTGCTGCTGATTATGAATTTAAAAGTAAATCAATAAAAAAGTGGTGGAATATGTTAACATCAAGTTTTGATTTTATTCAAAATGATGATATGGGAGCATGTTGCCTTAGTAGAGTTGCAGATTATAGAAGTCAAAGTAATGATGCATCAAAAAATAAATATAGTGGAGATAAAATGAGTTCTGATGAACACTCAAGAACAATAAGTTTTGAATGCACTCTTTTAAAAAAAGATATTTTAAGAGCGGTAAAAGAAACTTATCCAATGTACTTTGATCAACCTATAGAAATAGAAAATGAAGGAGAAATGGTTTTAGTTTATTCTCCTAAAGATAATAATGCATTTTAATATTACATTATGTATAAAAAGGTAAAGTTTTGTCAAAAGACTTTATTTTTTTATTATGAATATGGTATAATTAAATTGCCTAGAAGAGATACAGGTGTAATAAAACCGACTAAATGACTTATAAGGGAATCAGAATTAGTAGGTGGTGTTGAATACTTAAATTTATTTAAGGATCCTAAAGCCTATTATGGGATGCCCACCTGCACATACGTGTAGGTTTATAGTCCCTGCCTCTTCATTAGGCATTTTTTTGTGAGGTAAAATATGGATTATGAAATTATTGTTAATAAAAGTTTTCCGATAAAGGATGAGGATTTACCAAAAAAATTGGTGGTTGTAGGCAAAAACGACCATCCAAGTGTAAATTTAGAAAATGAATCAAACGATATTTTATTAGAAGAAAAAGCAGCTTATTATTTTATTAGAATGATTGAAGATTTAAATAAAAATCATTTAAATAAGATTATTCCAGATAGTGGATATAGAACTATTGAAAAACAAGAAAAAATATTAGAGTTTTATTTGAAATGTGATGGTGATAAAGCATATGAAAGAGTAGCATTACCTAGAACAAGTGAACATCATACTGGTCTTGCAATAGATATAGCAATGATAAAAGATGACAAATATACTGATGAAATATCTGGTAATGAACCTGAAATTATAGAATTACATAATATATGTCATAAATATGGCTTTATTTTAAGATATCCTAAAGATAAAACCGAAATAACTGGTTATGAATATGAACCATGGCATTTTAGATTTATTGGATTAGAATTAGCAAAAAAGATTTATGATACTAAATTAACTTTAGAAGAAATAAAACAAAAAGAAAATAATATGATATAATTTATTTGGTGATATTATGTTTGATAGATTAGAAAGATTAATTGGTAAAGAAAATTTAAATAAATTACATACTAAGACAGTTGCTGTTATAGGAGTAGGTGGTGTTGGTGGATACGTTGTTGAAACACTTATTAGAAATGGAATAGAAAACATTATAATAGTAGATGCTGATACTATAGATATAACAAATAAAAATAGACAAATAATTGCGCTTGATTCAAGTTTAAATATGAAGAAAGTAGATGCATTTGAAAAAAGAATAAAAGATATAAATCCTAGATGTAATGTAACTAAATATGATATATTTTTAAATGAAGAAACTAAAAAGATATTGTTTAACAATAAAATAGATTATTTAGTAGATTCATGTGATACAGTAACTACCAAAATAATGCTTATTAGAGAGTGTTTAAATAGAAATATTAAATTTATATCAAGTATGGGAACTGGTAATAAATTTGATCCTACTAAATTAAAAATAATGGATCTTAAAAAAACAAGTTATGATCCACTTGCTAAAGTAATAAGACATGAAATAAATAAATTAAATATAAAAGATGATATAACTGTATTATCAAGTACAGAAATGCCCGTTAAAATAGGAATTAGAACTCCAGCATCTTATAGTGTAGTACCAAATACGGCAGGTATATTGATTGCGGATTATATTCTGAAAGATATATTAAATGATTCAGTTATAAATGTATAATAAAAGGAACAATTATTTACTTTGTTCCTTTATTTTTTTTATTCTTTGATCTATAAGTGCTAAATTTTGTTCATATTTACTAGTTAATTTTGGTTTATAATATATTTTATTTACTAAATTATCTGGCATATATTGTTGAACTACGAAACTACCTTTGTAATCATGAGGATATTTATAAATAGTAGAATCTATTCTAATTGTTTCTGGAATAGGGTAGTTATTACCACTTTCAATATCTTTAATTGCATCATGTAGTGCACTATATGCACTATTTGATTTAGGGGATAATGCCATTTCTGTAATTGTAACAGATAAAGGAATCATCGCTTCTGGCATTCCAACTCTTTCACAAGCATTAATACATGCATCAACTTTAGGACCCATTGATGGATTAGCAAGTCCAATATCTTCGTAAGCAATAACTGTCATTCTTCTATAAATACTATCTAAATCTTCAATTACAAGAAGTCTTGCAAGATAATGTAATGCTGCATTTACATCTGAACCTCTAATTGATTTTTGAAATGCACTAAGTAAATCATAATGACCTGTTTCATCTTTATCAGCAAATAATGCAGGTTTATTATTTATCTTAGTTACAACATCCATAGTTATATTTTTATCACTAGTAGAGTAATAACATATTTCAAGTAAATTATAGGCACTTCTAAGATCTCCAGATGATAGTTTTGCAATGTATTCTATTACATCTTTTTTAATTTTTATACCTTTTAAATCCTCACATTTAATAGCTTTATTAAGTCCTTCAATAACTTCATCTAAAGTAAGAGGCTTAAGTTCAAATATTTGGCATCTACTTCTAATTGCTGGATTGATTTTGTGATATGGATTGGATGTAGTAAGACCAATTAAAGTAATAAGACCAGATTCTAGGTGTGGTAATAATATATCTTGTTTATCTTTATTAAGTCTATGTATTTCATCAATAATAAGTACAATACCATCATACATTTTTGCTTCCTCTATTACAACTTCTATATCTTTTTTATTATTAACAGTTGCATTAAGTACTCTATATTTTTCATTTATAGATCCTGCGATAGCGCATGCGATAGATGTTTTACCAATTCCAGGATTACCATATAAAATCATAGAAAATATTCTTTTATTATTTATAAAGTTTCTAATAGGAGCATTTTCTCCAACTAAGTGTTTTTGACCGATAACATCATCAATTGTTTTTGGTCTTAATTTAAGTGCGAGTGGTGTATTCATATTTATCAGTCCTTTCATATATAATTATACAATAATTTATCAATTATTCATATAATTTATTATGGATAAAGGCAAATTAGATAAATTAAAAGATATTAAAGTTGAAAATTTTGTTTGGGTAATTTATATAATAATTATTATTCTTAGTTATTATGCAAATAGCGTTGAAAAGAAGTTTCTTTTATATGATGATGAAAAAAGTAAAAAGGAATACCAAGGATTAATGATTTTTATATTCTTAATATTACTTATAGTGTATTATTATTTTGCCCAAGATGGATACAATAAAATTATGGAATTAGATGAAAATGATTCAAATAAAAAGAAAGTATTATCGCATGCGGCATTTATAGGTTCATTTTTAATTTTAATTAGTGGAATTATATTTCTATATATTTTAATTGTTGATGATGAAATAGAAACTGAAATAGCATTTAATTAATAAAATGTAATAGTTAAAAATTCAAACTATGTAAATAATTGTACACTTTTTACTTATTATATATACATTAATTGACAATGATAAAATTAATTGCTATATTTAAAATAGCGAAGGAGATAAAAGTATGAAAGAAAATAGAGATTATAGTGGTAAAACAGAAAGAGTTATAGAAGAAGAATACGATAAACAAATGAAAGCAATAGATAACAAATTAAATATTGATAGAAAAATTAAACAAACAAATAATGCTAGAAGAAAACAAGTTGCAATTCAAAAAAGTGTAATGATTGCTGCATTAGCAGTTTTAACAACATTAGGTGCTAAACAAGCCTATAATATTAATAAAGGAGAAGAAATGATTGCTAATGATTTTCATAGTAATGTAACATCAGATATTGGATGTGGTAATTATACAGATGGTTTCCATTTCAATATTGGACAGCAAAATGTTTCATATGATTATGCAATTGATTATATAAGATCACAAGCAGATTCAAAAGGATATGATGATGTACAAACATATATAGCATTAAAAAGAATGTATAGTAGAGAAATTGCAAAAGATGTTGTAGGTGAAACAATTGATGGTGATGATATAATTAAAGAAGCCTATAAAACTTATAAAACAGATACAGTAACTAAAGAAGAAGGTGTTGGCTATGGAAAATAAGGAATTAGAAGCAGTTACATTTAACGATATTGATTATGCAATATTAGATGAAATAGATAATTTTATTTATACAGTAAATGTAAATAATGCAAATGATATTAAAATATTTAAAACTAAAATAGAAGAAGATAATGAAATATTAGAAGAATTATCAGAAGAAGAACAAAGTATTGCATTGGTTAAATTTTATGAGAAACACAAAGATTTAGTAAGTATAAACGAATAATTTAAATACCTATAAAGTTAGATTTAATTTCTAACTTTTTTTAATTTTTATATAACATTTAAAAAATATGAAAAATATTTCATATGAATATTGCTTCATATGAAAAAGTATGATATTATGTATATGAAATTTATTTCATATAAGGAGGAGTTATGAATAATTTTATAGAATTTAAAAATGTAACAAAAGGTTACAAAATAGGTGATAAAACTTATAATGCACTTAATAATGTAAGTTTTTCATTACCAAAAGGGGAATTTGTTTGTATACTTGGTCCATCAGGAGCAGGTAAATCAACACTTTTAAACTTACTTGGTGGAATGGATACTGTAACAAGTGGTGATATAATAATTGATAAAGAAAATATATCTAAAAAAAGTGATAAAGAACTAACTAGTTATAGAGCAGAAAATGTAGGATTTATATTCCAATTTTATAATATACTTCCAACACTAACAGTTCTAGAAAATGTTGAAATAGTAAAAGATATTGTAAAAAAACCTAAATCTGCTAAAAAGATACTAAAAGATGTAGGACTTGAAAATCATTTAAATAAGTTTCCTAACCAATTATCAGGAGGAGAACAACAAAGAGTGTCAATCGCAAGAGCAATTGCTAAAAATCCTAAATTACTTTTATGTGATGAACCTACTGGTGCACTTGATTCAAAAACAGGTGTAGAAGTATTAAAATTACTTAAAAAACAATGTGATGCAAATAACGGGGAAAATACGGTTATTATAGTTACACATAATGCTTTAATCGCAGAAGTTGCGGATAAAGTAATTAGACTTAAAAATGGGCAAATAGAAAGTAATACAGTAAATAAACATCCTAAAAACATTGATGAGGTAGAGTGGTAATATGCTTAAGAAAAAAATGTTTCGTGATATAAAACAAAATTTATCACAATTTATAACAATATTCTTAATGGTATTAATTGGTGTAATGGTTTATGTTGGTATTGAAGCATATATGGATGGTATGACTAGTGCCGCAGATAATTTTTACAAAAATAATAATATACAAGATTTAAATGTAATGGGTAATCTAAGTGATAAAGATTTAGATAAAATTAAATCATTAGATAATGTTAAAGATGCAGAAAAGAAACTTGTTGTTAATGCAATTGACAAGGATAATAAAGATAAAACATATTTACTTAGTTTTATTGATTCAAATAATATTTCAAAATTTCATATAATGGATGGAGAAAAATTTGATGTTAATAAAAAAGGTGCATGGGTTGATAACTTTTATGCAGAAAAAAATAATTTAAAAGTTGGAGACACAATAAAAATTAAATATGATACATTCTCTTTAGAAGAAAAAATATTAGGACTTATTAATGTACCTGATCATATTTATGATGTTAAAGATGAATCAGAACTTGTTCCAAATAGAGAAAATTTTGGATTTGTATATTTATCAGTTAATGAAATTCCTGAAAGCTATATAAAAGACTTAGTAATGAAAGAAATGAAAATAACTGATGAAAAAATATTCGATAAATATGTAAAAGACTTTAATTATAAAGAATATATACCATATAACTATATTATGGTTGATGTAAATAAAAAGAAAAATGTAACAAGCGTAAAAGAAGATATAGAGGATAATGTATCTAATGCAAAAGCAATAGTAAAAATTGAAGATACATTATCTTATCAAAGATACCAAGGAGAAATAGATGAAGGAGCATCTTATGTAGGTATTTTCTCAGGATTATTCTTATTCATCGCAATGCTTTCAGTTATTACAACTATGACAAGAGTTGTTAAAAAACAAAAGCTTCAAATAGGTACAATGAAAGCACTTGGTATAAAAAATTCTAAAATAGTAATGCACTATGTTGGTTATGGTTTCTTTGTATCACTTGCTGCTGCAATAGTTGGTATTATTTTAGGTAAATACTTTATTGGAACATTCTTCCTAAATATGGAAATGGATTATTTTGAAGTTCCAAATGGTGTACCAGTTGTAAAACCACTTAGTTATTTAGTAGCATTATTAGTTGTAATGGTAGTTTCATTTATAACATATTTAACTTGCCGTAAGGAACTATTTAAAAAACCTGCTGAAGCACTTAGAAATGAAGTACCTAATGTAAAGGTAAGTTCACTTAATTTAAGTACAAAAGGCATATTTAAGAAATTAAATTTCTCTAGTAAATGGAACTATAGAGATATACTTAGAAATAAATTTAGAACTGTAACAGCAGTTGTAGGTATTGTTGGTTGCTGTATGCTTATTGTATGTGCATTTGGTATGTTAAATAGTATGAATCACTTTATTAAATTACAATTTGAAGATTTATATAACTTTAATTATAAATTATCATTAAATACAAATATAAAAGATGATGAATTAAAAGTATTAACTGATAAATACGGTGATAATACTAGTGAAACACTTACTATTGAAACAAAAATAGGTAAAGAAAGAGAAGCAAATACAATATTTGTGACTAATGCTGGAAACTTAGTAAGATTCCAAAATGAAAATGGTGAATTTATTAAAATTAATAAAAATGATGGTGTTTATGTTACAAGAAAATTAGCAGATCAAAAAAATTTAAAAGTTGGGGACACTATAAAATGGCATATGTATGGCGTTAATAAATATTATGAATCAAAAATAGTAGGATTAACTAAAGATCCACAAGTACAAAACTTAACAATGACTAAAGAATATTTAGAAAGTTTAGATATTGATTATAAACCTGATTCACTTTATACAAATACTGATTTAAAGGGAGTTAAAGATATTAAAAATGTAAGTTTAGTACAAGACATTGATGAACTTAAAAATAGCTTAGAATCAATGCTTTCAATGATGAAGAGTATGATTATGCTTATTATAGTATTTGCTATAGGACTAGGCGCAATAATTATTTATAACATGGGAATACTTTCATATAGTGAAAAACAATATCAATTTGCAACTTTAAAAGTATTAGGATTTAGTGATAAAAAAATCAAAAAAATATTTGTACAACAAAATAACTGGATTACAGTATTATCAATAATAATTGGACTTCCAACTGGTTATTATATGACATCATGGATATTTAAAAGTGTTATAGCAGATAACTATGATTTTAGCGCATACATTAATTTAAGTACTTATTTAATCGCAATTATAGGTACAATTTTGGTTTCGACTATAGTATCAAGAATGCTTTCTAAGAAAGTAAATAAAATAGATATGGTTTCTAGTTTGAAAGCAAATGAATAAAAATTGTGATATAATTATGAATAGGTGATAGTAATGGGTGAAATTAGAAATCCAATTAAAAAAAGTTCAATTGAAAAGAAAAATAAAATATTAGAAAAAGGATTTACTCTTATGTGTGAAAAAGGTTACCATAATGTAAATAGTGTTGATATAGCAAAGTATGCAGGTGTATCAACAGGTATTATATATCAATATTTTACTGACAAAAGAGATATATTTATTGAGGGAGTTAAAAACTATTCAAGTAATATAATGTTTCCTATGATTGATATTTTGGATAATACTAAAATAGATAAAAATAATCTAGAAAAAATATTAAATAGCATGATTGATAGTTTTATAAATACACATAAAATGAGTAAAAAGGCTCATGAAGAATTAATCGCAATGAGTCATATAGATGATGAAATAAATCAAATTTTTAAAGATAATGAACTTAAAATGAATGAAAAAATTGTAAATACACTTAAATATAATAATTTTAATGTTAAAAATTTAAACGAAAAGGTGCATATTATAATAGGTCTTATAGATAACTTTTGCCATGAAATTGTTTACCATGCACATAAGAGTTTAAATTATGATGAAATGAAAAAAGAAGTTATTAATATAGTGTTATATTTGTTAAAAGATTAGAATTAGTTTACTAATCTTTTTTATTTGTTGTATAATTATTATGGTGAATGATATGGATATAGATGCACAAATAATAGAATATATAAATTATGTTGAAATAGAAAGAGGTCTTAGTAAAAATACAGTTGATGGTTATTATAGAGATCTTGCTGCTTTTTTTGAATATGTAAAAAAGCCATATAAAAAAATAGAGAAAAAGGATATTACAAATTATATAATGTATATTAGTAAAGATAAAAATTCTAAAACAGTTAATAGACATATAGTATCTATTAGAAATTATTTTAAATATTTATCTAGAAACGGTTTAATTAGTGAGAATCCTTGTGATGATATTGTTGGTCTTAAAATGCCAAAAACAGTTCCACATGTTTTAAATGAAGATGAGATAAATAAACTTTTAGATATAAAATGTGAAAATGCATTAGATTATAGAAATAAGGCTATGCTTGAGCTTATGTATTCATCTGGTCTTAGAGTATCAGAATTATTAAGTTTAGAAGTCAATGATATTGATTTTGAGATGAACGCTGTTAGATGTTTTGGTAAAGGTAGTAAAGAAAGAATTGTACCACTTGATGATATAGCAACTATTGCTTTAAAAAATTATATTAATGTATATAGAAATACACTTTTAAAAAATAAATCTTCTAATTTATTATTTTTAAATGCACATGGAAATAGTTTATCAAGGCAAGGCTTCTTTAAAATACTAAAGGAAATTGCACTAGAAAAAGGAATAAATAAAGAATTATCACCTCATACTATAAGACACTCATTTGCAACTCATTTAATTAATCATGGTGCAGATCTTAGAAGTGTACAAACACTTTTGGGGCATGAAAATATTAAAACAACACAAATATATACTCATATATCTAATAATTATGTAAAAGAAAAATATAATGAAACGCATCCTAGAAGTAAAAAAATGTAAAGATAAGTGTTAAAAAAATTTACACTTTTTTTTTTCTTTTGTATAATTAAATAGTAAGGGAGAAATTTTTATGAATGATAGATATAATAAATGGTTAAATGATAATGGAATAAGTGAAAGTGATAAAGAAATATTAAAAAATATGACAGATAAAGAAAAAGAAGAATCATTTTCTTCTGATTTAGAATTTGGTACTGCGGGTATTAGAGGATTAATGGGGCTTGGCTCAAATAAAATGAATAAATATACTGTAGGTAAAGCAACTGTAGGACTTGCTAATTATTTAAATAAACATCATGATAATCCAAGTGTAGTAATCGCATATGACACTAGAAATAATTCAAGTGATTATGCACTTGATGCTGCTTTAATACTAAATTATTATGGTATTAAAACATATTTATTTAAAGAATATACATCAACTCCAGAACTTTCTTTTGCAGTTAAATATTTAAATTGTACAAGTGGTATAGTTATTACATCATCACATAATCCAAAAGAATATAATGGATATAAAGTATACAATAATAAGGGAGGCCAAATAGTGCCTCCAGAAGACGATTTAATTATAAAAGAGGTAAATAGTTTAGATAACTTTGAATCGCTTAAATATGCCCCTAAAAATAATGAATTATTTTATATTACACCAGATGAAGTACATGAATCTTTTGTAAAAGAAAATGAAAAGGCAATTATACATAAAGAATTATTAGATAAATATGCTAAAGATATAAAAGTTACATATTCATCACTACATGGTGTTGGAATAAAGACTGCTAAAGAATTACTTGATAAGTATAAATTTAATTATAATATTGTAAAAGAACAATGCATTTATGATGGTAATTTTACAACGGCTCCAGAACCAAACCCAGAATATGAAAAAAATTATGAACTTGGAATTAAATACGCCAAAGAAAATGATTCAGATATTATTATATTAACAGATCCAGATGCAGATAGAGTAGGGGCAATGTACAAAGTTAATAATGAATATAAGCAAATAAATGGTAATTTGATAGGTGCTTTATTCGCAAATTATATTCTTGAAAATAAAAATATAACTAATGATTCATATATGATAAAAAGTATTGTTTCAACTCCTCTTGTTAGTAAAATGTGTGAGGAAAAAGGCATTAAATGTTATGAAGTATTAACTGGATGCAAAAATATTGCAAATAAAAGAAATGAATTAAAAGATAAAGATTATTTATTTGGTTTTGAAGAGAGTTTAGGATATATGTTTAATATAAATGTAAACGATAAAAATGGATTTTCAAGTATGTTATCATTTTTAGAAATACTTTGCTACTGCAAAAGTAAAGATATAACTCTTAATGATTATATAGAAAATATATTTAAAAAATATGGATATTATAAAGAAGAAACTTTATCCTTTGTTTATTCAGGAGTAGATGGT
The DNA here is from genome assembly GCA_000433675.1 of Clostridium sp. CAG:433. Lineage (GTDB taxonomy): Bacteria > Bacillota_I > Bacilli_A > RF39 > UBA660 > CAG-433. The sequence continues at coordinate 115,637 of FR893558.1, forward strand.
AAAGATATTATTAATAATTATATGGATTCATTTAGAAATGATACAATAAAATTTAATAAAAAACATACTAAAAAAGATTACTTAAATGAAGAAAATGAACTACATACAAATGCATTAAAATATGTATTTGAAGATAATTCATGGATAATGCTTAGACCTTCAGGAACTGAACCTAAAATTAAGGTTTATTTAGGTGTAAAATGTGATAATGAAGAAGCATCAATAAATGAACTTAATGAATTAAAATCACAAATTAATGAAATTTTCAAGGTAGAAAATTAAATTTCTACTTTTTTTAATATTTACTTGACAAGATAAGTGTAAATATTATATAATATTCTCATTTGCGATAAGTGAATGGGGAAGGAGAGTCTAATATGGATATTAATAAGTACTTCGATAATTACTTAGATATCACAACAAAAGACGGCAAAACAATTCATATAGAAAAAAAGAATGTTTATATTAATGACTCTTCACAATTCAACGGAGACATTAATATAATACATAAGGGGAATAATATCGTAATATTAAGAGAAGTATATTCATTTGATGATAAAAGATTAAGATATTCATATGACGAATATACTAATCCAAAAATCTATGATACATACGAAAAAGATGAAGATGGTAGTGAAAGACCAATTACCGTAATAGAAAGTTATAAAGAAAGAAAAAATAAAATCGGTAGCATAGGGGATATAAAGAGTACAAAAACTGATAGAGATGAACAAGAACAAGTTAAAAATAAGAAACCTAAGATTTTACAATTATTAAGACCTAAAGATGATAAAAAATCAGATTTAGCTGCCGCATAATAAATAACATATAAAGCACATAAGTGCTTTTTTCTTTTAAAAAAATAGTTACAACTCCCCTAGTTAAATTTTTATAAAAAAGGGTAGATATAACTATTAATATAGATTTAAAATAAACTATTTTGTTATCTTAATATATAATACATTATTAATTACAATTAAGTTATAAATTTATTTATTATAAAATTATATTAATTACTTGTTAACAAAATAATATTAAATAATAATATAAATAAATTTAATATATAATTAGTAATAAATCAGTAAATAAAAATATCCCATTATAATAGTGAGATATTAATTAAATAGTGTATTCATATATAACATTAGATGTATAATTAATCATATTTATTTTAAAATATGTTAGTTTACATAATAATTATTATCTGAAATTGCATCTATATTTTTCTAGATTGTATTTCAGCCATCTTTTCTAGTACTTCAGAATAATTACTTTCATTTAATTCAGTATAACCAAGTTCTTTTAAAGCTTGTACTTTAGCAGAATTTAATTCTTGCGTTCTAGATAATTTTTCTTCATGTTTTGCTTCAATTTCATTTGTAAATTTCTTATGCATTTCTAATAGCTTATTTTTAGATGCACCTTTGCTATTATATAATACCATTGCTGAATATAATATACTTTCAAATGCAAATTGATTATCCTCTTCAAAAATAAATTCGTTAGGGGAGACGAATCCAGTTGTTTTAGCAACATATCCAAGCATATATTTTATTTCTGGTACATCTTCTAATACTTGTAAGAAGTAATATAAATATCTATATACTTTTGACATTTGTCCAGTTGTATCATCCTCTAAATTTTCTTTAAGTAAGAATACTATATCATTTAATAATGCTTGATCTTTAGCATTTATTCCATCAAATGATATGTTCCCCTTCTCTACTATACCTGAGTTATTATCATTTATTAAATTATTTGCGTGTTTAATAAAATCATTAGTTATTTTTATATTTTCTATTTCATCTGCTGATTTTATTTGTAATAAATTAAATAATTTCATTTTCTTTTCAAGTGGCCATAAATTAACATCTTCCATTTCAAGATAATTATAAACCATTTGTCTTGATACATTTAAGTATTTTGCTAACTTAACTTTTGATATTCCAATTTCACTTAATATTTCATTTAATCTTTTCATCATTGTCTATCTCTCCCTACTCTTCTACTATAATATTATTTTATCATTTTACAGAGAAATGTCAAGTAAAAGTAAAATAAAAAGTGAATTTTTAATCCACTTTGTTTAGAGTATCATCAGTTTCTTTTTTTCCTTCTTCGAAACCTTGACTAACACTTTTAGCAATTGTTCCAGCAGCATCTGCAACTGTTGGTGTAATATCATTAATTGTTTCCTTTTTAATAGGCATCGTTTGTTGTGTAGTATATGCTGTTATTTCTCTTCTATGAGCCATATAAGCCATTACACCACCAACAATAAGTAATACAAAACCTGCTGATGAAACAAAACCACCTAATGCATATAATCCAACACTAGTAAATGAATCCTTTGAACTATCTGTTACAGATGTTACAGATTCTTTCATTGAATTAACAAATTCTTCACCATCATCATCATTATTAATACTATTATTGAATGAATCAAACATATTTGCTGCACTATTGTTAAATGAATTCATTGTATTATTTGAAGCATTCTTAAAACTTATAAATCCAGCTATTGTCATTATAATACCAATGACAAGAAGAATTGCACCAATAATCAAAAGTGTTTTACTTGTTTTTTTAACCTTTTTATTAGTTTCTTGGTATTTTTCTTCACTTAAATACTTTTCTTGTTCCACTTTTTCACCACCTCTCCTATATTAACTTAATTTTATCATTTATATAATATTTTGACAATATATTACATTTTATTTCAAAAAAATCACATAAGATATGTGACTTTATAAATATTAAAGTTTTTTATTACTTTTTAGAATTTTGTCTGTTGATTGTAAATTATTAACATATTCTTCATATTTTTTATTATATTCACTTGAAATGTTTTCATCTATACCATACATATTTAGCATTATTGAACTACCCATTATATTCATCACTCTTACGCCATCAAAGAGAAGATCATTAGATCTCAAACTATAAAATCTTGTCACTCCAATAAAATTATCATCAAGATAAGGTATTAAATCATTTAAAAGTTGTTCGTGTAATATAGATATATATTCTGGAGTAATTCCTAAATTAAAATGTCTTTCAAAATCTTTGTAAGGAACATATAGCGGTACACATATCTTTGCCATCAACTTCATGAATACCTAAATTTATTTTAGCCTTTAATTTATTTCCATCAGATAAAATGTCATTAATATATTCAATAATTAATTTAGATCTAACTTTTGATAATTCTTTTGCTTCGCTTATTTCCATTATATCACTTCTTCCAACTTATAATTTCTATAAATACCAAAGTTTTTTACCATTTTTTCTAACTTCTTTTATAATTCCGCCACCTAAGCATTCTTCACCTAAATAAAGTACGCATGCTTGTCCAGGTGTAACAGATTTAACATTATCATATTTAACACTTAAATTACCATCTTCTAAATATTCAATAGTAACATCTATATCACTTTGTCTATATCTAAATTTAGCAGTGCATTTTTTTGGTCTTTTTTCACTAATAAAATTAACATCTTCTATTATTGCTTCATCAGTTAATAAATATTTTGTATCATCGCCTAAAGAAACATATAATACATTTTTATCTAAATCTTTACCAACAACATATAGTCTTTTTTCATTACCACCAATATCAAGTCCTCTTCTTTGACCTATTGTATAATACATAAGACCCATATGTTTACCAAGTACTTCATTTGTATCAATATCAACAATATCTCCTTCTTGATTAGGTAAGTAATTAGTTAAAAATTCTTTAAAATTTCTTTCTCCAATAAAACATATTCCAGTTGAATCCTTTTTATCCGCAACCACTAAATCATTTTCTTTTGCTATTTTTCTAACATCTTTTTTCTCATATTCTCCAACAGGAAATAATACATTTGATAACTGCTTTCTTGATACTTGTGATAAAAAGTATGTTTGATCTTTATTTTGATCTATTCCTCTAAGTAAATTACCATCTTTCATTCTTGCATAATGACCTGTTGCAATATAATCTGCGCCTAATTTTTCAGCTTCTTTTTTAAACATATCAAACTTAATATATTTATTACACATTATATCAGGATTTGGTGTTCTACCTTTTTTTAATTCATCAAGAAAATATGTAAATACATAATCCCAATATTCTTTAACAAAATCTATTCTATGAAGTTTTATTCCAAGTTTATTACATACAGCAAGCGCATCATTATAATCTTGTTCTTGTGTACATATATTATTATTTAAAGTAGGATTACCATTTATATCATTATTTATAGAACTATCCCAATTTCTCATAAATAATCCTTCAACTAAATATCCTTCTTTTTTTAGTAAATAAGCACTAACTGCTGAATCTACTCCACCACTTACGCCAACTATAACTTTTTTCATCTTTATCACTTCCATAATTCTTTAGTTATTATACATTATTTAATTAAATTAGTAAATAATTTTGTGAATGATGGAGTTACAAATGCATCAAATAAAGCACATAAAATAGAAAGTAATATACTTACTAAAAGTATAAAGAAATATTTGCCCATAAATGTTTTGAAATTAATAGTTTGTTTAGTAAATGCACCCTTTAATATTTTCACCGATATTATTATACTGTAAGATGCTAAAAAAAGGGAAAATATTGATAATATAATTGGTGATGGAATAATATATGTAAATACCCCTACTATTCCTTTAAAACCATATTTAGCGAATATTGAACTTACTGAAAAGCCAAGAGTAAATGATTTAAAAAATATCATAATAAATATTATAGGTAAACCAATAACTGATAAACCTAAAAGCCACATAGAGACTGTATATAATAAATTTGATAATAATTCATTTTTAAATATATCTATTTTATCTTCAAAATTAAGTTTATTATTTGATAAAAAGTAATTACCTACTTCATTTAATATAGTAGTTTTTTCACCATTTTTTAAAATAGTTATATAAATACTTCCAAATATTAATCCTAAAATAAATATTACAGATATTACTAGTAAAATATTATTTTTATTTTTTAAGTCCTTTTTATAGTTATTGTACATTTCTTTCATCATATATTTCTCCTTTGTTATAATATATTAATGCTTGTACAATTTTAGAACTTTTTTTAAATATTTACATAAACTATCTATGAAAGGATGAGATTTATGAAAAAAGACTATATGTATAAATATCCTAGTAATGTAGTTTATTACAGTAATTATCCTTATATGGATAGAAATAGTAATTATAATTCAAATGATGAAAGATTTGCGGGTGGATTTATTGGACCATTTATTTTAGGAGGTATAACTGGAGGACTTGTCGCACCATTTTTCTATGGTAATGGATATGGATATAATAGACCAAATGTTTATTACTATCAACCAGGACCATATATGCCACCATATTATTATGGTAGACCATACTAAAAAAGTAGAATAACCTACTTTTTTAAATTAGTCATATATGATTTTTCAGTAACATAAAAGTTATTAGTTTTTATTAAATGTCTTTTATTTCTAGACATTTTTTTAATGTTTTTAATTTTTTTAAAATCTTTATATTCATTTTTATATAATTTTTTTTCTAAGATAAACCTATTAAATATTATATATCTATTTTTATAATTATATATTATCTGTGTTAGTAAGAAAATAATTATTAAATAATAACTTGTATCACTTTTAAAATATATAAAAAATATACTTAAAAATAATACTGATATTATTATATTAATCATATATGAGACTCTAAAATTAAATATTTTATTTACTATTACATTAAATATTTTTGATCCATCAAGTGGTATTATTGGAA
>FR893558.1:121456-153448 GCA_000433675.1 Clostridium sp. CAG:433
GTAATAAATTAAATAGAAAAATTGCTAAATTATAGTTTTTAAATAACTCATATATATATGAATCTATAATTAGATTTTTTCTTAAGATAAATATTATTAAAAATAATAATTCTTGAAATATAAGTCCCATAATTGAAATTATAAATTCTTCTTTTAAAGGTTTATCTATTTTTTCATCTAAAGTGCATACTCCTCCAAATGGATATATCTTAATTTCTTTTATATTCCATTTATATTTATAAAGAAAAATAAAATGTCCAAATTCATGAAATAATATTATTATAGATATTACTACAAATTCTTTAAAAAGTCCTGAAATAAGGCTTAAAAATATAATTATAATTGAGTATACACTTATATTAATTTTGTTTAAGAACTTCACTAGAATCAATTTCTACACCATCTTTTTGAAATATTAAATATAATTCATTGTTTTTAGCCTCACCTACTACAGCATTATCTTCTACATAATCATATAGTTTCATAGTAGTATTAGCTAAATTAGAATACCATACATCTATTCCATCTGATTGCTGAATAATTATTGTTTTACCAAGGCCCTCTTTTTCTCCTGAAAATATTACTATTCCTCCTTTTATTATAGGAATCGCATAATTATCATTAAGAGTTAATTTGATACCTTTATTGTATTTAGAAATAGATTTATATTTAAGTTTTTCATTAAATACTTTTTTGTCTTCAAAAATATTTTGAAATGGAATAATATTTCCAACATATTTATTATATATATTTTTAAAATATGAAAATGAAAAATTTGTATTATATACTTTATTATAAATTATATTTTTTAATTTTAAATCTTTAGTACATGCGAGTGATGCGAAACAAAAAACTAGTAATACAACAAAAAATTTAAATGCGAAAAATTTAAATTTATTAGGTTTAACTACTTTTTCATTTTTCTTAATACTTTTATTACTTTTATTTTTAATACGATTTTTTACATCATTTATATTCTCCATATTATTCACCCTAGTAAATAATATGAATATTTTTTTTATTTATTCCATATGACCTTTGTAAATAAATACATAATAGTTGAATAAATTAAATTTAAAACAAAAAAATATCTTAAAATAACTGAAAATTCTAAAAGTGAATAATTAGTATATAAAAAGAAATTAAGAATGCAAAAACAAAGTGCATTATAAAAGAATATAACAAATATTGTAGTTAGAATAACACTTATAACATTATAATCAAATCTTTTAAATATATGGTATATAAAGTATGAACATAAAAGAAAAATAATGGAATTTAATACATAGAAATTGGTAAAAAATAAATCATAAACTAATCCTAGAAAAAAAGAATAAAGTAAATAATATTTTTTTTCATTTTTAAAAAAAGGATATGCGAATATTAAACTTAATATCGTAAATAATGGAATAAAATATTTAAAGTTTGATAAATATATATTACATATATTTTCTAAAAACAAACTAAGTAATGATATAAGAATACAATATCTCATTATTTACCACCTTTTATAACTGAAACAATATTAATATTATTAAAATTAGAAGCTGGTGATAATGTAAATGTATATGATAGTCCATATGTATCTTTATTTGTTTCTTTTATTTTTCCTATTAATAATCCAGATGAAAAAGAATCACTTAGTCCTGATGTAACTACATTTATATTTTTAACTTTATCTTTATCAAAATCACCTATTACATCTTTTAAAATTAGTTCATTTTTATTTGTATCATATTTATCTATAATTCCATAATATACATTTTCTTCATAGGTAAATGCTGCGGATATATAATTATCTCTAGTTGATGATATTATAAGTTTAATATCACTTGATTTATTATTTACTTTTATTACTTTTCCTATTAATCCTTCTGAATTAATTACAGCATCTCCCTTTTTTATACCATCTTTTTTACCTTTATCTATAGTAAGTATATCATACCAATATTTTGTACTTCTTTTTATTACAGTTGCATTAATAAATTCTTTATCACTATTTACTGTATTTAAATTTAATGTTTTCTTTAATTCTCCAATTTCATTTTGATAATCTTTATTTATTTCTTTTGTTATTTCTTTATTTAAATCATCTTTATTATTTATAACAGTTACTTTACTTATATCCGCTGTTAAATCTTTAAGTGAATTAAATAAAAAGTTATTTTTTTCTTTATCATTTATAAAAAAGTACAATAATAAAAATACAATTATTATAATTAATATGATTATTAAAATCTTTTTTTCTTTCTTCTTATTCTTTTTTTTCATTATTTCACCTCTAAAATTAAATATCACCATTTTCAAAAAAACTATAATAGTTATTTCCAACAATAATATGATCAACAACTGCGATTCCTTGCATTTTACCTATTTCTACTAAATTTTTAGTAAGAAACATATCTTCTTTTGATGGAATAGTATCACCACTTGGGTGATTATGGACACATATTATTGATGAAGCACTTAAAAGATATGCATGTTTAAATATTTCCCTTGGATGAACTATACTTCTATTTAATGTTCCTATAAAAAGTAATTTTTTATCAATTAAATTCTTTTTTGAATCTAAATATAATGCATAAAAATGTTCTTGTTCTAATCCTTCTACTTCACCTTTTATATATTCATATATTTTATCAGGTGAATCCATTTTTATATTGTGCGTATTATTCATATAATATACTCTTTTACCAAGTTCTATTGCCGCTAAAATTTTAATTGCTTTTGCTTCTCCAATACCATTTATTTTTTTTAAATTATTTAAAGTCATATTTTTTAAATCAGATATATCATTCATTTTACTTAATATTGAATTTGATAATTCTTTTACTGATTTATTTTTTACTCCTGTATTAAGTATTATGCTTAATAGTTCTTCATTTGATACATTTTCCTTTCCGTATAATTTAAACCTTTCTCTTGGTCTTTCTTTTATTGGAATATCTTTTATTAAAGTATTATCCATTTTGTAATATCAACTCCTCATATTTAGAGAGTACTTGTTTTTGTGCATTAAAAATAGTCGTCTTATCATCTGTATCTTTTATTAAGTTATCATATTGATCAAGTAATGTGATAAATTCACTATTATCTATATTTACTCTCTTCATATATATATTCTCCGTTATCTTATAAGAATCCACTATTTTTTCTTTTAAATTTTCATTTTTTGTTATTCCAATAATTGCATGATATCCATCATTATCTTTAAAATAAAAATAATTTTTTAAGTTTTTTGTATTATTTATCATATTTTCTTCTGAACTATATACACCATATTGAAGCATATATACATTTTCATTTTTATATTTAAATACATCTTTTGTTTCTGTTTTATTATATGAATCATATACATATTTTCCAATTGTTATTCCTGTTATTACCGCAATTATAAAATATACTATTTTCTTTTTATCCATTTCACTCACCCTTAAATCCTATCATTCATATATTAATACATTTATTTTAAATTTTTTGTCGAAAAAAAAGAAAGTTAAATACTTTCTTCGTCTATAATATCTTGAACTGTATAAAGAACGTCAAAAATTGATATTTCTTTTATTTCATCGCTATCTCTTTTCTTTAGCTCAACAATATGTTCATCAATTTTATTTCCGATTGTGATTCTAATTGGTATTCCAATTAAATCCATATCATTAAATTTAACTCCCGTTCTTTCTTTTCTATCATCTAGTAAAACATCTATATTTGATTTTTTAAATGTTTGATATAAATGGTTACCAGCTTCTACTTGTTTTTCATTTTCCATATTTACAATTATTATTGCTACTTTATATGGTGCGATACTCATAGGCCATATTATACCTTTTTCGTCGTTCTTTTGTTCAACAACTGCGGACATACATCTACATATTCCTATGCCATAACAACCCATAACTACAGGTTTTAATGTATTATCTGTATCTTTAAAATTAAGATCTAAACATTCAGAATACTTAGTTCCAAGTTTAAATGTATTTCCTATTTCAATACCTTTTTTAAATTTTAATGGATTACCACAATTAGGACACATATCTCCTTCTTTTACATTTCTAATATCAGAAACATAATCGTGATTAAAGTCTTCTATATTAACATTTTTATAGTGATATCCTTTTTTATTTGCTCCTACTATAAAGTTAACCATCATCATTACTTCATTATCAACTATTATAGGTATTCCAAGTCCTATTGGACCAATATTACCTATTTCACATCTAGCAAGTTTTTTTACTTCTTTTGGGTCTGCTAAATGCATTTCTTTAGCATTTAGTAAGTTTAATACTTTATCTTCATTAACAAAAGCATCACCTTTTAATACTAAAGCATAAAATTTATTATCTATTTTATATATTAATGTTTTTACAAGTTTAAATGGTGCTTCATTTAAGTATTCACTTACTTCTTCTATAGTTTTAGCGTCACCTGTTTCTATTAAATCTTTTTCTAATTTTTTCTCTGATGATTCTTTTTCTTTTGTTATTGACTCACATATTTCTAAATTTGATGAAAAATCACAATTATCACAGAAAACAAGTGTATCTTCACCAATATCAGATAATGCTTGGAATTCTTCTGATAAAATTCCTCCCATTGAACCTGTACTTGCTTTTACAACCCTATAATTAATTCCTATTCTTGTAAATATCTTTTTATATGCATTATACATATTTGAATATGATACATTTAATCCATTTTCATCTTTATCAAATGAATATGCATCCTTCATTAAAAATTCTCTTACTCTAATAAGACCATATCTTGGTCTTGCTTCATCTCTAAATTTATTTTGAATTTGATAAATACTAAATGGTAAATCTTTAAATGATTGTACTTTATTTTTAGCCGCTATTGTAAACAATTCTTCATGTGTTGGACCCAATACATAATTTTTATCATATCTATCTTTAAGCTTAAACATAGCGTCACCAAATGATGATAATCTATTTGATTCTGCATATATATCTTCATTAATTAATGAAGGCATAAGTACTTCTTCAGCATTTATTTTATTCATTTCTTCTCTAACTATTTTTTCAATATTGTTAAGTACTTTAAGTCCAAGTGGTAAATACATGTAAATACCTGATGATGTTTTTTTTATCATTCCAGATCTTACTAATAAATTACCACTTACGCTATCTTCATCTTTAATATTTTCTCTGATAGTATAAAAGAAACTATTTTTTAATTTCATATTTAGTCACTTCCTAAAATCAATTAAATTATACCAAAAATTAACCTATTATACAATGAAAAAAAGAAGAATTAATTTTTATTCTTCTTAGTTTCTTTATAGAATACATATGATATAAGTGCTATACCAAATCCTAGTATAATAAATACTAAAGCAAGATTATCAAATATTCTAAATAAATTTACAATCATTGATATTACAAAAGTTATTATTCCAAATACTATAAGTGGATTTGATTTTTTTACAAGTCCATATATTAAAGTTACAATAGAAATTATTAAACTAAATGTTAATGCTTCAGTTAAAGAATATATAAATATCATTGCTAAAATAGTTAATTCTAATACTTCTTTATCTGATTTTTTACTTAGTTTTATAACATAATCACATATAATAAATGTAAATATAATTAGTATTGAAAGTATTAACTCTGTTTGAATACTTTCAAATATATCAACATTTTGTACTAAATTGATATATGGAAGTATTATAACTGGTGTATAACAAGTTATTTTTCTATCTGTATCTATTTCAAGCAAGTACATAGAAATAATAATTATAATGTATGACACTAATGTAAATATATTCGCAATTACTATTTTTTCTATATAACAATTAAATAGTTTATAAATTAATATAAATCCAAGTAATGTATATATGTATTTAAATATGAATCTTAATTTTCCTTCTTTATTGTACATATAAAATACTAATGAATATATAAGAACATTTGCAATTACTGCATACATACTATAATTTTTAATATCAAATAATGTAAGAATTATAAGCATAGAAAACAGTATATATTTTAAAACACTTTTAAATGTTATTTTTATTTTATCAGAGAACATATAGATTAATGCTATTATACCTGTTACAAAAAGTAATACATAATATAATTTAATGTTTAATCTTATAGAACACAAGAATAAATTACAAATTGCAAGAATAAGCATTACTATATTTTCTGATTTAATATTTTTATTAATTAATACATATATGAAATAATATATCCATAATAGTTCATTTAATAAAAATGCAGTTAATGAGTTTCCATTAAAAATAATTACGATACTTGATACACTTAAGAATATAAATGCAAATGCTTCAAATATACTATTTATAACAGTTTCTTTTTCATTTTTATTTATAAATGTATTAATTAAGAAACAAAGTATGCTTGCAACTAATAAAATTAGTTCTAGTTTTGCATCTATAAATACCTCAAATATATTATATATTAATATAAACATTGTTATTGGAAGTAATAATTCTGATATTGTTTTTTTAATTTTTTCATCATTAAATTTAATAGTAAATATTTGAATTGCTCCTATAATTAAAGTCATTATAATCGCAACTTCAGGTCTTATACTATAGTAAAAAATATTAAAGTAAGATAAAATCATTGTAAGAATATAAGACATTACTGAAATACTTTTATCACTAATAATTGTAAGTATAAAATATAATAAAGCAAGTGATAAAATTGTAACAAATAATTTTATACTAATACTACTTGTTAATAGATTAATTATATCTGGTACTAAACTTAAAGTTAATATGTAAATCAAAATCACATATATATAATTTAATGGATTATTTTTTTCAGTTTTAATAATTATAAAAAGTGATATTAATTCAAATATAAATGGTATTATAGAATTTATAACTAAATCTGAATAAATACCAGAATAAGTTAGTATAATAGGAACAAATATTAAAGATATTATTGACATAAATGTTCTTAATTGTTTATTTTTTACAAAAACATTTATGATTATTATTACTAAATTAATTAAACATAATACTGGTAATATTAAGTTTTCACTATATATTTTATCCATCTTAAATAAATATAATAATGATATAACCATTAAATATGAAAATACATGTCCAAAAAACAAGAATGTTTTTGATTTCATAAATTTACTACTTAAGTAATAGATTAATGCACATAATACGCTTGATAATGCTAAATATACATATATTCCACTACCCTTATATGATAAATAATTACCAAGTAATTCCTTTTCTCCTATAAAATTTAATATTACTATTATAAATATAGTTCCAAGAAACCACATTGTTTTATGGGCACCATCATTTTTAAGTTTTTTAAATGCAAAAGATGATGCGAAAAATATTAATGCTTCGATACTTAAAAATATAACTTTAAATATATCATTCATATTTTCCCAGTTTGTAAATGCAAAAATAATGCTTGATATAATTACTAGAAATGTACCTAACCATAATAATAATTTTTCATTGGCTTGTTCTTTCTTCTCTTTTTCAATCTTTTTAATTTTTTCTAGTTCTTTTTTTGTTGGTTTGCCACATTTTGTACAGAAATTACTATTTTCTTTTAATTCATTTCCACAGTTTGTACAATATTTCATTTTATTCACCTTCTATTCAATTAAATTATACACTATTTTTATAAAAAATAAAAGAAGCAATAAAAAACTTAGAAACATTTAATCTAAGTTTTATTAAAATCATTCTTTTTTATTTTTTAAATTTTTCTATACTTTTTTTCTTTTATATCTTTTTCATCTTTTAAAACATTTTATTCATCAGATGCAACTTCAATTGCGTGATCAATTGATTTTATTACTGATTCTTTATAATTTAATAATACTTCTTTTATTATTTTAGAAACTTCATCTCTTTCAATATCTAAAAACTCTGCTATTGCATCGACTGAAAAATACTTTCCATCAATATAACCCATTCTTAAAGAAATTATAATTGATTCTTTTGATCCTAAATTACTTATCATTTGTTTGAAATTTGATGTTTTAAATAATTTAATCATATTTATATTGATATATTTCTTGGGCATATTTTACTGAAATTTTAAGTTCATTTGCAATTTCCTCTATTTTTGCTTCTCTACCATATTTCATTTCAAGTTCTTTTGCTACTTTATTAAATTTATTAATCCTTCTATGTAGATAAACCGGAATTCTAACATTTCGACTTTTATTAGAAATTGCTCTTGTAATTCCTTGGCGAATCCACCATGTAGCATATGTTGAAAATCTATATCCTTTAGATGAATCAAATTTATCTACTGCTTTCATAAGTCCTATATTACCTTCTTGTATTAAATCTAAAAATGATAAACCTTGATTTAAATGCTTCCTAGCAACAGATACAACTAAACGTAAATTACTCTCAATAAATATTTTTTTTGCCTCTTCATCTCCATCTTTTATCCTTTTTGTTAATTTAATTTCTTCATCTAAAGTTAATAATTTTCTTCTACTAATTTCGTTTAAATATAATTTAACAATATCTATGTTTTCTCCTTCATAATTTATAATATTCTCTTCAAATTCTTCATTATCTTCTTCAGATTCTTGAATTTTAATATTATTCATCATACAATAGGATTCAATAATCAAAATAATTGTATCATTATCAAATATCTTATTAATTTCACCTTTTGTTATAATATCTAAATCCTTATTCACTATTATTTTTATTGTTTCTGATAACAATAAATTTTCATCAATTAATCTCATTATTATATCTGGATTAGGTATGTAATTAAGTTTTTTAAATATTTTTTCTATTGTTTCAAGATTTTTTATTGAATCATTATAACTTTTACAATTTTTAAATTCTTTGTTTACTAGATTATTTATTACACCAAAAGATTTATCAAAATCATTATTTACTTTTTTAGTTTCTTCCTTCTTCATATTAAAACTCCCTTGATTTATACTTATTATATCATGAATATATTATTTTTTTATTATAAGTTATAAATTAAAAGAATTTCATCTATTAAAATTAAAAAATCAAGGACTTTTGTCCTTGATTATACTTGATTCATATTTTATTATTTTGCCTTAAATAAATTTCCCTACCACTACTGCTAACAATGATAATACAGCAACTATAATAAGTTCATATGGTATCAATTTAGAATATTTTTCTTCCATTTCTTTTATTTCATTCCTATTTTTTAAAACATCTAATTTACGTCCTATCAAGATATCGCTTGTAGATTTAAATTTATCAAGATCATCAACGTAAACACTTCTTCCCTTTTCAACATCATAATGTGAATATTTTTTCTCAGGCATTATTGAATCGTACAAAGAATTAACTCCACCTGTAAAAAACATTGATCCAATTAGGAATCCAAAAACTATTGCTGCAATTGGAAAACCAACATAACTAATAGAATAAATTTCTCTTATGGTTGGAACAAATAATAGTGCTGTACAAATTATAGTTGATGGTATAATTCCTAAAGAAAAACCAATTTTGCTAATTATTGAACTCTTTTTCTGTATAATTCTGTCATACTTTTCTGGAGCATTCAATATTTTACTTTTAATAAGATTATATACTTCATCCATTTTTTTATCTTCGCTGCTTAATCTAACTGTAATATCCATTTTATTATCGTAAATAGACATTTCAATACTTTGATTAAAATTCTTTTCATATTGGCCTTTATACTTAACATAATAAAAATATGAATATCTTAACCACAAACTTTTTATTTCTGCTATTCTAGTATTAAAAACACCTATAAAACTATTATAATTGTCAAAAGTAATTGTCGTATCGTCATAAAAATTTACTGTAACTTTAAATTTTCCATCAAAATTTTTAGCAGTCCATGACTGATACTCTCTTTCATACATAATATTTTCTTGTTCTTCTTTTTTACAGATTGCTTCATATTTTCTTATATCTTCGTCCATTTTGTTAAATATATCTATTAAATCATTATCAGATATTATTTTATTTGCTACCTTTATTGTATCATTATACATATTTTCACTCCATTCTATTTTGTACAAAAGATGCTATTTACTTTTGGAAATTTATCTAAAATTTGTTTTATTGCAGATTCAACTTGATTTATTTCTTGATCTATATAATTTGATTTTCTTGCAAATATAATTTTATATGGTTCGAACTTTACGGTAAAAGAATTTTCATGGTCTTCTAAATTATTACCATTTCCTCTTCTAAAATCCAAATCCATTTTTATTTCCATTGAATTAATATTTTTTAAATTTCCATCTTTTACTGCAGATTCAAATTCAACTAAATCTTTACAAGAAATATTATTATATGTTTTTTCTCTAATATAAATTTCAAATCTTGTACCATAATTTTTCTTATACGTATATTGTTTATATTCTGGTTTAAACTGTTTATTTTTTTCTTCATCTTCATTCATAAGTCTTATCATTTGATTATAAATTCCATCACAGTATTTTACTAAATAAAGAACATAATCTTCTGTTGGGATTATATTTGAATAATCATATTCATTATTTATTGTTGATTTTTCGTTCATAAGTTCACTCCCTCTATCCTACAATACTATTTAATTATACCATAAATATATTATTTTTAAATTATAAGTTATAAATAAAAAACATTTAATAAATGTTCTTCATATTCTATATGGACTTATCTAATTTTTTAAGTCTATCTTTATATCTTATTGGTTCTAATTTTTTAATAGTTCCATCATTTGAAACAGATACTTCTGGAATATATATTCCTGTTTTAAGTTCAATATAATCCGCAATTAATCTTCTATGACAAAATTCATTAACAGGTTCATGGCAAAGAAGAATTATATTTTCACCGAACTTATTTTTTAGTGTCATTAGTAATGCATTGACATCCAAATCTTTTAATCTAATATCATAATAACTTTGAATATATTCATCCTCTATTTCTTTTCTATAATTAATATATTCTTGCTCTGCTAACAAATCTTTTTTTAGTTCTAATAATTTTTTATACTTTTCTGAATAGGGAACATATGTTACAAGTTTGGGAGCAAGTTTTTTATATGCTGGCCCAAAATAGTTCCATGCATTGCCTCCATCACCTGTTACTGACACTGTATTACCACATTTAACATCTTCATAACTACCTGTACCTAAAATAATTTTTTTAGCATCTTCTTTTGTCATAATTAATCCCCTCTCCATAATTATAACATAAAAAAGACTCAGAATAAAACTTATTCTAAGCCTATTTTTCATATTTTAGTCAATATTAATTGTTCTTCATTCTATATCTTTTTACAATTACATCATCATTTTTATATGATTCAAGTGAATTTGCATCAATAAAATGATCTCCAACATTTCCTGGGCATGTTGACGTCATAAATCCTTCACGCCATCCATTTTTATGAATATCTTTACCAATTTTTATTCTATTAATAAATGAATTTAATTTATCAAATTCAACATAACCACCGTTTTTCATTTTTGCTAAAAGTACATTTTCTTTATACATTTCATAATTATATCTAAAAAATCCATAAGATTCATCTATATCATCTTTTAACGTATCATTGATATGTGTGCACTTTAATATTGTACCAGTATATAAACCCTCTATTTTCATTTTAAACCTCCTTATTTTAATTTTTCAAGTATAATTGCAAGTTCTTTCTTTTCGTTTTCAAGTTTTATTTTTTCTTCTTCAACTAAATTCTTTGGAGCATTATTAACATATCCAGTATTTGATAGTAATTTTTCTCTTCTTGCAATATTACTTTCTAAAGTCATTTTTTCTTTTTCTAAAGCATCTTTTTGTTTTTTATTTTCTTCTTCAGATACTTCATAATAATAAGTTAATTTAACATTTAATTCATTTGTATTTGACTCTATTGTTACTTTACTATATTCACTATCTTGTACTTCATTATTTAATTTAAGCATATTTTTAATAATTTTTTCAGCACTTAAATTATTACATTCTAAACTATATTTAAATTCTTTTGGAATATTATTTTCTTTCTTTGTAATTCTTGATTTTGTAATAAAGTTTCTTATTTCTTCCATTAATTTTATTGTATCATCAAAATTTAATTCTTCATTTACTTTTGGATAAGAACCAATCATAATACTTTCTGTTTCTTTTACTGGAAGCATACTATATATTTCTTCAGTTACAAAAGGCATAAATGGATGAAGTAATTTTAATATATTTGTTAATACATATAAAAGTGTACTTTTTGTTGATTCATTATCCATATTAAATTTAGAAAATTCTATATATCCATCACAGAAATCATCCCAAATAAAGTTATATAGTTCTGTTCCTACATTTTGGAATTCATATTTATCCATATTTTTTCTAACTTCACTTATTGTTTTATTAAGTCTTGTTAATATCCATTTATCACTAAATGTAAGTGTAGAAAAATCATATTCTTTTACATTTTCTATATTCATTAATGTAAATCTTGATGCATTCCATATTTTATTTATAAAGTTCCAAGTAGATTTCATTTTTTCTTCATCAAATCTTAAATCTTGACCTGGCGCTGAATTAGTTGTTAAGAAATATCTAAGTGCATCGCATCCATATTCTTCTATCATATCCATAGGATCTATACCATTACCTAAGCTTTTACTCATTTTTCTTCCATCTTTATCACGAATAAGTCCATGTATTATGCAATCTTTAAATGGAACTTCTTTAGTAAATTCTAGTGATTGGAACATCATTCTAGATACCCAGAAGAATATAATATCATAACCTGTTACAAGAGCATTTGTTGGATAATATCTATTAAATAAATCTGTATTATCTGGCCATCCTAATGTACTAAATGGCCATAGTGCACTACTAAACCAAGTATCAAGTACATCTTCATCTTGAATCCATCCTTCACCTGGTGATTCTACTTGTACTTTAACTTCATTATCTTTATACCATGCTGGTACTCTAATACCCCACCATAATTGTCTTGATATACACCAGTCATGACAATCATTCATCCAGTTTTCAAGTACTTTTTCGCATCTTGCTGGATAAAAGTTAACTTTATTATCTGTTTTTTGATTTTCTAATAAGTTATGTGCTAAATCACTCATCTTAACAAACCATTGTTCTGATAAATAAGGTTCTACCATTACACCTGTTCTTTCAGAATGTCCAACACTATGAGTTATTTTTTCAATACTAATAAGTAAATCTTTTTCTTTTAATTCTTCTATTAATTTTTCTCTTGCTTCAAATCTATCAAGTCCTTTATAATTTAAAGCATTTTCATTCATATGAGCAGTTTCATCCATAACAACTATTCTCTCTAGGTTATGTCTATTACCTACTTCAAAGTCATTTGGATCATGTGCAGGAGTAATTTTAACTACACCTGTACCTTTTTCCATATCAGCATGTTCATCACCTATGATAGGTATTAACTTACCAACTATAGGTAAAATAACATTTTTACCAATTAATTTATTATATCTTTCATCTTTAGGATTAACTGCAACAGCTGTATCACCAAATAATGTTTCTGGTCTTGTAGTTGCTACATCAAGATAATCATTTGTTCCTTCAATATAGTATTTTAAATGATAGAATGCTCCTTCAACATCTTTATATATAACTTCTTCATTAGAAAGTGCTGTTCTTGCTTCTGGATCCCAGTTAATTATTTTTTTACCTCTATAAATAAGTCCATCATTATACATTTTTATAAATGCATAATTTACTGCTTTTTGTGATACTTCATCTAAGGTAAATCTTTCTTTTGAATAATCTAAACTAATACCCATTTTAGACCATTGTTTTCTTATATTATCAGCATATTCATCTTTCCATTTCCATGCTTCTTTCAAGAAGTTTTCTCTACCTAATTCGTATTTATTTATTCCTTCTTTTTTTAATTTAGCAACTACTTTTGCTTCTGTTGCGATTGCGGCATGATCCATACCTGGAAGCCATAATACATCATATCCATCCATTCTTTTATATCTACATATTATATCTTGAATTGATACATCTTGTGCATGCCCAATATGTAATTTACCTGTTATATTAGGTGGTGGAAGTACCATTGAAAATGGTGTTTTTGTTTTATCTCCTGACATAAAGTAATTATTATTAAGCCAGTATTCATATTTTCCTTCTTCTACTTTTTTATGATCATATTTAATTTCTAACATATTTATCTATCCTTTCATCTATATATTTATTTACGGTTTCAAAGATTTCTTTGAATCTTTCATCAAAATTTATTTGTTTATAGAAATAATATAAATTTTGTTTAAATTCTTCTAAACATTCATCATAGTTTATATCATATGTATATGCAAATTTTAATGCAATACTATCATTTATGTTTTTTATATCTTTATAATTTGATAATTCATGATTTTTTATTGAATTTATTATTTTAGGATTAATTAAATCATTACTAGGTTTAGTATCTAATTCTGATAAATATCCAAGTAAATATATAATATCCATTTTATCTATATCACGAATTAATTTAGCAAACTTTAAATATCTTTCGTTATTTGTTTCTTCTATTTTTATTTTATTATGATTTTTTATCGCAAACTCAATTAATTCATAATCTTCTTTATTATTCCAAAAGTTTTTTATTAATCCTTCTTCAAATAATATTTTTACTCCCAAATCAGCGTGATCAATATTAGAATCATCAAATGAATTAAACTCTTTTAATTGTTCAAATCTTCCTATATCGTGGAGTAAACCAATTACTTTTGCCAAAGATACATCTTCATCATTAAATCCTAGTTTTTTTGCATATTTTATGCATAAATTCATAACTCTAATTGAATGATTTTTTTTAAGAATAATCTTTTCTTTAGTTAAATCATAATTATTTACATATTTTTCAAATTCTTCAACCACTTTTACCTCCAAAAAGAAAAATATCTATGAATGTAAGGACGATTAGTTCGCGGTACCACCTTACTTCATAGATATTTCTATGCACTTAATCTTTAACGCAGATATGCGATTTTACTTTTATAAGATAAGCAACCTTCAAATAAATAATTTGTTAGTTTTCACCAAACACTAACTCTCTAAGAAAATTATATTATTTTACTCCTCTTATCAACAAGTCTATATGTATTATACTATTTTTATAATTTATTGTAAATATTATTTTTTCAATGTTCAAACAAAAAATATATATTTTATTACAATAATTCTAAATATTTTTTTAACATTTCAATTTCTAATTTAGTAACTAATTTAACAAAATCAGTATAATCATATGTTGTATGTGCCTTATCTAATGCTTCATAATATTTTAATCTATCTTCTTTTTTTATAATTATAGGATTATATCCACTATTCATTAAATCTAAATTCATAATTAATCTTGAAGTTCTTCCATTACCATCTATAAACGGATGAATTTTCACTAATTCCCCATGTAATAATGCTGCTTTAACAATTGGATGATATATATTCCATGTTTTATAATTTAATATTAATTTTTCCATTAATTCTGGAACAGTAATATAATCAGGAGGAATATGAGCAGCACCTTTTATAGTAACATTTTCTTTTCTATATTTACCTGCATTTTCATTATCAATTTCTTTTAATATTAACTGATGTATGTTTTTAATATTCCATTCAGTAATTGGATTATCTTCTTTCACAAGCTCATCAAGAAATAATATTGCTTGTTCATGATTAATAGCTTCTAAATGTTCTTTTATTGATTTGCCACCAACAGTTATTCCTTCTAAAACAACTTGTGTTTCTCTTAAAGTCAATGTATTACCTTCAATACCATTACTATTATATGTCCATTCTAAATTAATAGATTCTTTTAATGATTTTAATGTTTCTTTAGGAATTGGCCTTTTACTATCCAGTTTCTTTTTTAAATTATCCACTTCATCAAAAAAATCATTTTCTACATTAATTATAAATTTATTCTCATCTGGTCTTATAATTCTTTTATCTGTAGGCTTTAATGCATCTATTGGTATATTCCAACTATTGCCAACTTTTACTGCACCCTCTATTCTACCATCAGATAATAATTGTCTAATTCTTCTTTCGCTAATATTCCATTTTTTTACTGCTTCTTTTGTAGTCATATATTCCATGAATACCACCTCTTGTTAAAGATTATACCGATATCGGTAGTATTTGTCAATATTTTTATTCCGTTAACGGTAGTATTAATAATATATACTTATTTTAATTATTATATGTGTTTTTCAATTATAAAAGATTAAAAAACATAGAAATTAATCTATGTATAATTTACTATAAATATTATTTTTTTGTACTCTGGCTTTTAGATAAAGAATCAATATCATTTTTCATTTCTTTTAATATATTGTTTTTACCATTTACAAAGTAATCATATTCTTTATCTTTTACTTTTAACAATCTATCACCATTTACAGTAAAGTTTAAGTCATTTTTTTCAAATAAGAATTTATTCTTTTCATCATTTAAATCAACAAAATAGAACTTTTTATCATATTTAGCATACTCATTAATATATGTATAATATTTACTTTTATCTCCATCTTTTTTATAAAGTAATACATAATATTCACTTTCAGGTTCATTAAATATTTCTTTACCATCTATTAATGTATACTTATAATCTTTATTTAATTTAACTGATTTTACTGAAACAGAATCTTGATTTTTAATATTTCCTATTCCAGAGAAATTAGTTACAAAAAACATACATGAAATAAGCATTATTATAAATATAGCAAATAAACTAAGTAATAAATGTGCGAATAAATTACTTATTTTACTTGATTCTTTAGTATTTTCTTTTTCTTGAGGTATTTCTTCATTTTTTTCTTTTATTTCTTCTTTAACATTTTCTTCTTTTACTTCAACTTTTTCTATTTTTACTTTTTTTGATTCTTCAATTTGTTTTTCTTTTTCTTTTAATTTATTTAATTTCTTTGATATTTTATTTTTTATATTTGTTTTTTTAGTTTCATCTACTTTGGTTTCATCTAAAATAAGTTTTTGAGCTACAAGAACAATATCATCTTTATCATTTATTTTAGCAAATAAGAATTTATTTAATTTTCTTGATACAAGATGTAATTTACTATTTGGATCATATCCACCACTTATACCTACAAATTCACTTGTTATTTCTTTTCCATTATATTTTTCCATTCCAACCATATTAAATATATAATTAGTTAAAAATTCTGAACTACTATTATAAGTATATGTTAATGAAAATTTAAATATATAATAATCAAATCCATTAACGTTTATTTTATCAATATATTTAATATTTTTAGGATCTTCTTTATAATTACAATAAATACCAAAGTTAATTGAAAAATCAGATTCAGAAATTACAGATGCTTCTTTATATTTATCTTTCATTATATCTGTTTTATCATATATAGAAAGCATTTCATATAATGCATATCTACTATAATTATCTTTAGATATTTGGTCAATTATTGACTCTTTGACTTCTTTATTTTTCTTGTAATAATTATCAATTATAAATAATTTTAGTTGATTATCTTTTTTATTTAATAATTTTTCTAATGCTTCACTTGTTTCTTTATTACTTACAAATGATTCAATATTTATACATATTTCTAAGAAAAATCTAAGGTTAATATATTCTTCATCATTTAATGCATCAAATGTATTTTTAAAGTTTGTTTTAAGTGCAATATTAAATACTCTCATTAATGCATCACAAATGATTTTTTTATTCTTTTTTAAGTCTTCAACAGGTACTATTCCTTCGGCTAAATAATCATTTAATAAAATCAAAATATTATTTTTAGCATTTTTAAATTTCAAAGCTTTATATAGCTTCGGAAATAAGTAGTCATATAAATATGGTCTTTCAAATAAATTACTTACTGGAATAAAATCACTATCTTTATAATTTTTTAATACCAAATCAACATACAATTTTAATGCACTTTCTGAATCTACTGTAGTAAGTAAATAAACTATTTTATTTTGTACGTTTGGTAATAAATTTTTATAAACCTTTTCTATTGCATCAGTATATACATCATAATAATTTTTAAAACATAGTGATAATATTGACGCATTAAGTCCACCATTATTATCATTTACTCCATAATTTTTAGTGGAATTTTGTATCAAAAATAAACCTATATTAGGTGTTATTTTCACCTTTTCTAATTTTTTTAGAGCATTTATTTTTGAATCAAAATCCTTCTTTTCCATTATTTCAAGTAAGTACGCTACTCTATTTAATTTTAACTCCTCTATTAATTCTTTCATACGTTTCACCCACTAAGTGATATTATACCAAATTATTACAAATAATTAAACAAAATTATAACTTTATTTTAAAATATTTCATTTAATAATTTATTAACAAATTTTTCTATTGATGCCATAATTTTATTATATATTTTTTCTTCTAATTCGCTTTTAGAATTATCACTTTCTTTTTCATTCTTTTTATTTTCATTCTTACTTAATTCTTCCTTATGAGTCGTATAGTAAGAATTATCTACTTCTGAATACATACCAACTTTTTCATCTTTTGCTTGTTCTTCTTTTTCTTTTAATTCATCTGTATATGCATAATTTCCATATATATATGCGACCTTTGCAAGTCCTTTTTCTACAAGTTCACTTTGAAGTAATGTTCCATCTGTATAAACCCACGCTAAATATCTATTATATTTATCTTTTTCATCACTACCATCATCAAATTCAAGTTCTATCTTTTGTGCATTTGTTATTTTATCACATGTATATTCTTTTGCTTCTCTTCCATATGGTTCCTCACCTTTTTTAGGATGATTTGTTTCTGGTGTATCGATTGCTAAAAACCTTACCTTTATTTCTTTCTTATCCATTATAAATCTTGCTGTATCTCCATCTATACAAGATGAAAACTTTACTTCTTTTTTTTCATTTGCATCTACATTTATTGGAAATAAAAACATAATTAAAAATAAAAAACATAATACTTTCTTTTTCATATTACCACCTACTATAAGAATTATATCATATTTTTTACATTTACTTGCTTACTTGTTTTTATTATTACATTTTCTTGACATAAGAATATTATATTACTAGGAGTGATTTATATGATGAATTTTTTACAAGGTCTATTTTTAAGTACAAAAAGACTAATATTTTTCCTATTAGCCACCTCTTGTTTAATAATATTAACATACCAAATAATCATTTTATTATTTATAACTACACCTCTTAATGCTGTTTTACTTTTAATTGTATTTTTACTTTTGTGTACTTTTAGTTTCTTCTTTTTCTTTAGGTGTTAAAAGCATTTCTGTTTTATAAATTTTATCAAGTAATTGTCTAACATTTTTAACTTTATTATATTCTTTTTCTGTATTTGGTATTTTACTTGGTATTGAAATTAGTACACTTAATAGTTTCTTTTCTTCTTCTTTAAATGGGAATATTCTTTCATATTCATTAAGTAAACTTCTAAAATCAAAATATAATGCATATTTGTTATAAAAATTAATAAAATCATATATTGGACTATCTATTTTACTATATTCCCAACCTATTAAGTATACACTTTTATTTCTTATAATATTATCAAGTTTTAAATTATTATGAAGAGTAACAACTCTTTTTCTTTTTTCATTTTTTACAATTTCATACCATTGTTCTAATTCATTTTTACAAAAATATATACAAGAAAATATTTTAGAAATATTTCTTGCGATTAAATATTCTGATGGACTCATATATATTTTGGATTCTATTATATTAATAACATCCATATAGTAATTATAAATATAATTTATCTTTTCCATTGTTTCTTCAAATATTTTTTTATATTCATCAATATCAACATCTTTGTAATATGTCGTTTTACTATGAAGAAGCGCAATAGTATGAATTAAATCAAATGCTCTTTGTTCATTATCATATTTTACATCATCTACAAATTCGTATATAGTACTATCTTCATTACTATCTATAACTTTTGGAAAATATTCAAAATTTCTAGATAATAGATATTTATATATATTATCTAAATTACCCTTTTTTAAAGCAAATTGACCTAAAGGAGTATTTACTATCATAGTTTTACCTTTCATAGTATATTTATCTACCTTTAGGTCATTTTTATCTAATATTTTCTTAAATAGCTTCATTAACTATATATGGAATTATTATTTTACTTCCAAGGGCAATTTGATCTATATTATTATATTCTTTTATTTTTTCAACACTTACACCATATTTTAAACATATAGTATCAATATTATCATTTTCTCTTACAATATGAACATAATAACTAACAAATTTTTCATCTTTTTCACTAAAGTTATTAAATATTGAATTCATTTCATTATCAATAAAATCTTCACTTTTATTTACTTTTACTATATTTTCATCTTTTTGTAAAAATAAATCAGATGAATCATTATTCATAGTAGTATCCTCCTTTTTAAGCATATTTTCAAAAATATTAAATCTATCAATTTCTTCTTCATCATTATCTATTTTCTCTTCTTGTTTAATTTCTTCTTTTACTTCTTCTTTCTCTTCAGCAATTACTTCTTCTTTTTTTATTTCTTCTTCACTATTACTTCTAGAATCAATTACAAGATCTGGTTTTATTTCTTCACTTATTTCTTTTTCCTCTTCTATTTCAACAAGCTCTATTCCTTCTATTAAAACATCTATGTTTACTCTTAATATTTCTTCATTTACTATTTCAAATTTGAAATCATCTATATCTATTTTTATTCTATCCATATCATATTTTGTATCTAAAGTTATATCAAAAGGAAGACCATATATAAATGGTTCAGAATTAATAGATGAATCTGTTATTTTATATTCACCACTAATAATAAATTCGCCTGAAACTAAATTATTTTCTTCTATAGTTAAATTATGTTCAAGTGAAATACTAGTTATTTCATAAATTTTTGTATTAAATTTAATATCTTTAGTAAATGGCACTATCTTTTTCATTTTATCCCTCACTTCTAATTAATAATATTAAAAAAAGTCCTAAAATAGAACTTTTATTTAAATAAATTATTAAATATTTCCATATAATTATCAACGAAAATTATTTCAAAGGACGACGCTATTTCAATTGGTATTTCTGATATATCGTTCTCGTTTTCTTTTGGGATAAATAATTTTCTTATTCCAGCGTTATAAGCTGCGATTGATTTTTCTCTAAGTCCACCAATAGCAAGTATATTACCATTTAATGTTATTTCACCTGTCATACCTATTTTATTATCTACCTTTTTATTTAAAAATGAACTTATTATTGCGCTTACTAGTGTTACACCAGCGGATGGTCCATCTTTTGGAATTGCTGCATGTACACAATTTATATGAATATCATCTTCGTTTAATTGTTTTATATCAAGACCAAATTCTTTATAATTTGTTTTAACATAACCTATTGCTATTTTAGCACTTTCAATCATAACATTACCAAGTGATCCTGTCATATTTACTCCGCCTTTACCTTTATAATGTGATACTTCTATTGGAAGTATTGAACCACCAAAGGCTGTATATGCAAGTCCATTTACTATTCCACTATTATTATAAGTATTATTATCAATTTCAGAATATTTTACATTTCCAAGTAATCTTATTATATCTTCTTCTTTTAATGTAAATCTTTTTTTCTTAGGATTCATAATTATTTCTTTTGCTATTTTTCTCATAATTGATGATAAAACTCTTTGAAGCTCTCTTACACCTGCTTCTTTAGTATAGTACTTTATTATAAAGTTAATAGTATCATCATCTATTATAACATTGCTTCTTGTAAGCCCATGTTCTTTTAAAAGTTTAGAGAACATATAGTTTTTAACGATATCTAGTTTTTCAAATATTGTATAACTTGATAAATTTATTATTTCTAATCTATCTTTTAAAGCATATGGAATATCTGATGCTGTATTTGCTGTTAAAATAAACATAACTTTAGATAAATCAAATGCTTCATCTATGTAATTATCATAGAATGTATTATTTTGTTCTGGATCTAAAACTTCTAATAAACATGATTCAGGGTCACCATTTATTCCTTTTGTCATTTTATCTATTTCATCTATTAAAAATACTGGATTTGATGATTTTGCTTTTATCATTCCATCTATAATTCTACCAGGTTTAGCACCTATATATGTTCTTCTATGGCCTATTATTTCTGCTTCATCGTTAATTCCACCTACAGATATTTTAACAAAATTTCTATTTAACGCTTTTGCAATAGAATAAGCTAATGTTGTTTTACCAACACCTGGTGGACCAACTAAACAAATTATTGGGCTTTTAATATCATTAGTAAGTTCTTTTACTGCAATATATTCTAAGATTCTTTCTTTTACATCTTTTAATCCATAATGTGTTTCGTCAAGTGACTTTTCTATTTTTGAAATATTTTTTAAGTCATTTGTATAAGTACCAAATGGTAATGAAAGAACTGTATCAATATAATTTTTAACTATAGATACTTCAGGCGATAAAGCATTCATAGATTCATATCTTTTTAATTCTTTTCTTAATTTTTCTTTAATTGAATCTGAAGCATTTAAATCATCTATTTTTGCTCTTATTTCATTTATTTCTTCATCTTTATCGTCTTTTTCTCCAAGTTCTTCTTTAATTGCTCTTAACTTTTCTTTTAATATAAACTCTTTTTGTGATTTATCTAATTCTTTCTTTACACTTTCATCTAGTTTTCTTTCTATATAACTAATATTTTTTTCTTCAGCAATATACTTTATCAAATCATTTGATCTTTTTATTGGACTTGTCATATATATAAATTTATTCTTTTTTTCAAAACTAAGTGGTAATATATTCGCAACTATATCTGTTAACTTATCAAGTGATACCTCTTCATTCATCTTTATTATTATGCTGTTAGATATAGACTGTGTAATTGATATATATCCTGCAAATTCTCTTTTTAATAACCTTAAATTTGCTTCTGTTTCATCTACACTTTCTTCTTCGTATATAGCAGGACCAATAACCGCATCAAGTTTACTTTTTCCAGTATCTACATAATTAAATATATTTGCTCTATTAACTCCTGATATAGTTATTCTTAAATGGTTATTAGGTAAGTCAAAATAACTTGTTATTTTACCAATTATACCAGTATTAGGTAGTTCACTAATATCAATGTTTTCATTTGAAAGACTAAGTGTAGAAACTAATATTACATATGAATCATGATTGTTTACAGAATTTATAATTATTTCTTTATCAATATCGTTTGAAAGTTCTAATTTTATTTCACCATTAGGAAGCAAAACAAGGTTACGTAATACAATAACTGGTAATTTAGTCTTTATCATATTTTGCCTCCTCATCAAGTAATTTAATAATCAATGCTTATTATAAATTATTTAAAAAAATTGTCAATGAATTTATGTAATATTTAATATATTTTTTAAAGAAAAAAATTCTGGATAAAATTACCAGAATTATATTTTTATCATTGAACTAATTTTACTTATTACTTTCTTTTCTATTCTAGATATATAACTTTGTGATATACCAAGTAGTTCCGCAACTTCTTTTTGAGTATATTCTTTTGTATCATTAAGTCCATATCTTAATACCATTATTTGTTTATCTCTTTCATTTAATTTACCTATTTCTTTAAGCATTATTTTTCTCATATCATTTTCTTCTAAATCCTTAGTTACAATATCCTTTTCAGTACCTAATATATCTTCTAAATGTAGTTCATTACCTTCTGAATCAAATGAAAGTGATTCATCTAAAGATACATCTGCTTTTCTTTTTTTATTTTTTCTTAAATACATAAGTATTTCATTATCAATGCATCTAGATGCGTATGTTGCAAGTTTTATATTTTTATCATTTTTATATGTATTAATTCCCTTAATTAGACCTATTGTACCTATCGATACTAAATCTTCTAATTCAACTTTAGTATTTTCATACTTTTTTGATAAATAAACAACAAGTCTAAGATTATGTTCAATAAGTTTATCTCTTGCCTTTAAATCTCCATTTTGAAACATGTCAACATATTTTTCTTCTTCTTCTTTTGATAAAGGTTCTGGAAGTATATCAGTACTTCCTACAAAAAATAACTCATTGTATTTTTTAAATAACCTGCCTAATAATATTTTTAATAATTTAATCATTATAATCCCTCCATTATCTTTTCATTTATTATTGAATCTACACCATCTATATTTATACTTGGTACTAGTCCAATTAAAAACTTCTTTTTACATTTTATTCCATCAACTTCCATTTTAGAAATATTAATGCATTTTAATAAGCCTCCTCCTGAAACTGTATTATACGGCACTAAAATATATTTAATATCTTTATAATCTATTAATTCTTCTTTGACGAGTACGATTGGTCTACCTTTATATGGATCTTTTAGTTTATTTCCTGTATCTAAAAAAGCATTAATATTTAATGTAACATCATTTATATATAAAGTTAATTTGTGATATTTATTATAATTTTCTTTTAAGTCTTTCGTTTCTTTTATATAAAAATAAATAAAAATACTAGAAAGAATAATCCCTAAAATTAAATTAAGTGAAAAGTTACTTGTTATAAATATTAGTCCTTCATTTTTTACATTTATCTGATTATTTATAAAGTATAAAAATCCTCCCATTATAATACTTACTATATATAGAAAATATAAGTTTTTAAATGTGTATTTAATTGTTTTATAGTTAAATGTTATAAGAACCATTATGATGCTTATGACTAATTTATAAAGAAAAAGCGTTAGCGAATTCATTCTTATAAATAACATTAATAGTGTTAAGGTTCCTGTAAGCGCTCCAAGTATTATTCTATATATTTTCATATTTCTTTTAAGAATAATATTTACTGATAAAAGGAGTATAAAATCAAATAAAAAATTGGTAAAAAAAACAATATCTATATAAACTTTCATTTTTATATCACCATTATGATTATAAAAAAAGTTATATATAAATATTGTCGCTTTATATCTCTTATATAAATTTTTTACCTAAAAGACTTTCTTTATCATGAACACCATTTAAATAGTCTTTTACTAGTATTTTCTTTTTTCCTTCAAATTGAATCATAGTTAATAGTATTTCACCATCTAAGGTTTTAACACCTAATGCATCATTATATATATTAATAATTTCTCCTATTGATCCTTCTTTTTTACTTGTTCCTACTCTTGATAAATGTAATTTAACTTTCTTACCATCAAGACTTGTGTATCCTATAGGCCAAGGATATAATCCTCTAATTTTATTATATACATCTTTAGTACTTAAATTAAAATCGACTTTTTCTTCTTCTCTTGTAATGTTATATGCATATGTTACTTCTTCTTCATTTTGTTTTATTCTTTTATTTGTACCATCTATTATACTTGGTAATACTTTTATTATCATTTCTGATCCTAAAACGCTTAATTTATCAAAAAGTGTTCCAGCATTATCATCATCTTCTATTTTGATTTCTTCTTGATATATAATATCACCTGAATCCATCTTTTCATCCATATACATTATAGTTACACCTGTTTTTTCATATCCATTTATGATTGCTTTATGTATTGGTGCGCCACCTCTTAATTTAGGTAATAGTGATGCATGTATATTAATGCATCCATATTTTGGATAATCAAGTAATGCTTTTGGAATTATTTGACCATATGCACAAGTTATTATAATATCAGGCTTTTCATCTAATATTTCTTTATAGTTTTCTCTAATTTTACTTGGTTGAAATACTTTTATGTTATTTTTTATCGCACATTCTTTTACAGGTGAAAATTTAATTTCTTTTTTTCTACCTATTTCTTTATCAGGCTGAGTTACAACCATTACTACATTATATTTTTCTATTAATTTTTCTAAAGGACCAACACTAAAATCTGGTGTTCCCATATATACTATATTTAATTTTTTCATTCTATCACCTTAAAATAACTTAATTATATCTTTTATTGTAATAATTACCATTAAAGCCATTAATAATACAAATCCTATACTATTTATAGTAGCTTCAAACTTTGGATTTACTTTAGATCCTTTTATTTTTTCTATTATAAGAAGGAATGCTCTTCCTCCATCAAATGCTGGAAATGGAAGTAAGTTCATAAATCCAATATTTATTGATAAATATGCAGTTAAATAAAGTATCATTTGCATAGAACCTTTAACTGTATCTACTACGTTATATATTCCAACTGGACCTGATAAACTATCGAATCCAAGTTCACCAGTAAATAAACTTTTTATTGTTATTATCATTATTTTATATATTGAAACAAATTTTTCTTTAGCATATTTAAGTGCTGGTAAAAATCCTTTATCAGTTTTTACTTTTATTGATATACCATAATAATATTTACCATCTTCACTATTTTTTTCTGGTTTTACTTTATATGTATTTTCTACTCCATCTTTATTTTTTATATTAATATTGATAGCGTCTCCCTCTTTAACTAGTGCTAAATACGTTTGTATATCATCATAATTTTTTACTTTTTTATCATTTATTTTTGTTACAACATCACCATTTCTTGCGCCTGCTTTATAAAGTGCGCCTGACTTTGGAATGCTATCAAGAGTATTAGTTGTTGAAGTTGTACCATATATTAATCCCATTATAAATAGTAAAACAAATCCTAATATAAAGTTATTAATTACTCCTGCAACCATTACAAGTAATCGTCTAGTCCAAGATTTATTACATAATCTTTGATCATCTGGTACTTTGTTATCTTCATCTAAATCTTCTTCACCAGCCATTGAAACATATCCACCAAGTGGTATTAATCTTACCATATATTCTGTTTCATCATTTTTTCTTTTGAATGAAAATAATTTTGGACCAAATCCTAAAGAAAATTCATATACATAAACCCCTGCTTTTTTAGCAAATATAAAATGTCCTAATTCATGGATAAAAACTATTATTCCAAGAATTAATATAAATAGTATTATTGTCATTATTTTTTCTCCTTTAAATTATATTAATTATTATTTGATAAGCAAGTACAACCATTGTTATACTATCAATTCTATCTAATATTCCACCATGACCTGGCATAATATTTGAAAAATCTTTTATATTAAAATATCTTTTTATACTGCTAAATACAAGATCTCCAAGTTGTCCAATTATGGATAAAATAAGTGTCATAAATATTACAGTAAGTATATTTGCACCTGGATCTACCATATAAATGTAGTAAATACTTGGAATAATTGTTCCAAAAGCACTTCCTATTATAGAACCTTCTATTGTCTTTTTTGGTGATACTTTTTCAATTAATTTATGTTTACCAAATAATTTTCCTCCAAAAAGCGCAAATGTATCTGTTAAAATTGTTATTAATAGTAAATAAATTAATATATTAACATCTTCATTTCTAATATATATAAAGTATGTAAATACAGTACTTAATAATACTAAGAATGCTGTTACAAATGTAAAATCATTAACATTATATTCACTTTTATCAAAGAATACTAGTAAAATAGACATTGTAATTAGTATTATTGGCAATAATGATACATCACTAAATATTACACTAAGCGTAATTAGTACATATGATATTACTTTTATAAATATTGGTAATTCTTTTCTTAATTTTAATATTTCATACATTGATAGTATTGATAAAACTGCCATACCTATCTTAAAATATATACCCCCAAGCGCTATTAATGGAATTATAATAGCAAGTGCGACAACTGCGCTTATTACTCTTTTTTTCATTATTTTCACTCCTCTTTTTTATCTACTTTTGCCATTTTGCTTAATGCATCTTTAGCGGCTTCTTGTTCAGATTCTTTTTTACTTCCTGCAGTTCCTTCTCCAAGAATAACTCCATCTATTTTTACAACTGTTGTAAATGTTTTATTATGTGATGGTCCTTCTTCATTTACTACCACATATTCTGCACCTTGTTTATCTGCTTGAAGCATTTCTTGTAAAACAGACTTATAATCGTGTAAGAAATAATTTTCATTATTTTCTATTGCTTTAATAACAACATCATATACAATTTCTTTTGCTTTTTCAAGGCCATATGTTAGATAGGTTGCTGCTAAAAAAGCTTCAAATATATCCGCAACTACTGCTTTTCTATCTCTTCCACCCGATGCTTCTTCTCCTTTACCAAGTCTTAAATAATTATTAAGCCCTAGTTCTTTTGAATATTCATATAAGGCATTTTCACAAACATAATTTGCTCTAAGTTTAGTCATTTCACCTTCATGTAAATGTTCATTGACATAAAGATATTCACTAACTAAAAAGTCTAATACTTTATCTCCTAAGAATTCTAATCTTTCATAATCTTCGCCTTTTTTTGTTTCATTAACATAAGATGAATGAGTAAATGCTCTTTTTATTAACTCATTATTTAAGTCTATATTATATTCTTCTACACTTTTCATAAAATCACCATTATCATTTTACCATAAATTAAATTAAATTTAAATATACTCTGTTATATTAATAAAATTTATGTTAAAATTATATTAGGTGAGGTAAAAGTGAAACATCTAATGATTATGTTAATAAATATTTATCAAAAATTACCACTTAGTATGCATAATGCTTGCAGATTTACACCAACATGTTCAAATTATGCAAAAGAAGCTTATACAAAATATGGTTTTTTTTATGGAAGTTATTTAACTATTAGAAGATTATTTAGATGTAGACCTTTTGGAAAATTTGGATATGATCCAGTACCAGAAAAAGAAAAGAAAAGGAAGAAGAAAAAATGAAAAAATTTATTAAATTATTATGTTTAGGGCTAGCACTTGTTTTTATAAGTGGATGTGAAAGTAAAGATTCAATGGAAGATATTACAATATATACTAGTATGTACCCTATTGAATATGTTACAAAACAGTTATATGGAGAACACGCAAATGTACTTAGTTTTTATCCTAGTGATGTTAATCCATATGAATACAAATTAACTGCAAAACAAATTAAGGATTATAGTTCATCAGATTTAATTATATATAATGGACTTGATACTGAAAAAGATTATATTGCTGGAATGCTTAATAAAAATAAGAAATTAAAAATAATTGATGCAACTGCTAAAATAGAATATACAAATAGTATGGATGAACTTTGGATAAATCCATCTACAATGCTTACAATTGCAAATAACACTAGAAATGGATTAAAAGAATATATTAATAGTACAATTATTGAAAAAGAAATTGATGAAAATTATGAAAATTTAAAACTAGAATTATCTACTATAGATGCAGAATTTAAATCAATGG
Organism: Clostridium sp. CAG:433; assembly: GCA_000433675.1. Lineage (GTDB taxonomy): Bacteria > Bacillota_I > Bacilli_A > RF39 > UBA660 > CAG-433. The sequence continues at coordinate 150,743 of FR893558.1, forward strand.
CAGAAAATGCTAAAAATAAAAATATTATAGTTACTTCTGATGATTTAAAAGTATTATCTAAATATGGACTTGAAATAACTAGTATTGATGAAAAACATATGACTGATAAAGATTTAGCAACTGCAAAGTCTTTACTTGCTAATAAAACAGTTAGTTATATATTTATTAAAAAAGGTGAAACAGAATCTGATACAGTTAAAGAACTTAAGAAAACATATAATGTAAAAACTCTTGAAATTGATACATTAAATAATATATCAATGGATGATAAAAATACTAATAAAGATTATATTTCACTTATGAATGAAAACATGGATAATTTAAAAGAAGAATTATATTAAAAAAAGAACTGAAAAGTTCTTTTTTTACATAAACATTAATAATATCATACCTATAACACTAAGTGTATTTTGCATAAAATGCATAAATATATTTGTACATAAGTTATTTGTTTTAGCATATATTCCTGCAAGATATATTCCGAGTATTGAATAAACAAATACATATGAGAATTCTGCTAGTGTTTTAGAGTCATCAATAACATGCATAAGACCAAATACTACTCCACTTACTATTACAAATAGTTTTTTATTTTTGATAAATTTTCTAAATACACCCCTAAACATTAATTCCTCTGCAATTGGTGCATAGAACATTGCTAAAAGTGCTATAAAAACTGGGTTTGAATTAAATGAATTTTGAAGTGCTATTTGATTATTAGCTTGCGTTGTATTTGTTGTAAGCTGAATAATAATTGTTGTAATCATAATAAGTACAAGTGCTTTACCCCATGTTTTTAATATAAGAACAAAGTATTCTTTAAAATAACTTTTAAATATTTTAAAATCATGAATAAGTTGCTTATAAAATACTCCTATCATTAACGATAATATAACTACATAAAATACTATAAGCATCCAAAATTTAGTAATTATTTTACTACCAAAAAGTAATATTCCAAGGCATATGATAAATGCTATTAAACAAATATATTTATTTGTATATTCTTTTAATTCTATTTCTGGAAGTTCTCTTTTTTCTTTTTTATTACCATTTAATTCTTTTGTTACGCTAAATCCCATTACTCCAGATATAATATTTACTAATAAGAAATATATTGAACATGCTAATACTCCATTTTTATGCTTATTTAAATCAATTTTTTTATTAAATATTAAAACGCATTCATAAACAATACCAATAACTGATAAAACAATTGTAATTATATTTGTAATTAACTCAGTTTTATCTTTTACATTAAATCCTCCTATATAAAAAACTAATAAAAAATATAGTATAACTAATATTATTGACCATAAAAGTTTTTTTCTGTTGTTATCCATAACTACCTACCTTTCTTTTTTAATTATAACACTAAGACATTAAACTTTCCACTAAAATTACATCTTCACCTATTTTATTTATTTGTGTCCAATATATTTCTATTTCATCATTACTATTAAATATAGATGAAAATTTTTTCTTTTCTAAAATTAATGATTCTATTTTACCTGTTTCACTATTAATTTTTATATCAATAATATTTCCTACTTTCATACCTGAATTCAAGTTAATAACGTCTTTATTTTGTATTTCTGACAACCTCATAAACCCACCTCTAATAAAAATATATTAAAAAAGAGAAACAAATATTTCTCTTTATCTTAAAGTAAGTTTCATATTATCTTCATCATAAATTGTTCTTCCATTTTCTAAGTCATATCTAACATCTTCTACTAAATTTATCCAAGAACTAGATCCACCACAATAAGAAACTGCGATTGAATCAAGTGTAGTTGCTCCTTCATCAATATAACCTACTTTTAAATTAATTATACCTTCTGCTATACCTTCATATATATTATCAAATGTATAAAAATCTCCACTAGATCTAAGAGAAAATGGATTACAGTTATTAGTCGCAATACCTGCTTCAAAATAACCAGATTCAGCACATGCGATTGAAAGAGATAACATTGGATCAACATTTAATGCAGTGCTTGTCCTATTTACAAATTCTCTAATAGTAAAATTATCTAAATTACTATTTATATCTTCTTTTCTTATAGAACTATAATCATAACCAAACTCTTCTGGATAATCATTTAAATGGCTTACTAACATTATTATTTCATAATCAAATGAATCATGTTTTTCACCATCATTAATAGTTTTATTATTTATAAAATCTTTATTAGAAAAGTTATTTGTATAATCCGAAACTATTTTTTTAACAACCTCAAACTTTATATTATAAACTGAAGAGTATAAATTTATTGATTCTTCACATTCTTTTTTAACTTTATCAATTTTTTCTTGTTTTTGTTTTCTTTTCTGTTCTTCTAATTCTTCTTTTTGTCTTTTTAACTCATCAGCTTTATTTTTAAGTTCAAGACTTTTATTAAATTCATTAATAACAAAATTTGTCTTTATTTCTTCTTTTTCAGTTAAAACACTACTAATATTTGTTGTTTTTACTGATTCATTTTTTTCTTTTGACATTTTATAATTTTGTACACACCCAGTCGCAAGTGTTAGTAATACCGCAGACGCTATTATTTTTTCTCTTGTATTTTTCATATTTTAACCCCCTTAATTTTTTTTCACAAACGTTTGGTATTCTATCACATTTTTTTAAATAATGCAAATTTATTTAATAAGTTTGTTGTTTAAAAAGTTAAATGCAACTTTTTAACTTGAATTAAT
>FR893559.1 GCA_000433675.1 Clostridium sp. CAG:433
TGTTCTTCTGCATATTCTATTTCTGCTTGTTTCTTTTCTTCTTCTCTTTCTTTTTCATCATATAATAATGATAATGCTTCATCTTCTGATAATTTGTCTAATCTTTTATATATTTTATCCATAATTTTATCTCCTTTCGAGATTTCCTTTAATATTTCTCTATTTGATTCTTTAAACATTAAGAAGATTTTTTCTCTTCTAGTTAACTCATCATTATTATAATATTTATTTTCTATATATTCAAGGTCTATCTTATATTTTTCTAGTCCATAATCTTCTACATTTCCATCACTATCTTGAAACATATATTTTCTTATTGACTTTTTTTCTCCTTTTAATTCTTCTCCTTCTTTATAACTTGTAAAACATATTTGAACTGTATTCTTTGGATTATAATGATTTACTATTTTGTGTATATATTTATTATTCTTTTTATTTGAGCCTGAATAATATCTTCTATCCATTTCTAAATTTATTACATTATCTCCTATACTTATTAATAAATCTGACTTTTTATCTGTTTCACTTATATTTTCTCTTACATACTCACTATTTATTATTACTCCATTTTTTATTACTTCTTCTTTTGGTATACCAATTACTAGTTCTATTATTTCTGC
>FR893560.1 GCA_000433675.1 Clostridium sp. CAG:433
GGAATAGAAGATACAGATAGAATAATGACAAATGAAATAGAAACAACAATAAAGTTAGATAATAAAGAAAATACAGTAACAAGTGATTATGATACAGATATAAAAATTCCAGGAGAAATAGTAATACATTATTATGATAAAGAGACAAAAGAGAAATTAGCAAAAGACATAGAGAAAACAGATTTAATAGGAAATCAATATGTAAGTGAAGAAAAAGAATTTGAAGGATATAAGTTAGTAAGCAAACCAGAAAGTAATGTTCATATATATAAAGAGAAGAAACAAGAATTTAGTTATGAATATGAAAAAATAAAATTTAAAATAACAACAAAAGTAGAAGGAGAAGGAGGAACAATAGAAGGAGACGAAATAGTAAAATATGGAGAAGATTCAAGTAAAGATAAAATAAAGATAAAAGCAAAAGATGGATATGAAATAAATAAAATAACCATAAATGGAGAAAGTTATGAAATAACAGATAGAAATGAAATAATAATGCCATATTTTAAAGAAGTAAAAGAAGACAAAGAAGTAATAGTATCATTTGTAAAAAAGATAGA
>FR893561.1 GCA_000433675.1 Clostridium sp. CAG:433
AGATGCCATAGAAGATGCCAAAGAAAATGGGTATAATTCTGGATATGATTCTGGATATGATTCTGGATATGATTCTGGTAAATCTGATGGTATATCAAATGAAAAAATAAATATCGCTAAAAATTTAATATCAATGAATATGGCACTAGAAGACATATCAAAAGCAACTGGTTTAACAATTGATGAAATTAATAACTTAAAATAAAAAATAATTATGCATAATATTAAAAAAATATCAGCTTTATTCTGATATTTTTTCATTATCTAATACTTTATCAACAATACCATAATCAAATGCCTCAATAGAATCCATGAAATAATCTCTTTCAGTATCTTGTGCGATTGTTTCTAAATCTTTACCAGTATTTTTTGATAAAATCTTATTTAATTTATCTTTAAGTTTTAGTATTCTGTCCGCAGCAATCTTTATTTCTGTTGCTTGACCATTTACTCCTCCTAATGGTTGATGAATCATTACTTCACTATTAGGAAGTGCATATCTTTTGCCTTTTTTACCACTTGATAAAAGAAATGCTGCCATAGATGCTGCCATACCTATACATATTGTTGATACATCACTTTTAATATAATTCATTGTATCATATATTGCCATACCGCTTGTTATACTACCACCTGGAGAATTTATATAGATATTTATATCTTCATGATTAATAGAATCTAAATAAAGAAGTTCAGATACTATTATGTTAGATAAATTATCGTCTATTTCTCCAGATAAAAGAATAATTCTATCTTGAAGAAGTCTTGAGTATAAATCATATACTCTTTCTCCACTACTAGTTTTTTCTAATACATTTGGTATTAAATTCATTTTATTCACCCATTAATATGTTATCAATAATTTTAGTAAATATTCCTATAAATTAGTGACAAAATTGTGTATTTTATGATAAAATTTATAGTGAGAATAGGAAGGATAAAAAATGGAAAAGGTAAAAGTAACGTATTTAGGTAAATCATATATGTACCCAAAAGATATAACTTTAGAAGATATATCAAAGGATTTTCAAGAGAATTATTCAGAAACAATAATAATGGCAGAAGTAAATGGAAGACCATATGAACTTAATTATAAAGTAACTGATGATGTTACTGTTGATTTTTTTGATTTAACATCACCAACTGGGAATAGAGTTTATGAAAGTGGTCTTATATTTGTTTTAGAAAAAGCATGTCTTAATATGCTTAATTCTGAAATAGAGGTAAAATATTCTATTGATAAAGGAATATATATAAAAACTTATAAAAAAATAACAAAAGAAGATCTTGATAAAGTATCAAGAGAAATGAAGGAAATTGTAAAAAGAGATTTACCAATACAAAAGAATTTAGTAAATAGATTAGAGGCTATAGAATATTATAAAAGTACAAAAAGTTATGATAAAGTAAATGTATTAAAATATTCAGTAAATACTAATGTTAATTTATATAGATTAATGGATATATATAATTATTTCTTTTCTTACTTGCCTGTAAGTACAGGAGCATTAAAAGAATTTAAATTAACATATATTGATCAAAATAGTTTTGTACTTAGATATCCTAATATATATTATTTAAATAAAATACCTGTATATAAACATCATGATAAATTATTTAATGAGTTTAAAAAATATGATGAGTGGAGTGAAAAATTAGGTATTGAAAATGTAAGTTCATTAAATAGTAGAGTAACAAAAGGTAATGTAGATGATATTGTATTATTAAGTGAAAATATACAAAATAACTCACTATTTAGGATAGCAGAAACAATTTATAATAACAAAAAATTAAAATTAATATTACTGGCAGGTCCATCAAGTTCAGGTAAAACAACAACAAGTAAAAAACTTGAATTATTCTTAAAAGGATTTGGACTAAATCCTATCGCAATATCAATAGATAATTATTTTGTAGATAGAGATAAAACTCCAAGATTACCAGATGGTTCATATGATTTTGAATCATTAAACTCTATAAATGTAGAATTATTTAATAAAAATTTAAAAGATTTATTAGATGGAAAAGAAGTAACTCTTCCAGTATATAATTTTATAACAGGAAAAAGTGAATTATCAGATGAAAGTATAAAACTTGGAGAAAAGGAAATATTAATAGTAGAAGGGTTACATGCTTTAAATGAAGAACTTACTTATTCAATAGATAAGAAAAACAAATATAAGATTTATTTATGTCCACTTACAGTACTTTCTTTAGATAATCATAACAGAATAAGAACAACAGATAATAGACTTTTAAGAAGAATTGTAAGAGATAATAGAACAAGAGGTTATAGTGCGAGTGATACATTATCTTCTTGGGGTAAAGTAAGAGAAGGAGAAGAAAAGTATGTATTTCCTTTCCAAGATGAAGCAGATGTTATATTTAATACATCTCTTATATATGAACTTGGTGTACTTAAAACTTACGCTGAACCACTTCTTTATTCAGTAGAAGAAAGTGATCCAATGTATAAAGAAGCAGTAAGATTATTAAATTTACTTAAAAATATTTTACCTATTAGTAATGATTATATACCAGTAGATTCTATAGTAAGAGAATTTATTGGCGGAGGATATTTTAAATTATAGGAGGAATTATAAAATGGTTAGAATAGCAATAAATGGTTTTGGAAGAATTGGAAGACTTGCATTTAGACAAGTATATGATGATAGTGATATAGAAGTAGTCGCAATAAATGATTTAACTGATACAAAGACACTTGCGCATTTACTTAAATATGATACCGCACAAGGTAGATTCTTAGATGATAGAATAACATGTACAGAAGATGATATTGTTGTAGATGGTAAAAATATAAGAGTATACAAAGAAAGTGATCCTGAAAAACTTCCATGGGAAGAACTTGATGTAGATGTAGTACTTGAATGTACTGGTTTCTTTACAAGTAAAGATAAAGCAATGAAACATATAATTGCTGGTGCAAAAAAAGTAATTATATCAGCACCTGCTGGGGAAGATGTAAAAACAATTGTATATAATGTTAATCATGAAGAATTAGATGGTGATGAAAAGATTATATCTGCAGCTAGTTGTACAACAAACTGTTTGGCACCAGTTGCTAAAGTATTAAATGATAACTTTAAAATTAGAACTGGATTTATGAGTACAATACATGCTTATACAAATGATCAAAATACACTTGATTCACCACATAAAAAAGGTGATTTAAGAAGAGCAAGAGCTGCAGCTTCTAATATTGTTCCAAATTCAACAGGAGCAGCTAAAGCAATTGGACTTGTAATACCAGAATTAAATGGTAAATTAGATGGAACTGCACAAAGAGTTCCAGTAGTAACAGGTTCTATAGTAGAACTTACTTGTGTTTTAGAAGATGATGTAACTAAAGAAGAAATTAATGAAGCATTTAAAAAAGCTGCTAATGTAACACTTGGATATACTGAAGATGAAATAGTTTCAAGTGATGTCATTGGAATTAGATATGGTTCATTATTTGATGCAACACAAACAAAGGTAATTGAAAGTGATGGCGTAAAACTTGTTAAAGTAGCCGCTTGGTATGATAACGAAATGAGTTATACAAGCCAAATGATTAGAACTGCAAAATATTTAATAGACATTATGGAAGAATAAAATGTAAAGTTTTGTTCTTTTTTTGTAAAGTATTATACCAATATGTTGACATAACTCGTTTAAAGTGGGTAAACTATAGGTATATTATTATATGGTGGTGATAGTGACATGTTAATTAATTATGATATTAATCAATTAAGCAGTGCGGCAGAAAAAAATACAAATGACATTATTGAAACATTTAGCAAAAATGGTAAGAGGATAAATCAAAAAGATGCACAATTATGGGGATACTTACGTTCTTATTATAATCTTGCATCGGATAGTCAATTATTTACAATGTCTTTGCCAGATAATATGGAAAAAATAGAGAAAGAATCTAAAGAAGATAAGAATAGTAGGGTGAAATTAAAGACAGTGTATACGTATAAAAATTTATATTCAACACTTCATGCATTTGCTGATGGATCTTTACAATCAAAAAGAGAATCAGAACTTCAAAATATCGGTTTTGATGCACTTAAGAAAAAAACAGAGAATTTATCATTAAATGAAGCAAAATATTTGATAACTTTAAAGGAATTTGATTCAGAAAATTTAGATAATTATGAAACACAAGTACGTGAAATAAATAATGAAATATTTGCATTAAAAATGAGTGACAAAGATGGGTTAAATGATGAAATCAAATCAAAAATTTCTAAATTATATGGAACAAATAATGAGAAAACTATTGATCAAATATACAATATGATTGGTTCTTGTGGTTATAGTTATGAAAAAAATGCTGGTTCAAAATGTTGGGCTGATGTTGAACTAATATGTTTTATAAATAATGCAATAAAAAATATTGAGTTAAATAATCAAAATGAACATACTATCAAATAGTAATTATAATTAATGAAAGAATAAAATATAAAGATTTATTCTTTTTTATTATTGACAAAATTCTCTGGAAAAGATTTAAATTAAATGTGAGAAGTAAAATGAAGTTAATTAAATATTTTTAAAGAAATTTCAAAAAAATAGTGGAATTTCTTTTTTTATGGCTAATATAAAGTGTATGAGATATATTAGAAAATTTATAAATAAAAGAAAAATAATAAAAGAAGATTTATTTAAAAGTAAAGAATTACTTGATAATGTAAATGGTTATTCACTTGATAAAAAGCAAAGACTTGCGGTTATTGATTCATCTGATAGCGCATTATTACTCGCAGGAGCGGGATCTGGTAAAACACTTACTATAGTTGGTAAAATAAGATACCTAATAGAAATATTAAAAATAAAAAAAGAAGATATATTATGTATATCATTTACTAATGATTCAGTTAATAGTCTTAAAAATACATTACTCAAAAATTATAACTATGATATAGATGTATTTACATTTCATAAACTTGCACTAAATATTTTGAAAAATAATAAAAATATAGTTAATATTGCTTCTAGTGATGAACTTGATTATATTATAACTGAGTATTTTTATTCAAACTTTTCAGGACTTAATATATTAGAAAAAAAGGAAGAATTTTATGAACTAAAAAAACTAATAGGAACTTTTATTAATTTATTTAAATCAAATAATTATGATTATATAAAGTTTGGTGAAATATTAAGAAAGTTAAAATATGGAAATGATTATATTTTTATAAAAATAGTAAGGAAAATATACTTTGAATATATGAGTGAATTAAAAAGTAAAAATGAAGTTGATTTTAATGATATGATAAATGATGCGATTAAAGTTTTAAATAAAGGAGGAAAAATTAAACCGTATAAATACATAATTATTGATGAATATCAAGATACATCTTTAACAAAATATAATTTGATAAAAACTATAAAGGACAAAACTCACGCTAAATTATTTTGTGTAGGAGATGATTTTCAGTCTATTTATAGATTTACAGGTTGTAATTTGAATATATTTTTAAATTTTAAAAAGTATTATAAAAATTCTAGAATAATGAAAATAGAAAATACTTATAGAAATTGTATAGATTTAATAAAAGTATCAGGTAATTTTATTATGAAAAATAATCATCAAATGAGAAAAAAGTTAAAATCAAGTAAAAAACTTAAGAAGCCAATAAAAATAATATATTATAAAAGCATAAAAGATTCTTTTGAAAAATTAATACTTGATATATATTCAGAAAATAATAATGGAATAATGGTTCTTGGAAGAAATAATAATGATATTTATAAGTATTTAAATAGTAATTTTAAATTAGAAAATCAAAATATAATTTATTTAAAAAATGAAAATATAAAAATAAGGTATTTAACAGTTCATAAATCAAAAGGATTAGAAGAAGAAAATGTAATAATTATTAATCTTGAAAATAAGATTAATGGTTTTCCAAGTAAGATAGAAAATAATGAAATATTAAAATATGTATTAAATGAAAATGATAATTATCCATATGAAGAAGAAAGAAGACTATTTTATGTTGCTTTAACTAGAACCAAAAACAATGTATATTTATTCGTAAATAAAAAGAATGAATCAATATTTGTAAAAGAAATAGTTAATAATTATAAATCCTGTATACAAATATTTAAAAATTATTTATAATTATTATAGAGGTGTATAAAATGGATGAACTTAAAATTCCTAATCACGTTGCGATTATAATGGATGGCAATGGTAGATGGGCAACAAATAGAGGTCTTAAAAGAAGTGAAGGACATAAAGAAGGTAGTAAAACTTTAGAAAAAGTAGCAATTCACGCAATAAATAAAGGTGTTAAAGTTTTAAGTGTATATGCTTTTTCAACTGATAACTTTAAAAGAACTAAAGAAGAAGTAGATTATTTAATGAATTTATTTATTTTAATGTTTAAAACTAAGTTTAAAGTAATAGATAAAGAAAACATAAAAGTAATATTTTCTGGAAGAAGAGAACCACTTAGTAAGAATGTATTAGATGCGATGGACTCAATTGTAAAGAAAACAGAAAATAATACTAAAGGTATATTAAATATATGTTTAAATTATGGTGGACAAGAAGAAATAATAGATGGTACAAAAAGAATAATAGATGATATTAATAATGGCAAAATAAGTAAAGATGATATAACTAAAGAAAAGTTTTATGAATATTTATATCAAGATTTACCACCAATTGATTTACTTATAAGAACAAGTGGTGAATATAGAGTAAGTAATTTTATGCTTTATCAAATGTCATATAGTGAATTTTATTTTACTAATACATTATTTCCAGATTTTGATGAAAATGAATTTGATAAGGCAATTGAATCATTTAATCATAGAGATAGAAGATTTGGTAAAAATTCTAAATAATTTAGTTTAAAAAGTGTCATATTTTGTATAATTTTATGTAAAATACGTGTATTTAATATAAAAATTTTATATAATATATTTATTAGGAGAGAGATAGATGAAGAAATGCATCATGATTTATAATTTCAAAAGTGGAAAGAAAAAAGATGATCAATTTTTAGATATAGTAAGTAAAATCTTAAAAGAGTATGATTATGATTTAGAAGTAAAATATACTAAGAAAAAAGGACATGCATCAAAGATTGCAAAGGAATTACCTGATAATGTAGATCTTGTTATATCTGCGGGTGGAGATGGAACTTATAATGAAGTTGTTTCTGGTGATTTAAAAAGAGAAAACAAACTTTTAATCGCAAATTTACCACTTGGTACTACAAATGATGTTGGTACTATGTATGGATATAATGGTAATTTAGAAGAATATTTAAGATTACTTCTAGATGGTGATATAAAAAACATTGATGTGTGTAAAATAAATAATAGAGCATTTGTATATTTTGGTGGTATTGGTAGTTTTGTTAATGTAACATATGATACACCAAGAAAGTTAAAAGAAAAGTATGGAAGAAGTGCATATATAATATATGCTTTGAAACAATTCGCAGGTAAACTTAAAATTTATAATATAAAATATGAAATAGATGATAAGAAATATGAAGGCAAATATTCATTTATATTTATAACAAATAGTTCATCAGTTGCGGGAATAAATAATATATATCCTGATGTTAAACTTGATGATAATAAATTCGAAGTGCTTTTATGTGATATAAAATCGAAATTTGAATTAATAAGAAAAATATCTATGTTAAAAAGGATGGATATAAGAAATATACCAGGTATTGAATATTATGAAACAAATAATATTAAGATTGAATTTGATAAAGTTCCAAGTGATTCATGGTGTTTAGATGGTGAAGAAATGAAGCATAATACAAAGACATTTAAATTTGGAATATCAAAAGAAATAAATGTATTAATGCCAAAGGTAAATATAGATAAGTTATTTGTACAGGAGTAGTATATGAATTATGATATTAGAATATTATTTTTGCTCTTTTTAATGTATTCATTTACAGGATGGGCAATTGAAGTAATAGGTAAATTAATTGAAAAAGGAAAATTTGTAAATAGAGGCTTTTTAGTTGGTCCATATTGCCCAATATATGGTGTAGGATGCCTATCTATGATTTTATTATTAAATAGATATATAAATGATCCATTTACATTATTTATTATGAGTATATTATTATTTTCATTTTTGGAATATTTCACAAGTTATTTTATGGAAAAAATATTTAAAATAAGATGGTGGGATTATTCAAGAAGAAAATTTAACATTAATGGAAGAATATGTCTTGAAACAATGATACCATTTGGACTTGGTGGTATGCTTATTATGTATATTGTAAATCCATTTTTTTTAAGAATGTTATCACATATTCCAGATGTTTTATTAACTGTGATATCTATAGTACTTGCTTTAGTATTTATATTTGATTTATGCATGTCAACTAAGATAATATTTAATTTAAAATCTACAGTAAGAAATATTAAAAAAGATTCTACAGAAGAAATAACTGCTAAAGTAAAAGACTTTATAATGAATAATGCCAAATATGCAAAAAAGAGACTTGTTAAAGCGTTCCCTAAGTTAAAGATAAAATAAGTTATATGAAAAATATAACTTTTTTTGTATAAAATTTTCAAAAATATATAATATTAAAATAGGAGGTTACTATGAAAAATTTAGATATAAAAAAATTATTATTTTATATAATTACTACTATCTTGATAGGTACAATTCCAAGTATCTTTGTGTTTAAAAGTATGAATGTATATAATTCTTTAAATAGACCACCACTTTCTCCACCATCAATTGTTTTTCCTATTGCATGGACAATACTTTATATATTAATGGGAATTTCAATATATATTATTATGCAATCTAAAAGGAAACTCAAAAAAAATGCAAGATTAATATATTATATACAACTTATTACAAATGCACTTTGGACACCAATTTTCTTTGGATTTAAAGAATATTTTTTAGCATTTCTTTGGATACTTATGCTCATAGTATTTGTAATTACAATGATACTTACATTTTATAAAATAAGTAAAAAAGCAGCATATCTTCAAATACCATACTTATTATGGCTCTTATTCGCATCATATTTAAATTTTGGAGTTTTTGTATTAAACTAAAAAAGAAATCCATACTAATTTTAGGTGATTAATATGGATTTTTTTAACTCAGATATATTTAAAGTTGTAATTAGATGTATTGCCGCAATGACAACACTATTTTTTATGACAAAATTACTAGGTAAGAAACAAGTTTCGGAACTTAGTTTATTTGATTATGTTGTTGGAATATCAATTGGTAATTTTGCATCAGAAATGGCAATAAATTTAGAAGCTGAATTTTTTAATTCAATGCTTGCGATAATAGTGTTTGGTATTCTTGCTTATTTTATTTCTATTTTAACAACTAAAAGTTTAAAATTAAGAAAGTTTTTTGTAGGAACTCCAACTGTACTTATGGAAAATAATAAATTGATATATAAAAATATGAAGAAAAGTATGATAGATGTTAATGATTTATTAAGTCAAGCGAGAGAAATGGGATATTTTGATTTAAGTGAAATTGAATTTGCTATATTAGAGGCAAATGGTAAAATCAGTTTTTTACCTAAAGGAGAATATAAAAATATAACAGTTAAAGATATGAAATTAAAAATAGAAAAACAAGGATTATGTGCTAATGTTATAATAGATGGTAATATAATGGATGATAACTTAATTAATATAGGTAAAGATACAGAATGGTTATTACATGAGTTAAAATGTAAAGGAAAAAAAGTACATGATATTTTACTTGCAACTGTTGATATAAATGATAAACTTACTTTATATGAGAGACTACCATATATGGACTCAAATAAAATCTTAGAGTAATTTGACTCTTTTTTTCTTTTCTGGTAAAATACATGGTCAAAGAAGGGGTTTATATGAATAGAATTAGTTATAATGATATTGATTTTAATAAACTTACGAAATTAGATTATGATTCTTTAGAAAGTGATATATATATTGATAAAGAAAAACAGAGAATATATAAAATATTTAAAACCGAAGATTTGTGTGAATTATCTTATAAATTAGTAAAGTTAGATTTATTACAAAGAAGAAATCAAAAAGGAAAAATGATTGTACCAGATACAACAATATTTGATAGACATTTTTGTGGTACTATTGAAAAATATGTACCTGGTGTAAATTTGGATGATATATTTATTAAATATCGTGATATAAATCACATAATGAAAATATTTTTAGATGCATCAAAGTCATTACAAGATATACATGAAGAAAAGGTAGTAGTAGCTGATTTAAATTCAGCAAATATTCGTATAGATGAAAATGATAAATCACATTATATAGATACTTTATCATATAGAGTAGAAAATTTAGATAATGATACAGTTTCATATTTGCTTAAAGAATATTTAAATAGTAAAAATATACAACCTAAAAAAATTACCAAAGAGATGGATAAAATAACTTTTTTACTTATGTATTTTAATTTATTATTTAATAAAAGTGTTAATGAAATTTCATATTCAGAATATGAAAAAAAAGAAGATGAAATAAAATGTTTAAAAAATTTATATGATTCGTTTATGTTAATTAAATCAAGAAGAAAGAAAATTGACGTTCCATATCTTCATGAGGTTATAGATCCTTTAAATTATAAGAAATACTAAAAGATAATGCAGGTGAAAAAATTGGAAAAGTTAGAGTTTAACAATTTAAATTTAAATAAATTACAAGAACTAAAAGATGTGTTATGTTCAAATAAACTTTATATAGATAATGAATATTTATATAAAATTTTTAATTTAGAAAATGTTGATGAAAGTCAAGTTGATGAAATAAAACGAAAAATATCTTTGTTTGATAGTGTTAATCTTGATTTTTTAGTTACACCAGAAAAATGTTTCTATGACGGTGATACTTTAAAATGTGTAGCAAGTAAATTTATTAAAAATTCTGAGACTATTAATGATTTAGCAATTAGAAAAGGTGTTTCTTATGCACTTGATAATATTATAGATGCATCTAAAAAACTTCGAAAACTACATTATTGTGGTAAAAATATCGTTGTAGGTGATATGCATTTTGATAATATTATTGTAGATGATAAAAATAAAGTTTACTTTATTGATGTAGAAGGTTATGGTATTGAAGATTTTAAGCCAACATTTATTCCAAATGTTACGAGTAGTTTTTATGATTGGATGAATTATAGACAAAAAAGAGATATGAATATGGATAGAGTTTCATTTTTATTATCACTTTTTGGAGTTGTATTTGAAAAAAATATTATGAGTATAGGAGAATATACTTATGATGAAAAAAGTGAACAATTAACGTTTTTAAAAGATTTAAAAGAGGTTTTTGAAGACTTAAAATATACATATCATACAGTACCTGATATGCCATATTTATATGAATTATTACCAAAGAAGGTGAAGTAAATTGAATAAAATTAATGTTAATGAAATAGATTTTAGTAAGTTAAATAAACTAGATGTAGAAAGTAGTGAAAATACAGTTTATTTAGATGATAAGAATGAAAAAATTTATAAGATGTTTTTAAGTAAAAATTTAGATTTGTCAAAAAAGAAAGAAGAAAATTTAGAAGCACTTAATGGTATAAAAAAAGATATTAATATTGTAATTCCAGAAAATAAAATAATGAGTAATGGTGTATTAATAGGTACAATAGAAAGATATATTAAAGGTGATGATTTAAGGGATATAAATCATAGATTCAGTAATATATATGATAAAATTTTATTTTGTTTAGATATGTCTAAAACTTTAGAAGAAATTCATAAAGAAAATATTGTTGTATCGGATATTAATCCTGGAAATGTAAGAATTGGAGAAGATAAAAAGGCATATTATATAGATATATTAAATGCAGGTATTAATGGAAGTAGTCCACTCGCAACTTCAAAAATATTACTTAATTATATTAGAAATGTTAAACTTGATACAAAAAATGTTACTAAAGAATTAGATAGAATAACTATGATGATGCTTATATTTGAAACTCTTTTTAATAAGGAATTTTACTATATAACATACTATGAATACATGTCCAGAGCAGAAAAGATTAAAACATTAATGGATTTAGTAAGTTATTATGAGGTAATAAGAACAAATCAAAAAAATATTGACATGCCATATCTTCACGAGATAATAAGTGATTGTGATGTAAAAAAATATAAAAAAGAAATGCGCTAATATAGGCGTATTTTTTTTGTTATGTTATAATTAAAAAGGTGAATGATATGTTAAAAGAATTAATAGAAAATAATATGATTTTAGTGCTTCCAAATAACATGAAAGAAAATGTTATAAAAGAAGTATCAAGTTTAGATAAAATTTATAATATTAAATTTATGTCTTTAAAAGAATTAATTGATTCTTTAACATTTACTTATGATGAAAGAAGTATATACTATTTAATAAAAAAATATGATATGAATTATGATGTAGCAAATATATATTTAAATAATTTAAAATACGCGGTTAATAATGTATCAGATAAAACAAATAAATTAACTAAAATAAAAAATGAATTAATAGAAAATAATCTTTTAATTTATGATAAAAATATTGATAAGTTAATAGATAATAAAAAAATAAAAATATATGGTTATGATTATATAAGTAAGTTTGATTTAGATATTTTAAAGAAAAAAGGAATAGACGCGCAAATTATAAATAAAAATGTATTAGATTTTAATCATGATGTTTATGAGTTTGATGATATAAAGGATGAAATATATTTTGTATTAAGTAAGATAATTGATTTATTAAATAATGGTGTTGATATTAATAATATAAAACTTTGTAATGTAACAAGTGAATATGAAAATGATATAAAAAGAATGTTTAAAATGTTTAATATTAGCTTAAATATAAAAGATAATAAAAGTATAAAATCAAGTTTAATCGCAAAAGATTTTATTGATATTTTAGAAAATAATAATATAGATGAAACATTAGAATTTATAACAAATAAATATGATATGACTATTTTAAGTAATAAATATATTGTAGATGAAATAATAAAAATATTAAACAAATATACTTTTGTTAAAGAAAAAGATATATTAATTTATATACTTAAAAATGAACTTTCAAAAAAACATTTAAAAGAAATAAAAAAGAAGAACGCAGTTAATATAATAGATTTAAAAGATAATATAATAAGTGAAGATGACTATGTATTTTTAATTGGATTTAATATGGGTAATATTCCAAGAATATATAATGATGAGGATTATTTAAGTGATATTGAAAAAGAAAAATTAAATATAGAAAAATCATACGAAAAAAATAGTTTAGAAAAAAATGCAATAATAAATAGTATTAAATCAATAAAAAATCTATTTATAACATATAAATTAAAGACTAATTTTGATAGTTATATGCCATCATTATTAATAAGTGATATGAATTTAAATGTTATAAAAGATATAGAAAAAAAATATAATTATTCTAAAGAATATAATGAATTATTACTTTCGAAAAAGTTAGATAATTTAATTAAATTTGGAGAAAATGATAAAGATTTAGGTATTTTGTATTCAAATAGATTAAATGATAATTATTTAAAATATGATAATAAGTTTAAAGGTATAAATAAAGAAAAGTTTAATGATAGTTTAAATGGTAAATTATTATTATCTTATTCTAGTATTGATAATTATAATAGATGTGCATTTAGATATTATTTAAATAATATACTTAAAATAACTGAGTTTGAAGAAACATTTGCGCAAAGTATAGGTACAATATTTCATGATGTGTTATCAAAAGCATTTAAAGAAAATTTTGATTTTGATTTAGAATTTGAAAATGTTATAAAAGAATATGATTTTAGTAATAAAGAAGAATTCTTTATGAAAAAATTAAAAGAAGAGTTAAGATTTATTATAGATACAATTAATAAACAAAATAGTTTTAATTCATTAGATAAATCACTTTATGAAAATAAAGTATACATAAATAAAGAAGGCAATATTAAATTAACATTTATGGGTATTATTGATAAATTACTTTATAAAGAAGAAAATAATAAAACATATCTTGTAATAATAGATTATAAAACAGGTTTTCCACATACAAACCTTAATAATACAATATATGGAATTGATATGCAACTTCCTGTTTATCTTTATTTAGCAAAAGAAGGTTTATTTAAAAATGCTGAAGTAATAGGATTCTATTTACAAAAAATTCTTAATAATGAAATAGTTAGAGATCCAAAAAAGACATATGTAGAACAAAAAGAAGATAATTTAAAATTATTAGGTTATACAATTGATGAGCCAGAATTAGCATCAAAATTTGATTTTTCATATACAGATAGTGAAGTAGTAAAATCTTTAAAATTTGGACAAAATGGATTTTATGCATATTCAAAGGTATTATCAGAAGAAAAAATTAATAAGTTAATAGGAATTGTAAAAGATAATATAGATAATGCATTTGATAATATATTAGATGCTAAATTTGATATAAATCCTAAAAGGGTAGGAAAAGATAATATTGGATGTAGTTTTTGTAAATACAGTGATATTTGTTTTATGAAAGAAGAAGATGTTGTTCTTTTAGATGAACATAATAATTTAGATTTTTTATAAGGAGAAGAGAATGAAAAAGAAATTAGCACTTGATTTGGATGGAGTAGTATTTGATTCTGAAAATTTATATAGAGTTTATACAGAAATGTATGATGTAGATGTAAAAAAAGGTAATAATATTATTAATAACTCAGAGAGAACCTTTCAAAAAAGATATAATTGGGATGAAAATGAGTTTAGTGCTTTTTATAATAAGTATTCAAAAAATATATTAGAAACTGCCAATATAATGACAGGCGCAGAAATAGTAATTCCAAAATTAACTAAATATTTTGATATTATAATTGTTACCGCAAGAAGTGATGAAGAAATGAAATATGCTTTAGAAAAATTTGAAAAGGTTAATTTAAATATGGTTACAGTATATAATAATGAACATAAAAAGATAGATAAGTTTATAGAAGAAAAAGTAGATTATATAATAGATGATGATAGCGCGATTTGTGTTAATGCTTCTAATAATAATATACATGCACTATATTTTAAAAATAATGCATCAGATAGATTAGAAGAAAATGAATATATTAAAAATGTTAATAATTGGGGAGAAATCTATAGATATTTAATGATGAATGAAAACCTAATGTAGGAGGTAAAATAGATGGATATTAAAATAAAAACAGACGATTTAAAATTTAAATTTAGAGTTTCAGCCGTATTTATTCATGATTGTAAATTACTTGTAGATAAATATAGAACAGAAGAATCATATTGTTTACCTGGTGGATATGTAAATTTAGGTGAAACATCTAGTGAAGGTATGATTAGAGAAATAAAAGAAGAGACAAATCTTGATTTTAAAGTAGTTAAATTTATGGGTATTATTGAGAATTTTTTTACTAATTTTGATAAAGATAAAACTCATGAAATAGATTTTTATTATAAAGTTGAATTAAATGAAGTAGCAGATTTAAAAAATTTTGATCTAAACAGAATAGAAAATGATAATGGGTTCATAATACATCATCATTTTAAGTGGATTGAACTATCAAAATTAAATGAATTTAATTTACTTCCAAATAGTATAAAAGAAAATATATTAAATGATACAGGTATATTTCATTATGTTATAAAAGAAAATTAAATAATATGAAAATAAATGAATTTAATTGTATTAGCAAAAATAATAATATAGATGAATATTTAAAGTTTTATAAATATGTAAAAAGTAATATGAAATAACCTTCGTGGTTAGGAGAATTTTCTTTAAATGAATTAAAAAATATTCTTAATAATGAGGGTAAACTATTTAACTTTTATGATAATAACATAATATTTTGTTCTATGTTATATATTCCATCAAATAATAAGACATTGGAAAAACATAATTTAAAGTATGATGAAAAATTAGTTGGGTCTTGTGGTCCAATTATGGTTAATCCAAAATATGTAGGAAATAAATTTCAAAAACAAATGCTTGAATTATTAGATAAGTATTGTAAAAGTATAGGAAAAATATATATATTTACTAAAGTTCATCCAGATAATATTTATAGTATTAATAATTTTGTTGGTGATGGTTATAAGTTTGTAGAAACGTATAAAACTAGTAGTGGAGAACCTAGAAGTGTATATTTTAAAGAAATATAAAAGTTAGTACATGTATTGTATTAAAAAAATGTTATAATATAAAAAATGGAGGATTAAGTAATATGGGAAATGGGAAGCTTGTTTATAATAATGATAAAGAATATAAAATATTAAATTTTCAATGTGAAGATTGTGAGTTTTATAATAATAAACAAAAACAATGTATTTTTTACAAAAAAGGAATACCAAAAGATATTATAAATAATGATATTGGTTGTAAATATAAAAAAGTCGATAGCATAATTGATGATGTAGATGAAAACTATAAATATTATAGTAGATTATATTTTGAATTTTTTGGTAAAAAAGCTTTTATTGCAAATCCAGGTGGGTCAAAAGAACAAACTATTGATGCAATAAAAAAATCATTAATTGAACAAAAGGATTTATTGGATGAAATTTTAAATTCTAATGAACAAAATATCTATTATTAGGAGGCAAAAATATGCAACAATATAGTCAAATCGTTATCGATAATTTACCTCTTATGTTGAATCAAGAAAGTAAAGCAAAAGCAAGTGTTAAAATTGCTTTATATATGAATTCTATGCTAAGAAATGCAAAAAATGAACAAGATTTGAAAATATTTTCTCAAACTTTATCAAAATGTAAAGAATTTTCAGAACGAAACAACTTGGGAGGTTTAAATAGAACCTGTACTGAATGGAATTATGAAGGAATAAATAAACTAAACCAAATACGAGGAATAAATGAGCAAAGAAAACAAAATGTTGATTTGAGTGTAGATCAAAAATTACAAGAATGTTTGATAAAAACTAACACTGAAATAAATAAAGTTGGTATGATTGATCCAGATAATTTTCAAGCGATTTCTAGTCAATTAGATCAAATAGAAGCTTTGTTACTTTCAAATTGTGACAAGAGTTTATCCGAAGAACAAGTTCAAGATTTTATTGCCGAAATAAATAATCAAAGAAATCAAATAAAAATAAAATATGCTATGATTGATGAAATACTTGAATCTAGTCATATGACAAGATAGATACTAAAGTGAAAGATTTAAGTTGAAAAAAAATAAAATATGTGATATTATGAATACAGATGAAGGAAACTTCATAAAATAAAAAAGAGGAGCATTTAATTTGGTAAGTGAATGTCATCCTTGAAAATCGAGTTGACACTCATATTTGAGTGTCTATTTCTTTATCGCTAACACCAATAAGGTAGATAGTAATAAGATGATGCATATGAGCTTTAGAACTTTTAAAATAAAAGTTTTAATTTTCATAATTATCTACCTCCTTTCAATAGTAGAATGGAGGATGACACTCACATTAAATGTTCCTAATAAAATTATATAGTAATAATGCTTATAATACAAGGAAAAACTTATAAAAAGTTAACAAAAAATTAATTAATAATCAATTGATAAAATAGTACATTTATGGTACTATTTTTATATACGAAAAGATAGGTGAAAAGTATGCCAAATTGGACAAAAGAACAAAGTGATGCGATAAATAAAGATGGTACAAATATAATTGTATCTGCTGGGGCAGGTTCTGGTAAAACAGCAGTTTTATCTGAAAGAGTACTTAGAAAATTAAAAGAAGGAGTAAATGTAAATGAACTTCTTATTTTAACGTTTACTAAAGCTGCAGCAAAAGAAATGAAAGAAAGAATAAGAAAAAAAATAAAGAAAGAGCCATCACTTTCATCACAACTAGAATTAATTGATTCAGCATATATAACTACATTTGATAGTTATTCCTTATCAGTACTTAAGAAATATCATTATTTACTTAATTTACCAAAGAATATTGGTATTACTGATTCTACACTTGTTCAAATTAAGAAAGAGGAAATACTAGATAATATATTTGAAGAATTATATGAAGAAAAAAATGAAAAATTTGAAGAATTTATTAGTACTTTTTGTACAAAAGATGACAAAGAAATAAGAAATTATTTATTAAATATATATTCAAAACTAGAACTTAAAACAGATAAGAAGGAATATTTAGAAAAATATATAAATGAATACTTTAATGAAGAAAAAATAAGAAATGATATAAATTTATTTAAAAAAAATATTCTTAAAAAGAAGGAAAAAATAGAAGAAAAGGTAAAAGAATTATCATTTTTGATGGATGGAAAAAATTATACTAAATTACTTGATTCGTTAAGTCCACTATTAAATAGTGAAAACTATAGGGATGTTAAAATAAACTTATCAGTAAGTATGCCAAGAATGCAAAAATTATCAGATGAAGAAAAAGAATTAAAAGAAGAAATAAATGATGGAATAAAAGAGCTTAAAAATATATGTATATATGAATCAACAGATGAAATATATAAAAGTATTTTATCTACTAAAAAATATGTAGAATGTATAATAGATATATTAACACTTTTAAATGATAGAATAACACAATATAAACTTGAAAATAATATGTACGAATTTAATGATGTAGCATCTCTTTCAATAAAAATATTAAAAGAATTTCCATTTGCTAGAGAAGAAATAAAAAATAGTTTAAATGAAATAATGATAGATGAATACCAAGATACTAATAATGTTCAAGAAGAATTTATTTCCCTTATTTCAAATAATAATGTATATATGGTTGGTGATATAAAACAATCAATATATAGATTTAGAAATGCAAATCCATATATATTTAAAAATAAGTATGATAATTATAAAAATAATAATGGCGGGATAAAGATAGATTTAAATAAAAATTTTAGATCTAGAGAAGAAGTTTTAAACAATATAAATGATGTATTTAGAATTATTATGGATGATGAAATAGGTGGCGCAAATTATAAAGAATCACATGAAATGGTATTTGGAAACTTAACCTATAATAATGAAGGAAAACTAAATCAAAATAATGATTTTGAAATATATAATTATGAATATGATTCAAAAGGATTATTTAAAAAGGAAGAAATTGAAGCATTTATAATTGCGAATGATATAAAAGAAAAAATTAATAATAATTATAAAATATTTGATAAAGATGAACTTATTGTTAGAAATGCAGAATATAATGATTTTGTTATTCTTATGGATAAATCTAGTAATTTTGATTTATATAAAAGAATATTTGAGTATTTAAATGTTCCACTTACTATAGAAAAAGATGAATCTATAATAGAAGAAGTTATATTAAAAGTACTTAAAAATTTATTAATACTAATAAGTAAAATTTATGAAAAAAATTTAGATGTTGAATTTAAATATATGTTTATATCAGTTGCGAGAAGTTTCTTGTTTGAAATGAGTGATGAAGAGATATTTGATATATTTAATAATAACTCATTTAAAGATAATGATTTATATATAAAAGCAAAGAGTATAAGTGAAAAATTAGATTATATAAATATTAATTCTTTAATAGTAGAAATAATTGATACATTTGAAATATATGAAAATATATCAAAAATAGGTAATGTTAATTCAAATATAACAATACTTGATTATTTACTTAATTCATCTACTAGTTTTATAGATAATAATATGGATATTTATGATTTTATAAATTATTTAAAAGATTTAACTACCAAAGGATATGATATTAAAATAAATAGAAATAGTGGTGAAAGTAATAGCGTTAAAATAATGACTATTCATAAATCCAAGGGACTTGAATATCATATTTGTTATTACTCTGGATTATATTCAAAATTTAATATTAGTGATTTAAATGATAAATTTATTTTTGATAATAAATATGGAATAATTTCACCATATTTTGATGAAGGAATAAGTAATACAATATATAAATATTTATTAAAAGAAGATTATATTAAAGAAGAAATAAGTGAAAAAATTAGATTATTTTATGTAGCTCTTACTAGAGCAAAAGAAAAAATGATTTTAGTAACTGATTTAAATCAAGGTAAAAAGAATAAAGATAGAATTAAATATAGATCATTTAAGGATATAATGTTATCTGTAATTGATAATTTTAATGATTATATAACTAATATAGATATAGAAAAATTATATATAACTAAAGACTATAAAAAAATAAAACAAACAAATTATTTGGATTATATAACTAAAACAGATGAGAAACTTGATATAAAGGAAATCTTAATTGAAAATGAAGAATTAGATGAAAAATCATTTTCTAAAAAGATGACTAAATTAATTACAAAAGAAGAAAATGATTCAATAAAACTTGGACTTGATATGCATTACGCTCTTGAAGTAACTGATTTTATAAATCCAAATTTTGATAACATGGATAATTTTATAAAGAATAAAATTACTAAGTTCTTAGATAACGATTTACTAAAAAATATAAACAATGCACAAATATATAAAGAATATGAATTTGTTTATGAAGAAGAAAATGAAAAATATCATGGAATAATAGATTTAATGCTTATATATCCTGATCACATAGATATTATTGATTACAAACTTAAAAATATAATTGATGAAAATTATATAAAGCAATTAAATGGTTATAAGAAATATATTGAAAATAAAACTAAAAAACATGTTAATACATACTTATATTCAATACTTTCTGAAGAAATAAAGGTGATAGAATGAATGAAAATTATGAAAAATTAGATAAGTTTTTCAAAATAGATTTGAAAATAAAAGATTTAATTTTAAAAACTAAGCCAAATGAAAAAATCTATGATACTAGTGGTGCGATAAAATATGTTGATAATTTAATAAAAGAATTAGACACTATTAAGGATTATTTTTTCTGGATTATTGATACATATAACATGACTCCTTATTTAAAAGATGTAATTAATAATTCATTTAATGAATATAATGAAAAATTATTAAATAGTAATTATGATTATGATAAATTAACAAGAATTTATCAAGAATGTATTTTGAAGATGACAGTTGGTTTAGAAAAAGAACTTCAAAAAAATTTATTTGGATATAATATTAATAGAAAAGAAGTAAAATCTTTTGAAAAATGCAAAACAATAAATGATTATCTTCATGCATTTCATTTTTATATAGTGAATAATGAAAAAATATTTCATTCTATGCCTATTATAGATAGAAAAATAAATAAAGATGATGAACCAATAATATTGTTTGGTAAAGAAAATGATTTATCAAGAGATTTGTTTAATAAATATCCTGTAGAATTAGGAACAGGTGAGGTTGATATACTTTCTTTTGATGATCATTTACTTATGATGATAAGAGATGTAGGTCATGCTCTTTCTGTAGATTCAACTATTGAAAATGATAATATTAGAGTATCATATTTTGTTCCTAAATCATGTAATATAGAAAAAGTTAATAAACTTAAAGGTGTAACAAAACTTGATCCACTTACTAGTGATATGTTTTCACCAACAAATGGAGAGTTTGTATGTAAAAAAGAAGATTTTACGAGTGAAATGATTGATTTTATAAGTAATGTCCCAACAGATATAGATGCATTTTCTAAAAGTAATTTTATGCATTAATTTTAATGTTTACAATCAAAATAAAATATGTTAAAATACATTTAGAAACAAGGAAGAAGAAGAGTAAAATATAAGTTATTAAAGAGAGTCTATGTATGGTGTAAATAGATATAATGAGTATTTGAAAGAAGCTTTGGAGTTTAAACCGCAAGCAAGCGTTAAAAGCAAAAGAGAGCATAGAAAGTCTATGAAGTAAGGTGGTACCGCGAAAAAAATCGTCCTTATAATCATAGGCTTTTTTTATTTAATGAAAGGGTTGATTATTATGACAAATAAAGAATTTGCTGAATTTTTATTACCAGGAGTAAAACATACTTGGCAAGAATATGAAGAAATGTATCCAGGAAGAGATTTAAAGGAGGGCGCAATAGTAACAAGATTTGCACCTAGTCCAACAGGATTTGTACATATTGGTGCACTTTTAGTTTCTTTTATTGCTCAAAGATTTTCGAAGCAAACTGATGGAGTATTTTTTTTAAGAATTGAAGATACTGATACAGAAAGAAGTATTGAAAATGGAGTTCAAAAAATTATTAGAGATTTAAATGACTTTGGTATAGAATTTGATGAAGGTATGACTAGTGATACAACTGAAAAAGGAAAATATGGCCCATATAAACAAAGTGAAAGAAAAGATATATACTGGGCATATGCAAAAAAATTAATAGAAGAAGACTTAGCATATCCATCATTTGCGACTAAAGAAGAATTAGATACTATAAGAGAAACACAAGAAAAATCAAAACAAAGAATAGGTTATTACGGAAGATGGGCAAAAGATAGATTTATTCCAAAAGAAGAAGCGGTTGAAAGAATTAAAAATGGAGAAAAGTTTGTAATAAGATTAAAATCTCCAGGTGATTTTTACAAAACAATAGTAGTAAATGATTTAATAAAAGGAAAAATCGAAATGCCAGAAAATGATATTGATGAAGTAATTATTAAAAATGATGGACTTCCAACATACCATTTTGCCCATGCGATAGATGATCATTTAATGCATACAACACATGTTATTAGAGGTGATGAATGGGTATCATCTACAAATAAACATATACAATTCTTTAATGTACTTGGATTTAAAGCACCAAAATATGCACATATTGCACCTTTTGTAAAGGTTGATGAATCAACAGGTAATAAAAGAAAATTAAGTAAGAGAAAAGATCCAGAAGCAGCAGTAAGTTTTTATCATGAAAAAGGAGTTCCAGTTGAAGCAGTTATGATTTATCTTGCAACAGTAGCAAATTCAAATTTTGAAGCATGGTTTGATTGTAATAAAGATGCTAAAATAGAAGACTTTAAATTTGAATTTAAGAAAATAGGTTCAAGTGGTGGAGCACTTTTTGATTTAGATAAGTTAATGAATATATCAAAAAATTATTTAAGTAAGTTAACAAAAGATGAAATATATGATAGAGTTCTTAACTATTCAAAAGAATTTGATACTGAATTCTATGATTTACTTGTTAAATATGAAGATTATTCAAAATCTATATTTAATATTGAAAGAGAACAAAAGAAACCAAGAAAAGATTATGCAACATATGCAGATGCTAAAAAACAAATTTGGTATATGTATGATGAATTATTTGATAAATATTTTGAAAAATATGATTTCGGAAAAATTACTGATAAAGAAGAAATTAAAAATATAATTAATACATATATAGATGAATATTATGATGAAAATGATGATAAAGATACTTGGTTTAATAAGATTAAGGAATTAAGTGAAAAGTTAGGATATGCTGGTAATATGAAAGAATACAAAGAAAATCCAGATGCATTTAAAGGGAATGTTGCAGATGTTTCTACTGTAATTAGAGTGGCATTAACATCAAGTTCTATGACACCTGATTTATATGAATTATTAAGATTAATGGGTAAAGATAGGATTAAGGAAAGATTTAGTAAATTAAACTAAGTCTTTTTTTTGTAAATAATGCGTAAAATAAATATCAAATATGTATATGAAATAATATAAAATGATATAATAAAATTAGTAAATTAGATGTTTTAGGAGGGTGATGAAAATAATGAAAGAAATAGTAATTAACAAAGGTAAATTAAAAGATGATGAAATAACAGAAGTATTAGATAAAGCTAGAATAGTTCTTAGAAATGATGATGGTGAATTTATTTTAAGTCACTTTGAAAGAGTATACTTTTTACCAGGCGGTAAAGTAGAAGTTACTGAAACTCCTGTTGATGCTGTAAAAAGAGAATTATTAGAAGAAACTAATATACATATTATGCTTGACGATATTACACCATTTGCTTTAGTAAAAAATTATTTAAGAGATTATGAATCAAGTGATGGTACTATTGTTAATAGACTTGTTAATACATATTATTTTACTGGTTTTACATCAAAGGATGATATAGAATATTTTAATTTAACAAGAGCAGAAAAAAGAGACGATTTAAGAGCGTTCTTTGTTAGTATGGAAGATGCTAGAGAATTATTAAAAGAATATAATAAAGATAATCCAAAGGCAGCATATTTAGCAGTTGAAACTATAAAAGTATTAGATGAATACGAAAATTTAGAGATTAAATAAATCTCTTTTTCTTTTATTGTAAATAATTTGAATTTGTTATATAATAGATAAAAAGAAAGAGGTATTATATGACTAAAAGTGTAAAAATATTAGTTATTATAATAATAACTGTAGCAATTGCTTTGACATCATTTTTTGTTATGAAAAAAGCATATGATGAAAGTCAAAAAGAATTGGAAGAAGAAAATAGAAAAGCAGCAGAATCAATTAGTAATTTAACCGTAATAGATGTATCAAAAATGAAAGAATTATTTTCTAGTAATGATACAAAAATTATATTTGTTGGTAGTTTAACATGTCCACATTGTACAGCAATAAAACCTGTTATTAATAGTGTAGTAAAAGATTTAAATGTAACAGTTTATTACTTAGAGTTATCTACAATGACTGATGAAGAAAATAATGAATATTATAGTATTAATGAATTCTTAAAAAATAATAATTCAATTCCACTAGTAATGGCAGTAAAAAATAATGAGGTTATTGATAGCTTTGTTGGTGAAAAAGATAGTAAAGATGTAGAAGAATTTTTAAAGAAAAATTTGAATATAGAGTAGGTGATAGTATGGTAAGAACAGAAACATATAATAGAGTAAGTGAGTTTTTAAAAAAATATCCTTTAACAAT
The DNA here is from genome assembly GCA_000433675.1 of Clostridium sp. CAG:433. Taxonomy (GTDB): domain Bacteria; phylum Bacillota_I; class Bacilli_A; order RF39; family UBA660; genus CAG-433. The sequence continues at coordinate 24,806 of FR893561.1, forward strand.
TGCATTTAGATTAAATCAACATGTTAAAATTTTAGATAAACATTTAAATGAAGGTGAAGAAGTATTTTATGTATTTCCTGCACAAAAAAATCCAAATGTTTTTGATATATTCTCAACATGTGTAATAGCATTTACAAATAAAAGAATATTAATTGCACAAAAAAGAGTATTACCAGGGTATAGAATTAATTCGATAACTCCAGATTTATTTAATGATTTCCAAGTTTACAGAGGTTGGATATTTGGTAGAGTAGATATTGATACAGTTAAAGAAGTTGTTCAATTATCTAACTTAGATCCAAGAAGTTTAGTAGAAGTTGAAACAAATTTATCTGAGTATTTACTTAGAATGAAACCTGATATGGTATGTGAAGTTAAAAAAAGCGAGAATTAAATCTCGTTTTTTTGAATATAATATTGTAAAAGAAAAATTTTTTTGTTATAATGATTATGCGAAAAAGATATTTGGGTCTATAGCCAAGTGGTAAGGCATGGGACTGCAACTCCCTGATCGTTGGTTCAAATCCGACTAGGCCCTCCAAATTATGCAGGTGTAGTACATCGGCTAGTACGCGGCCTTGCCAAGGCTGAGAGGGCGGTTCGATTCCGCTCACTTGCTCCATTGAGAAAATTACTCACACTTTGTGTGAGTTTTATTTCTATAAAAATAAATATGAGTAGATACACTTTATTTCTAATAAATAGTTAAAGTGTGATAAAATATACTTAGGTGATTACTTATGAAAAAAGTCTTTTTGTATTTATATCCTGTTCAAGAATATAATCGTTATTTTGAATTTTCAGAAGAATATTTACATGAAATAGGAAGAGAAAATCCATATAAAGTATTAAATGAATGTATACAAAAAAGATACAGAGAAAAAGAATATGAAATTGTTTATGCAATTTATCCAGGTAAAAAAATTTATGGAATTAATACTTTAACTACTGATAAAATAATTTATACTGATGTAACTTTTGAACAAGCCAGTGGTTATAATCATGATGGTATCAAAAAACAAGATAAAGATATTAAATATCCTAGTGAAAAGTATTTAATAGAACAATTAGGCGACTTTGATGAAATAGTAATTGGAGGATTTCACTTTGGTGATTGCGTAAAAAAAGTTGCTGAATATTGCTATCATAATGGATTTTCTACTCTTATAGATTTAGATTTAACGGATTTATTCTTTAGTGTATATTATAAAAAAGATTACTTTAAAATTGATGAATATAATCCTAAAAACTATAAAGAATTTATACTATCAAATAGTCGTTTTAGTAATATGGAAATCGCAGAAAGCTTATTTGAAAGAAATTATAATAGTCCTGTTTACGGATTTGAAAATGATGAAAAAAAGAAAATAAAAAAATTTAATTGATAATTATATAAATAAGAATTAATTTGAAAAAGACTACACTTTTTTTCATAAGATAAAAGGTTTAAAAACTTCCTATCAAATACTTTATTTGAAATTAACTTACGTACTTAAAAGTTTGTAAGTTTTTATTTTATGTAAATAATATAAAAAAGAGGAAAAATTTAAAATAATTTAATCCTCTTTTTATATAGAAATCAAATTCATGTTTAATCGATACTAAATTCAATTTAAGAATTTAATTTTTTTTGTAATATATTTTGTTTGATAAATGGTGAATCCATATTGTTTTTTTCATATATTGATTCAACTTCTTTTTCTGTTACTCCAGAACAATACCATTCAAAATAATGTTTATAGTATTCACTATTTTTAAATCTATGTCCATCGTCTGTATTTTCAATACTAAATAGATCAACAATATTATATTTGTCATCTTGAACGTTATCAATCTGTTTGAAACCTATAGATTTAATTTTTTCAGTAGTAGCACAACAACAATAGTATGTACCTATTTCGTACTCAGTGTTATTAAAAAAATATGATATAACTTTAAAAGCATCATTTTCACTAAAGTTTTCAGGTATAGCAAATGTATCACATGCACAATCGTGCATTTCTTCAAAGGGTTGACCATTAAAATATAAATAATGTAGACGATATACTTTTTTGTTATTTTCAATTTTTGGTATAACGTCGTTTGAAATTTTTGATTGAATTATAATGTTTTTTAATCTTTTTAAATAATCTATAAATTGCATAATATTCCTCCTTATTAACATATTATATTAAATTTGATACACTATTGTATTTTTATTAGCTATTGATTTTAATATTTTTCATACAGTTATCTTCAAATTCTTGTATTAGTAGATTAAGTGTTTATTATGAATGCAATTGAAGTTTATCTATTTTTTTATTTAATAACATGTTCATTGTTAAATCTGAAATGATAAAACATATCCATACACCGTATATACCGCATATTTTACTTAGTAAATATGCCAAAACTAATTTTAATCCGCCACTTATAAACAAACTTAATTTTGATATATATTTAAATTCTTTCATTGCTCGTAATATACTAGAATAATAATGATAGAATCCGCTTAAAACACAATCTACTATAACAAATAGTAATAATTTATAACCTATTATTAAACTTTCTTTTTCAATCAAAAAAAATGGTAAAGAAATTAACATTGCAATTCCAATAATTGAAGTAGTTACATATACTATTTTTTTATTTATATTATTTATAATTTTAGTTGTTTTGTTAATTTTTTCATTATCATTACTTCCAATTGAAGTTGCAATCATAGTTTGTGTACCTATACCTGTTCCATGCAAAAAGTTATTTATTAAATCTAAAAATTGCATTACAATTATGTGAGCAGCATACTGAAATGTGCCAATTCTTGACATAATAATATTTAAAATAAAATTACTTCCTCTTTTAAAAATTCTTTCATAGACGTTATAACGTATTAAACTAAATTCTTCTTTTGCTATACTTTTTACAAACCTGAATTTTACGAATTTTTTAGAATAATAAATTAGTACTATCATATTTATTATTTCTACTAATACGGTTGATATTGCTACACCCATAATTTTAAATCCAACTTTAATAAAAATAAAGTCAAGAATAGCATTAATAAAAAAGCAAAATATTCTGATATTAAGCATTCTTTTACTGTTTCCTAGTGTTCGCTGATAACCACTTAATATAGTTAAAATTGTATTAGGTATAACTCCAATTAATCTTATATATAAATATACTAATCCAATTTTATCAACTAGAAACAATTTAGGAATAAATTTACTTATACTTAATGTTAAAATTATACAAATTAAACTGCATACTATAGCAATTATTAATGCAGTTCCTACAGTAATTTTTGCTTGCTCTTTATCATTTTTTCCTAATAATCTAGCTACCAAAACATTATTTGAAACATTTATTGATTGTAATACTAAATACATAAAATCTATAACTGTTCCCATTGCTCCAACCGATGCTATTATTCCAGAACCAAACTGTGAAATCATAAATGTATCCGTCATAGTAATTAAAACACCAACAACACATTCAAATCCGGATGGAAGTGCTAAATTTAAATACTCTTTTTTCATTAATTTCTCAATCATATTTATTACTCCTAATTTTATTTTATTATTTATAATCATTCTCATTTATTATCTGTTAATTTATTAAACAAATCTTTAAATATTTCATTAGCATTTAAATAATTAACGAATTTAATATTGTGTCTATTTTCAGTTAGTTTAAAAGAATTATCCTCATTTATAATTGGGCAACTAACATCCATTGTATTAAACCAGTTTTTATTTATCATATACGCAATTACACTAATATCCCATAATGGCCATCTTTTTGTAGGACCATATGTTCTATTATAAAATTTATAACATAAGTAATCACATAATTCATTTTTACCTTTTAGTTCACTTTCTAATTCATATATTGATGTCATTAAATTGGATGTAATAGGTGAGCAAGGCATCACAGTAAGTTTAACTTTTGATTCGAATACTGTTTTTACTGCTTCTACATCTTGATCAAAGTTAAAATCTTTATTAGAACCAAATAAAAAGTTACTTCCTAACCATATAATTTCTATTTTATCTTTTATTTCAGGATTAGTCTTTAATGCTAGTGCAATATTTGTTAGACATCCTATTGCTAGTATATATGTTTTTTTATTTTTGCTCGCAATTTCTATAATTTTATTAATTGCAGGATTTGTTTCATTATATCCATTTTTTAAATAATCACGAGAACCTTTGTATATAATTGATTTATCTTTTAATCCTAATAAATCAAATATTTTACATGCTTCATTATAACTTTCATCTATAGAATCAGAAACTGTTTCTTGCCATTTCTCAGTTCTAAAAGGTGCTATTGTTATAGCGTTAATATTAAATACATCTTTATTTTTTAATAAATAAGCTAATGCGAATTGGTCATCAACTTCATTATTTGTATCTGTATCTAAAATTACATTGTATTTATTAACATTATCTATATTCATTCTATTACCTCTCTATATATTAAAGTTTTTAATCTATAAAAATTATATAATAAATATTAAAAACTTTCCATATTTCAGAAAGCAATTAAGAAAAATATTAGAAAATTTGCTTAAAATACATAATTCTTAGTTATTCATTAAATTTTATTTGTATATTCGTTAAAACATCTTTATTCAAAAAATTAAATATTCATATATTATATTAGAGGATAAGTGATTTTATGAATAAAATAAATAATAAAACAGTTTTAGTATCTACAAGTAGTGAATTAAAAGATGCTTTAGAAAATGATAATGGATATGAATATATTTATTTAGAAAATGATATTACATTAGATTCTGGTATTACAGTAAATAAAAATAAAAATAGTGTAACAATTAATGGAACATATCAAAATGTTATGCATACTTTAACAGGAATGAATAGTGTGGATAGTTCTGATACAATTGTATGCATTTCATCATCACAACAAATTAAAATAAAAAATATAAAAATAATTTATACAAATACAAATGGTGTTGTTTATGTACCTGAAGATAATAGTTCTTATAACACAATAACTATTTATGATAATGTTACATTTACTGGTACACAATTATCTGTAAATCCATATGGAGTTGTTAAAATAGATAACTCTAATATTACTATTCAAAGTACAAATAATGTAGAATCACAAGAAGTATGTGAAGCAGAACGTATTATAATTGGTGGTAAAACAAATATAACAAGTAATTCAACTAATTTTTCATTATTTTATTTTAAAGAAGATTCTGTTAGTCCTTATGTCGTATTTTCTTGTAAAAGTAATGTAATTATGTCAACTGATACAAGAGAATTTATGTCTGGTACAAATAAGTTAAATTTTACAATTTTACATGATACAAGTGCACATTTAACAACTGGTAATGGATTTGCTAACCTTGCTGATTATGGTGCAAATAATGTTTTAATAGATGAAAGGGCATCATTCATATTCTTAGAAAAAAGTCATGAAAGAATTCCAATGTGGGCTATTTTTGGATCATTAACAATGAAAGAAGCATCAACTCTTCAAATAATAAATTCGTATAATAATACACCATCTGATAATTTTAATATTCATTTTAAAGGTACTGATTGCAGCATAAATTTAGATAATCCTAAAAATTTAACAATATATACAAAGAATTCAAATGTTTTATATACTGATAATGTTTTAAATTTTAATATAAAATGTTCTAGAATCAATATGTGGCAAAACTCTACAGAGTTATCACAGGCAGGAGATATAAATAATATTCCAGATTATTATTGGTATAAAGAAAATGATTTAATTAAGTTAGAAGGAGTTATAACATCATCACTTACATCTATTACAAAAAATAATTTTACTCCTAGTGAGTTACAAATATTATCTGATATTGGTAATTTTACATTTCAAAATAGAAAACAATTTTCTATTGGAACAACTTATATGAATATACATCCAGTTAATACAAGTAAAAATACTATAAGTGGTCATACAGATAGTTTTGCAGATGTATTAATTAAATATAATAGTACATCTGAAATAGTAAATGCTGATGATAATGGATTATTTGAATATAACTTACCATCGACTATTTCTGATAATACAAAAGTAGAATTAACATCAAATGTTTCAGGTAGTTTTATATATAAAACTAGAACTATAACGACACCATTTACTGGTGAATTAACTTTATTAGATGCAAATCCTTCTATTGATATTTCTTTTGTTCCGATAGGGGATACTTATATTTTCCAAAAGGTAAGTGATTTAAAAACAAAAATTGTAGATAGTAGATTAAGTAGTTCAGATTGGAAGTTATATGCATATATAAATAATCCACTAACATCATCACTTGGATATACACTTGAAAATGCACTTGTATTTAAGAAATTTGATGATGAAACTATAATATTAACAAGTACACCAACTATAGTTTATACTGGGAAAAATAATGAAGGAATAGTTAATTTTGAAGATCTTAATTGGTCAAAAGAAAAAGGACCATTACTGGACCTTACTAATGATGCGTTAGTCGCAAATGAAGAATATTTTGCAACTATATATTTTTATATAGAGGAATAAATTTAATATTATTTTTACCATTGTTCAGAAGAAAATATAACTTCATGCGTTTTTTCATTGAAAGCGGCAATTATATAATTACCATGATTGCAATATCCAGAATTATCACAATCTTCATCCATTAAGTATATTGTATAATCATTTGTATTTTTATCATGTGCTGGTGTATTATTAAATACTCCTGATAATAATCCTTTTTTATCTGTGTATTCATCTATATGCCCAATCCATATAGCCTTATTTTTATATTCTTTCATAAATATTTCATCTGTCATTTTATTATCAATATAATATAATGAATAAACAGTTCCACCCTGAAATATACCTATAGAATGAATAAATTTAATATTTTCAGCATTATTTGGTATTTTATTTGGGAATTTTTCTTTTAAATTTGATGTTTGAATATAGTAATTGTAATAATTAGGATTTATAACTGGATTAAGTGATTGTAATATAATACATAAAATTGTAGCGATAAAATAATATCCAATTAATAAAATACTTAAAATAATTGTTATTACTCTTATAACTATTTTATATTTTTCTTTGTGGTAATATGAAAATATTGTAATTAATAAAAATATTAAAAAAGGTAAGAAACTAATAAGCATAATTATTAACTGCTCTTTGATTGAAATACCAATTGCTATTGAACAAAAAATTAAACAACCTATTAAAAAGGTAAGTATACATAAAATTATTTTAAATATATTTTGTTTGAAAAAATCATTATTTTTCATTATTTATCTCCTTATTTTTTAAGCAGTAACATACATAAAAAATCATCATTCCAAGAGTGCATAATATTAAATCATCTATATCTAATACACCAACTTTAAAAACAAATTGAAATAATTCTATTAATAATATAATCAAAAATGATATTATAAAATTTAATGAAATTTTTCTTATTTTAAATAACTCTATTAAAAAATATTCTAGTGGCATAAATACAAATAAATTTCCAAATATATTTATAATAATAGAGTAGGTATTTCCATTTTTTAATATATTACTTATAGATTTAAAAGGAATTAGATTATAATTATTAACAACATTATATCTTGCGAAAAAGACCATATTAAATATCAAAATAATGTAGTAAATAAATATTATTGTTTGTGATAATTTTTTTATTTTATTTTTATCTTCTATTTTTTCTACATAATTATTACTATATATTTTGTTTCCAATAAATATAAATAGAGAAGCAATAACTATTATTGATAATCTAATAAAATAATTAATTTCTATATTTGGATTATATTCAAATTTTAAATAGAATAAAAATGTTAATATGGATAATATATAAAATAAGATAATTAATTTAAATTGAAAATTATATTTGTATTTCTTTGCTTTTTCGTTATATTCAATTACTTTTTCTATATTATTTTCTTCACCATTTAATAGTTCAGATACATCTATATTAAGTTCTTTCGAAAGAGGAATTAATAAAGATATATCAGGAGTACCTCTTCCAGTTTCCCATCTTGAAACTGCTTTTTCTGTAACAAATAATTTATTTGCTAATTCAGTTTGAGTCATTCCAAGACTCTTTCTTTTTTTCTTGATTAAACTAGATATTTTATTTAGATCCATTTATATCACCAACCAATCTACATTTATGTTTTTTTAAATAATTATCGTAATCATATTTTTTAACTTCATTTTGTTCATTATACGTTATATGTATTATATCATTTATATTTAAAAAGTCATAATGTTTGCCTATACTATAATGAAAAACATCACCCGCACTATTTGAATAAGAATATATTTCATAATTTTTATTACAATAATAATGAGTATCTTCATATATTTTATTCATATATACATCTTCATCTAATTCAGTACCAAATTCTAATAAGAATACAAATAATAAAGGTAAAAAATATGTTAGTGTGATTATTAAAATAAAAAGAGAAATAGTTTTAATAAGATTGCTTTCTTGAAAACCAATTATACATAAAATAATAATATTAGAAAGTGCAAAAAAGAATTGTAACTGATTTTTTGATTTAACAATGGTAAATATATAGATAATAAGTATTATTTTTTTAAAACTAATTTTCTTATTTAAAATAAATAATATAATAGAATTAATAATTATAAGTAAAATCATAAACAATTTATATAATGGACCACTTATTTTTAAACTTTCAAATATTATGTTATACATAATAAAAAATAATACCATGATGAAAAAATAATAATTAGTATAATTTTTATTCATAAGAATTCCTTCTTTCAAAAACAATGGTATTATAAATTTATAAATATGTCACCCTATGAATCGTAGGATTAAATAAATCTAACTATATAAAAATAAATTACACAAAAAAATAGTATACTCTAAGTATACTATTTAGTCTTTAAATACTTTTTTTAGTAATGGTTTTAATAGTTCATAAATTATAAATGAAGAACTATTTATTAGAAATACAATTAATACTAAACTTGGTTTAATACTTTCAACACTTATTATTTTACCAAGAGGAGTCATAAATACTAGAAGTTCAATTAATAATATTATAGCTAGTCCAATATTCATTGCTTTATTAGAAAATAGTCCTTGCTTGAATACTGGTTCTTTTAAATTTCTACAAGATATGGAATAAATAATTTCTTGTACAACCATAGATAAAAGGGCTAGACTCATTGCAATTTCATTATTATATAATTTTAAAGATATAAAGTAAGTTAAACAAACAAATAATGTTTCGATAATTGCTGATGATATAAAGCAAGATTTTATAAACGGTGTAAATAATGATTTGTTAAGACCTCTTGGTTTTTGACTCATAATATTTTTTTCACTTTTTTCAAATGCTAAGCATATGCTTGGAACAGAATCAGTTACTAAATCAATAAATAATATATATATTGGTAAAAGTATTGTGTTACCAGAAAGTAATCCAATAATTATTGTAAATATTTCAGCAAAATTACTAGATAATGAGTAAACAATATTATTTCTAATGTTATTATATATTCTTCTTCCTTCTTCAACAGCAATTATTATTGTTGAGAATGAATCATCCATAAGTACGATATCTGCGGCTGATTTTGTTACATCTGTACCAGTTATTCCCATACCAACACCAACATGTGCATCTTTAATAGCAGGAGCATCATTAACTCCATCTCCTGTCATAGCAACAACTTTACCATTTTTTTGCCAAGCTTTAACAATTCTTTCTTTATGTTCTGGATTAACTCTTGCATAAACAGAATAATTTTTAACTATTTGTTCAAGTTCTTCATCAGTATAATTATCAAGAGCATTACCAAGTATTCCTTCATTATCGTTATCTATAATTCCTATTTCTTTAGCAATAGCACTTGCAGTATCTAGTGAATCACCTGTAATCATTATTGGTCTAATACCTGCATTTTTACACATTTCAACACTTTTTATAACCGTATCTCTTGGTGGATCAATCATTCCAAGTAAACCAGCAAAATTAAGATTGTTTTCTTCATTAATTACTTCAGTAGAATTTTTTGGAATATCATTAATTTCTTTATATGCAAATCCTAATACTCTAAGTGCTTTACTAGCAAGTTTCTTTTCACTATCTTTAATATCATTTATATCTTTATTAGTTATTTTATTATTATTTATATATGTACATTTATTAAGTAAATTATCGATACTACCTTTACATAATAAATAAGTTTTATCACCAATTTTATTAATTGTAGTAGATAACTTTCTTTCACTATCAAAAGGAGCATCTATTATTCTTTTATTTTCTTTTCTAATTTTTAATGCATCAATATTATTTTTATATAAATATCCATATAATGATGTTTCAGTAGGATCACCTTTATATTCATTATTTATTATTAATCCTTCATTACAAAGTGCACATATATAATTTAACATTTCTTTATCATAAATAACTTCTTCTTTTACAGTCATTTTATTTTGTGTAATTGTTCCTGTTTTATCTGAACAAATAATATCAACAGAACCTAATGTTTCAACTGCTTGCATTTGTTTTACTATTGTTTTCTTTTTCGCAAGATTAGATATACCAATAGATAATGAAATAGTTATAACCGCAGGTAATCCTTCTGGAATAGCCGCAACCGCAAGTGAAGAACAAAGCATTATTATTTCTAGAAATGAGTAGTGATTAAAAAGCGCTAATATAAATATAAAAATCATTATTATAAATACAATTATTGTTAGATTTTTACTTATTTCTTTTATTTTTATTTGAAGAGGTGTCTCAATATTTGATATTTTATTTAATGAAGACGCTATTTTTCCTATTTCTGTATTCATACCAGTATTTATAACAACTGCCATGCATTTACCATTTGTTATGTTTGATGACAAGAAAATCATATTTTTTTGATCTTGAATTATTAAATTATTATTTAATGTTTCATTTGTTTTAATAACTGGAATACTTTCACCTGTTAAAGGTGATTCATCAACTTTTAGGTTTTCACATGTAATTATTCTAGAATCTGCAGGTACCATATCACCAGCTTCTAAAAATATAATATCACCTGGAACTAAAGTACTTGTATCAGCAATATCAATTTTACCATTTCTTTTTACTTTACAAGTTGAAGCTTCATATTTTTTTAATCCATCAATAACAGAATTTGCTTTTTCTTCTTGAATAAAACCAGTAACTGCATTTATAAAAACAACAACTAATATTACTATTGTATCTGTATATTCATGTGAATAAAGTCTTCCATATATATAAAGGAGTAGTGCGACCACTAAAAGAATAATAATCATTATATCTTTAAATTGTTTTAAAAATCTCAAAAAAATATTTTCTTTTTTCTTTTCCTTTATTATATTTTTATCGTATATATTTAATCTTTTATTAACTTCATTTATAGTTAATCCTTTTTCACTTGTATTTAATTCTTTATAAACATCATTAACATCTTTACTATACATCTTTTTTTCCTCCTATACTACACACTTTAAGTATATCACTAAATAAAAGAAAAAACTATACTAAATAGTATAGTCTAATTACAAGTCGCTCCTAAAGCTTCATATATTTTTTTCATTCCATCTAAAGATATTTTATTATTTTTTATGTAGGATTTCATTTGTGAATTGTCATTAACAAATTTGTCTAAATCCATTTTAGAATAATCAATTGTTACATCAGAAATAACTTTATTTCCATCTTCTATAACGTTATAAGTATAACCGCCATAACTTTCATTCGCAGTATTATAAGAATCTTCTAATGTCTTTTTGAAATAAGATCTTACTTGTTCATTATCTGATTCAACTGTTTCTTTAGTTGTTACACTATAAACTAATCCATCTTTTGAATGAATTTCATAGTTTGAAGATAGTGTATATCCGTTAGAAGATTGATCAGAACTTAAAGTACAAGTGTTTATAGTTTCTTTAGCTGAATCCTTATTTGTATTAATTTCATTTGTATTAACATCAGTTTTTTTATTGCTACAACCTGAAATTAAAATTACAAATAGTGAAATAAATAAAATTTTTAAACCCTTTTTCATATTTTCTCCTTTCGTTTTTAAATATATCATAAAAAATTTGATAAGTATAGGGGAATTTTGACAAGAAACGGAGTAAATAATATATGAGAGCAAAAAATGCTCGAAAAAAAGTTAAGTCGAATTTTGTAATGTTTTGTCTAAAGTATTTAAAAGGTATATTATTAGTGCTTTAATATTTATGAAAGAAGAGGGATGAAAAAAATGGTAGATGTAAATATTGAATTTACGAGAGGAGTTTTATTTGTTAGATTAACAGGTTTACTAAATGAAATAAGTTCTTTTGATGTAGAAGAAAAGGTTTTTGAAATAATAAGAGATGGTGGAATTAGATTTATTGTTTTTAATACGAGTAATTTAACTATTAAAGGTAATGTACCATTATTTGAAAGATGTAAAAGAGTATTAGAAGAAAACGATGGAAGAATGCTTATATGTGGTGATGAAATGAGTGCTTATGATTTAGAATATGTATCTGATGAATTATCAGCACTTAAACTTTTAAGTATATGATTTTAACAAATGAACTAGCTGTAGAAATGGAAACTAAAGTATCTTTTATCGTTAATAAGTACGCAAGTAGTTATAATAGAGAAGATTTAATGCAGGCTGGTAAAATGGGAGTTATAAAAGCAGCAAATAATTTTGATCCTACGCTTGGAATAAAATTTTCAACATTTTGTGAAAAATATATATTAGGTGAAGTATTAAAGTATTTAAGAGAAGACAAGAATATTAAAATAAGTAGAGATATTTTTAAATTAAAGAAAAAAGTAGATATAGCAAGAGATCATTATTTTAAGAGTAAAGGAGAATATCCTAGTTTAGATATTTTGAGCATGATAGTTAATGAAGAAAAAAGTAAAGTATTAGAAGTTTTAAATTTAAATCAAAATGTACAAAGTATAGATGAAAGTGTAAATGAAGATAATGATAATATATCTATAAAAGATGTAATTGCAAGTGAAGAAAAATTAGATAAAATAGATTTAATAAGTTTAAAAGAAGCATTAAGTAATTTGAAAAAAGAAGATCAAAAATTAATATACCAAAGATATTATGAAGGTAAAACACAAACAGAAATCGCAAAAGAAAATAATATTAGTCAAGTAAAAGTATATAGACTAGAAAGAAAAATATTAGATGATTTATCGGATAAACTATGTGCATAAGTTTATCCTTTTTTTGTATAAAAAATTTTTTTTTGTTAATAATACAAATGGTGAAAAAATATGAACAAACAAGAATACAAAAAAATAGTAGACAAACATAGTCCAAAAGAAAACAAAGTAAAAAATATGATTATAGCGTTTTTAGTTGGTGGACTTGTTGGATTAATTGGTGAAGTATTAATAAAAGTATATTTAATGATTGATGGAGTAAGTCAAAGTGTGGCGGTAAGTTTAATGATGGTTACAATAATATTTCTAGCATGTTTATTTACAGCACTTGGATTTTTTGATAACTGGGTATCGAAAGCAGGAGCAGGATTATTTATTCCAATAAGTGGATTTGCACATGCGACGACATCAAGTGCACTTGAATATAAACATGAAGGACTTGTAATGGGAATAGGATCTAATATTTTTAAATTATCAGGTAGTGTTATTCTTTATGGAGTAGTCGCAGCATATGTATTTGGAATAATTAGATTCGTATTTTTTGGAGGTTAGAAAATGACTATAAAATTTAATAATGTATATGTAGAAAATGTAAGTACAGTTGCAGGTCCATTTGTAATAGAAGGACCATTAAAAGATAATTTTGATAAAAAGTTTACTGACTTTTATGATGGAGAAAAAACATTTGAAAAATGTGAAATGAAGGAACTAAAAGAATCAATCAAAATTTTACTTGATAAAACTAAATATAATGAAGAAGATATTTCTTTTGGAATAAGTGCTGATTTAATGAATCAACTTACAATATCCAATTTTGTATATTCAAAACTTAATATTCCTTTTTTAGGAGTATATAATGCTTGTGCATCTGTTTGTGAAGAAATATTAATCGCAGCATCTATTTTAGAAAATAAAAAAAATAAGAAAGCAATATGTACAACATCTTCACATAATATGACAAGTGAAAGACAATTTAGAAATCCAGTTGAGTATGGTGCGCCAAAACCAAAAACAACTACATTTACTGTAACAGGAGCAGCATCATTAATGCTTACAAATGCCAAAACAGATATAAAAGTAACTAGTGCAACTATTGGTAAAGTAATAGATATGGGAGTAGATAATGTATTTGATATGGGTGCAGTTATGAGTCCAAGTGCAGCATACACATTAAATGAACACTTAAAGCAAACTAAGACAAAAGTTAGTGACTATGATTTAATTTTAACTGGAGATTTAGGTGTTTATGGCAAAGATATATTTAAAGAAATATGTGAAAAAGAATACAATATAAAATTAGATAAGAATTATGATGACACTGCAACTATGATATATGATTATAAGGAAAATATATATGCAGGTGGTTCTGGTCCTGCTTGTATGCCGCTTGTTGTATACTCTAGTATTATTCCAAAAATGAAGCAAAGAATAATAAAAAAAGTTTTATTAATAGCAACAGGTGCACTTATGAGTCCAACAACTTGTAATCAAAAATTTAGTATACCATCAGTAAGTCATGCTGTATGTTTGGAGGTAATATAATATGGAATTTATTTACTCATTTTTATTCGCAGGAATAGTATGTTTAATAGGTCAAATAATTCTTGATAATACTAAATTATTACCAGGACATATTACAAGTTTATTTGTAGTAATAGGAGCAGCTCTAGATACATTTTCAATATATGATTTATTTGTAGATAAATTTGGTGCAGGAGCAATTGTATGTATTACTAGTTTTGGACACTTATTAATTCATGGAGCACTAGCTAAAGCAAAAGTAGATGGACTTTTAGGTTTATTTACAGGAATGTTTTCTTTAACCGCAACAGGTATAACTGCTACTATAATATTTGCATTTATATTTACTATGATATTTAAACCAAAAAATTAAAAAAGCGCTATTTCTAGCGTTTTTATTCTGCTTTAGATAATTCAATTATTAAGTCAAAATTATCATCTTTAGCCATTATATTTTTATGTAATTCATTACATTTTTCACATTTATAAATTATCTTATATGTATCTTTAAATTTTTCTATTCCAATAGGTTTTAATTTTCCATGACAAGTATTTTCTCTATCACCAGGAAATATATCTAAGTGTTTTGAATATAAGCAATAATTACAATGATCTCTTGCGGTATATCCAAGTGGCAAAACTTCTTTACCACAATTTTCACATATAAATTTTTCATCTTTCATAGTAAATTTTTTCATAATGTAAATCACCTATAAAATATAATATCATATTTTTTTAAATGATGATATAATAAAATAAAGGTAGGGAGTAAGTTATGGAAAATAAAGAAATAGAAAAAAATATAAAATTATTCATTAAGTTTTTAAATAATCCTAATTTGAGTACACTTAATGCAGAAGAAAAAAGAGCAATACTTGAAGTAAATAATTTATGTAAAACAGATCCAGAGTTTAATGAAATGGTTAATAAATTAAAAGGCAGCTTTAGTGATGAATCTAGAATGAATATTTTAAATGATTATTTAGATCAAAAAGAATTAAAAGAAGCAAAAACAAATGAAGAAGTAATTAGTAAAACATTTGGAGTAGATATTAATGATATAGAACATAAATATTTAAATAGTGGTAAAGAAATATTTTCTTTTTATGATCCTAAAATTGGTAGAAAAAGATTACTTGAAAATCCAAGTGATGGAACTCTAGTTGAGTTTTTAAAAGAAGAACAAAATAATAATGAGGATTTTCAATCAAATGATTATAAGGCAAATTCAACAGCTATATTAAATGAAAAATTAAAAGAAAAGAATATAGAATTAAAAATGGTTTATATTGGAGATTTAAATGATCATCAAAAAGAAATAGATAATTTAGAAGAAAAAAAGAAAAAATGTTTAGATGAAATTTTGAAGAATAAAGAAAAATTAGGAGTTGTATATGTAAATTTGGAAGATATTGTTGCGCTTGATAAAGATGGAAAAATTATTGAAGGTGCTTTTAATGAAGAAAAACAAAAAGCAGAAGTACAAAGTCCAAAAGAAGCAAATTATAGAGCGCAAGAAATAAGCAATGAAAATAGTAATGTATCATCAAATGAAAATAATGGTGAGTCATATGCTACTGATAATACTAATGTTAATGAGTTTAATGAATTTGAAGATATTCCAGATATAATAAGTGCTGAAGGAATAGATCCAGCAATGAGAGAAGAAGTTGCTGCAAATCTTAAAAAATATTATAAAAATCCAGATGCAATGCTTGCTCTTGCACCACTTGAAAGAGAATACTATGAAAAATTAGTAGGAATTTTGTCAGAAAAAATAGAACTAAAAAAAGAAAATAAACAAGTAATGACTTTAAAAAATCCAGACAATAAATGGGGATTTAGTAATATAGTATTATTATCTATAATTGCTATTGCTCTTGCGATAGTAGTATTAATAATGATTTTCTAAAACTGTAATTATTAATTTAATTATAGTTTTTTTATGGTATAATTATTGAAAGGAGAAATGATTAAATGATAAGAAAACATTCGAAAATATTTAGTATATTATTTACAGTATTAATTATGGGAGTATTTTACTATGTAATGCTTCCACCAATAAATGTTCATAGTAGTTTATTTTGGACATTTGTAGTAGTCGCAATTGTAGTATATTTTGTAATTAATTCACTTTTAAGTGCATCAGTTACTATTACAAGACTTGTAAAAGGAAAGAAAACAAATCTTAATTATAGAAGCTATAAATTACTTATGATAATACCTATTATTATAGTTTTAACTTTAATTGTAAATTTTGTTTGTTCACCACTTTTTAATTCAAAATCTTATTATAGTAGAATTAAAGTAAATGAAAATAATAATTTTACAGATAAAGTAAAAGAGGTAGATTTTTCAAAAATACCATTATTAGATAGAGATTCAAGTGAAAAATTAGGTGATAGGACAATGGGTCAAATGAGTGAACTTGTTTCACAATTTGATGTATCTAATTTATATACTCAAATAAATTATAATGATAAAATTATTAGAGTAACACCTCTTGAATATAATGGAGTAATAAAATATTTTACAAATAGAAAAGAAGGCGTAAAAGGATATATTACAGTTGATTCAACTAATGGAGAATCTAAACTTGTTAAATTAGATAAAGGTATGAAATATATGCCATCTGCTTTATTTAATGAAAGATTAGAGAGAAAACTTAGATTTTCTTATCCAACAGAAATATTTGGTAGTGTAAATTTTGAGATAGACAATAGTGGTAATCCATATTGGATTGCGCCAACAATAAAATATACAGGTGTTGGACTTAAAAGAGAAGTATCAGGTATAGTTATATTAAATCCTATTACAGGAGAATCAAAAAAATATTCTGTTAAGGATGTTCCAAAATGGGTAGACCATGTGTATGAAGCTGATCTTATTATTGAACAAATTGATGATTGGGGACAATATAAAAATGGATTCTTTAATACTATATTTGGACAAAAAGGTGTTGTTAAAACAACAGATGGATACAATTATTTAGCAATGGATGATGATATATATTTATATACAGGTATTACATCTGTTATTAGTGATGAATCAAATATTGGATTTACATTAACTAATATGAGAACTAAAGAAACTAATTTTTATTCTATCGCAGGAGCGGAAGAATATTCTGCAATGGCATCTGCTAAAGGTCAAGTACAACAAATGAACTATACATCAACATTCCCACTTTTAATTAATTTAAATAATAGACCAACATATTTAATATCTTTAAAAGATAATGCAGGTCTTGTTAAAATGTATGCATTTGTAGATGTTGTAGATTATCAAAAAGTTGTTGTAACAGATGCGTCAAGTGGAATAAAGAAAGCAGCTGAAAATTATCTAAATGATATAGGTGAAGAAGTAACTAATGCAGAAACAAAAGAAAAAGAAATAACTATAACTAATATTAAAGATGTAATAATAGATAGTAATACATATTATTATATTACTGATAGTGAAAACAAAAATTATAAGGTATCAATTAAAACTAATAAAGATTTATTACCATTTATAAATAATGGGGATAAAGTAAAAATTAAATATGAAAAAGAAAGTAATGTAACACTGATTAAAGAAATTAGTAAATAACTTTCTTTTTTTTGACAAAACAAATAAAATGATATATATTATATACCCTGAAAAGAGATATATTTTATTAATGGAGGTATGAAATGACTATAGAAAATAACGTTATTAATTATGCTAAAATAGATCAAAATGGTGAAATAATAGTACCTAAAACATCTGTTATTGGTGAAAGTGAAAATATTTTGATTAGAAAAGAAGATTATTTAACATTTTCAATATATGATTTAATTGAGTATAAGAAAATATTAGAAAAATTAAAACATGAAAGTGAAATGGCTCTTTCTTGCGGTAACATAAAAAGAAAAGAATTCTTTGATGAATATATAAAAGAATTATCATCTGGTAAATTAGATGTAATTAAAAAAAGTTCATCAAATAAAGTATTAATTCCAAATCATGTTAAAGATATGTATGATATAGAAGATAGAGTTTTAATGTGTGATGGAGTAGATCATATTAAAGTATTTAAAAATGATGAGAAAAAGAAAGAGTATGAAAAAAGACTTATAAATAATTTGAAATAATGGGGTGTAAAATATGAATGATGAAGTTAAATTTATGACAATTGATGCAAAGGGTAGGATGATGGTTCCTAAAAGTTCAATACTTGGTAAAAGTGAAAAAATTTTGATTGCAAAGGAGAATGATATAACATTTTCTTTACATGATTTGATTGTGTTTAATGGGTATATTGAAAAATTAAAAATAAAAAGGGAAAAGGCTTTGGATTCTGGAAATTTAGAATTATTTGAATTTATAAACGATAAAATAAACTTTTTAATGTTTAGTAAATTTGGTATATCAAATTCTGATAATCAAAATAGGATTTTGATACCACCAATGGTTAGAGAAAAGTATGAGTTAAAAGATAAAGTTCTTTTATGTAATGGTGAAGATCATATTAAAGTATTTAATGGTATTGAAAAATATGAAGAATATGAGAAAAAACTTGTGAATAGTATGAAATAAATTTAGCGGTATGCTAAATTTTTTCTTTTGCTATTCTAATTATATATGTTATAATGGTTTATAGTGAAAAGTAGGTGAAGTAAATGGATTATAAATTTGTTATTAATGATTTTGAAGGTCCCCTTGATTTACTTTTACATTTAGTTAAAACTAGTGAAATGGATATTTATGATATTTCAGTAGAAAAAATTACAGAACAATATTTAGAATTTATTAGAAGAATGGAAGAAATGAATCTAACAGTAGCATCTGAATATTTAGTTATGGCAGCAGAATTAATTGAACTTAAATCTAGACTTCTTTTACCAAATAGTAAAAACGATGAAGATGACGAATATGAAGAAGATCCAAGAGAAAATTTAATAAATAGACTTGTAGAATATAAGAAATATAAAGATATGGTTGATACATTTAAGACACTCGAAGATGATAGAAGAAACATATATACAAAAGAACCAATTAATTTAGGTGAATTTACTGATTATGAAATTACAAATGATGGAAGTGTTACAGTAGAAGATTTAACAAAAGCATTATCTGATTTTTTGAAAAGAAAAGAAGATGAAAAGCCACTTGAAACAAAAATAACAAAAAAAGAAATATCAGTAACTGATAGAACTAAAGATATTAGAAATATATTAAGATATAAGAAAAAAGTATCATTCTTTGATTTGTTTGAAGTAAAAACAAGAGAATATGTTGTTGTAACTTTTTTATCAATACTTGAAATGGCTAAATTTGGAGAAATAAATATTATTCAAGAAAATAATTTTAATAATATTGTAGTAAGTTTAAAAGAAGGTGAAGTAAATGAGTAGTGTGCTTGAATCTTTATTTTTTGCAGTAGGTGAAGATGGATTATCAATAGAAGAACTAGAAAGTATTTTAGAAATAGATGAAGAAAAATTAAATGAAGAATTAGATATTTTAAAAAAATTATACGAAAAAGAAGATAGAGGAATAACCTTAAAATTATTAGGTAATAAATATAAACTTGTAACTAAGGCACAAAACAAAGAATATATAAAAAAATTAACAGAAGAAGTTAGTAATACACTTAGTAAGTCAGCACTTGAAACACTTGCGATAATCGCATATAATGAACCAATTACTAGAATAGCAGTAGATGAAATAAGAGGAGTTAATTCATCACAAATGATTAGAAATCTTGTTTCAAAAGGATTTATTGTTGAAGATGGTAAAAGTGATTTACCTGGTAAACCTAATTTATATAAAACAACAAATTATTTTTTAGATTATTTTAATTTATCAAGTATTGATGAACTTCCAAAAATAGATATGGATGATATAGAAGTATTAGAAGATGACGATTTATTTAATACTAGATATAAAGAAGAAATAACAAAAGAAGAAGTGGGTGAATAATTTGATAGGAGTATTAATTTCATCAAAAAAGGAATTTAATGAGTTATTAAAAATATATAATATAGGGGAAGATTATTTAGAAAAATATCCTTTTGGAGAATATTATAGAACTGAATTTAGAGGTAAAGATATAGTATTTTTTAGAAGTGGAATTAGAAAAATAAATGCGTCAGCAGCAGCCCAATATATGATAGATAAATTTAATTTGGAAAAATTAATTGTAATAGGAACTTGTACTTCATCTAATGAAGGACTTAATTATGGTGATATAATTATTCCAAGTAAAGTAATTGATTATGATTATATTATTAGAGAATTAGAAGAAGAAATAGATGAAGAATTATATTTAGTTCCTAATCAAGTTTCCATGCCAAATGAATATTATGATGGAGTACTTGGTACTAGTGATAAAGCTCTTGTACTTTGGAGTGATTATACTTTTTTAGCAAGTAATAGTATTGATGCATCAGATTTAGAAAGTTATGCAGTTTTGAAAATATGTAAGACAAATAATGTAAAATGTATTATAATAAAGGGAGTAACTGATAAACCAATGAGGTCTATGGATGGATATAATGAACAGTTAGATGTTTATGAGGAAAATCTTCCAATAGTTATGAAAAAAATAATTGAAGAATATTTTATAGAGGTAATATAATATGAAAAATAAAATAATAACTTTAATAGTTTTAATATTTTTAAGCTTAATAATAGTTGGTTGTACAAATAAATCTGAGCCTGTAAAAGAAGAAAAAAAAGAAAATGAAGGTAATAAAGATACTTATATTAAATATGTGCAAGAACTAAAAAAAGAAGAAGAAAGTTCAGAAAATTTACCATTTGATGTTAATGTAGAATATACAAAAGAAAACGATAATGAAATTAGATTTGAAGTTTCTGTTGATAATGTAAAAGGAACTGTTAAAAATATAACAGCGCTTGCGATTCATGATAAACAAACAGATGATGTTTTTCCAAGTGTAGGAATTTTTGATGATGCTGTAACACTTACTGAAGGTGAGAAACCAGAGGGTGTTGTTTTAGCGGGATATATACCATATACTGGTAGTATTGATGATTTAAAAAATGAAATAACAGTAAAAGTATTAATAAAATATGAATATGAAAATAAAAAGATAACAGCCTATTATGTGACAAAAAAATAACTATATTAGTTTTATAATATAGTTAGGTGAAGAATATGAAGGTTAAAATTTTTGATGAAAGTCATGAGGCAGATTTAGAAGAAAGAGTAAATGAATTTTTATCTGAACATACTGATATTATAGATATAAAGTTTCAGGTAAGTATTGCAATGTTTTCAGAAGAACAAATATATTGTTTTTCTGCTATGATTATGTATAAATAAAGGGCACCATTTGGTGCCTTTTACATTATATTCATTGAATTTTGATAAGATGCATTTATATAATCACTACTCATTTCAGTATAATCAACTGCTTTTGGGTATAAATTATTTTCTAATTTTTGAAGTTTATTTTCAAGATTTTGAACTTTCTTTTCTAAAGTTGAAACTCTTGATTCTAAATTATTATAACTATTAGAGTTATTATTCATATTTGGCATCATCATATTACCTGGATATACAGGCATCATAGGCATACTAGGGTACTGCATATTCATACTATTATAAGATTCAAATGATGGTCTTTCATCATAAACGAAAGTTTTATCATAATTATTCATAGGTTATCCTCCTTATTTTCTTTCAATTTTAGTATATTCATATATTTATTTTTTGTGAACCATATAGTATAATTAATTTGGGTGAAATTTATGAGACTTAGAAATGTAAAAGGTTCAAAAGAAATAATAGAAAGTTCAAAATACATTATTTTAAATCCAGAAGAAAATAAAGGAAAATGGAAAGATGTATTTGGTAATGATAAACCTATTCATATAGAAATAGGAATGGGTAAAGGTGATTTTATAATAGGTATGGCAAAGAATAATCCAAATATTAATTTTATCGGTATTGAGATGTATGATAGTGTTATTGTAAAAGCAGTACAAAAATTAGAAAATGAAGAGTTAGATAACTTAAAATTAATAAGAATGGATGCTAGACTTATAGAAGATGTATTTGATAAAGAAATAGATTTAATTTATTTAAATTTTTCAGATCCATGGCCAAAATCACGTGCCGCTAAAAAAAGACTTACACATGAAAGGTTTTTAAATAGATATGAAAATATATTTAAAGGTAAAAAGACTATATTTATGAAAACAGATAATACAGCTTTGTTTGAATTTTCTATAGAATCTTTAAGTGAATTTGGTTATAAATTAAAAAATATTTCATTAGACTTACATAATAGTGATTTTGAAAATAATGTAATGACAGAGTATGAAAGGAAATTTAGTGAAAAAGGAATAAAAATTAATAGGTTAGAAGCATATAAAGATTGATAAAATATTAAATTTATGTTATTCTATTTATAGAATGGAGGGGCAATAAGTGAAAAGAATATTAAAGATTTTTTCAGTATTATTTTTTGTTGTTTTATTAAGTGGATGCAATAAGAATTTAGAAAAAGTATCTTATACAGATTATAATGAATATTTTAATTCTAAGGATGGTTATACTATATTAGATAAATCATCAGATTATGATTTATCAGTTATAAGATATTTAGAAGCAGGAAATGGTAATGTTCAAGTATTCTTTACTGAATATCAAAAAGCAGAAGATGCGAAAAAAGAAATAGAGGATTTATATAAGAATCAAAAAAATTATAAATTTAAAGAAAAAGATAACTATACTTATGTAAAAAATACAAAAGGAACATATTTTAAATTATATAGAGTAGATAATGTTGTTATTAATGCAGTTGCAGACAAAAAATATAAAAAAGAAGTTAATAAAGTGTTAAAAGATTTAGGTTATTAGTTTAACCTTTTTTAAGTTGCTTAAGGAGGAAAAGAAAATGAAAAAAGTATTATTATGCGTTTTAGATGGAGTAGGATTAAGTAAAATAAAAGATGGGAATGCACTTATTAATGCAAATAAACCAAATATAGATTATTTAATGAAAGAATATCCTAATAAAGGAATAAATGCATCAGGAACATTTGTTGGACTTCCTGATGGACAAATGGGAAATAGTGAAGTTGGGCATTTAACAATAGGTGCTGGAAGAATAATATATCAATCATTAGAACTTATTAATAGAGCAATAAAAGATGAGAGTTTTTATTCTAATGAATCATTCTTAAATGCAATTAGACATGCAAAAGAAAATAATTCAAAATTACATATAATGGGACTTTTAAGTGATGGAGGTGTTCATAGCCATATTAATCATATAAAAGCACTATTAAAACTATGTAAGAAAGAAGATTTTTCTAATGTATATTTCCATATATTTACAGATGGAAGAGATACATTTAAAGAATCAAGTATTTCGTATATTGATGATTTAAATAATGAAATAAATGAATTAGGTATAGGTAAAATTTGTACTATCTCAGGTAGATATTATGCAATGGATAGAGATAAAAGATGGGATAGATTAAAAAAATGTTATGATGTTATTGTTAATAATACTGGAAATAAGTGTGATAACTATAAAAAATATATAACTGATAGTTATGAAAAGGGAATAACAGATGAATTTATTGAACCTGTTATAATAGATGAATCAGGTAAAGTAGAAGATAATGATAGTATAATTTGGGCAAATTTTAGACCAGATAGAGCAATACAAATATTAAGAAGTTTAGTTGATCCTAACTTTGATGGATTTGATAGAAAAATATTTAATAATTTATATTTAACAACTATGATGTATGTATCAGATGATGTTAAATCAGATATAGCATTTAAAAAAGAAATAATAGATAATACACTTGGAATATACTTATCTAAATTAGGAAAAAAACAACTTAGAATAGCAGAAACAGAAAAATATGCACATGTTACATATTTCTTTGATGGAGGAAGAGATTTAGATTTAAATCTTTGTGACAGAGTTTTAATTCCATCACCTAAAGTAGCAACTTATGACTTAAAACCAGAAATGAGTGCTAGAGAAATAACTTCAAATTTATTAGAGAAAATGGATAATAATTATGATTTCATATTCTTAAATTTTGCAAATGGTGATATGGTTGGACATACTGGAAACTATGATATGACTAAAAAAGCAATTGAAACTATAGACGAAATGATAGGTAAATTATATAAGAAATGCGTAGAAGATGAATATTTATTTATAATAACTGCTGATCATGGTAATGCTGAAGAAATGATTGATGAAAATGGTAATGTAGTAACAAGTCATACAACTAATTTAGTACCATTTATTGTAACTGATAAAAATTTAAATATAGATAATGTAAATAAGTTATCTGATATCGCACCTTTTGTACTTAATTATATGAATTTAAATTTACCTGATGAAATGAAATAAAAAATATGTTATAATTATAAAAAGAGTAGGAGAGGGCATATGAAGAAATTTATCAATATACTTATATTTTTACTTATTTTTACTTTGTATTTTGTAACATTTATGATGATATATGATAATTTTCGTGAAAGAAAATTAAATAATCAGGAAAAAAATGCTCTAGAACTATTCGAAAATAAAATAGAAAAGAAAGATATAGAACCAGAGCCTGAAAAAACATATACAGTAAATTATAACGGATATACTATTTTGGGAAAAATAGAAATACCAAAGGTTGGAATAAGTACAGTAATTTTAAAAGAACATACTTATGCTGCTATGAGTATAGGATCTATAAAAACATATGGTGTTGATTTAAATGAAAAAGGTGGATTTGTAATATCTGCACATAACTTTAGAGGAAGAACTCCATTTTTCTATCCTGTTAGAAATTTAAAAGATGGAGATTTAATATATATTTCAGATAATTTAGGAAGAAAAATGACTTATACTGTTTATTCAGTAAGTAGGTATGTTAGCCCTGAAGATACAAGTTATTTAGTTCATACAGAAGATTATCACTTAACAATTGTTACTTGTGAAAATGGTGGTAAATCAAGAATAGTTGTTAGAGCGCATATTGTAGAATAAAGATTGATAAAACAATCTTTTTTATTTAATTTAAATATGTTATAATTAAATTAAATAAATGTAGGTGTTAATATGAATAAAGAAGTGTTTGATTTAAGTAAATTTAATGTATTGAGTTTAGGTGATTATTATTATTTTTTTAGAGCTTTAAATAATGAAGATCATAATGATATAATAAATGGTACTACAACACAAAATAATTTAATTACTGGAGTTAGGACTGACTTATCTAGATTTACAGGTAAAACATCATATACTAATCAATCAGAGATTTCTTTAGAGGAAGTACACGATCATGTAAAGTGGGCACATACTAAAGATACTAATTGTATTTCTTTAACTAGCAATGCAAATGTAGCTGAAACTTATGGCAGAGAAAATTATCACGATGAATATGTCATGGTAAAAGTAAAAAAAGATGAAATAAATAATGGTGTTTATATAGCTGGTTTATACTTGATGGATGAAGCAAATAAAAGAGTAAATGAAATTATTTCTAAATATGATCAAAATAGTTTAGAAAAATATTACTTTGATGCTATCGATAATGTAGAAAATAGATATCAACTAAATGAAGTTATTAAATTAATTAAGAGAAATTTAATAGATAAAAATTCGAACGATATTTCATTAACTGATACTTATGATTATTTAACTTTAGATGAATCACAAAATTTAGAAAAGGACAAACTTATATTAAAACTTGATATATTAAATGACAGAATTTCAAATAAATTTAGTAATAGATTATTCATCGAATCACTTAAATTCGCTTTTGCTTCTTCTGAATTAATTCATTATAAGGAAATACCAAAAGAAAAAGTAATTAATGTATCAAAAGAAGTAGTAGATGTATTTTCATTACTTCAACAAATGCCTAATTCAGATCAACAAATAAACGAAATCAAAAAATTTTTAATAAAAAACATTGAGAATATTGATAGTATTAGTTATCCATATGAAAATAATAAATTAAATGATAGAGATTTCTCAATAGAAAATATGTTTAAATTAACTGGTGGTTCTATTGATTATAATACAGCAATGGAATTATATTCAAAAGCGTATTACTTTGCAAAAGCAAAGTTAAGAACATATAATACAATCAATATGTTAAATAATATTTTAGGTAATGATCCTAAATATGAAAAAAAACTGGAATTTATGAAAAATAATACTTATGGAATAGAACCTGAAATATCTTCTAGATTAAATTTATCAAATATGTCATTAAGTGAGTCTGTTACAATAAATTTTAATGAATCAGAAAAGAAATTATTTGAATTACTTAATAATATGAATGAGGAAGAGCTTGTTAATATAGTAGAGAATAGAGAGAATTATTTAGTAGATAAATTAAATACATTTATAAATCAAGAATATGAAAATATTACTGGCAATAAACCAAGTCAAATTAGTGAAAATGAATATTATGTAGAAGCAATTGTTAATGGTCTTGATATGAATAGTATTTATACTAGAACAATTAAAGATAAAAAACTAACTAAAAATGAAAAATATGATATATGTAATGCTTTATATAAAGGAAATTGTAAAAATTTATACAATGCATTTATTCAAGCTAATGTAAAAAAAGATTTAATCCCTTATTATATTGTTAATTTATACTTATCCAAAGGATTTAAAGGATATAATTTTGAAGATTTATCAAATTTACCTGACTTAAATGAAATAATAAAGAAAAATATAGATAATTTAAATTATAAAATATCTGCACTTGATTTTGATGCTTTAAGAAATATAAAAGATGATGATAATGTTATAGAAGGAACAAATATAAATTTAAAAGATTATCAAAAAGAAACAGTTGATAACATTAATGAATTATTTAAAGATAAAAATTTTGCAGGAGTTGTTCTTCCAACAGGTGCTGGTAAATCCTATATAGCTATGACAAAAATGTTAGATTATAGAAATAGTAATATAGTATATTTTTCTCCAAATACTGGTATTAATAGACAAATTCAAAGACATATTATTAGAAATATAATTGGTTATAATTTAGATCCTGAAGAAGTAAACAAAATGATTCAAGATGTAAATAATTATGATAATTATATAAAGCAGTACTTTCCATATTTAAAATTCTATTGCTATCAAGGTTTAACAAATAAAGAAGAGGAAGAACTTGAAAAGCTTGATGCTGATTTAATAATATTTGATGAACTTCATAGAACAGGTGCTGATTTATGGTCAAAAAAGATTAATCAGTTGATAAAAAGAAATCCAAATGCTAAAATTTTAGGGATGAGCGCAACACCAGTTAGAACTGATGGTGAAGATATGACAATTACCATAGCTCAATTGGTAGGTGGATATTCATCTAAAGATTTATTATTTGGAAAACATTTAGCTATTAATATGGATTTAATACAGGCTATTAGAGATGGTATAGTAATTTCACCAAAAATAGTTGCATTTGATTTTAATTTAGAAAATACACCACAATATTTGGAAATAAAAGAAAAATATGAAAAAGAGACAGATCCTGTAAAAAAAGCAGAATACAAAGTAATTTATGATAAGTTAATGCAAATGATTTCAAAATCAAAACTTGATGGTATGAAAGAGATAATAGAAAAAAATATTGTTAATAAAAATGGTAAATATATTGTATTTTTACCTAGAATGAGTAAAGAACGAAATAATGATTATGAAAGTTATTTTAATTCTAAAATGTTAGAAATGAAAGATAATTTAGTTAATATTGATGAAAATCCTGAACAAAATTTTATTTATAGTGGATTATCATCTAGAGAAAATGATAGAATAATATCAGAGTTTGAATCTAAATTATCAGAACATATGAAATTATTATATGCAATTGATATGCTAGATGAGGGAATACACGTTGATGGTATCAGTGGGTCTTTTATGCTTAAACCAATTAGTTCAAGTTATATTAAGTTTTTACAAGAGTTTGGAAGAACGGTTTATGCTAAAGAACCTGGACATATTTATACTGATGCTGAAATTCCTGTAGTTTTTGATTTATATAATAACTATTTTTGCTTAAATATGGATAGAAAAATAAATAAAACAAATTCAGAAGATGATTTGGAAAGATTAATTAGAGTTAAAAGTTGGATTTATAAACATGGCTGCTATCCAGATATAAATAGTGTAAATGTTAATGAAGCAAGTAAAGCAAAAATATTGAAAAAAATTAAAATTAAATATGAAAAATATTTAGATTCAAAATTATTAGATAATTTAGATGAAAAGAAAAAAATGATGGTAGAAGGAATATTAGAAATAGCACAAGATTTAAATTTATTTGATATTGATATTCCTGATAGAGTAATTCCACCAAATGAAAAAGATATTGATCATGTAGGAACATTTGAACTTACTGCAGCACAAAGTGAATTAATTGATTTAGTTAAAAAATCAAGAAAAGTTGGTGGTGTGAGAAATCAATCTCCTAAAATTAGAGCTATTATGTGTATGTCTGTACTTGATATACTTGATGAATATGCAATACCAATTAATAGTGATACCTTAAAATTAGATATGACATTATCGGATCTTAAAGAAATATTACCACAATATGCAATAGATTTAATTGATGATTTAGGACTAGATGATGATTATCAAATTGGATTTGAATATAATGAAATAAAAAAATTATTATTCCATAGTAGAAATATACCTATAGATGGTTTAAATATAGAAACTGCGATTAGATATGGTTTATATGATAGTTTCATAGAAAATGATGAAACAAAATCGTTTGTTGATAATGATTTTATTGTTAAAGGACCTAGTGATTTTAGAAGATACAATATAAAAACAGGTAATATGTATGATAAAGATGGTTATAATATAGAAGGTTATGACAAGCATGATTTTGATAGAAAATTTATCAATAAAAAAACAAGAACGATAGTAGATGAATATGGGTTTAATTATTTAGGAATTAATAAAAAGACTGGTACTATAGTTGATAAACATGGTTTTGATATAAATGGTATTTGGTATAATTTAATAGATGGTAAATTAATATCTACTGAATCTAAATATGATGAAAGAGGTTTTACTATAGATGGTAAAGCACATGATCCAATAACTCATGAATTGATATATAAAAATTATTCGTCAGAATATGATTTAGAAGGATATGACATAGATGGTTATGATAAAAGAGGATTTGATAGAAATCATTTACATAAAGATACAGAAACAAAATATGATAGAAATGGCTTCGATTATTTAGGCAAAACTAGACCATTAAAAAGAAATAGTGATGGAAAAATTATTCGACCTATTGTAAATAAGTATTTCTTTAGTTCTGATGGTTATTATTGGGTAAGAACCGGAAATGGAAAAATTAAAAAAACTAATAGAATATATTCAGATAGAGGTTTTGATATAAATGGAAAACATTTAGATGGAAATTTATGTGATGATAGAGGATTTGATAGAGATGGTTTCTATTGGAAAGAAGATAAAAATGGTAACAGAATTAAAACAGAACAAAAATATGATGATGGTTATTTTGATGTAGATGGTTATTATTATGAGAAAAAAGATGGAGAGAGAATAAAGACCGACAGAAAAAAAGATGAAAATGGTTTTAATTGCTATCATAAATATTTACATTATATGTCATCTAGTGGTGGATTTACAGAACGTGATTATGACGATTATGGCTTTGATTATAAAGGCTATCATAAAAAAACAAAGGCACCATATAATGAAAGATATTTTGGAAGAGATGGTTATTATTATGCAGAATCTGAAGATGGTACAAGGGTAAAAAGTGAAGTAAAATATAATGAAAATGGTTTAGATTCAGTGGGATACTACTGGGAAAAGTTAGAAAATGGTACTAGAAAACCTACAGGTAGTAGGTATGGTGATGATGGATATAATATTTCAGGATTGGATAAGCATGGATTTAATAAAAAGAAAGAGTATTTAAATAGAGATAATGTATTTTATAATAATGAAGGATTTGATGCTGATGGTATAAGTAAAGATACTGGAGAAATATATAATAATAATTATTTTGCAGTGAATGAAGATCCTGAATTTTATTATAAAAATGGTGATTTTTCTGACACATCATATACAAACATAATAACAGGTACAAATTTAGATATACGTGGTTTTAATGTTCATGGAAAAACAGGATATCCTGAGTATTATTATAGAAGAGGAGAGTTGCAATTATTTAATCCTTCTATAAGATATTGGAATAGTGTAGCAGATGGATTTCATTTTGATATAAATGGAATTAATACAAGAACAGGTACATTATATGATGAAGAAGGGTATAATGCTTTCTGTGTAGATGAAAATGGTAATATGAAAGATGGAAATAAACATCCTGATATAGTATTTGCAGAAAAATATTTAGAAGAGTTAGATAAAGGAAATAATCCTTTAGAAAATTCATATATTAAAGATTATATTCAAACAATTTCTGATAAATTAAATAATACAATTGACAATGAAAAATTAGTTAGAATTATTTTATTTGCGTCTTCAAGAATGTATCTACCATTGAAATCAAAAATCGAAAATATTGTTATAAATAAGAATTCTTATTTAAATAGAAAAAAAGATTTATTGATGAAAGAAAAGGAAATACTTAAATCTATATCAGATGGAATTGACAAATCTGATCAAAGAGGTCTTAATTAATGATTATAAAAAAATAGTTCTAAAGTGTTATTTATTATAACACTTTTTTAATTATTACTTTTTTTTGTTTTAAAATTATGGTATTATATTATTAAGAATAATAATAGGAGGGAAAATTATGAATAACTTTGATTTTGATGATGATTTACCATTTTCTCCCGCCTATGAAGATGATGACAATAATAAAGAAAAAGAAAATAAAGAAAATGAAAGCAAAGTAAGTAGTGAAGATGTATTAAATTTTCTTTCTAATGAAAATGTTAAAGAAGAAATAAAAGATGATTCTATAAAGGAAGAATCATTAAATGTAAACTTAGAAAATAATACTGAAGATAATTATCAAGATAGTAATCCATTTATAAATAATGATTTAAATAAAGCTGATAATGAAATAAATATTCCAGATCATAATGAAAATCTAAATAAAGAAGATTTATTTAGCCTTAACTTAGATGATAGTGATGAAAATATAAAAGCAAAAGATTTATTTAAACCAGATGTTAAGGAAGAACCTAAAAAGAAAAAAGCATATAAGAACACAAAAGAATATACTGAGTTTGTTAAAAAAACATCTAGAGTTTTACCAGTAGTCGCATTTTTATTTGTTTCTCTAATCGGAGTTTATGTCTTTGTTAATAAGGCAAATGCTGATTCAATTAACCTAATTAAAATAGAAGAAAATTCAAAAACAGGTTACATAGATAATTCTGGTGAGGTAATTGTTAAGCCAAAATATTTATATGGAACAGATTTCTATAAAGGATATGCAGTTGTAAAAAATTATAATAGTTTATATGGAATAATAGATGGAAAAGGAAAAAATAAAATAGCATTCGGAAATATATTTTCAGCAACTCTTTATGGTAATAGATATGCAGTAAGTAAATTTACAAATGAAGGGTTAAAAATGGGACTTATGAATGAAAATCTTGAAGAACTTACTAGATTTAAATATGATAATATTACATATTCTAAATCAGGTGTATTTATTTTTACAAGAGATGAAACAATGGGTGTCATGAATAATGAAGGTAAAGAAATATATACTTATAAAGTTGATGAAGTAGACGATAGAAATATATCAGTTGAGGTATCTAATATAATAGATGATAGTACATCAGATGTGTATGCTAAAATAAAAATTAACTCATCTTCAACAATAATAAATACAAAAACAGGTAATGAAGTATATAAGTATACATTAGATGAAATTAATGTACTTGATAATAATGTATTTTATATTAAAAATAAAACAGGAAATAATAGATATTTTGTTATAAAAAATGATAAAGTAGTATATGAAACTCAAGATTATAAAAGACTTAGAATTGAATCACTTGATTCAGATATTGCTATTGGTATAAAAGAAGATGCAAGTATTGATTATATAAATTTATTAACTAAAGATGTAATCAATAATAGTGAAGGAGTAGATTATACATATTCTGATGGCGTTGTACTTCAAAAGAAATATAATTTTACTGCAAAAAAAGAAATATATACTATATATACTCCAAAGAAAGAACTAGGATCATTTAGTGATATTAAACCACTTGATAATACATATGAAAATGATTATATGATAATAAAAACAGAAAATAATAAATATAGTTTTATAAATAAAAAAGGAAGTAAAATAACAGGAAAAGAATATGAAACTGCATCAAACTTTAATAAATATGGTTATGCAATTGTTTCAAATGATAATTCATATGGAGTAATTGATGGAAAAGGTAAAGAAGTAATTTCACTTAAATATGATGGAATAAAATTCTTAAATGATTCACTATTTAAAAATATAAAGAAACTTACAAATAAAGAGCTATTTATTTTCGAAGAAAATGGCAAATATGGTATAATTGATTCTGATGGTAAAGAACTTATTAAACCAATTTATGATAGTTTTGATATAATAACTACAAAATATCCTATTATAAAGGGAAAATATAATGGAGAAAATGTTATTATAAATTTAGAAACGTTTAAAGATTTAAGTATAAAGTCTCCAAAAAAAATACAAGTTTATGAAAACTATATTATAAGTAATAATAGTTATTATAATTATAATGGAGAAGTTATTTATACGGTAGGAGGATAATATGAAGAAAGGATTTACATTAATTGAATTACTAGCAGTTATTGCAATACTTGCGGTTATAAGTGTAATTGCTTATCCAAAAGTTATAGATACAATAGGTGCATCAAGATTAACAGCGTATAATGTATCAAAATCAAATATTGTAGATGCTGCAAAATTAAAGTATTTAGCAGATGTAAATTCTACTTCTATAACTGAATATACTGTTCAAGACTTAATAGATACAGGCTATATAAAAAAAGGTACTAAAAATCCTTTAACAGATGAAGAATATGATAATAATACGAAAGTTTTAATAACAAATAATAATGGTGTTATTAAGTATGAATATATTGAAGGAAAAACATTGTATGATTATGTAAGTACAAAGAGTGAAAAAGAAAATGTTTATAAAGTGAATAATGAATTTATATATAAAGGTAAAGATAGTTTAAATTATGTTTCTTTTAATAAAGAAATTTATAGATTAGTTAAAGTAGATATGTATAGATGTGCATATTTAGTTAAAGAAACAGATGAAAAAATAGATAAACAAAATATAGCAGAATATGAAAAGTCATACACAAATGATAATTTTGATGAAGAAGTAAGAAATAAATTATTTAGTGATGCATCCATTATTTCATTAGAACTTTATAATCAAACTATACTTAATAATGCTTCATATATAAATATGGATAATAATGATTGGATTAAAGATAATAATGAATATAAAGTTATGACTATGAATAATGAATTTACAAGTGTTGATAGCGCCAAAACATATATTGTTTTAAAATTAAATGGAAATGTTACTGTAAGTGGCGGTAATGGAACACAGTTAAAACCATATGTATTAAATTAGGAGATGTATATAATGAAAAAATTAAGTAAAATAATATTTCTTTTCTTCTTCTTTTTTTTATTTTCAACAAAAGCATATGCGTATTCTGATGATTATGTAATATCAAAGTACGATGTTAATATAAATGTTAATGAAAATAATTCATTTGATATAACCGAAAAAATTACAGTTGATTTTAAAAATGAAAAACATGGTATTATAAGAAAAATCCCATTACAAAATGAATATCATGATAGTGCTAAAATATCAAATCTAAAAATAAATGAAAATTATACTAAAAGTGAAGAAAATAAAGAATTACAATTAAAAATTGGTGATGAAAATAAAAAATTTATTGGAGAAAAAGAATATATTATAAAATATAATTATAAATTACCAATTAATAAAGACGAATATAATGATGAATTTTATTTTAACATAATTGGGGATGACTGGGATACAACAATTGATAATATAACATTTAAAATAACAATGCCAAAAGATTTTGATAAAAATGAGATATATTTTACATATGGAAGATATGGATCAACTGATAGTGAATTAATAAAATATACAGTAAATAAAAATGTAATAGAAGGTAGTTATATTGGTATACTTGATTCTTATAATGCTATAACTGTTAAAATTAATCTCCCAAATAAATATTTTAGTCTTGGATTTATTGGTAATTTACCTTTTATAATACCAATAATTTTGACTTTAATATCAATTATAATATTCTTAATAAAAGGCATAAATAAAAGAAAAGAATATCCGGTTGAATATTTGCCGCCTAAAGGATTAAACAGTTTAGATGTATCTTATATATATAAAGGAAAAATAAGTAATAAAGCTGTAGTTTCATTACTTATATGTCTTGCAGGTAAGGGATATATAAAAATAATTGAAGATGGGAAGGATATTAAACTTCAAAAATTAAAAGAATATAATGAACGAAATAGATGTGAAAGAATTTTCTTTGAGGGATTATTTTTAGGTAAAGATAGTGTTTATATATCTTCATTAAAAAGGAGATTCTATCGTACTATTGATGAAATAAGAAAAATAAAATTAAATAAAACAACTCAAAATAGATATTTTGAAAAAAATAATAAGAAATATAAAATAGTAATATTAATAAATATGATATTAAGTTTTGTTGTTTCTTTATTATTAGAGGCATATTTAGAAAATGCTCAATTGATATTACTTATTTGGTTATTATTAACCTTAACACAAGTTCCTTTTCTATTCACTAAGAAATATACAAGTATTAAGATTTGCATGGGCGTATTTTGCTTTGTATTTTTATTAGGTGCGGCATTTATATTAATGGAAAATATAAACGTTATATATATCGAATTTGTATGTTTATTAATAATGTATTTATGTTTAAAAAATATAAAGAAAAGGACTGAATATGGAAATGAATTATTAAATAAAATAAAAGGTTTTAAAAAATTTCTTATAGCAGTTGAAAAAGATAAATTAGAAGCATTAGTAGATGAGAATCCTTATTATTTTTATGATATATTACCATATGCTTATGTACTTGGTATAACAAACAAATATATTAAAAAATTTGAAGGTATTGCATTAAAAAATGAAAATTTCTATAGTAATGATACCCTTGATTTTAATCAAATGAGCCGTTTGATAGATGATAATATGTATAGAATAAATAGAATTATTACAGCACGTGATTTTGAATATAAACCTACTGAAAATTCTGGTTATTCGTCATCATCATCTTCTTCATCATCTTCCTCTTCTGGATATTCAGGAGGAGGTTCCGGTGGTGGAGGCGGAAGATCTTGGTAAAAGATTTAAAGAACAGAAATGTTCTTTTTGTTTTATTATAAATGCTTTTTGTGGTATACTTTTCTTGGTGATTACTTATGAAAAAAATAGAATTATTGTCTCCTGCGGGTAATTTAGAAACATTAATGGTCGCAGTTCAAAATGGTGCGGACGCTATTTATATGGCAGGTAAGAAATTTGGTGCGAGAGCATTTTCAGAAAACTTTAATGATGATGAAATAATAGAAGCAATTAATTATTGTCATTTATATGGTGTTAAAATTTATATAACTATTAATACAATTGTTTATGATGATGAAGTAGAAGACTTTATTAACTATGTGGATTTTATATATAAAAATGGAGTAGATGCTGTTATAATTCAAGATTTAGGTATGGCAGATTTAATACATAAAACATTTCCAAATTTAGAGATGCATGCTTCAACACAGATGAATGTTCATAATATTAATGGACTTAAATTCTTAAAAGAAATGGGTTTTAAAAGGGTAGTACTTGCTAGAGAAGTTCCTATAGAAACTATTAAAAAAATGAAAGAAGAAGTTGATATAGAACTTGAAGTATTTGTTCATGGTGCTTTATGTATATCTTGTTCTGGAGAATGTTACTTTAGTTATTTTGAATGTAATAGAAGTGGTAATAGAGGAAAATGTGCCCAAGTTTGCAGGCAACCATATACATTATTAAATGGTGACAAAAAAGTAGAATTAGAAGATAAATATTTACTTAGTCCAAAAGATTTATGTACTATAAATAATTTAGATGATTTAATTAAAATAGGTGTAGATAGTTTTAAAATAGAAGGAAGAATGAAAAGTAAGGAATATGTTGGACTAGTTACTAGATGTTATAGAAATAAAATAGATTATGATAAAGTAAGTCATGAAGATATTACTAATATGAAAAAGGTATTTAATAGAGGATTTACTTTAGGTAATCTATATATCAAAAAGGCAAAAGAATTTATTAATGGATTTAGACCTAATCATTTAGGTGTATTGATTGGTGAAGTAATTGATTATAAAAAAGGAAGAGTAAAAATAAAACTATCTGATTATATAAATCAAGGTGATGCAGTTAGATTTATTCAAAATAATGAAATAGGATTTTATTTAAATAGAATATATAAAAATGACTTACTTGTTAATGGCGCTAAAAAAGGTGAAATTGTAGAATTAGATTCAAAAGAAGAAATAAAAAAAGGAACTAATGTTTATAAAACAATAGATATAAAATTAAATAATTATATAAATGAAACAAGTATTAATTTAAGAAAAGTATTAATAGATGGAGAATTTAAAGTACAAAATAATAAAATTATATTTACTATTACAGATAAAGAAAATACAGAAAAAATTATTCTTAATGATTCTGTTTTTAAAGCAAAAAATAAACCTACTTTAGAAAGTGATATAAAAGAAAAATTAAACAAACTTGGTAATGATATTTATGTATTTGATAATTTAAAAATAGATATTCCTTCTGATATATTTATACCAATGACTACTATTAATAATCTTAGAAGAGATATTATAAAAAAATTAACAGATGATAGAATTAGAGTAAAAAATAATTATCAAAAGAATAATGTAATATTAAATAAATCAGGAATAAAAATTACAAATGATATATTTTTTGAAGTACAAAATAAAGAACAATTAGAATATATTTTAGATAATACTGATTATAAGTGTTATGTAAATAATGCACTACTATACTCACAATATAAAAATAATGATAGAGTAATATTTAAAATGCCAAGAATTAATAATTCAAACATGATAAAAGAAAATACTTTGATTTCAGAAATAGGTGAAATAACAAAAAATACAACTACTGACACATATTTTAATGTTGTTAATTCATATTATGTAAATTTTCTTTATAATAAAGGTGTAAAAAAGGTAACACTTTCATATGAACTTACAATAGAAAATATTGAAAATCTTATTAAAAATTATAAAAATAAATATAATGAAGAACCTAATTTAGAAGTGGTTATTTATGGAAAACCAGAACTTATGATAAGCAAGTATTGTCTTTTAAATACATATGTAAATAAAGAAAAAGTATGTAATGAGTGCACTAAAGATTATTATTTAGTAGATAAATATAATAAAAAATTTCCTATTAGAAGTGAAATTTGTTATATGAAAATACTTAATTATAAAGATATTAATTGTTTAGATAAAATAGATAAGTTACAAAGTATTGGAGTTACTAATTATAAGATAATACTTGATAGAGAAAACATAGAAGAAATAAAATTAATTATAAGTGCTTTAAAAATAAAAGAAAATATATTATAATTTTGTTAGAGGAAAATGATATGAAGAAAAATGGTTTTAGTTTAATTGAATTACTTGCGGTTATTCTTATTCTGGGTGTTGTTTCAAGCATTGGAGTTATTAAATCAATTGAGATGAGTAACGATGAAAAGAAAAAAGAATTTGATAATTTAAAAGAAATTATAGAAGAAAATGCTAAATTACTTGTTAGTGAAAATGATGATTTATATAAAGGTATTGCAAGTAAAACAACTACAGAAAATAGTGATATATGTAAATTTTCTTATAATGAACTTGTTAAAAATAATCTTATGGATGAAGGAACAATTAATCCTTTAACAAATAAAAGTATTAGTGAAGAAGATTATTATATAATTGTGTCAAATGAAAATGGAAAATATAAATATACTTTAAAACAGTTATCAAATGATAAAGAAAATTATGAAGAATGTATTAATGAGTAATAATATAAGTTATTTTATTTAAGCGTGTAAGTTACTTTTTCATATATTATATGTGAGGAGGTAACTTTTTATGTCTTGTCAAAATTTTGAAGAAATAAAGAAAAATCTAGAATTAAGCAAAAATTTGAGAAAACTCGGAATTTGTTCAGTAGTTATTGGCCCAACAGGACCGACGGGTCCAACAGGTCCATCAGGAAGCGGAGCAGGTGCGACAGGACCAACAGGCCCAACGGGACCTACTGGAGCAACAGGTCCAACTGGTATGACAGGTCCTCAAGGAGAAAGAGGTCTTCAAGGTCCAATTGGTCCACAAGGAGAAATCGGTCCTACAGGACCAACAGGTGCTCAAGGTATTCAAGGTGAAACAGGACCAACAGGTCCTAGTGGAACAACGCCACTTTCATCAAATGAGGGAATAGTTCATGCTAGTTTTCTTGAAAATGAAGATACTGGTGTTATGGAATTTGATAATACCTGGTTTGTACCTAATCCATCAGAATATTTTAAATTATTAGATAATTCACATATAGAAGTTGAACCTGGTATTTATAAAATATCATTTTCTTGCTATATAACAGGTGTTGATGCTGATAATGGTATAGAAGTTTATTTGATGGATGATACAGGAGCCGCTATTAAAGATTTTGACTATAAGTTAGAACAAGGTACTCTTAGTCAAATGAATTATTCAAGGGTAGTATTATTCAGGTTTGAAAAAACAACTATATTAAGTGTATCAGTGGTGTTACTTGGTGATAAAGGTACATCTAGTGTAAAAGTCTCGGATACAAATTTAGTTTTAGAAAAAATACATGAATAAAAAATTAAAGACAAATGCTTTTAAAATTTGTCTTTTTTTGTTATAATATTAATGCTTATTTCTTTAGTAAAAAAATGAAAGGAGAAAATAATGAGTAAAATTAAAATTTTTAGTTTAGGCGGACTTAATGAAAGCGGAAAAAATATGTATGTTGTTGATGTTGATAATGACTTATTTATTTTTGATGCAGGACTTAAGTATGCTGATGATAAAATGCTTGGTGTTGATTATATAATACCTGATTTAAAGTTTTTGAAAGATAATTTAAAAAGAATAAAAGGTATATTTATAACACATGCACATGAAAAATATATGGGTGCAGTAAGTGATATTGTTAAAAATATTCCTAGTATAAAAGTTTATGCAACTAAATTTACTGTGGATATTTTAAAAAAAGAATTTGAAGATAACAATATTAAATATAATAACTTACATTTAATAAGTGCTCATAAAAATATTAAATTTGGTAAAAATAGTATTTTTCCAGTTAGTTTAACACATTCAGTACCAGATACTGTTGGATATGTTTTAAATACATCTGATGGTGCTATTTGTTATACTGGTAACTTTGTATTTGATTCTAGTATGACTGGTTCATATAAAACAGATATTGGTAAACTTGCTTATATTGGTAAACAAGGAGTATTATGTCTTTTAAGTGAATCAGAATATGCTGATAGACCAGGATATACAACACCAAATAATAGAATTGCAAGTGATGTAAGAGATGCACTTTTACATAACGAAGGTAGAATAATATTTACTGTATTTACAAATCACATATCAAGACTTCAAGAATTATTTAATGAAGTAGCTAAAACTCATAGAAAAGTAGTAGTTATGGGAAAAAGAATGCAAACATTAATTAATTATGTAATTGATGAAGGATATGTAAATTTTGATAAAGAACAAATTGGTAATTTAAATAATCTAAATGATAGAGATGCAATTATATTAATATCTAATGAAAACGAAAAACCATATGTAAATTTAGATAGAATTGTAAACGGATATGATAAATATGTTAAAATAAATCCTAGTGATACAATCTTTTTCCTAGAGCCTGTTCAAGTAGGTATGGAGAAAAAGGCTGCTAAAATAACAGATGAAATAAGCAAAATAGGAGCAAATGTTATAACATTATCAAGTAAGAATCATTTATTAAATCATGCATCACAAGAGGATTTAATGTTAATGCTTAACTTAATGAATCCAAAATATTATTTTCCAGTAATTGGTGAGTATCGTCATCAAGTAGAAAATGCTAATATAGCATCTAGTATAGGTATGGATAAAGATAATATAATACTTAAACTTAATGGTGAGGTTGCTACATTTGTAGATGGAAAATTAACAGAAGATAAAGAAATAGTTAAAGTTGATGAATTATTAATAGATGGTAACTCAACTCAAGATATTGGTGAACTTGTACTTAAAGATAGAGAACTTTTAAGTGATAATGGTATAGTTATAATATGTGCTACATTAAATAGAAAGACTAAAGAAATAGAAGCTGGGCCAGAAATATTAACAAGAGGATTTATCTATGTAAAAGAAAATAATGAAATAATTGAAAAAATGAAAGAAATTTCTCTTGAAGTTATTAATTCAAATATTAGTGATAACTATGTTGAATTTAATAAAATAAAAAATGGTATTCGTGAAGAATTAGGTAAATATTTATTTAGTGAAACAGAATGTAAACCAATGATAATTACAGTAATAACAGAGATATAGAAAAGTAATAAATGCTTTTCTATTTTTCTTTTCTATGATATAATTATTAAAGAGTAGATGAGGCGTATAATATGGCAAAAAAGAAGCAAAAGAAAAATCAAAACAAATCTGGTTTTAAATATCCAATAGAGATTAAAGGTATTATTTTTATCGTTATAGCAATTATTGGTTTTTTAGGATTTAAAGCAAATATTCTTGGAACTATTATTAAAGGATTTGCAATGTTTTTAATGGGATCATTTGATTTTATAGTTTTAGCATTTTTATTAATATTTGGTTCTTATATGCTTGTTAAAAGAGAAAATCCTAAGTATTTTTCATCTAGGATGATAGGAATATATATATTCTTAATTGGACTTTTATCACTTGCACATTTAAATTATATAAATGAAAATGCTGGTTTTTTTGAAACAATGAAAAGTACTATTGATGA
Organism: Clostridium sp. CAG:433; assembly: GCA_000433675.1. Lineage (GTDB taxonomy): Bacteria > Bacillota_I > Bacilli_A > RF39 > UBA660 > CAG-433. The sequence continues at coordinate 66,668 of FR893561.1, forward strand.
AGTAATTAAATGTATTAATACAAAGGTAAGTTTTGCAGGTGGTGGAGTAATAGGTGCATTCTTTATATCTATATTTAATATTTTACTTGGTAAAATGGGAAGCATTATAGTTATTAGTGTACTTATGCTTATTGGTGTTATTTTAGTTTCTGATTTATCAATTGGAGATGCAATTACTAATTTATTTAGTAAGTTTAAAAGAAAAGAAAAAAAATCTAAAGATAAAGAAGATGATGATGAATATGAGTATGAGGAAGAAGACTATGATGAAGAAACTGGTGAAGTAATAGATAAAAAAGCAAAAAGAAAAGAAGAAAAGGAAAAGTTAAAACTTGCTAAAGCAAAACGACTTTCTTATATAGAAGAGGATGACGAAGAAGAAAGAGAAGAAGTCATTCCTAAAAAACAAGAAGAAGAGAGAAAAGAAGAAACTCCTGCTTCTAATAAATATTTAAATTATGTACTTCCAGATCTTAGCATACTAGATGCTGGTGATAATAATTCTAAGAAAAAAGGTCAAGCAAAAAATGAGGCTTTGATTTTAGATAATGCTAAAAGATTAGATGGTGTACTTAGAGACTTTGGTATAACAGCAAAAGTTAAAACTGCCCACGTTGGACCATCAATTACACAGTATGAATTAGAAGTTAAATCAGGAACAAAAATAAGTAAAATTAAAGCATTAAGTAGTGAGATTGCTCTTGCACTAGCAGCAACAGATGTAAGAATACAAGCACCTATTCCAGGTAAGAGTACTGTTGGTGTTGAACTACCTAATAAAATATCTACAGGTGTATCATTCTATGAAATGATGCAAGAACTTTTAAAAGAAAATTCTGATAATAAACTTCGTGTTGCACTTGGTAAAGATATAATGGGACAACCTATATTTATGGATATTAATAAAACACCACACCTTTTAATCGCAGGATCAACTGGTTCAGGTAAATCAGTATGTGTTAACTGTATTATAAGTTCAATACTTATGAGAGCAAAACCAGATGAAGTTAAATTAATAATGGTTGACCCTAAAAAGGTTGAACTTACTATGTATAACTGTATCCCGCATTTATTAATGCCAGTTATAACAGATCCAAAAAAAGCATCAGCAGCACTTCAAAAAGTTGTTGATGAAATGGAAAAAAGATATGAATTATTTAGTGATACAAAAACTAAAAATATAGAAGGTTATAATGCTAAATTAAGATCACAAAATGAGTTATTACCAGTTGAATCACAAAAACCATTATTACCTTATATTGTAGTATTAATTGATGAACTTGCTGATTTAATGTTAGTTGCATCAAAAGAAGTAGAACAATCAATAATGAGAATTACACAAATGGCAAGAGCTGCAGGTATACATTTAATAGTAGCAACTCAAAGACCATCAACGGATGTAATTACAGGTGTTGTAAAAGCAAATATACCATCTCGTATATCATTTGCGGTATCATCACAAATAGATTCAAGAACAATACTAGATCATCCTGGTGCTGAAAAATTACTAGGTAAAGGTGATATGCTTTATGCACCAATGGGAGCAACTTCTCCAACAAGAATACAAGGAGCATTTATTTCAGAAGAAGATGTTGAAAAAATTGCAAATAAAACAATTGAACAACAAAAAGCAGTATATGATGAAAACTTTATGAAACTTGATGAAGTTGGAAGTAAAACAAGTATTGATAAAGATGATGTTGATAATGATGACCCATTATATAATGATATAGTTGAGTTTGTTATATCAACTAGAAAAGCAAGTGCATCATTACTTCAAAGAAGATTTAAACTTGGTTATAATAGAGCAGCAAGAATAATCGATTTACTTGAAGAAAGAGGTATTATTGGACCTGCAAATGGATCAAAACCAAGAGAAGTATTGGTAGATAATGATGAGGAAGATGAAGAATAAGAAGGAGTACATAAATGTTTGATAATATAGAAGATGAAATAATGGATGACGCAGAATATTTAACAATTGTAAATCCTATATTAGAAAATAAAGAATTTCAGAAAATTGGTGGATGTATTCATCATGGTACAACAAGACTTTATCATTTAATGAGAGTATCGTACTATTCATATAAAATAGCAAGAAAATTAAATCTAGATTATGAAAGTACTGCTAGAGGAGGAATTATGCATGATTTCTTCTATAATGAAAATGGTGGAGCAACTATTGATGGAATAAAATCTACATTTACACATAATAAAATAGCTGTAGAAAATTCAGAAAAATATGTTGGTTTAAACTTTAAAGAAAAAGACATTATATATAAGCATATGTTTCCTTTAACTTTGAAGTTACCAAGATATAAAGAGAGTTATATAGTATCAATAGTTGATAAAGTTGTTGGTACTGTAGAATTTTGTAAAAAACTTAAATTAAATGTTAAATTAAGTGGTCTTACAGTATTAATGCATTTTATAATATTTTATAGAGGATAATTTGTTTTATCCTTCTTTTTTTGTTATAATGTAAAAGAAGGGACGTGATGATATATGGCTACACCATATCAAAATGTTGCTAAAGCAGCATTAATAAATTGGAATGGATTAAGCGAAGATGAAGCAATTTCAAAAATTAATAATGAGTCTATTTCTGAACTTGAAAGTCAAGTATATGCAATGAGTTCAATGAAATATGCAGTTATTGGAATTTCTAAACAGATAGGATTAAGTGAAGAAGAAACAACAAAGTTTTTTGATGCAGTTATAAATGGACCAGAAAATGCTGAAATATTTAATACTGTTAAGGCTAAATCTAAAGATTTCTCAGAAGAAAAACAATTAGGAGTTTTATCTACAATTCATGATGGATGGGTTATTGATAATTCTAATGAAAAAACATTTAATAAAAAATGTGATAGAAAACAACTTAGACAATATGCTCCTTTAGAATTAATTGGTTGGAATGAAGTAAAAAGTGATTTATTGTTTTTAAATCCAATTTTAAAATCAATAGACGTAAATGTTAATGAAAAAAATTTGGAACAGTCATATCATAATAGAGTTGCAAATTATATGAATCAAATGCAAATTAATAATCAAGAGGATTTAACAAATTTGGTTAAACAAGGCAAAGATTATTATCCAATATTACCTGAAGAATTAGAAAGAAAAATAAAATTAATGAGTCATATAGTTTCAGAACAAATTGAACAAAATTGGAATGAAAAAGACTTAGAAACATCTCAAATTTTTAATGAAAGAAAAAAACAATATAAAATGAGTTTATAAAAATTGATAGAAATATCAATTTTTTTCTTTTTTTAGGGGAGTTTTAACTAGAAAAAGAGAATAAAACATATGAGAGGATATTTTAAAAGTATTCTTATCCTAATGAAAGGAGGGAAAATATGGAGGCATTTTATACATGTAGAAATGATCGTGCATTTAAAGAAGTATTTTTAAATCCAAATAATGGTGATTTATTAAAAGCATTACTTGAATTTATTCTTAAAATAAAAATTGATGAATTAGAAATTAAGAAAACAGAATTACTAAGTGGTAATGTAAATATTAAAGACAAAAGAGTAGATGCAATAGTGCATACTGGTAATAAAAAGATTGAAATAGAAATTAATTCACAAAATAAGGATTATCTTCATACTAGAAGTACCGCATATATTTGTAATATATATCAGTCTAATGCAAGTGTGGGTGATACATATAATGAAAATACTGACATAATTCAAGTAAATTTAACATGGGGATTAGGCAGAAATAATGATGAAATGAAAATATATAAGATAATGAACAAAAAAGGTGAACTATATGTTAAAAATTTCATAATATATGAAATAAATATGGATTATTATGATAAAATTTGGTATAGTAAAAATGAAGAAGAAATCAAGAAGAATCTATATATGATAATGCTTGATTTAGATAAAAAGGAGTTAGAAAATATGCCAAAAGATAAAATAGTAGATAAGTATATAACAAATGTAACAATAGTAAATGATGATCCAGAATTTCAAAAGTATATGAGTGAAGAAGAAGATAAAAGAAAAATACAAAATAGTTTGCTTTCAGAGGCCAAAGAAGAGGGTATATCTCAAGGTTATACATCAGGTATTAATGATGGTATAAAACAAACTGCTAAAAACTTATTATCAATGAATATGACTTTAGAAGACATATCAAGAGCAACAGGTTTAACAGTAGAAGAAATTAAAAGTTTAAAATAGTATTATTAGATGAAGTAATTCATCTTTTTTTCTTAATATGTATATAAACTATGATATAATTAAAATGGAAGGTGATAAAAATGGCAACAGCACATAATATGGCAAATCCTGGTGATATAGCAAAAACAGTTATAATGTCAGGTGATCCACTTAGGATAAAAAAAATAGCAGAGGATTATTTAGAAAATCCAAAACTTGTAAATAACATAAGAAATATATATGCATATACAGGAACATATAAAGGAAAAGAGTTAACAGTAATGGCTCATGGAATGGGAATACCAAGTATGGGTATTTATTCATATGAATTATTTAAGTTTTATGGAGTAGAAAAAATAATAAGACTTGGTTCATGTGGATCATATTCAAAAGATATAAATTTACTTGATATAATACTTGTTGATAAAAGTTATACAGAAAGTAATTTTTCATATACTTTGAACAATGAACATGTAAATTTAGCAGAATCTAGTAAAAATTTAACAGATTTAGTGGAAAACGTAGCAAAAAGAGAGAATATAAATATTGTAAGGGGTAATGTATGTTCATCTGATTGTTTCGATTGGTATATGACAGATCTAAGTAAATTCTTAGAAAGATTACCAAAAGATTTAAATATAATAGCGGCAGAGATGGAATCATTTGCGCTATTCTATATTGCAAAATTGCTTAATAAAGAAGCAGCTTGTCTTTTAACTGTTGTAGATTCACATGCTAAAAAAGAAGAATTAACTGCAGAACAAAGACAAAATAGTATTGATAAGATGACAATATTAGCCCTTGAAAGCATATTATAATAATTTTTATAAATACTAATAAGGGAGGAAATATATGGAATACAAAAAATATGAATATGATAATTATACAGTACATTTCTTTAATACAGATAAATTTAAAAGTATATTATTATCTACTATTTTTATTAATGAATTTACAAAGGAATCTTTAACAAAAAGTGCATTACTTAGAAGATTACTTACAAATACAAATGGAATATTAAAAACAGAAACAGATATGGTTAAAATGAGTTATAATTTATATAATTCTTATGTAGGAATAGAAAATATTTTACATAATAATGTTTTATCTACAGACTTCTTTATGGAAATTTTAGAAGATAAATATTCAGAACCAGGGCTTTTAGAAAAAGCACTAGATCATTATTTTAATACAATGTTTATTCCAAATGTAGAAAATGGTAAATTTGATAGTAATAATTTTAAATTAGCAAAAAAATCTTTAAGTGATTTATATGATACTGAAAAAGATAATAAAGATAGATATGCATATTTAAAAGCATATGAAATGATTGATCCAGAATATTTAAGATATCCAACAATTGGTTATAAAGAATGTTTAGATGATTTAAATGAAGAAAATATGTATGAATATTATAAAGAGTTTTTAAAAAGTTCAAATGTAAATATATTTGTATTTGGTAACTTTGATAATGATAAGGTATTAAATATAATTAATGATAGAGTTAAAGGTAAATTTAGCAAAAATGAAAATAAATATAGACATAATAACTTTGCTTTAGAAAGAGAAGTAACAGAAAAAATAGAACAAGATAAAAATAATCAATCAAAACTAGTTATGTTATTTAAACTTTCTGATATTACTGATAGAGAAAGAAATGTTATTTTACCACTATTTAATAGAATATTCGGTCTTGGATCGGATTCTAAATTATTTAAAAATGTTAGAGAGAAAAAATCATTAGCGTATGTTATTAGATCAAATATAAGCAGAGAAGATAATGTTTTATCAGTATTTGCGGGTATTAATGGAGAAAGTAAGGATGATGTAGTAAATGCTACAAAAGAAGAATTAGAAAATATGCAAAATGGTGAAATAACAGATGATGAATTTAATAATGCGATTATTTCTAGAAGATCAATGCTTAATAGTTTTCTAGATGAAAATACTTCAATACTTTATTCTAATGTTAGTAAAATTCTTACAAATAATGATGATATAGATGAAAGAATTAAAAACTTAGAAACAGTAACAAAGGATGAAATAGTAGAATTTTCTAAAAAAATAAATTTAAATATCATATATATGTTAGAAGGGACAAATAAAAATGCAGAAGATTAATTTAGAAGGATTAAATGAATATGTTGCTTATGAAAAACTTGATAATAATCTAGATGTTTATGTGTATAGAAAAAAAGATTTTCATTCTTTTTATGCGTATTATGTAACTAATTATGGAGCACTTAATACAGAATTTGTTCCAATAAATGAAGAAAAAATGCATAAATTTCCTGATGGAATTGCTCATTTTTTAGAACATAAAATGTTTGAAAAAGAAGATGGACATGTTTTAGAAAAATTTCCTTTAATAGGAGGATCAAGTAACGCATTTACAAGTTATACACATACTGTTTATCAAGTAAGTGGTACAGAAAAATTTTATGATAATTTAAATTTATTAATTAACTTTGTTGAAAATCCATATTTTACTGACAAAAATGTTGAAAAAGAAAAAGGTATTATTAAACAAGAATTATTTATGGGTAAAGATAATCCATATAGAGTATTTGCCTTTGAAAAATTAAAGAATCTATTTGTAAATTTGGGTTATGGAAGAGAAATAGTTGGTGAAGAAAAAGATATTGATAGTATTACAAAAGAAGACTTATATAAATGTTATAATACATTTTATAATCCAGGTAATATGTGTTTAATTATAGTAACAAATGAAGATGAAGAAAAAGTAATTAATTTTGTTAAAGAGATTGAAGAAAAAAGAAAAGTAGATATTGAAACTGATATTGAAGTAAAGAAAATTAATGAACCAAAAAAAGTTAATAAAGAATTTGATGTAATTTATCAAAATGTTTCTAAATGTGAACTTTCTTATTCATTTAAATTACCTATTAATGATTATAAGATTCCATATCATAAACTTGATTTATATTTATATATAATTTTTATTAGTAATCTTGGTAAACTAACTGGTTTTGGACTTGATTTAAAAGAAAAAAATCTAATAAATGGTAATATTGGTATAGGAACAAATAAATATATGGATTATATTGTTCCAAGTATTAATGTATCTACGGATTATCCAGAAAAAATAATAGATATTTTAGATAAAAAAATTAAAGAATTTTCTCTTAATGAAGAATATTTTAATATGATAAAAAAATCAATGATTTCAGATTTTGTATATTGTTTTACTGGTGTTTCAAATGTTATGAGTTATCTATTTGGTAGTTATGCGAATAATAAAAAAATATTAACAACAGATTTTAAAGATTTTCAAGAATTAAAGTTTGAAGAATTAAAAGAAGTATTTAATAAACTTAATCTTGATAATAAAAGTATATTAATAATGAAACCATTAGAAGAAAAGGAGTAAATATGTTAAAAGTAGAAAATGTATCAAAATATTATGGCGATTTTAAAGCCGTAGATAATCTTTCTTTTGAAGTAAAAGAAGGAGAAATATTTGGACTTCTTGGTGCGAATGGTGCGGGTAAAACAACTACATTTAGAATGATTATGAATTTGCTTGAACCAACAAGTGGTAAAATTACGTTGAATGGTAAAAAAATAGATTATAATGTAACTGATGAAATAGGTTTTTTGACAGAAGAAAGAAGTTTGTTATTAAAACTTACTGTAAAAGAATTAATGATTTATTATGGAACTTTAAAATCTATGAAAAAAGATGAAATAATAAGTGAACTAAAAAAATGGCTTAAAAGATTTAAAATTGAAGAATATGAAAATAAAATGATAAAAGAATTATCAAAAGGTAATAAACAAAAAATTCAATTTATATCTTCAATAATTCATAAACCAAAATTATTAATATTAGACGAACCATTTAGCGGACTTGATCCTATAAATGTAGATATGTTTATAGATGTTATTAATGAATTAAAAGAAAATGGTACAATTATTATATTTTCATCACATCAAATGAATAATGTTGAATTATTTTGTGAAAAATTACTTATATTAAATCATGGTAAAACAATAATACAAGGTAATTTAAAAGATATAAAAAATAATTATGATGAAAGAAAAATACTTATAAAGGCAGATGTATCTAAATCTGAACTAAGTAAACTTGATGGTGTTAAAAGTACAATAATAAAAGGTGATGAAATAGAATTAAAAATAGAAAATAAAAGTTATGCAAAAGGTATATTTGATTATGTTTCAAAATGTAAAAATGTAACTAAGTTTGAAGTAGTGGAATTATCACTTCATGAGATATTTACAAAAGAGGTAGGTGTTTCTTATGACAAATAAGTTTTGGTTTTTAACAAAAAATAGTCTTCAAAAGAAGATGAAAAATAAGACATTTATAATTGTAAATATTTTATTATTAATAGTACTTGTTGCACTTATAAATATTGATAGAGTAGTAATGTTATTTGGTGGTAATTTTGATAAACAAAATAATATTATGGTTTTAGATAATACTAATAAAACATATGAAATATTTAAAAAAACAATAGATAGTGAAGAAACGATTATAGATACAGGACTAAAATATAAAGTAAAAAAAGTTAGTGATGAAAAAAAGGCTAAGAAAGAAATAAAAAAAGATGAAGATATATTATTGATAATTAATAATGATGAAAATGATATTATAAATGTAACAATGATTACATATGGATATATTAATTCAAATTTATATCAATTAATAAATTCATCTATTACAGCATCTAAACAGAATCTTGCAATGGAAGAAATTGGAATAAGTGCCGAAGAACTTGCTAAGATAAGTAAAAGTGTTGAAATAAAAAGAGAATATATTGAAGCAAATAAAAGTAAAGAAGAAGAACAAAATGAATTTATAATGGGAATTGTAACTCCTATTGTAATATTTCCATTCTTTATGCTTATAACACTTGTGGTACAAATGGTTGGTGCTGAAATAAATGAAGAAAAATCTACAAGAAGTATGGAGATTATTATTTCGAATGTTCCTGCTAAAGTGCACTTTTTCTCAAAAATACTTGCTGCTAATTTATTTGTAATAATTCAGTGCGCACTTTTAGGATTATATTCACTTATTGGAATATTGTTAAGAGGTGGTAAAAGCCTAGATAGTATTCAAAATGTTGATGTAATTTCAAACGTTACTAGCGGAATGGATATAACTGGTATGATAAATAATTTAGTAGGTTATATACCACTTGTATTAATACTTATGGCTGTAACACTTTTAGGTTATTCACTTCTTGCTGGAATATTAGCATCAATGACAACAAATATGGAAGATTTTCAACAACTTCAAACTCCAATATTTGTAGTTTCACTAGTAGGATTTTATTTGGCAATAATGAATACTATGTTTGATGGTGCGATATTTATAAGAGTACTTTCTTATGTACCATTTATATCTGCTATATTATCTCCATCATTATTAGTAACTGGTGTAATTGGATTTAAAGATATAATTTTATCTATATTATTGATGGTTGTTGTAATATATTTATTACTTAAGTATGGACTTAAAATTTATAAAGAGGGTATACTTAACTATTCAAGTAACAAATTATGGAAGAAAATGTTAAAGGCATTAAAACATTAAAAAAGACTATTTCATTGAAATAGTTTTTTTGTAACAAGATATAAAAAAGGAAGAATATCTTCCTAATATATTAATTTTTATGAGTGTGTTCATAAACAAGTTTTATAATTTTTTCTAATTCATCTGCATCAGATAATTCAACAATTTCATCATTTTCTAATTTACCATAAATAATATTAGAATTATTGTTTATATCAACTAAAAAAACATAAATAATTCCATTATCATTAAATTTATCAACAACGCTATATTCATTATCATCAGCAAGAGTTAAAATATTTCCAATTTCAAACATTTTATTCCTCCTATTTACTTTTTGCTTGATGTTCAACAATATCCTGATAATCTTCAGGCTCATTATTCATCATATCATAAAATTCTTGGTTTGCTTTTTGGTAAGCCTTATTATGTTTTATATATTTAGAAAGAGTTGTTACTCCAGCAACCATAGTTCCCCACATTGCAGGTGTAAATGTTCCAAGATATTCCTTAACTGCATCAAAAGAATGTAATGCTTGAATTTCTGTTTGAATTGCTTGATTTACATCAACACCAGAAAAATGAGTTGCAACTACTAATCCTGCAAAACATATACCAGATGCAATTGCAAAGCTATTCTTTTTCTTATATTCTTCAGATAATGTATTATTAATACCTTTTATCTTTAGTCTTCTTGCAGATTCATTTTGTGCTGCTATTAATCTTGCATAATCTTTTTCTTTATTATCCATATACTTAAACCTCCTTGTATTATAATTATAACATGACTTAATAGTTATAGATATAATTATTCAATAAAAAAACTAACATTTCTGTTAGTTCATTTATTTATTACCAAACATATCTATTTGGATATTAATCAATCTGGTGTCCCCGGGCAGAATCGAACTGCCGACCTATCGCTTAGGAGGCGATTGCTCTATCCTACTGAGCTACGAAGACACTAGAAACATTATAACATATTTATTAAGATATTTAATAAAATTTGAAATATTTTAATTATTTTACTTGATATTATATTAAATTATGAATATCATTATAGTAGGGAGGAAGTAGTATGAAGAAAGTATGGAAAAATTATAAAGGAACAATACTATTGTTATTAGGGGTTATAATAGGTGGTATATTAGGTCTTATCTTTAAAGAAAAAGTAACAGTACTTAAACCACTTGGTGATTTATATATGAACCTAATGTTTGTTATTATTGTTCCACTTATATTTTTAACAATAACAGTATCAATTGCTAAAATAAAAGAACCAAAAAGATTAGGAAAAGTATTAATTACAATATTTTTAACATTTTTAGTTACATCTATAGTTGCAGCTCTTGTTGGTCTTGTTGTAACAAGTTCTATAAAGCTTGTAGACACTAAGGATTCTAGCAAAATAATAGATGTATTAGGTAATGAAAGCACAAAAGATAGTGAAAAAATAAGTATATTATCTAGAACAGTAGAAGCTATAAGTGTTAGTGATTTTTCATTATTATTAACAAAAGAAAATATAATAGCACTTGTAATATTTTCAATATTAATTGGTCTTGCTATATCAAAGGTTGGAAAAGATGCAGAACCTGCAATAAAAGTATTGGAGTCTTTTAATAAAATAATATTTAAATTTATTGATTTTACATTTTATTATGCCCCAATAGGATTAGGTGCTTATTTTGCAAATCTTATTGGAACATTTGGTGCAGAAATTGCTGTAGGATATGCAAAAACTTTTGTAATATATACGGTAACTGCAATAATATTCTATTTTGCTATATATAGTTTATATGCATTTATTTCAGGTGGTAAAAAAGGATTTAAATTATTCTGGAAAAATATATTACCACCAACAGTAGCATCTGTATCAACATGTTCATCAGCAGCATCCATACCAGTAAATATAACAAGTGCAAAGAATATTGGTGTATCAGATGATATAGCTGAAACAATGATTCCACTTGGAACAAGTTTCCATAAAGATGGCTCTGTTATAGGTAGTGTATTTAAAATTATGTTTTTAGTATATTTATTTAATGCAGATGTAAGCACAGGAAAAGTAATATTAGTTGCGCTTATTTCAACACTTTTAGTAACTGCAATTCCAGTAGGTGGTGGAACAATATCTGAAACACTTATTATTACAATGATGGGATTCCCACTTACAGCACTTCCAATTTTAACAATTGTCGCAACAATAATAGATCCTGCCGCAACTTTATTAAATGTTGTAGGTGATACATCATCTTCTATGCTTGTTTCAAGAGTAATAGACGGAAAAAATTGGATAAATAAAAAGTTTAAAAAGGAATAATAATTTATTCCTTTTAACATTATTTAAAATTAAAAATATAATATGATAAGAGGTAATACTATGTTTATAAAAGACTTCATATCATACTTTGATATAATTTTTCCACTTTTCATTTTATATTTATTTTTCTTATTGATTGCTTATATAAAAAATAAAAATAATAAATGAATAAAAACTAGAAATCTAGTTTTTTTCTTTTTTAAACTTTTTATATTTATAAATTTATATTATAATGATACTAGGAGTAGTTATGAAAAAAATATATATTGTATTATCACAAAGTTATAGTATGCTTGCCAAAACAATAAAATTATTTACTAAAGATAAATATTCACATATTTCAATTTCATTTGATGAAGATTGTACAAATATGTATTCTATAGGTAGAAAATATAAATATTGTCCATTTGTTGGAAAATATATGAATGAAAGTATTTATAAGGGTCTTTATTCAGTATCACCAAGAGCGGAAATACTTATATATGAACTAACTGTATCAGATGAAAAGTATGAAAATATAAAAAGATTATTAGATGAATATGGTATTCCTTGCAAAGGGTACAATTTTTTAGGATTAGTTTTAGCAATCTTTAATAAGAAAATAAATAGAAGAAAATATTATTGTTCAGAATTTATATATAAAATTCTTTCTGATGATAGTGTTAAGCTATTTGAAAAAACTAAAAAAATAGTAAAACCTATGGATTTTGAAAAAATAGAAAATTTGAAATTTATTTATGAAGGCAAAATAATTGATTATAAATTAAAAAAATTATCAACTTTAAATTTATTTGATAAAGTGATATAATAAAAAAGAAAGGTAGGATATGTATGTTAAAGAAAGTATTTAATATTTCAATAATTTCATCAGTGTTATTATTCTTATTTGGATTAATTTTAGCAGTTAATGCAGAAGGATTCATAAAATCAATTACAGTTGCGATTGGAGTAGTTTTATTACTTATTGGTGTGTTTCCAGTAATTGATTATTTTAGATACAGAAAAGAAGGATTAGGTGCGAGTGTAGGACTTATTTCTGGTATATTTAGTATAGTATGTGGGCTTATGCTTTTAATAAATGAGGATTTACTTATGATTCTAATACCAGTATTTATTGGTGTATGGATGATTATTAATGGTATAAACAAAATTCAAGTTTCTTTTGAAATAAAAGATTTAGGAGAAAAGTCTTGGATTATAACTTTTATATATTCAATATTAATAATAGTTTTAGGAGGATACTTTATAGTTAATCCAATAAGTGGCGCAACTACTGTTACTAGTTTTATAGGAATAATTTTATGTATATATGCAGTACTAGATATTATTGATTGCGTTATTATAAAAGTTAAAGTTAAAAATTTTAAAAAAGATTTAGATAAAATCGAAAATAACGTTGTAGATGAACAATAGGAGTTGTATATGGCAAATTCAAAATTAATAGTTGTAGAAGGCGCTCAAGGTGCTGGTAAAACAACAATAACAGATTATTTAAGAAATAGTGTAAAATACACAAATTTATATAGATTATGTGGTACATCTGATAGTTCTATATCAGGACTAAAAAAAGCAAAAGAAATGTACATTGATCTAATAGATTATATAAAAAAATTAGAAAACAAAAGTATTAATTTATTATTTGATAGGACATTTTTTACAGAAGAAAATTATTGTAGATTAGGTTTAAAAGAATATTCATTTACAGAAGTATATAATAAATTACTTGATGAATTTAGTAAACTAGATTTTGATATATATTATATTACTTTATATTTGAGTGATGAGTCATTATATGAAAAAAGACTTCAAAGAGAAGGAAAAGTAGAACCTAAATATGCTAAATTTAATGTATCAAATAGTATAAAACAACAAAATACATATTTAGAAATGTCAAAAGAAATAAAAGAAAAATATAGTAGTATAAAAACTATTGAAATTGATAATTCTAAAGATATAGAAGAAGTCAAAAAAATATTAAAAGAATTTATTAATTTTTAGCACTCTTACTTGACAAGTGCTAAAATAGTGATATAATTAAAGTATGCAGTAAAAAGCGTGCTTTTTATATGCAATTATATAAGGAGGGGATAACTATGAACGGACAAAATCCATATGAAGAAAATTTACAAAATCCACTAGAAAAATATGGTAGAGATATTGTAAAGGCAGTAAAAGATGGTAAAATCGATCCTGTAATAGGTAGAGATGAAGAAGTAAGAAGTATTACTAGAATATTATCTAGAAAAACTAAAAATAATCCGGTTTTAATAGGTGAACCTGGTGTAGGTAAAACAGCTATTGTTGAAGGACTTGCACAAAGAATAGTTAAAGGTGATGTCCCTAACAGTTTAAAGAATAAAACAATATGGGAACTTGACCTTGGTGCACTTATTGCTGGTGCTAAATATAGAGGTGAATTTGAAGAAAGATTAAAAGCCGTATTAAAAGAAATAAAAGAAAGTAATGGAGAAATAATTTTATTTATAGATGAAATACATATGATAGTAGGAGCGGGTGCTTTAGAAGGCGCAATGGACGCTGGTAATATGTTAAAGCCTATGCTTGCTAGAGGTGAAATATTATGTATTGGTGCAACAACACTTAATGAATATAGAAAATATATTGAAAAAGATGGTGCACTTGAAAGAAGATTTCAAAAAGTAATTGTTAAAGAACCAACAGTAATAGATACAATAACTATACTTCGTGGTTTAAAAGAAAGATTCGAAGTTCATCATGGTGTTTCAATAAAAGATAGAGCATTAGTCGCAGCAGCAACTCTTTCAAATAGATATATAACAGATAGATTTCTTCCTGATAAAGCAATCGACTTAATAGATGAAGCTTGTGCTACTATTAAAGTCCAAATGGATTCAGTACCAACAGAACTTGATACTTTAACAAGAAAAATAATGAGACTTGAAATAGAAAAACAAGCCCTAAAAAAAGAAAAAGATGATATAAGTAAGAAAAGGGTAGAAGAAATTAATACTGATTTATCTAAGTTAAAAGAAGATGAAAAAAAATTAAGAAGTGACTGGGAAGAAGAAAAAAGTATTAATGATAAAATAAAAAATAAAAAAGAAGAAATATCAACTGCTAACTTTAGATTAGAACAAGCAGAAAATAGATATGATTTAGAAGAAGCAGCTAAATTAAGACATGGTACAATTCCTAGACTAGAAAAAGAATTAGAAGAATTAAATAAAAAAGCAAAAAATGAAATATTATCTGATACAGTAGATGAAGAAGATATTGCTAAAATAATTTCAAATTGGACTAAAATACCTATTAGTAAATTAGTCGGAGGAGAAAGAGAAAAAATAATTCATCTAGAAGAAAATATGAAAAAAAGAGTAAAAGGACAAGATGAAGCTTTAAAACTTGTTAGTGAAGCAATAATTCGTTCAAGAGCAGGTATAAAAGATCCAAATAGACCAATAGGTTCATTCATATTCTTAGGTCCAACAGGTGTAGGTAAAACAGAGGTTGCTAAAACACTTGCTTATGAACTATTTGATGATGAAAGACATATTGTCAGAATAGATATGAGTGAATATATGGAAAGTCATTCAGTATCTAGATTAGTTGGAGCGCCTCCAGGATATGTAGGATATGATGAAGGTGGACAATTAACTGAGGCTGTAAGAAGAAATCCATATAGTATAGTTTTATTTGATGAAATAGAAAAGGCTCATAAAGACGTATTTAATATATTACTTCAAATACTAGATGATGGTAGAATAACAGATTCACAAGGTAGAACAGTAGATTTTAAAAATACTATTATAATTATGACTTCTAACTTAGGTAGTGAATATATTTTGGAAAATGTTGAAAATAAAGATGAACTTGTAATGAATGAATTAAAACATACATTTAAACCAGAATTTATAAATCGTATAGATGAAATAATTATATTTAAATCACTTGATAAAAAAGTTGTATATGAAATACTTGATAAAATTATAAGTGATATAGAAAAAAGACTAGATGATAAAAAAATTACATTAAAATTAACTACTAAAGCAAAAGATTTTATTATTAATAATTCTTATGATGAAAAATATGGTGCAAGACCTATAAAAAGGTTTGTATCTAGAAATCTAGAAACATTACTTGCAAATGAAATAATTAATGATAATATTAAATTTGGTGAAGAAGTTAATATAGATGAAGAAGATAATAAATTAGTAATACGTAAATAACATAGTAAATTATTTGTAAAGATGCATTAAAGTGCATCTTTTTAATATTTACATATAAACGAAAAAATAATATTATAAGAGTGATATAATAGGAGAAATTTTTATGAATAAGGTTGAATATTTAGGATTACAAATTGAAAATGAATTAAAAAATAACGAAGATGGAATATTAAAAAAACTCGAAGAATATTTAAAAAATAATTCTGAAAAAGTAAATATAAAGATGAATAAAGTTTCATTTTATGATATAGTAAATTATTCCGGAAATAATACTGAATTTTTTTCAAATTGTCCTGTATATAATATTTCTGATGATTGCTTTAGTTTATTATTGGATTGTAATGGTAAAACTACTATTTCGAATAATTTTAGAAAAAAATTACAAAAAGTCTTTATTGAAAATGTAAGTAAAAATATTGAAGAATTATCATATTCAAATAGAATTTTAGATAATATAGAATTGTCATTATTTCCAAATTTAAAAAAAGTATCAATAAAAGATACTGACGAAATTATTTCTAAAAATGAATTAGAAATGTTTTTAAAACGTTCAAATATTGAAGAATTTAATACGGATGGTAAATTTGATGATGATATCCTAAAAGATGGAATATTTATGGATGTTGAAGGTGATAAATATGGAGTTTACAAAGATAAAAAAATATCTTCTGGTAACTTTTTTTATAAAGAATTTATTGATAGATATAATATATATAGTCAAAATCCTTATGAAAATATAGATACTATAATAAAAGTTATAGAAGATGGTAAGAATAAATTTGAAATTGATGAAAATATAGATATTATGGTATATGATAAAATTGAAGATATAGAAAAAAAAGAAACTTCAAATTCTATAATAAAATATAATATTTCAAATAAAATGATTAAGCTAAAAAATATTAATAAAGTAGAAGATGCTCAAAGAGTTATTGATTCATTTGTTAATTCTAATTATGATATTAGTGAAGTAATATTGGAATTAGAAAATAAGACTTATTCAGATATGATTAAACTAAAACATTTAGAAAAGAAATATAATTTGAAAATAGAATATAATAATTCTCTTGAAACAATAACTGCTGATGAATTTATTACTATGAGAGCGACACTTGATTATTATAAATCTTTAATAGAAGACAAAAATTTATCACCACTTGAAAAAGCAACGTTTGGTTACGATATAATAAAATCATTTGTATACAACGAAGTTAAAGAGGATGAAAATAAATCGATATCAAGAAATATTCATAGTATAATTGAATCTGGAAATATAGTTTGTGTTGGGTATGCTAGCTTTTATGCAGAATTAATGAAAGAAATTGGTATAAATGGTTACGCATTTGGTACAGCAGTACCAATAGATGGTGAAAATTTTGGCCATAAAAGAGTTTTATTAAAAATTGAAGATCCAAAATATGGGATTGATGGAACATATGCTTTTGATCCAACTTGGGATAGTGCAAGAAATTTTGTAAAAGTTATTGATAAAGATGGTAATGAAAAGATTAGAGATATGAATAATCTTGAAGAAAATGATACTGTTGTAAGAAAATATGACCGTTTATCAAGATATAAATATTTTCTAGTGCCTAGGAATGAATATGAAGAAAAATTTGTAGGCGAAAAAATGCCAAAATTAAATGAAGATGATTATTATGGAGCTGATGAAATATCAAAATCAGAAATGAAAAATGATAGTAACTTAGATTCAATAAGTTTTCCAAAGGAAAAATTTGAATATTTAGTAAGGAAAATTAAATTATGTGAAGGATATTCAAAAGAAAGTATAGATGAATTGATTGACGAAATATTAGATATAAATGGATTTAATAAAAAAGAAGTAAATGAAGATGAATTAGAAAGTACGGTAAAAAAATAATATAGTAAACTATGTGTAAAGATGCATAAAAATGTATCTTTTTTTGTTTATCTATATAATATAATGTTAAAATATATATAATGGTGGAGGTTTATATGGAACAAGTAAATGTAGTATCAGAAAAAATAAAAAATGGAATTAGAAGTGATTATTTTGATGTTGAAATAAACAAGTCTAATTTAGAATTAGGTTTAGAGTGTTCATCGTTAGTTTTTGATATGGCATTTGCGGACATAACTAGATCAGACAAAGAAATAACTAAATTAAAACAACAATTTGACAACGTACTTTCAAAGTGTAAAAGTAGTGAAGATTTTAATTATATTTATAATTTTATGAATGAAATGGCAAAAAAAGGTGGATATGCTAATGAATTTTTTAATATGGTTGGTTCAAAAATAAATAATGAAGGAAAAAATAATGTAGAAAATAGTGAAGCATCTAAAGTTATTCCAAATGGAATAACAAGTCCATACTTTGACGTTGATTATAGAAGTATTATTGGTGATAATAGAGTGTTAAATTCTGCTTGTTCTACTCTTATTTTTCAGATGGCATTTACTGATATTATAAGGAGTAAGGAAGAAATAATTAAATTGGAAAAACAGTTTTATGATGCAATATCTTGTTGTAAAAGTGAAGAGGATTTAAAAAAGTTTTCTTTATTAACTAAAAACATATCAGAAAAGGGTGGATATGTTTTAGAGTTTTATAATAGAGTAAAGAATACTCTTAATAATATTCATATTGAAGATGTTGAAAAATACAATATTCATTCAGAAGACAAATCAAATAAAGAACAAGTTATAAATAACAAAAAGAGAAATTTAGAGGTTTATAAGGATTTTGTAAGAGACTTAAATAAAATAGACAATATGTTTTTAGAATTTCAAAATATGTTTCAAAGTGGAAAGATAGATAAAGAATTATTAGAAATTTTATTTGTTAAATATAAAAGATTAAAGGATGAATTAGCGGGTTTACCTAAAGATGATATTCCTGATAATGTAGATAGTACTTTTTTTGAAAAATGTGATTCACATATAGATGAAGCAATATCATACTTTAGAAAAGTAAGTGAACTTGCTGAAAACATAAGTACAATGAAAATGTAAAGAAACTTGAAAAAAATAAAAAAGTTTTATATTATTATAATAGGAGTGTATATATGGATAGAGATAATAATTTAGAGGATATAGAAGAATTAGATTTTAATTATAATGATGGATCAAAGATTTCTTTATATGAAAATCCTATAAGGACAGGTAGAAAAGATAAATCAACTTTCATAACAGAGGGAGATTTATCTATGAGATCAAGTAATATTATGCTTGGTAATGATAATAAAAATTTACAAGATGGAGTATATGTTAACGAAGATGAGATAAAAAATGCTTTATCGAAATATTTAAATGAATCTAGTGAAAATAAAGTAATAAAGTCTAAAAAGACTGGAAGAAAAGTATCAGTTGATGAGATACTTGAAAAAACTTTTAAATGTCTAAAGGATTCATCATCAATAAAATTAGGTGAGAAAAATGATAAAATAAAAAATCAAGATTCTAGAACAGTATATATTAAAGGTACTGGAATAAAAAATTTTAAAAGAGCAGGAATATTAATGCTTGGAAATAAGGGATTCAAATTACCTTGTGGTGAATATATCTTAGAAGAAGAATTACAAAAGGCATTAGAAGAATATGTATTTTCTAATGAAAAAAAGAATGAAAAACCAAAAAGTAGTGAAGAATTTTTTAAACATTTAGAGGGTGAAGAAATTACATTAAAACCATCAGATGTAAAAGTAGTAGATATTGATGAAAAAAATATTCATAGTCAAAATAACGGAGATGTTTTAAAAAAATTACTTAATATGAATGCTGATAGTAGTGTAGAAATCAAACATAATGAAGAAAAGAAAGATGAAATACCTAATTTGGATAATCTTGTTAATAAAAAACATAAAGTAAAGAAGAAAAATAAAAAATTTTTAGGCGCTGCATTATTACTTGCATCAACAGTAGCATTTTTAAGTACACTTGGTGTTACAGGTGGAAATGTAAAACAAAAGGAAATAGTTACAAAGAGTATAGAATATACTGTACAAAATTATGAAGAGAAAGAAATACAGGAAACATATAAAGAATTATCAGATAGAATTGCAGGTTCATTAGTCATAGGAAATGATTCATATTTCCCAGAAGGAGTAGATTACCATGAATCTAGTGATTATGATTTTGGTGGAAGAAATAATAATGATACTATAGGAAATAAACTTAGAGAAGAAGGCAACTACAATGTAGATTATTTCTCAATTTTAAAAGATGGAAAAATAGTATATGTAGAAAGAAATAATGGAAAGAATCTAAGTGAAACAATAAGTAAAGTGTCTAAAGCATTAAATTGTAATGAGGAAGAATTAAAAGCTAGAATACATTTTGGCGGAGAAAAGGTAACAGGATGGACAGATTTTAATGATTATAAAGATAAAACAGGAATAAAAAGACAAAGTCATACCGAGAACGTATATCTTGGTACAACAATAGGAACAATGGAATATAATGGTCAAAATATAGTTACAATTAATGATGATGAAAATAAAATAGAAGTACCATTTGAAAAAATTGGATATAAAATTGATGGTAAAGACAATAAATCATATGTTGTAATAGATATACAAAATAAAGAATCTGTAACAAAGGAAAATGAAGTGAGTAGTGTTGATATAGGATTTGGAAAAGATAATGTTTCAATACCTCTAACTATGGCAGGAGCTTTAGCTGGTGCATCTCTTGCACTTGCTCATGAAGAGGAAAAAAAGAAAAAATTGGATGAAGTTAAGAAAAAAAGTAAATTTGCACAATTTAAAGAAAAGTTATCAAAAAAAATAAGAGGTAAAAGTCTATGATAAAAGATGAAAATTTTGATGAAATGATTGAAATTTATAAAAGTATGAATTTAGAAAATAAAAGAGAAGTATTAGTTAATGAATTAAAAGAATTCTTAGTTATAATGTCTAAGTTGAATGAAATTAATGATGCTGATAATAGTATTTTATATAATAAGGCACTTTATAATGATTTAAAAAATGCAACTGAAGAAGAATATTTAACTACAGTTTATGCCTATTTTAATGCAATAAAAGAGTCATTTTCTTTAGTTGGAGATATGATTATAGAATAAGGAGGATTTATGAAAATAGAAAATGGTGAAATAATAGAATTGGATAATGAAAAAGAATATATATGTGTCGCAAGATTAGAAGATAATGGAGTAAATTATTTATACTTACTTAGTAATTTTAAACCAATAGAAATAATGTTTGCGAAAGAAATTATAAATGGAGAAGAAATAAACATAGAAATAATTAATGATGCTGAAGAAAAAAGACATGTATTAGAATTATTTGATAATATAATTAAAAATTAAATCACATATGTGATTTTTTTGTTATAATCTTGTTAGAGGTTTGTTATGGATAAGTTAGATTTAAAAAATATAAAATTAGGTAAAAAAATAGGTGAAGGTAAAGAATCAATTTGTTATGATTATGGAGATAAGGTTGTTAAAATATTTAAAGAAAACAGAACCTCACCATTTAAAAAAATAAGTGATGAAGGTCTTATAAAATTAAGTACTCTTGATTTAAAACATTTTAATAAGCCAATTGATATTATTTATGATAATGAAAAAATAATAGGTTATACAGAAAATAAACTTGAGATAAGTGATAAAAATCAAGATATAGATGAAAATGTTTTACTTGAAATAAAGGAAGATATAATTACTTTAAGTTATAGTGGTTTTAAAATAGAAGATATTTTTTATAATTATACTACTTCAGATAATTTTAAATTCTATGATTTAACAAGTTTTGTCTATATAAATAGTACTAAAAAAGAATTACATGATATGTATTATAAGAAAAATATGATGACTATAAATACTTTTTTAGTAGGATTTCTTATGTATGATGCATATAGACATGGTTCAAAATATGAAATCAAAAAAACATATAAGGCGACTGAATTTATAAGTGAAAATTTAGGTAATGAATATTATGGGGATTATCTTAGAAACAGATATAAAAAAATGTAAAAATTTGTCTATTTTAGCACTTGCTATTGACAAGTGCTAATTAAAGTGCTATCATGTAATTGTCAGGTAGAAAATGACAGAAAGAAGGCGTAATGTGAAGCAGTTTAAGGCAGAATCTAAAAGATTACTTGATTTGATGATTAATTCAATTTATACAAATAAAGAAATATTTTTAAGAGAATTATTATCGAATGCAAGTGATGCAATTGACAAACTTTATTATCAGTCGTTAACTGATAAAAGTATAAAAGTAAATAAAAAAGATTTATGCATTAAAATAGAAATAGACAAAGAAAATAGATTACTTAAGATTATTGATACTGGTATTGGTATGAATAAAGAAGAACTTGAAAATAACTTAGGTATGATTGCAAAGTCTGGTTCATTACAATTTAAAGAAGAAAACGAAAAGAAAAAAGATGTAAATATAATAGGACAGTTCGGTGTAGGATTTTATTCATCATTTATGGTTAGTGATGATGTAACTGTAATTAGTAAAAAATATAATGAAGAAGATGCATATAAGTGGGAAAGCACTGGTGCTGAAGGTTATACAATTACAAAAGATGAAAAAGATACTTACGGAACAACAATTATTTTAAAAATTAAATCAGATAATGAAGAATATAATTATAGTGATTTCTTAGATACTTATACTATAGAAACACTTGTTAAAAAGTATTCTGATTATATTAGATATCCAATAAAAATGAATGTTACAAGAAGAGAACTTAAGAAAGGTTCTAAAGATGAATATGAAGATGTAACAAAAGAAGAAACATTAAATAGTATGATTCCTTTATGGAAAAAAGATAAAAATAAGATTACTGGAGAAGAATATAATAATTTCTATCAAAGTAAATTTTATGATTATGAAAATCCAATTAAAGTTATTCATACAAGTGTAGAGGGTATGACAAGTTATAAAGCAATATTATTCCTTCCAGCACATGCTCCATTTGATTATTATTCAAAAGAGTATGAAAAAGGTTTAGCACTTTATTCTAATGGCGTACTTATAATGGATAAATGTTCTGATTTACTTCCTGATTATTTTGGATTTGTTAAAGGTGTTGTTGATAGTGATGATTTATCACTTAATATATCAAGAGAAATCTTACAACAAGATAGACAACTTAAATTAATCGCTAGTAATATTGAAAAGAAAATTAAAAGTGAACTTGAAAGTATGCTTAAAGATGAGAGAGATAAATATGAAAAATTCTTTAAAGAATTTGGTATGCAACTAAAATTAGGTGTATACAATGATTATGGAATGCATAAAGATGAACTTAAAGATTTACTTTTGTTCTACTCATCAAAAGATGAAAAATATATAACATTAAAAGAATATGTTTCATCTATGAAAGATGATGAAGAAAATATTTATTATGCTTGTGGTGAAACAATAGATAAAATTAATATGCTTCCACAAGTAGAAAAAGTAAAGGATAAAGGTTATAACATTCTTTACTTAACAGAATATGTTGATGAATTTGCTATTAAATCGTTAATGGAATATGATGGTAAAAAATTCGTTAATGTTTCTGAAGAAAACTTAGATTTAGATACTGAAGAAGAAAAAGAAGAAATTAAGAAAATAAATGATGAAAACAAAGAAATGTTAAATTCAATGAAAGAAATTATCGGTAGTGATGTTTCAGATGTTAGATTTACACATAGACTTAAAAATCATCCAGTATGTTTAGTAAGTGAAGGACCTGTTTCAATAGAAATGCAAAAGGTACTTAATGCTATGCCTACTGATCAAAGTATTAATGCAAAAATAATACTTGAAATTAATTCTTCACATAAGATAGCAGATAAATTAAAAGAATTATATAAAAGTGATAAAGAAAAATTTAACGAATATACTAAAATTCTTTATTCACAAAGTAGATTAATTGAAGGACTTTCAATAGAAAATCCAACAGAAATTAGTAATTTAATATGTGACTTATTATCAAAATAGAATAAAAAATATAGATTAGGTACATAATAAATAAGAAAGGAATGATGAATATGTTACCAAGCAGAATATTTTTTGATAGTTTATTAGATGATTATGAGGATAGTAGATTTAAAAAATCTATGAAATGTGATATTTTTGAAAAGGATGGAAACTATAATGTAGTTATGGATATTCCAGGATTTAAAAAGGAAGATATCAATATTGAATGTGATAATGGAGTAATTAAAATTTCTTGTGAAAAGAAAGAAGAAGAAAATGAAGAAGATGACAAGAAATATATAAGAAAAGAAAGAGTATATGAAAAATGTGAAAGATCATTTAACTTTGGAGATATCAAAGAAGATGAAATTGAAGCAGAATTTACAGATGGTACTTTAAAACTTGTTATTCCAAAACAAGAAAAAGTTGATACTAAAAAGAGTATTGAAATAAAATAATGGTAAACTTTAAAAGGTTTACCTTTTTTGTTATAATAAACACAGGTGGTTATAATGAATTTATATAGTATTTTAATGAGTGATGATGTTATTTTAGAAATTAATAATAATTTAGAATATATTTTAAATATAATACCGGAAATTAAACCTATGATAGGGTTTGATCATAAACATCCACATCATCATCTAGACGTATTTAATCATACATTATATGCGCTTTCCTTATCTAAAAAAGATTTTTCTATTAGAATGGCTCTTTTATTTCATGATATAAGTAAGCCATATTGCTATGTTGAAAAGGGTGGAATAAGGCATTATCCTAATCATCCTATTTATTCAGAAAAAATAACAAGAATTGTTTTAGAAAGATTAGGATATGATAAAGAATTTACTGAAGAAGTATGTTATTTAGTAAAAAATCATGATTATCCAATAAGAGAGAAAGAAGTAAAAGAAAATCCTTCTTTGCTTAAAAAAAGACTTGAAGTACAAAGATGTGATGCTCTTGCACATAATCCAGAAAAGTTAGAAAAAAGAAAGAAATATTTAGAAAAAACTAAAAAATATTTCGAAATGTGATATAATTTTATCTATGGATAGGGTGAAGTAAAAATGATTAGTATTATTATTCCAGTATATAATGTAGAAAAATTTGTTAGACAATGTTTAGATAGTATACTTTCACAAAGTTATAAAAATTATGAAGTAATATTAATAGATGATAAATCAAAAGATAGTAGTCTTGATATAATTAGAGAATATGAAAAAAAATATTCTAATTTTTTTGTTATAGAAAATGAAAAAAATTCAGGACCAGGTGCATCAAGAAATAAAGGTATTGATAAAGCAAAAGGTGAATACATTATGTTTATTGACTCTGATGATTATATTGAACCAAATACTTTGGAAGATGCATTTAGTGCCGCTAAAAAATATGATGCTGATGTAGTTAGATATGATTTTAGTAGAAGTATATCAAATATAGAATA
The DNA here is from genome assembly GCA_000433675.1 of Clostridium sp. CAG:433. Lineage (GTDB taxonomy): Bacteria > Bacillota_I > Bacilli_A > RF39 > UBA660 > CAG-433. The sequence continues at coordinate 92,315 of FR893561.1, forward strand.
TGCAGATAGAAAGTTATATCCAAAGTTAAAGGAAAAAACTATAGAAGTAGATATAAATAAAGGAGATTATTTTCTTTTAGAAACTGCAGGTCCTTGTAATAAATTATTTAAAAGAAGTTTAATAGGTGATTCAAGATTCCCAATAGGAATATATTTTGAAGATTTACCACTTATTATTTCAAATATACTAAAGGCTAAAAAAATAGTTTACTTAAATGAAGTACTTTATAGATATAGATTTAATCCTAAAAGTATTATGGGAATGAATTTATTTGGAAGTGCCAAAATATTAGATATATTATCTTCTTGTGAAAAGTTAGATGAGTATACAAAAGGTTTAAAATTTGATAAAGAAAAATATGAATCATTAAAACTTATGAATAGTATTTATATATTTAATGATATTATGCTGTGGAAAAATTTAAATTTAAAAGGTAAAAAAGAACTTTTAAGTTATTTATTTAGAGTACTTGAACTTACATATGGCGATATATATAATAATATTGCTTTTAAAGAAGTTATGAAAAGAGATAGTTTCTTTAGAAGAAGAATAAAATTTATGAAAAGATTTATATTAAAAAGAAAATATATGAATTCTAATTCAAAAGAAGAACTTATTAATAAGGCAAGAGAAATAATTAAAACAATATAGGAGGTAAAAATGGGATTATTAATTACACTTATTTTAGGACTTTTTATTCTTATTGGTGTACTTTTAGTTAAAATACCTAAGAATACAAAATTAATAGAAAATTTATCTATTTCAGTAGCACTTGGATGTATGATTTCACTTGCTGTTTCTGATTTATTTCCTGAAATATATGAGACTTTTTCTAATAAGATTTATTTAATAATTATATTTGTAGTTATTGGTGTTCTTATATTAAAATTACTTGATATATTTATACCAGAACATGATCATGAACATGGTTTATCACATGAATGTACAGAAGAAAATTTACTTCATATTGGTATTGTATCAACTATAGCAATCGTTCTTCATAATATAATTGAAGGTATGGCTGTTTACAGCATAACAACAGAATCAGTCAAGGTAGGACTTTTAATGGCACTTGGTGTTGGACTTCATAATATTCCTATGGGAATGGTTATATATTCAACATTAAAAAAAGAAGCTAAGAAAAAAAGAATATTAATGATTTTTTTATCTACAATATCTACATTTATTGGTGGTCTTTTAATGACTCTAATAAGTTCATTAATCAGTGATTTTGTAATAGGAATATTACTTTGTTTAACACTCGGAATGATAATTTATATAGTATTTTTTGAATTACTTCCACATGTATTACATAGTAAAAATAAAATATTATCTATTATAGGAATTTTAATTGGTATACTAATAATAGTAATTAGTTCTATGTTTGAATAAAACTGCTTTTAAAGTAGTTTTTTTGTTTTACTTTTAATGTTATAGATGATATAATTAATATATATAAAATGGTGGGATGATATAATGGTAAAAAAAGATTATTTAAATGAAATTAATGTGCAAATTGAAAAATGTAATGATTTATCACAAAGAGTATTAATGTATAGACTATATACTGAGTATTTAAAAAATTTAAATAAAGATACTACTGAACAAACAGATAAGAAATTATTTATTAAATTATTATCTTCATATAGTAATATAACAAAGGAAGTTGTTTCAAAAGATTATTTAGATAATGGTAAAAATTATGAAAAAGTTTATAACAGAATATCAAATGATTATTTGTTGTTAAAGAGTTATTTTTCAAATTTTGAGTTAAAAGATAAAGATCAAACGAAGGAAACAATAGATTTAATAACAGAAATGGAATGCTTGCTTAAATTAAAAGTTTCTTTTCCTGAATCCCTTGAAAGATGTTTAAATAAAGAAATAGAAAAGAATGAAGAAAAAAGTAAAAAAGAAAATAGTAAAAGGATGAGTTAGTGATGAATGAATATTTAGATAAAATTAGACAAGAAATAGAAAAAAACAAATCTGATATAATAACAGAATTAGATAGTTTTGATGTTTCTATATTAGAAAATATAAATTCAAATATTTCAACTGCGAAAAATATAATTACTCAATTATCAAATGATAATGAAATTGATTTTTCTATAATTTCTTCAATTCTTGATTCAATGCCACAGTATAAACTTGGTGAGATGATTGTTGGTGATTCAGAAACATATCAAAAAATCTATGAAATGCTTAAAGATATGAAGAGGGATAATGAAGAAACTTCTGGATTTTTTGACGATGATATAGAAAAATATTCTAAAGTATTTACGAATCTAGTAGATGAAATAAAACATTTTATTACTAATAAAAGAAATGAATATAATGAAATTACTTCTCAAAAAAGAGAACTTACTGAAAAGTTAAAAAAAATAAGAAGTATTGGTATTATTATTGATAAGTATTCACATGAACAAGTTATTTTGTCTGATGAAATTCAAAAGTTATATACATATTTGATAAATGATAATGAACAATTAAATTTAGAAGAAAAATTTGATTTTTATAGAACTTTTTTTCAAATAAATACTGAGAGAATTTCAGCAAGATTAAATGAAAGAGTAACAGAAAATGTAGAAGAGCAAGCAGAAGCACCTGTTGAAGAAACTACTAACGAAGATTTTCAAATGGTTCAACTTGAAAATCAAATAGAACAAATTAATAATGCCGGTAATCAAGATATAGTTGAAGATAATAATGAAAATGGTGAACAAAATATATCTGAAGATAGATTGTTACAACTTATTGGAGATGAAAATCTTGCTTTATATAAAAATGCAAAACAATTAATTGAACAATATAATAGTCAGATGGAAAATATTGAAATTACAAATTTAATGCCTATAAATAATAGTGCAGAACGTAGAAGAGCATATGAAGTTTATATTTATGAAGATTTTGCTCAAGCAAAAAAATGTATTTTTGATGATATAAAAAATCAAATTCTTCTTGAAATAAATAAAGATTTAGACGATGGTATTTTTAGTGAAGAATCATTTGAAGAATTAAAATTTGCATATAATGAATTTGAAAAAGTTGTTAATCTGGAACAAGAAAAAATAGCAAAGAAAAAATTAAAAGAGAAAAAAGAACAAACTAATTATATGGATATTCTTGCAGAGTTACAAATGGAAGATGCAATTGGTCTATGTAATAAAGTAGAAACTTTATTAACTGAATGTAGTATTAGAACAAAAAATGAAACATCATTTAGAAATGCAATTAGTCAATATTCTATAAATTTAAATGCATCATTTGATGAATTTGTTGATGCTTTAAAAGATTATTATTTTGAGAAAGATGATGACGAATTAAAAGAAATATTGTTTGATATAGCATTTCCAAATCTAGTACAAACATATAATGAGTTTTTAGGTGTTTATAATATGTACACAGTAGAAAAAAATAGTAAAAATAGTAACGGTAATCTTGGTGATGAATATTTAACTAGTGCATTAGACTTTTATGATAGATATAACAATACAAATCAAATATTACTTGTTTGTAATAATTCAGGAATTTCTTATATCGAGGATGATATCAATAATTCAAGAGAGATAACAAAAAAATCGCAAGCATTAAGTAATGCAGTTCATAAACTTGGATTATTTGCTGATAATGATGAATATGAAATTGAAAATGGTCATGATGTAAAAACTTCAAATTTTTCAGAAGCAATAAAAAAGGAATTTCAAATTAGAAGTAGTTCATGTGGATCTGACTTAAGAATCTTTTATAGTAAGTTTTCAACTAAATTAAATGAAATATTTCCAGAAAAGTATGACAAAATTCCATCCATAATTTATATATATGAAATTGCTTATGGATCAACTGATAAGGAAAAGAAAAATGGAATTAATCAAAAAGCATATAAAAGATGCTATGATAGAAGAGAAGAATTAAGAAATATAAGAAAATTATTTAATACAGATATAAGTAATTGTACAGAGGAAGAAAAACAAAGTATAAGAAAACAAATTCAAGATAGCATTAGAGAACAAAATATAAAATTAGGACATTTAATTGTAGAAGAAGCAAACATAAAAGAGAAAGAAAATGAAAAAGGAACTGGGGGTGTAGAATAATGACAAGTATTGAAAAATTTACTAATAAAATTGAACAAATTATACTAGAATTAAATAATAAAATAGCATATTTAAATAATTTGTTAAGTGAAGAAATATTATTAGATGATACAGTTTGGAATTTGAATGAAGAAAAAGCGAATGATATTATTTCAAAAATTGGTGATAAATTAACTGATATAGAAACTAAATGTATAATTGTATTTTCTAAGTATGCAAAAGAAGAAAAGCAAATTAAAAAAGCAACAAATGGATTAAGTGAAGTACAAAGGAGTATATTTGGTTCAGTTTTTGATAAATTAAATGCATATAATCTTGAAAAGAATAATGAAAATGTTGAAAAAGTTAAAATGAAAATAGATAAATACAAGTCATTATTATCAAAATTCAATAGAAATGATATACTTCTTATTGATGAATTTGATTTAATAGAGGAAATATTAAGAAAAGATGAATTTACTACACTTGAAAAAATAGAAATATATAATGAAATAAATAAAATTAATGGAAAAATATATGATTTGATGAATCAAAATAATGATGAAGAAGAAAATGTTTTATCAGAAGATGATTTAGAAGTTACAAATTTACAATCTGATGAATTAAATTCATTCCTTATAGAAAACGAAATTAAATGTTTTGATGATGTTATATATGAAAGAAGAGAATCACCAAGATATTCACAATTATTATTGTTATATAATAAGTTAAGCAAGTATGGTAAATATGATAAGATGCAATCACTTATAGATTTTATAAAATCAAAAAATTTGGAGTTTGTATTTAATAATCCAGAGATATTAACAAATACATTATTATATAGTTCAGTTGAATTATTACAAAATATGATTAATGTTTCAGAGGAAAATGGAATGGATTGGAGAGATGCACTATTAAGATGTCCAGCATATTTTTATCCATCTGTTCGTATGAATAAAAAATCTGATAAAAATTCTACTCCAGGAGAAAACAACTCTTCAATAACAGGTGGTTTAAGTAATTATGAAAATAATGTAAAATTTTTAAATTCAAAAAATATTAAGTGTTCTGATGTACTTTCAGACTGTGTAACTTTCTTTTCATTCAAAGCAAGTAATAATAAAAAGAATTATGAATTCTTACAAAAATATTTAATACCATTAAAAGACCAATATGGAAGAACTAAAAAAGGATTTAGTGCACTTAAATATTTTGGAATTTTTGATAATTTAGATATTGGTATTGAATGTGGATGTTATGAATACTATAAGGATAATATAACAGTTTTGATTGATGGCAGAAGTAATATGTATAGAATTAAGTTAGCAGAAAAGCAAAATTATAGTGCTTCGGATTTCTTTTCTGAAGTAAATATGAAAAATAATTCAGGAGTTAAAAAAGTTTTAAGACGTAGCGCATTAAAAAGAGAAGATTTTGGAAAAGATCAAGATGAAACATTTAATCAATATAGTGCAGTTACAATTGATGATTATATCGATTCTGATACTGTTGAATTATATGATAAAATATTAAAGAGTAACGAAAATATTAATATAACTGATATATCAGAAAAAGATTATTATATACAAAAATTAGATAATGTTTACATGAAAAATGATTTAATATATGATTTTGGTGGAGTAATTATATCAAGATTAAAAGTTTTAAGATTTTATCAAACTTTAATATCTTCTCCTGAAATAGAACCATCATATGATGTACTTTTATATGTAATAACAAAACTTAGTATGCTAGATGAAGAAGAAATGAATATCATAATTTCATCTTTGAAAAGTTTAAAAATAGATGAGAATATTTCTAATGAAAATAGGAGGATTTTACAATGATTCAAGACATTGAACTTATTGGAGTAGGAAAAAATTTAATTGAAAAACTAATGAAAAATTTAGAATATGATGAAGTATTGTGTTTAGCATGTAATCATGAAAATGTAAAAAAAATAATTGATTTCTTTAAAAATATTGGAATTCGAAATATTGATGAATTATTATTAAATAGATATTACATATTTCTAAAAGATAGTGATAATATAATAAGTGCATTTAATAACATTGATTTAGTTAATACTGTTTTAAAGATTAATGATAGTTATGAATATATAGATGAAATAATATAAAAAAATTACTTCAATTTACGAAGTAATTTTTTATTTACCAAAATATCCATTTAAAATTTCTTTGTTTTCAGTAACAGTTATAAATGCACTTGGATCTAATGTAGTTATCATCTTCTTAAAATCTTTTAATTTTCTATTATCAATTTGTGCATAAATCATATAGTTAGTATCTTCTCTGTGAACACCTTTACATTCAACAACAGATGCTGCAAAATCAGAATGTTTTAATGCAGATAAAACTTTGTTCTTTGTATTTTTAGTTATTACTTGAACACTTACAGTTCCTTTAATAACTATCTTAGAAAGACCACTTCCTAAGAAAGTACCAGCAGCGTAACCACCACTATATGCAAGTGCTATCCAAATACTTTGTAAATTTGTATTTAATGCTTCTCTAACAACTAAGAACCAAATAAGTACATCAATAAATCCGACTATAGTTGCTAAACTTCTTTTTCCTTTAAATAAATACATTGTTTGTAATGTAGATAAAGATACATCTACCATTCTTCCTAAAAATACTTTAATACATAAAAATAATAATTCCATATTTTACACTCCTTTTACTATATTAATTTTACAGATAATAACTATTATTGTAAAGAAAAAGATTTAAAATTAATCTAAATCTTCAGTATATTCTGTACAACTAATGTAAACAGTATCATTATTTTCATCTGTACATCCTTTTAAACAAATTTCTGTATTTCCGTTATCATTGTCAGTACAATCGCAAGAAGTACAAGTAATTGTTTTATTTCCTCCGTCTTCACATTCTGTGCATGTAACTACAATATTATCATTTTCATCATATTTACATTCACATTTCTTACAAACTATTTTCTTTTTACTGTCATTATTTTTACATGTCATATTTCTTTTCTCCTTTTACAGTTTTATTATGGCTAACTATGTAAAAAATATACTAAATATGATAAAATTAATTTAAAGAAGGCGGTATTATGTTAAGAATAAAAGATATATGTATTGATTTAGATGGAACAGTCACATGTGGTCAAATTTTTAGATATGAAAAAGAAGTAGATAATTCATATACAATTATTTTAAGTGATAGAGTAATAAATATAAAAAAAGATAAAAATGATTTAGTTATAACATCAAATAAAGAAAAAGATTTAGAAAATGTTATTAGGAATTATTTTGATTTAAATAGAAGTTACGATGAAATGGATAAAGAAATATTAAAAAGTGACAATACCTTAGAGGATATGGTTAAAGGTTGTGCTGGATACAAAATAATAAATCAACCAAATTTTGAATGCGCTATAAGTTATATTTTGTCCGCAAATAATGGTGTCCCTCAAATTAGAAACTCATTAAATTTAATATCAGAAAAATATGGAGAAAAAATTATTTTTAATGAAAGAGAATATTACTTATTTCCAAGTGTCCAGAAACTTAAAAATGTTTTACCAGAAGATTATAGAAATTTAAAAACTGGATTTAGAGATAAGTATTTATATGAATTTGTTCAAAAAGTAAATAATAAAGAATTTGATTTAAAAAAGATAAATGATATGAATTCATCTAGTGCGATGGACTATTTAATGACTAATAAAGGAATAGGAGAAAAAGTTGCGTCATGTATTTTACTTTTTTCTTACTATAGACTTGATGTATTTCCAATAGATACTTGGGTTAAAAAATTTATGAAAGAAAAATATAATATTGAGGGAGTTAATAATATTAGAAAATTTACTGAAGAAAAGTTTGGTAAATATTCAGGACTTGTTATTCAATATATGTTTCATTACAAAAGAAATAAAGAGCTTTAATTTGCTCTTTTCTTTTTTCTTATTAAAATTATTGATATAATCAAAAGTAATAAAACTGGAATACTATATAGATAAATAAAATATTCTTTTACTACATGATATTCTATTGTAGTATTCATAAATAACCTTGGAGATATAAATAATGAAACAAATATAATAATATAATAAATTAATTTTTTTGTTTTTAGTGTTTTAATATTTAAATGCTTTAAATAATTTTTTATAAAATAAAGATTTACAACTGAACCAATGTATAATGAAAATAACCATTGTGAAGATAATAAATTTTCAACATGCTCAATAAAGTCAAAATAACTAATCTTTTTCAAGAGAGAAAATTCAGGGTAATAAAATAATTTTGCATAGTCAATACCAAATATACTTATTATAAAAGTTGTAACTAAGAAAAGTTCTAAAAATCCAATAATGTAAAAACATATGAAACTTTTATTTAACTTTTTAGGTTCATTAATAGTATTTTTTGGTACAAGTAAAAGAAGAGAAAAAGGAGTAATAAAGTAAGACATAATTATAAATGAACTAGATATTATTTCATTAAAACTATTTGTAAATAATGGTTTAAAATTACTAAAATCAAGGTAATTAACAAGACCAAAAATAGATGCTAAAAACTCTATAATTGCTAAAACAAAACATATTAAAGATACTTTAGCAATTGTTTTAATATCTTTACTAACGATATACATTACAGGTATTAAAAATAAAAGCATAATTAAAAACTTGGGAGTTTGATCTAAGAATTTATTTTGTATATAAATAGATAAATTCCATAATGAAAACATAAAATAAATAGTTACTAAAGAAGATAAAACGAAATTAATTACTTTACCAAACTTACCAAATAATTTTTCATTTTTTTCAAATACAGTTAAATCTTTTTCATAGTCCATAACATATATAATCATACCTAAAAATATAAAACCTATTAAAAAAGCAATAATTATAGATATCCAAGAATTTTGTTCACTAATACTAAGGATTCTTGTAAGTCCAATTCCTAAAAATATTTCTTGTGATAAGAAAAAGAGTAGACTTGCAAAACCCTTATATCCAATTTTCTTATTCATAATTATTTTCTCCTTTTATTGAATTTCTTATTTCTCCTTTTCTTACTAAATTAACTTTTACATTATATTTAACACTATAATCTTCATTTTTATATTTTGGATAATCTAGATATATAAGTCTTTCAAGTCCTAAAAATTTTCCTTTTGTTTCTTTTTGTTTATCTAAAGATTTTTTAATATATCTCTTAATCTTTTTTTCAGTATCTTTTTCTAATTCCTTTATTACCTTTTCATCAGTTAAATCTTTTTTACAATTGTATTCTGTTATAATTGCTTCAGAATTAATATTAAAATTAATAATGTATTTATTATCTTTTTTTGCAGTATTACTTTTAGTTTTATTTTTTAAAATCAAAATAGAAGCATAATTATTTTCATCATCACATTTAACTGGTATAATCATTTTTTGAATTTGGTTCCTTAAAAAATTATAACCAATTACTTCTTCATTTTTTAAATAAGTCTCAAGTTTTCCTTTATTTGTTACTGCTAAATCTTCAATTACTATTTTTGAAATAGGATTTGTAGTTGTTATGTTATTTATAGTAGTACCTTTTTTTTCTTTTTTGTCAATTTTAAGTACTGGTACAACAGGATCAATACCTTTTTTTAGATATAGTGATATGAATTCATCTAGTTTAGTTGCGTATGTAAGACCACTTGTTTTATCTGCAATTTTTAAACTAAGTTTAACATATTCTGCAGGTATCGATTCTGTTGTTGTTAAAACTTTTAATACATCACTTGCTTTATCTTCTTTTACAATTGTTATAATAAATTCATTTCTAACTTCGGTTATTCTATTAAATATATCAAGTATATTATCAATACCTTCTTTTGCAACCTCTTCAGATAAAACTATTTTGCTTAAATGATTACCATATAATTTTCTAGGAGATTTTAAAGTTATATTTCTAAGTGCTTCATGTACTGTATCTCCTTCCTTTGTATATACAGTAATTTGACTATCTTCACTATCTTCACTTTCCTTTGAATTCATTATTTGAGCACTTACAATGTATTTATCATTTTTATTATCTTTATCAATTCCTATTGAACTTACTATTGCCATATCATTTATTTCTTTATAGTTATAACATCCAGAAGATATTAATAAAATAAATAAAGTTATTATAATTAATACAAATTTTTTCATAAATTATCTCCTTTCAGTATTCTTAGTTAAAACAGAATTTCTTTTATTTAGTTTAAATTTTTTAGTTAAAATAATACCATTTTTTTGTATATTAGATTTTAAAATACCATCTACAGTTACATAATCAAATCCATATGAATCCATACTTGATATTTTTACAAGGAATAATAAAAGTGCGATAAAGAATCCATAAAGTCCTGCAAAGGCAGACAAAAGAATGAATATTAGTTTCCAAACTCTAATAGCGTTAACAAGGTCATTATCATTAAATAAGAAAGATGTTACTGATGAGACTGCAATTATTATAATCATAATAGGTGATATTAGACCTGCATCAACAGCGGCTTGTCCTAAAACTAATGCACCAACTATTGACATTGATGTACCAACTACGAAAGGTATTCTTGTATCAGATTCTTTTAATATTTCAAATATAAGAAACATAACTAGTGCTTCAATAATGCTTGGAAAAGGAACTCCTTGTCTTTGAATAGAAAAATTAATTAATAAACTAGTAGGCAGTGCTTCTTGATTAAATGTAGTAAGTGCAAGATACATTCCAGGTATTGTTACGGATATTATAAATGCAATAACCCTAATTATTCTGGTAACAGATACATTTTTTGAATTTTGATAATAATCATCAATAGTATGAATCGTATCAGAAAAAAACATTGGTATAATAATTACCTGAGGAGAATTTTCAACCATAATTGCAATTCTTCCTTCCATAAGAAGAAAACTAGTTAAATCGGGCCTTTCTGTCATTATATTCGTAGGCATAATATTATTTTTCTTACTCATTGCATCAATAATATAATTGCTGTTTGCAACATAATCTAAACTCATAGTTTTTAGTTTTTTTTCTATTTTATTAACTAAGTCTTTATTTACAATATCATCTAAATAAAATAAAGCAACTTTTGTTTTACTACTAGTACCAATTGTGTATTCATTAACTTTTAAATTCTTAGAGCGAATTCTTTTTCTAATAAGGCCTACATTATTTTGATAGTTTTCTGTAAATGCATCTTTTGGACCTTTAATTACTTTTTCATTAGTCGCGGCAATTATACCGCTATCAAGTGATTCCTTTGTTTCAAAAGAAATAAACTTATTATCTATTGAAATAATTGTAAATCCTGAATAAAGATTATCATATAATGTATTTTCGTCATTTATTTCTAATAAATTACCAGAAGGTAACTTATTTTTTATATCATCTAATGACTTTATCTTATCATCATAAATAGGTTTTAAAATAAAATCATTAATGGTATTACTTTTACATAATGTTTCAAAATATATAATGTAAACGGTAGTATTACCATTTTTTAATTCTCTTATTTTTAAATCAGGATTATACTTTTTAAATTTTTTTAAATCTTCTATATTCATAAAAAAACTCCTTTTTTAGTTAGTTTAACCAAAAATATGAAAAATATAGTATGAATTAGTGTAAAATAAATATCTACAATTAACAAAAAAATTAATAGTATGTTAAAATAAAGTTAGTAAGATGGTAGGTGGTGTTTTTATGGATTTAAATAAAATTGATAAAATTGTTTCTGATTATGTAAAAGATGAAAGTAATAAAAAGGCAATAAGTACTTTAGATACAGTCATTCCTATGTGTGAAAGAGTATTAACAGAAAAATTAGATGATTATGAGACAAATAAATGGTCAAGAAATTTTAATGTAAACGATTCAATAAAAATAGTTTCATTATATATTAAAAGTATTGATGATAAAATGTTTCAAAGTTTTAATGAAGAAATTAAAAATGCTAAGATTTTACCTAGAGAACAATTTAAAGATGAATCAAAATATTATAATTGTGTTGATGAAAATGGAATAGTTCATATTTATTATGAAAATACTCCTAAAGACATATTTATAATTTTTCATGAAATGCTTCATAAATTAAATGAAAATAAAGAAATAGATAAAAATGGCAAAAAAATACTTACTGATACTAGAGATTATTTTGGTGAATCTGTATCAATACTTGGCGAAATGTTATTAGGAGAGTATTTAGTTGAAAGTGGCACAATTACTGAAAATGATTTTAATCTTAGAAAACATCAAAGATTAAATGGTGCAAAGGAACATGCTAGAAATGTTTTAATTGAAAATGAATTAATTAAGTTAAAATTAAATAATCTTAATATAAATGAAGAAAATTTGTTAAAAGTAATTAAAAATGAAAGTAATCCCGTAAAAAAATTAGTTTTCTTTGATGAATTATCTGATAAAAGAAGGATAAAACAAGTTGAAAAAGAAAAAGATTTATCTTTAAATAAATCACAAAGATATGTTATAGCGCATGTTTTAGTTAGCGAGATGTTAAAACATGAAAATGTATTAGACTCATTTTTAAAATTACATTATGAGGTAGAAAATGATAATTGTAAAATACGTGATGTTGTTGAGAATTTATTAAGTAGTTATCCATCACTAGGAGGTAAAAATGCCTAGTCATAAAATTCATATGTATATTGCAAAAAAAGTAAATGAAAAATTAAAATTAGATTTAGATTCAATTATGTTAGGTAGTGTTTTACCAGATTTAACTATTAATAAAAATCATGCAAAATCTCATTATCAGTATGAGGGTACTTATGAAAGTGAACTTGCAAATCCAGATAAATTTATATATGAATATAAATCAAAATTAAATGATCCTATAATAATGGGATACCTAATTCATTTACTTACAGATAGATTTTATAATAATTATTTTTTTAGAAATCATTGTATATTTAATGATGATGGAATGCCATATATGGTAAAATTAAAAAATGGAAAGATGTGTGAAATTTCAAAAAAATATAAGCAAGGTGATTTTAGAAAATATGATAAATATTTATTAAGAAAACATTTAATACCAAAATTTAATGATATAAAGTGTGTAAATAATATACAAAACTTGAAGATAGGAGATTTTGATAGAGAGTTTTTAATTGACTATATAGAAAAATCGAATAAAGAAGTTGATAATTCAAAATTGTATAAAAGTAATTTGTTTTATAGAGTGATGAATGAAGAAGAATTAGATAATATTTCAAATGATTGTATTAATTATATATTAGATTATATTAGCAAAAATATATTATAATTTTATGAACTAAAAGAAGGATAATATAATGATGAATATTATTTTAAGAAAAAAAATAAGTATAGAAATTTTAAATTATTAGTATTATGGAGGTAACGCATGAACTTGGATTTTGAAATAGATAATATAAGATTTAATGCAAGAGCATCAGCAATTATATATAATAAAGATAAAACAAAAGTTTTGTTATTTAAAATAGTTGATAGAGATTATTTTATGCTTCCAGGTGGAAGAATAGAAATTTATGAAGATAGTTTAAATGCGATAAAAAGAGAAATAAAAGAAGAAACAGGATTTGATTTAGAATTTGAACTTTGTTCTATTCAAGAAAATTTTTTAGAAAAAGACAATAAAAAAATTATGCAATACTGTTTTTGTTATAAATCTATATATAATAAAGATATTAATCAAGAAAGTTTTATTTGTAACGATAATAAGGGTCAAATATTTTATTGGGTTAATATAAATGATTTACAAAATTATAAATTATTACCTAATTCAGCATATGAACTTATAAAAACTTCTAAGAATATCAAGCATATTATAGAAAAGTAAAGTCATGTTTAAATTACGTTATAAAAAGGTATATAATTAAAAGGAAGAAGGAAGAGGATGAAAACGGATAACTTTGAATTAGTTGAGTTTAATTTAAGTGATAAAGAACACTTAATTTTTCTTGAAAACATGATTAAATCTGATGGTAGTGAATTAATTAGCGGGGATATAAAAAGATTTGTAGAGAGAAATATTGAGTTAAAAAAGAAAGATAATATAACTAATTGTTATATTATAAAATATAATAATGAATTAATAGGATTATCATTTTTAAATTATCATCCAGAAGAAAAAAGAGATAACAAATTACTAAAAGAAGAAATAGAAATAGGGCTTGGAATATTACCTGAATTTAGAGGTAAGCATTTAGGTTCACAGTTTGAAAAAGAATTTAGTGAATATTTATTAAATAAATATCCACAATTTGATGAAGTTGTCGCAAGAATAGAAAATACTAATTTAAACTCTATAAATGCTGTAAAAAAGGCAGGATTTGAACATATAAAAGATGATGAATATCATTTTAAGAAAACCCAAAAATATAAATAGTTTTAATAGGAGAATTTTATGGAAAAAGAAATTTTAGAAAATCCAGTAGTTAAGAATGGTCTTGCAATATTGTCCAATATTAATGATGAATTAAAATATAATAATATATTAAATATTAATAATTTATTATTAAAAATGTCAGTAATATTAGGAGAAAATTTTGATGTTTCTAAAGAAAAATTGAGTGATGTTATTATTAGTGAAACCAATAAAATATTGGTTAATTATTCACCAACTTATAATTATGTATTTAGTGATAATTCCTCATATGAAATATTTTTATTTATTAATGAATACATGAAAAAAATAGTTATGAATGAAAAATATGTTGATTTGTTTAATATAACTCCAAAGGAAATAGAATATATAATGGATAATACATATACTTTAGATCCAAATGGAAGTGCCACGATTGATGTTTTACATAGAATAGTTGATATTAGTAATGGAAATTTATTACAATTTGAGGAAGATAGATTAAGAAAAATAGATAATTATCAGTATCAAACAGTAGAAAATAATAAAGATAGTTTATTAAATGAATATTCTAAATGGAATATGAGGAGTAAAGCATTTATTGATTTTAAACCATTAGAAGAATTATCATTAGTATTAAACTTTCCTAAAGGATATAAAATAATTAAACAATCAAAAGATGAAAATCCACAACATAGTTTATTGATTTCAAAAAATAAATTATCAGAACAATTTAAATATTCAACATTAGTTGCAAATTATAATAAGAAACAAGATAGAAGATATTTTCAATCACTTTTCTTGCGTAAACCTAATGAATTCGAACAATTACAACAAGATTCTATTCCTGCAATTACAACTAGAGTAGAATTATCTTCAGATGATGGATCTGGTTCAGTATTAAGAAATTTTAGTAGGTTAGAACAAGCACAGTTTTTAAAAGAAATTCAAAATGATTTTGAAAAACTTGATTTAGGAGAAGTAGCAAATTATTTTCATGATATGGTTTATAAGCGCAGTCTTTCAATTAGAAAAGGTTTTTAAACCTTTTTTTATTTTAAAAAGACTTGACAAAGATTAAAAAAAAGTGTATCATCAATCTCCTGCCTTCAAAAAGGAGGAATCTATAAATGAAGTATTTAATCAATTTAATAAGAAAAGAAAATATAAAAATATTGAATTAAATTCAGAAAATCATATTGAATGATTTTGTATGAATTAAGGAAACATATGGTACTTTAGTTGAGAAAAAAAGAATTTTATGGTGTATCAAGGGGAACAATCGGGTTCTATAATTATAAAAGGTCGGGTCGTTGATACATATTTACATAAAAATTTATTTACTACAGTTGATATTGCACAACTTGGAATATTACACAATAATAGTGAATGTTTGGAAAAAATAAAGATAAAAATAAACAGAAAAAATTTTATCATATAAAAAATTTAATAAATAGTATAAATGATAATTATAGTATTATTTATGAAACAAAAGAATATTATTATTGTTGTTTATCTATAAAAAATGTAAAAGATTTATTTAAAACAAAAATAGGGGGATTTATGGATAAATTAGAAATGTGGTTTGAAAGAATAAAAAATTATCCACGATTGAAATTAAATGAAGCGCAAAAATTATATAAAGAAATGATAAAAGAAAATGATGATGATAAAAAAATTAAAATGAGAAATAATCTTATTAATTCAACAATATATGTCATTTTAAATTGCTTGAAAAATAGTGATTTGGATATTCTAGAAAATGGTAGTTATGATATGGATGATATTATCTCTTCAACTATAGAATATTATATAAATGAAGTTGATAATGGAAATTTATTAAATGTTCCATGCTTTTCATCTTTATTTGGAAAAACGTATTATTCATATTTAAGTAGTATATTTGTACCTCAAAAAGAAGATATTGAAATAAGTAAATTTATAACTCTATATAACTTTGGAGACTTGATGGAAATATTTTTATTGTTAAAAAGAAATAATGATGATATTACATTCGAAGATTATTTAAATGAGGTTAGAAATGCTGAATATATTGATGGATGGAATTGTTATAAAGGTTCAGAAAATTATTTATATAAATGTTTTCAAACATTCCAAAATATTTATTCTAAAATAAATATAAATGATAATAATATTCCATCTAAAACAAAGTTAATGTTTATGAGACATTTATTGGCGGATATATCATTGAGGGAAGATTTTAGTTTAACACCGAAAGATGATTCTAATTTTGAAGATGAAGTAATAAACGATGTACTTATAAAAAAATCTATTGATTATATAGTAAATCATAGTGAACTACAGGAAAGAGAAATCGATATATTAATTAAAAGATTTGGTATTGGTGATGAAAGTGTTAAGACATTAGAACAAATTGGAAATATTTATCGTTTGAGTGGAGCGAGAATAGGAAAAATAGAAGAAAATGCGTTGAAAAAATTAAGAAATCCAAAAATAAAAAGGAATATTTATATTGATTAGGAGGAATGAAAATGAATGAGTATTTATATTGTTTGTTAACACAATTTAACAAATCAAAGGGATTTAAGAAAATAGATCTAAATTCAATATATTATTTTGAAGAATTTAGTGAATGGCTAGAAACACAGGAAAAAATTTCAAAAATTTATAGGAGTTATTTACATAATTTTGGATTAGATATAAATGATTCAAAAGTTGCGGAAGTAGGTAAAGGAAAATATGATTCAATTGCTTTACCAAATACAAAAATAATATCACCTTTTGGTGAAACTATGGGAAAAGAAAATTCTAAGTTAACAATTTGTCAAGATAAATCAATAATTGTTGGTCCTAAAAGTGAGGAGGAATTTGTTGGTAAATTCATTACTCAAAATCCATATGATGATAAGTTAATTGAAAATTGGGAATTACTTCACTTTAATAATAATGATATTTGTGTTGGAATGTATGGTTCTATAAAAGACAAAGATTGTAAAAAAAAGATAAAGGTTTTATTAGAGTTAAAAGCTCATTTATTAGGTGAAAACAAATTAGAGGTTGATACTGTTAATGATAAATATATAGCCTTTTTAAAGAGTGATAGAAAAAAATTGGTAAAAAAATTAGTATTAACAAGATAAATGTTAAAGGTACTTTAAAAATATAGTAGAAAATTATTATGAAGAAATATAGATAATAAATGTAAAATCTTAGTTTTTGTATCTAGAAAAGTGAAACCACACTTAAATTTTGTGAAGTAATGGAAAATTTGACAAAAAAGAAAAAAAAGTGTAGTATATGTGCCAGTATTAAAGAGGGGGAGATATAATTGAAAAAATATAGTAGAAAATTATTATCTGATTATCTATTAGGAAAAAGTATTGATGATTATGACATAGACGAATTGGAAAGTAATCCAGAGTTTATAAAAGAAATAATTGATTTTAGTAATGATAAAAGCATGTATAATTTGTGTGACGACGAATTAAAAAAGAATTTTAATTTGATGAAGTTTTTAGTATTAAAGTTTAAAGATGATGAACAATTTATTAAAAAAATAGCACGTGATTTTTCAAATTGTTCTGATAATGAAACAGATATTTTTGAAATTAATATTATTGTTAGTGAATTAGTAAAAATAGATTATGAGAATATAGCAGAAAATGATAGTTTTATTGATGCTAAAGGTATGTTCCATTTATTAAATTTATCATATATGAGTGAAATGAAGGGTGAAGAAGATTATGATGTAATTAATTTTCTTCAAATGGGATTTATTTGTTTTAAGGAAACTTATGAAGGTAGAAAAACTATAATTGATTATATTGCAAAAGAAATGGTTTCATTAATACTTACTAAGGAAGGTTTATCTTTAGAAGAATTAGTACATTCAAAATTTAAGAGTAAAGAAAAATTAGAAAAAGTAGGAACTATTAATTTTATTATAAATTATATTGCCTCATATGATTCAAATTTAGCTGAATATTTACAAGCAAACATAAAATTAATTGAACCGGTAAAAAATGACTTAGATAGGATAAAAGATAATTTTGAAAATTATAATGATATAAAAAGAGAAGAAATGATGTATTGGATTATTGAATATGTACAAAAAAAATCAGAAGACTTATGCGGATATTTTTCAGGAACACAACTGTTAGAATTTATTGCTAATGATTTAAAAATAGCAGATGATCCAACAATAAAAAATGAAATTGAAGATTATAATAATGAATATGGTGTTAATTCATTATTGTCTGACGAAGATTTTTATGAAACTTTTGACGATAAAGATGACTATGAGTTTGAAAGAGAACTTAAAGAGAGAGCATTAATAAAATCTTTTGAGGAAAGTGGTGATGATGAAGCACAAGAATTTGTAGATATCATGGACCAATTAGAATACGAAAGAATGCAAAAAGATGATAGATATATAGATTTAAAAAATAAAATAAAAGCTGTACTAAAAGGAAATAAAGAACCAGAAAATTATTATGAAGAAACAAAAATAGATAATAAAGGCAAAATCCTAGCTTTTGTACCAAGAAATGGTAGAAAAGAAAAAAAATAATATTATAAAAAATTTTTATATAAATAGAATATGAAACTTTAACTTTATTGTTAAAGTTTTATTATGCTAAAAAATATGTTAAAATAATATTATAAAGAAAGTAGGTAATAAAATGATTAAAGAAGTATATTTTGTAAGACACTCGAAACCATTAAAGGTTAATAATGATAAAAATATAGATAGTTTACAAATTCAAAATGAAAAACAACCATTATCAATTGAAGGAGAAAATATTGCTAGAGAAAAGTTAAATATTGAAGAATTAAAAGATATTGATAAATTATATTCATCAAGTTATGTAAGAGCAATATCTACTGCTAAATATATAGCAGAAAATAATAATATAGAAATTAATGTAATCAATGATTTTGGAGAAAGAAAATTTGGAATTAATTCATGGGATGAACTTCCAGACAATTTTGGAGAAAAACAATTTTTAGATGAAAATTTTAAAACAGAATTTGGTGAAAGTCAAAAAGAAGTAAGAGAGAGAACTTTTAATGCTTTAATGAATGTATTAAAAAGTGATGATAAGAAAATAGCAATTGTATTTCATGGGACTGCAATGTTATTTTTAATTATGACTTGGTGTAAAGTAGTGCCAGATAGTGACAAATATAAAATTTTCTTTAATGGCAATGAATTGTTTTGTGGTAAACATTTTGATTTTTGTGAAACATTTAAACTTACATTTAATGATAATGAGTTAATTGATATTGAAAATATAAAACATGATTAGTTGGTGAAAATATGAGTAAATTTGTAAAAGTAATGTATGGTACAACAAGTGGCGCAAAGAGTGATTTTAATTATAAAATTGGTGAAGTAAATATAAGTAATAATTGGAATTCAAAAGCAGATAATCCAAGAGATTTTGGTGGATTTAATTATTGTAGTGAAGAATGTATTTTAAGATGGTTACATAGAGGAGATACAATCTATGATGTAGATATTCCAAAAGATGCTGAAGTTGTACAATTAGAGGGATCAACAACCATTTATAGAACTAATAAGATAATTATAAAAAATCCAAGAAAAGTTGATGATGATTTAGCCCTTCGTTTTTATGAAATATCAAAAATACCAGAAAAATCATATTATAAAGCTTTAGGTGTTGTAAGTATTATGAATTACAAGAAAACAGCATATGCAATACTTAAAGATAAGGTTAATAAAAATAATATAGATGAAGTGTTAGATGAATGGAATGATTTTATTTCTCATGGTAATAAAGATGATAGAAAAGATGCAAATAATTTTGTGAAAGAAGTAGAAAGTTATTTATATGAAGTTAAATCAGATTTATTAATAAGTAGATTTGTAGGTAAAGAACCATATGTTAAACAATTAACGAATGATAAAATTATTAATTTAACTGGACAAAGTGGTTCAGGGAAGTCTACTTACGCAAACAATAATTTTAATAGTAATGAATATGAAATAATTGATACTGATGAAATATTTAGTGAAGTTAGGTATGAAAAATCATCAGGATTAAATAAAAAATTAGGAGAATATTTTAGAGAAAAATATGATACCTTGCCAAATTTAATGGATGATTTTGATTTAATATATAATGAGATATTAGAGTATTGTAAAAACTTTGATAAAACTATTGTTATAGATTGTGCACAGTTTCATTGTGTTAAAGATATATCAATATTAAAAGGAAAAATAATAATTATTAGAACAGATATTGATACTTGTTATAATAGAACAATATTAAGATGGATAAATTATAAGAAGTTAATTATTATAAAAATATAAGAGGTTAGTTATGAATATTAATGAAGAATATGATGTTGAAATATTAAGAGAAAATAATGAAGGTGATGGAGTTACCAGTGTAAATGGATTTATTGTCTTTGTAAAAGGTGCTTTAAAAAATGAAAAAGTAAAAATAAAAATAGATGAAGTAAATAAAAATTATGCTGTAGGAAGTATTATAGAAATAAAAGAGAAAAGTATTAATAGAAGAATACCAATATGTCCATATTTTTATGATTGTGGTGGATGTAATTTAATGCATATGAATTATAGTTCACAACTTGAATTTAAGAAAAATAAAATAGAATCTATTTTTAAAAAAATATGTAATATGGATATTAAGTTATCTAGTATTAACAGTTATAATATTCAAAATTACAGAAATAAAGTTGTATTTAAGGTAGAAAATGATAAAATTGGTTTTTATAAAAAAAGAACTAATGAAATAATAGATATAAATAACTGTATTATTACTGATGAAAAAATAAATGAAGTTCTTTTAAAACTTAGAGGATTTATAAAAGAAAATATTAATCATAAAATTAAAAATGTCATGATAAGAATTTGTTCTGATGAATTAATGATAAGTATTGATAATTTAAATAGTGAATATAAAGAAAAGTTTATAGAATTATTTAATTATGTAAGCAGTATTTATATTAATGATGAGTTAGTGTATGGAGTAGAAAGTTTAAATCAAAAATTAAATGGGCTTGTATTTGATGTATCACCTAAATCATTTTTTCAAGTAAATCCTGTAACTGCTGAAAAATTATATAGTAAAGCACTTAGTTTTGTAAGTAATTCAGATACTATTGTTGATCTTTATTCTGGAACTGGTACTATTACAATGTTACTTGCCAAAAAGGCCAGAAAAGTAATTGGTATTGAAGTAGTAAAAGAAGCCGTAGAAGATGCTAAAAATAATATGCTTTTAAATCATATTGATAATATAGAATTTATTTGTGATAAAGTAGAAAATAAAATAGATACATTAAAAGAAACTAATATTGATACTTTAATTATGGATCCTCCAAGAGGCGGTAGTGATAAAAAAACATTAAAGTCATTACTTGAAATAGAACCTAAAAAAATAATTTATATTTCATGTAATCCAATAACACTTGCTAGAGATATAAATGTATTAAGAGAAAAGTATGATATAAAAGATGTAAGTGCATTTGATATGTTTCCTAATACTTACCATGTTGAATGTGTATGTATCTTAAAACGTAAACAAACTCTTGAAATTTAAAGAAAAATCAATTATACATTAGGTGTAAAAAGAAGAACAATTTTTAATAAAAAAAAAGGACATTTTTGATCCAAAAAATACTAAATAAATATAAAGATTGTTTGAGGAGGATATGTTTCCTCATACTATATAAGATTGTATGTGTTGTAGAGTTAATAATAAATATAAATTACGAAAGCATGTTTTGAAAGAAGGAAAAATATGAAAAATATAATAATAATTGGATCATCTAGAGTTGGAAAATCTACATTAGCATCTATATTGTGTGCAAAATATAATTTTAACTATATGAGTGGTGATAGCATTAGAAATGCTTTCATTAATATATATCCTGAACTTGGATATACAGTAGAAAATACAATTGAGAATAAAGATTTCTGTAAATTTATAAATTTTATAATTAATGAAAATAATATACATTTAAAAAGAAATATTTATTATGTTATTGATTCAGCTGATATTTTAATTAAAAATGCTAAAGAAATATTTAAAAATTCTTTAATAATTGGTATTGGATGTAAAGAAATTTCTGCTGAAGAATTGAAAAATAAAATATTAGAACATGATATTAATCTTGATTGGACTTATGGATACAGTGAGGAAGATCTTTTATCTATTTCAAAAGAAACGATTAATAATAGTATAAATCTTTATAATGAATGTATTTTAAATAATATTTGTTATTTTGATACTTCATTAGATAGATATGAAACATATAATGATATTTATAAATATATAGAAAGCAATATTGAGGTATAATTATGGATAGAATATTTTTATTTGATCTTGGAAATGTTTTAGCAAAATCGTTAGATGATTATTATTTGTATAATAAATTAAATTGTAAAATTTCATATGATGAATTTTTACAATATTGGTGGAATGATGATTTAGTATTAAAGGCTCATATGGGACTTGTTACAGATGAAGAACATATTGATAAATTATTAAGACTTTGTAAAAGTGATTTATCCAT
Source organism: Clostridium sp. CAG:433 (assembly GCA_000433675.1). GTDB lineage: Bacteria > Bacillota_I > Bacilli_A > RF39 > UBA660 > CAG-433. The sequence goes on from FR893561.1 coordinate 115,318, forward strand.
TAATCAATTTTATGAAATATATAATAGTTTAGATACTTCTTTATATGATGAAACTATCGAAATTATAAATGAATTAAAGAATAAAGGATATAAGGTTGGGCTCTTATCTAATCTTAGGTTAATGGATTATAAAAGATATGAACAACAAATAGGAAAAATAAATTTTGATTATATATTTTTATCATATAAAATGAAATGTATAAAACCATCAAGTGATATTTACTTACAAGTGATTAATACACTTAAATGTGACCCAGATAATATAATCTTCTTTGATGATAATGAAAAAAATGTGAATATAGCTAAGCAACATGGTATTAATGCTTATCAAGTAACAGGAGAAAATATAAAAGAAGTTTTTTATAAAAAAATAAATATATAATATAAGTTAATGTTAATTACTTTACACATAATAAATGTTCCAGTATACTGTGTATATGTTATGAAATATTCAGTAATAACTAAACATATAAAGTTTAACTATTCATAATACAATAATTTATTATGTAGAAACAGTTTGTATTTTAGAAAGGAGACAGGGTATGAAAAGAAGATTTGCATATTCTTTAGGTGATAATTATAAGAAAATATATATTAATGATGAGATGTTTAAAGGATATGTTTGCGATTTAAAATTAAATAATATAGATAAACCTTTAATTGTTTTTGATGGAAAAAATAATATATGCATTAGAGATAATGGATATGAATGGATAGAAGTATATCCTGATAAAGGAAATTATGCAATTACGATAATATTTGATCAAAATAAAAATATAATTGAATGGTATTTTGACATAGCAAAAAAAATTGGAATAGAAAATGATATTCCATATGAAGATGATTTGTATTTAGATTTAATAATTACTTCTACAGGTGAAAAAAGAATTATAGATGAAGATGAGCTTAAAGAAGCATTAGAAAATAACGATATAACCAAAGATGAATTTGAATTAGCATATTGTATTTTAAAAGAATTAGATGAAAAATATTATCAACATTTTGATTATTTAATTGATTTTACCGATTATTTGTGTAATAAATTAAACATTAAACTAGAAATAAAGAAATAATATTATATGTTTGTTATCCAGTGCCTAGTAAAGTCATATATTTTTTGATCAGTATCTGGACATGTTTGCTCAATCTATGGTTTATTTAAAAATATAATTGAATTTTGAAATAATGAATGGTACAATTAAGTTAAATTTAAATACTTGTTGAAATTTATATATTTTTTCATTAATTAGGAGTTGATAATATATGAAGTTTAATTATGACATATTTAATTATTTTAATAGGCAGTTATTTCTTCCCTTGATTCTAATATTCATTTTTTTACTTATAAAAAAATTTGCTAAAAACAACATAAAAAATAAATCCTTAATTACATTATTATATATAATATTAGTTTTTTTTAATATTAACTCTTTTGATGCATTTTTGTTTAAGTTTAAATCAGTAGATGATGCTTTTAATTTTTTTAAGCCAAACGAGACTATCATAAATAAATATGTTTTTGATGATTATGCTTATATTGAATATGGCAAGAGAGGACATCATAATGTTATGTATTATAAGAAAGAAAATGATTCTTGGAAAATAGGAAAAACTAAACTTGGAAGAATAAATTCATATCATATTATAAATGATAATATATATATTTATGTATATAAAACTCCTGAAAGAAAAAAAATATTAGTGCTTGACTATTTTATTCATGATACTGACAAATCTAAAAAAATAGTTAAAAGAACAAAAGATTCATTAAATTCTGAAGTTAAGACAAATATGTATGCAAGATTTGATAATAGATATCATGTATTACAAACTATATTTTTAGATGATAAAATTGACAAAGATTATAAAGTCCATGTTGTTGATTCAGATTATGGTATAGGTAATTAGAATTATATATTTAGAATATTATGAAAAATATAAAAAGGAGTTTTAAAATGAAAGAAGAAAAAAATAAAATAACTAAAAAAACAAATGATGAATGTTTACATACTTGTGAATGTAATATCGATTGGAATGAATACAGAAAAATGATTGAATATTATCCTCAAAGAAAAAAAGAAATACGTGTTTTACTAATAAAAAGGGGTCTATTAATTAATATTTTTCTTTCATTAATAATCATGATGATTTCTGATAATTCGATAATCACTACAATTTTTTTCATTATGTTTCAAATGTTAGTAATATTAATTTCTTATTTAAGTTTAAATACTTTTCTTAAAAAAGCCTATATTAAATTATTGAATAAGGGTGAAATGCCACAAGTTATTAAGTACAAATTTTATAATGAGTATTTCACACAAACATCAGAAGATATAACATTAAAAGTTAATTATTCTGAAGTTGCAAAGAGTGTTGAAAATGATACTAACTTTTATTTTGAATATCCAAAGCATGATATGACAGTAATAATTCAGAAAAATTCTTGTGATTTAAAAACAATAAATTTTATTAGAGAAAAATTTAATAATTTAGAAAATCATTTAGGAGATAATATTAGTTTTAAAGGAATAAATAATAAACAAGCATCAAATAAAGCAAATAGTACGATGCAGGTATTATTTATACTTACATTAATCTCTATATTAATTATTCCTTATTTAATAAAACTTTTTTCAGAAGATTATGGTGAAAATTTTATAGGTTTGGTAAAAAACTTTTATTTATTTTTGTATTTGCTTCCTATTCCAATATTATCTTTTGTATTAGGAATTAAATACATTAGAAAGGGGTTAAAATGCACAAAGAATATTGTGGTAGGAATTATGGCTATATTTATATTACTAGTACTTAGTTCCTTTCCATTATTATTTCCTGGACAGGATTATAAAATTATTGATTCATATAGAGATATAATTGATGTAAAACTTCCAGATGATGGTGATTTAAATGTTTTAAACTTTGAAAAATCTCCAGATACTGATAAATTAAATTATACTTTTATTAATGTATATTATTCAAAAAACGAAACTAATACTCTAATAGAAAATATTCGAAAAAGTGATAAATGGATTAGATATGATAATTTAACACCGAAGCAAAAAGTATTAATTCCTTCAATATGCGAAGTTAGTAATAGTTCATATTTCTTATTTTATAATAAAACTACTAATGAGTATGATAAATTACCTGATAATTCTGGTATTTATGAAATGTATGTGATGAAATATGATACTATAACAAAAAATTTAGGAATACATAAATTTAAATATTTATATAGATAAATAATATAAATTGTATTTAAAAAAGCGTAAATATATTAAAAAATATAATTAAAATAAGGAGAATGATTTATGGAAGAAAAAAATAAAAATTGGAATTTAAAAAAATTAGAAAGACAAGCGATGGAAAATCAAAATTTTGATAATTTTGTTTTAAATCAATCTAAAATATTGGAATATGAGAATTTAAAAGTTTTAGATGTTGGATGTTCAAATGGATGTAAGACAGAAATGTTATTTGGACAATATGAAAATATTGATAATATTACTGGTATTGATGTGGATGAAAACGCAATTAATGAAGCAAAATCAAAATTTGTTAATAATAAAAAATATTCTTTTGAATTAAAAAATATTGAGGATTTAGATACTGAAAATAAGTACGATATAATTTGTTTATCATACGTTTTACAACATTTAGAAAATCCTAAAAAAGTATTAAATATATTAAAGGATAAACTTACTGATAGAGGAGTACTTTTTATAAAAGTTCCAGATGATAGTTTTAAATTTTGTTATCCAGATGAAGAAAATTTATTAGAGAAAATATTTGAACTATATGAAAATAAAATAATGAGAATGCAAGATATAACAAAATACACTGATAGATACATAGGTAAAAAAGTATATAGTTATTTAAAAGAAATAGGATATTCAGATATAGAACTTTATCATAATATTACTGATACGGTTAATAAATCATTAGATGAAAGAAAAAATCTGTTTACATCTTCAATATATTTTAGAAATGCAAATGATAAGAAAAATATTAGTGATGATGTCAAAAAAGAAATGTCAGAACTTTTAGATAAGTTACTTTTGAAATTTGAAGATGAAAATTTTTACTATACAATGTCAGTACTTTATTATATTGCTAGAAAATAGTTCTTATTGACATTATTGAACATAATTGCCGCTTTTCGGGTACACCTTGTTAAAGGTGTATTCTTTTTTATTATTCTTTAAAAAAATGGTCAAGATTTATGAAAAAATAAGATACAGAAATATAAAATCTACAGAACAAGGAAAAAATAAGATAAATTTATTAATTAGAGAGTAAATTATACATGTAAAATGATATTAATTTTTTATAAAAAACTTGACTTAGAGTAAACTCTAAGTAGTATTAATATTATGTGATAGTTAAATAATAAAAATGTGAAAAGAGGGATAAAATGAAAAGTTTAATTGTATATTTTTCACGTACAGATGAAAATTATATGGAAGATGGAATAAGAAATATAGAAAAAGGTAATACAGAGATAGTTGCTGAAACTATTCAAAAACTAACAGGAGCAGATTTATTTAAAGTGGAAACTGTAAATGAGTATCCATATGACTATTATAAATGTTGTGATGTTGCAAAAGAAGAATTAGAAAATAATGAAAGACCAAATGTAAAAAGAAAATTAGATAATATTGATGATTATGATGTTATTTATATTGGTGGACCTGTTTGGTGGAGTCATTATCCAATGGCTATATTTACGGCATTAGAAGGTTTAGACTTTACGGGTAAAAAAATAAAACCATTCACTACACATGAAGGCTCAGGTGTTGGAAGTGTAATGGAAGATATAAGAAAAATATGTAAAAATGCAGTTATAGAAGATGCAATTGCTATTCGTGGTAGTGATGCAAAATCATGTGAAGATAAAATAAAAAATTGGATTTAGGAGGAAGAAAAATGTATTTAGAAAAAGTTAATGGACCAGAAGATATAAAAAAATTAAATTTAGATGAATTAAATGAACTTGCAAAAGAAACAAGAGGAGCATTAATTAATAAAATAAGTAATGTTGGTGGGCATAGTGGACCAAATTTAGGAATGGTTGAAATGACAGTAGCGCTTCATTATGTATTTAATTCACCTGTAGATAAAATTGTATTTGATGTATCACATCAGTGTTATCCACATAAAATTTTAACAGGTAGAAAAGATGCATATCTTTATGAAGAACATTTTAAAGATGTAACAGGATATACAAATCCAAAAGAAAGTGAACATGATTTATTTAAAATAGGTCATACATCTACATCAATCTCATTAGCGCTTGGACTTGCAAAAGCAAGAGATTTAAAAAATGAAAAAGAAAATGTAATCGCAATTATTGGTGATGGATCATTATCTGGTGGTGAAGCATTAGAAGCATTAGATTATGCTGGAGAATATGATAAAAATTTAATTATTATTGTTAATGATAACGATCAAAGTATTGCAGAAAATCATGGTGGAATATATAAAACATTAAGAAATTTAAGAGAAACAAATGGTAAATGTGAAAATAATCTTTTTGAATCATTTAACCTTGAATATCATTATTTAGATGATGGACATGATATTAAGAAATTAATAGAATTGTTTGAAAGTGTTAAAGATATAGATCATCCAGTAGTATTACATATTCATACTATTAAAGGTAAAGGATTAAAATATGCTGAAGAAAATAGGGAAGCATGGCATGCAGGTGGTCCATTTAATGTAGAAGATGGTTCTCCAAAATTTGCAGTACAAAAAGGAGATACAACTGTATTTGATAGCCTTAAAAATTTACTAGATACAAATAAAGAAGCAGTAGTAGTAAATGCAGGAACTCCTATGGGACTTGGATTTGTAAAAGGTGTAAGAGAAGAATATGAAAAAAGAGGACAATTTGTAGACGTTGGAATAGCTGAAGAAAATGGAGTAGCAATGTGTAGCGGTATAGCAAGAAATGGTGGTACTGCAGTATTTGGTACATTCGCACCATTCTTTCAAAGAACTTATGATCAAATGTCGCATGATTTATGTTTAAATGATAACCCAGCAACTATGCTTGTATTAAATCCTGGTGTATATGGAATGAACTCTGATACACATATTGCATTATGTGATATAGCAATGTTTGCTCATATTCCTAACTTTATATATTTGGCTCCTTCAACAAGAAGTCAATATAATAAAATGTTCTCATTTGCAATAACTCAAAAGAAACACCCAGTAGGAATAAGAGTACCATCATTCTTTATAGAAAGTGAAAAAAAAGATAATACTGATTATTCAATATATAATAAAAATGAAGTTGAAGTAGAAGGAAAAGAAGTTGCAATATTTGCAGTTGGTCAAATGATGAAAATGGCTATGGATGTTGCTAAAAAATTAAAAGAAGAAAATAATATAAATATAACTGTAATTAATCCAAAATTCTTAACTGGCTTAGATACAGAATTACTTGAAAAATTAAAAGAAAGTCATTCACTTGTTATTACACTTGAGGATGGTGAATTAATGGGTGGATATGGACAAAATATCGCATCATATTATGGAACAGATAAAATGTTAGTTAAAAATTATGGTATATCTAAAAAATTCCATACAGATTTTAATGCAGATGAATTACTTGATGAAAATGGAATGAGTGTAACGAAATTATCTAATGAAATAATTAATTATGTTAATAAAATAGGAGATTAGTTCTTCTGTTTTTTTATGTTATAATTATAACGAGGTGAAAAAGATGAATACACAGATGATTTCTTCAACTTGTATAGCTTTGGTAGGTGTTTTATTAGTTATTTTGTCAATATTATTTTTTCTAAAAGAAAAAAGACTTAAGAAAAATTGTATAAGTATGGCAAAAGGAAATGTTATAAAGTATAAATATCTTGGCTCAAATAATGCTAGATCTATATCACCAGTTGTTGAGTACACTGTAGATGGTAAAAAATATAATGCATATAGACACTATAAAAAGATTATATCAAAAAATAAATATGTATTAAATAATGATGAAAGTGATAATTTTTATATACTAGATGATACATTTTATATAAATACTATAGGAGTTTATCATAACTATAGATTATTAGCAGAAGAAAAATGGCCATTAGGAACAGAATTACCAGTATTTTATAATCCTAAAAATCCAAAACAAGGATTTGTAGAAAAAGTAGTTACGATAAATAAAACAGTAGGTATAGTACTTTTGTGTGCTGGAGTAGGATTAATAATATTATCATTTATTTCCTATATATTACTTAGTTTGTAAAAAGGAGGCACTAATGAATTATAAAAGTATTTATAAAACAAAAAATGGTTTATCAGATATTATACTTAATAGTGATGGAGAATATTTAACTGGATTATGGTTTGAAGGATCAAAAGATTCTATTAAACATGATGAAAATGCTAAAGAAAAAGAATTAGAAATTTTTAAAGAAACAAAAAAATGGTTAGATATTTATTTTAGTGGAGAAGTTCCAGAATTTACTCCAAAATATAAGATAAATAATATAACAGATTTTAGAAAAGAAGTAATTGATATAATGAATTTAATACCATTTGGTGAAACAATTACTTATAATGATATAGCAGAAAAAATTGCTAAAAAAAGAGGAATAAAGAAAATGTCTGCTCAAGCAGTAGGTGGAGCAGTTGGATCAAATCCTATATGTATAATTATTCCATGTCATAGAGTAGTTGGTAAAAACGGAAAATTAACAGGTTATGGTGGAGGAATAAAAAACAAAGAAATATTATTAGAACATGAACAAAATAATAAAATGTAAAAACAATTTGATAGTAAAAATAGTATCATATGTAATAAGATGAATTTAAAGAAAGGAGGAGAGTTTATGAATCTGGGTGATAAATTATTAAAATTAAGAAAGGATAATAAGATGTCTCAAGAAGAATTTGCAGAAGCACTTGATGTAACAAGACAGACAGTATCTAATTGGGAAAATTACAAAAGTTATCCAGATATAAATACTATTGTAAAAATTAGTGATAAATTTTCTGTTTCTTTAGATGTCTTATTAAAAGGTGATACTCAAATGATAGATAATATTGATAAAGAAGTAAGAAATAGTAAAAAATATAAGAAAATATTAATAGTAATAGGAGTTGTATTATTATTTATAATAATTATGTTTGGAATATATGTGGTAAGATATAATAGTGTAAAAAATGAACTTGAAACAAAATTTAATACATCTATAAAAAATAATAAGTTTTATAAAAATATAGATAATTATTATTCCCTTAAATATAAAAATAATATTATAATTTCAGTACCAAATCAAAAAATGCCATCGTTATTTGATTTTTCAATGGATTTTCATAATAAGGTTATTGATGTAGATATAAATTATGAAGATGGTAATTATCTTCAAGGTAGATTTATGAATTATGATGATTATGATTTTACATTAATTAATACAAAGAATGTTGTAATTGGATCATCATCAAGTCTAAATAAGAATGACAGGAAAGATATATCTAAATTAAGTGATGAATTAAATATTGATGAAAAAGAATTGACAGATATTATTAATAAAGTAAATGAATTATATAAAGAGTTTTATAAAGTAGATTAAGTATATTTAATTCTACTTTTTCTTATGTTATAATTAATCTAGTAATATAAATTAAAAATGTTATGTTTGCAAGTAATAAAGATTTTAATTATATTCTAAATAAGTTATTTGGGAGGAATTTATGAAAAAGTATGATTTTTTTATAGCTGGTAGAGCAAGAAACAAAGAAAGTATATTAAAAATATGTGATTTGTTTGATAAATATAATATATCTTATTATTGTTTTTTGAAAAATGAAGATGATTGGGGGTATGGAAATAAAAATCAAACTCCAGAAGAAAAGCAACAAGAATTTGAATCTTTAGGTTTAAAAAGTGATGTTGTTTTGAATTTGTTTCATAATGATTTAGAGGGAGAAAAAAACTCAAAAAATCTATTATTAGTTTTACCTGCAGGTAAAGCAGCACATATAGAAGCCGGAATTGCATACGGACTTGGTAAAAAATGTTATGCAATTGGAGAATATGAGGCAACAGATACTTTATATAATATCTTTCAAGAGATATTTTCAAATGAAGATGATTTAGAACAATTTTTAAAAGAATATAGTAATATATAAGTTAAATTTAGTTTTTAAAGGTGGTGTTAAATATGGAATGGGTAATAGGCGTTATAACTATAATTGGTTTAATAATAGGAATATTAACATTAATTAAAGGTAATAAGAAAATGGGAATAATTCAACTAGTATTAACTATTATTTTTCCTGTTACAACTTTGTTATGGTGTCACAAAAAGAATCAATTTGTTTTTGGAGGTACTAACTTTGAATTTATTATTCAAACTGCAACTGTTGATAAGATGATCGAGCCGTATCTTATATTTCTTTTACTCATAATCTTGATAGTATTAATAGGTATAAATGTATTTAAATTAATTAGAAAGGAAAAAATAAAATGATTAAAAATATAGTATTAGATGTTGGTGGTGTTATTTTTGATGATAGTAAACAGAACATTCAAAAATTGTTAAATAAAAATTGTGATAATATTTACAAACTTGCTTATGGTGGTGGATTTAAAAAATGTTTACTAGGAGAAATAAGTGTTCAAGAACATATAAATAGTTTAAAAAATGAAAAAGATTTTAATGATATAAGTTACATTTTAAAAAAAGAAAATTTAATAAAATCATATCCTTTAATAAAAAATAATTTTGAATATATAAAAGATTTAAGAAAAAGAGGATATAAATTATTCTTATTAACTAATATAACAGAAGATAGTTATAATTATATAAATGAATTAATAAATATAAATGAAAAATTTGATGGTGGAATATATTCATATCAAGAACATTTAATAAAACCTGATTACGATATTTATAACCTATTAATTAATAGATTTAATCTAAATAAAGATGAAACAATCTTTTTTGATGATAAAGAAAAAAACGTTAAAGCTGCAAATGAAGTAGGAATAAAATCATATGTATTTACTTCTATTAATGATATAGAAAGTAATTTAGAATAATGAATATTTAAAAACTCTAGTAATGTTTCCTGTTAAAATATAATTTTTTATATCATAATGGAGCATGAAAAGGAGAAATTTTTATGAATCAAGAGAAAATAGGAAAATTTATTTTAGAATGCAGAAAAGCAAAAAATTTAACTCAATCTGAGTTAGCAGAAAAATTAGGTGTTAGTGATAAATCAGTCAGCAATTGGGAGAATGGAAGAAATATGCCTGACTTATCTTTATTTAAACCATTATGTGAAATTTTAGATATATCAATTAATGATTTAGTAAGTGGAGAAAAAGTAACAAAAGATAAATATCAAGAAAAATTAGAAGAAAATATTATTAGTACAATTGATTATACAAATAAAAAGGTAATAGAAAAAAATAATATAATAGGTATTATACTTGTTACATTTGGAATATTAATTGCAGTAAGTGCAATGTGTATATTTAAAAGTGAAAGTAGTTTTGGAAGTATTTATTCAATATTTGGAGGATTAGTATCATTAATTGGTATTACTAGATTTACAAAAAAATTTAGTTATACGAAAAGATTAATTCTTAATGTTACATATTTTATCTTGTTTACTATTATGTTATTTGTTATTGATTACATAAGTGTAATTAATATAAAGCAAGCACCAAGATTTGCAATATACAAAATATCGTCTGAATCATCTATTTATTACGATACACCTTTTTATGATGTTATTAGATGCAATAAAGATACTAAAAATGAGTATTATAAAATACTTAAAAATAATAATTATGATAGTCAAAATATAGAAAAATATTGTAAATAAATTTTTGTTGAAAAATATAAAATGTGATATTATTTTTAAATTAGAAACATGAAATGGATAGTATGTATTTGTTTATTTGTACTTGTTATTAGTGGTGAATTATTTAATACAGCTATAGAAATTGTTTTTGACTTAGCAATGCCTAAAATAAATGACAAGGCAAAAAAATCTAAAGATATAGCAGCAGGAGGAGTTTTAGTACTTGCTATTGGATCAGCAATAATTGGACTTATAATATTTATTCCTAAAATAATTAATTTATTTATAGGTAGGTAATTCTACCCATTTTTATGTTATAATTCTCTATATAAAGGAGTGATTATTTTGGCAAGAGTTTTTTATGAAGATATATATAATTTAGGATTAATATATGCATATATGGATAGTAATGGTATGCAGAAAATGGTATTATTGGATGATTTGAAAAAATATTATAATACTGTAGAAAAAAATTTGGATGAAATGGATAGCGATGTAAGTGAAAATCTAATTTACGCAAGTATTTGGTATGATAATGATGAACCAATTTATTTTATAAGTAGAAATAAAGAAGATGAGGTTTATTACATTTTAAAACCAGAATTTGATTTAGAAAGAGCCATAGGAAAGTATATATCGTGTTTACCAGCAGATGTATTAAAAGCATCGTTAATGGAAAATGCTTTAGAATGTATTGAACCTGTAAAGAAAAAAGAAGTAAAGAACAATAATCAAAAAGAAAAAACTTTACGTTTGAGTTCAGAAGTTAATTCTGAAAAATAAAAGGAAAATGATAATATGAAGGTAATAACAATATGTGATAGTTTAAAATTTCAAAATGATGTGTGTTTCAGAAAAATTATCTTTGGAAGGCAATTGTGTTTTCACACCTGTTTATCCTGTTATCAAAAGAAAAAGAACTAAAGAAGAATTAGATAATTTAAAGAAAATTCACTTTAAAAAGATAGAACTATCAGATGAAATATTTGTAATAAATAAAGATAAATATATTGGTGAAAGTACTAATTTAGAGATAGAATATACAAAAAAATTAGGTATTGAAATATTATATTTAGAATAAAAAAATGTATTTAATAAGAATATAAAATATGTTATAATCACTATAGAATTAGATAATAATAGAAATGGGTGAATAATATGTTTAAAGAAAAGGTTGCTGTTGTAACAGGTGGTGCAAGTGGAATAGGACTTGCAACTACAAAAAAATTATTAAGTGAAGGCGCAAATGTAGTAATTCTTGACTTAAAAATGGATGAAGAAATTATTAATAGTCTTGGTGAGAATGTACTTTATTTAAAATGTGATGTTTCAAATGAAGAAAATGTTAAAAATTGTATAGAAGAAATAATTAAAAAGTTTGATCATATAGATTACTTAGTTGCTAATGCTGGTATTGGCGGAAGCTCTAGTAAACCACATGAAGTAAGTATGGATGAATGGAATAAAGTTATTTCAGTAAATCAAACAGGTATATTTTTATTAAATAAATATGTAATTAATGAAATGCTTAAAAGTGGTAAAGGAGCAGTTGTTAATACATCATCAATGTATGGTCTTGTAGGTTCAACAACTAGTTTTGCATATTCAGCAAGTAAGGGTGCAATTAATCAAATGACTAGATCTTTAGCTTTAACTTATGCTCGAGAAAATATTAGAGTTAATGCTATCGCACCAGGATATGTAGATACTCCAATATTAAGTATGGTTCCAGATAATATAAAAGAAGCAATGGGAACTGAGCTTCCTATTGGAAGACTTGGAAAAGATACAGAAATAGCAAATTTAATATGTTATTTATTAAGTGATGATGCATCATTTATAACAGGAGCAATTATTCCTATAGATGGTGGATTTACTGCAAAATAAAGTACTAATTTTTATTAGTATTTTTCTTTAGAAAAAATTAGAAACATGATATAATATTAATAGTTAATGAGGTGACAGAATGTTAGAAAATAAACTTGGTATTACTAATGAAATTGAGTTATCAAAAGAAGAAGAACGTATTACAAAATTAAAAGCACTAGAATTATTTGATACAAATAAAATTAATGAATTTGAAGTAGGAACTTTTAATGGATTATCTAAAATACATAATTATTTATTTAGTGATATTTATGAATTTGCTGGTAAAATAAGAAAAGAAAATATATCAAAAGGTAATTTTAGATTTGCATCAGCATTATATTTAGAAGATGTTTTATCTAAAATAGATGAAATGCCTCAAAAAACATTTGATGATATAATAAAAAAGTATATTGAAATGAATATAGCACATCCTTTTAGAGAAGGAAATGGTAGAAGCACACGAATTTGGCTTGATATGATATTAAAGAAAGAAATAAATAAAGTAGTTGATTGGAGTAAGATTGATAAAGAAGATTATTTACTTGCGATGGAAAGAAGTCCAATAAAAGATACTGAAATAAAATTGTTATTGAAATCTGCATTAACAGATAAAATTAATGATAGGACTGTTTATATGAAAGGTATAGATGTAAGTTACGGATATGAAGGTTATACTACATATTCAATTGAAGAATTAGATAAATAAAATACATTTAAGTAAGATACTAATTTTTATTAGTATTTTTCTTTTGTAGTGATATAATTATTATGGTGAAAAGATTATGGAAAAAATAGAAAAATTAAAAGAAATAATAAATAATTCAAATAATATAGTTGCTTTTACTGGGGCAGGAGTTTCAACTCTTAGTGGCATAAAAGATTTTAGAGGTAAAAATGGTTTATATAAGGAAAAGTTTGAACATAGTGCAGAGTATTATTTAAGTTCAAGATGCTTTTTTTTAGAACCAGATACTTTTTATAAATTTTATAAATCAAATATGAATGTTTTAGATAAAGAACCAAATATTGTCCATAAATATTTAACAAAGTTAGAAAAAGATGGAAAACTAAAAGCAGTTGTTACTCAAAATATTGATGGACTAGATAAGAAGTCAGGCACAAAAAATGTACTTGAAATACATGGTACTATATATAAAAATTACTGTGCAAAATGTGGTAAAGAATATAGTGCAGAGTTTGTTTTTAATAGTGAAGGGGTTCCTTATTGTGATTGCAAAGGTATAATAAAACCATATGTTGTTTTATATGGTGAAATGTTAAATGATGACTTTGAAAAGGCTATATATTATATAAATAATGCAGATACTTTAATTGTATTAGGCTCTTCATTAACAGTAGAACCAGCCGCAAGTTTAGTTAGAAATTTTAGTGGAAATAACCTAATTATAATAAATGAAAATGATACGCCATTAGATGAATATGCTACTTTAGTAACACATGAAAATTTAGAAAATGTTATTTCAAAATTAAATGTGTAAACAATGTGTATTAAATTTCAAAAATGTAATATTAAGTAATATTAAACAAATGACAAAAAAATAATTATATATTAAAATTGTATTAGAAAGTTAAGTGGTAAAAATGAAAATAATAAAGAAAATTTTGTTTATAATATTACTTTTTTTAGTATCATTTTGTATATATTTTACAGTTAGTGGATATAAAATGTATAAGGATGCAATAGATAAAACACCATTGAGTGAAAAAGTAGAGGAAATTCAAAATAAAGAAAATTATACAAAAATAACTGATATGCCAAAAATATATCTTGATGCAGTTATTTCTGTTGAAGACCATAAATTTTATAAGCATCATGGAGTAAGCGTTACATCAATAGTTCGTGCGTTTTTACATGATATAGAAGCTAAAGCGTTTTTAGAAGGTGGAAGCACAATAACAGAACAATTATCCAAAAATATGTATTTTACTCAAGAAAAAGATTTAAAAAGAAAAGTTGCAGAGGTATTTGTAACTCTTGATTTAGAAAAAAATTATACAAAAAATGAGATATTTGAATTATATTTAAATACATCTTATTTTGGTAATGGTTATTATACAGTAAGTGAGGCAAGTAAAGGATATTTTAATAAAGATGCTAAAGACATGACTGATAGTGAGGCAACACTTTTAGCGGGCATTCCAAATGCTCCATCAGTATATAATCCAAAAGAAAATTTAAAACTTGCAAAAGAAAGACAAAAACAAGTCTTAGATAAAATGGTTCAATATAAAAAAATAACTAAGGAAAAAGAAGATGAAATCTTAAGTAAAGAATAAGTAAATGCAGAATAACAAACTGCTTTTATTTTGCATAAATATATGTTAGAATAATTTATATAATAGGAGTAGTTATGATGTATAAAGATTATTTAGAAAAGAATCATTCATTTGATAAAAAAACAATGATTGGCATTTTTTGTATGATTATAGTAATAGGTGGTGTATTTGGTTTTTTATATGAATATTTCTTTTATTTTTTTAATGGTGGTATGAAAGAATTTTATTATAGGGGAGGAAATTTTCTTCCTTGGATAAATATATATGCGACAGGTTCTGTTATGATATATATTCTTACATATAAATATAGAAAAAATCCATTAAAGGTATTTTTAATAAGTGTTATTTCAACTGGACTATTAGAGTATTTTTCTGGTCTTGGAATTTATATTATAGGTGATGGACTTAGATATTGGGATTATAATACAGAAATATTAAATTTTGGAAATATTAATGGATTTGTATGTCTTAGAAGTGTAATGTTTTTTGGACTATCTGCTTTACTTTTAATGTACGTTATTGTACCATTTTGTTTTCATGTAGCAAACAAGTCAAATAAAAAGGTATTTTTAATTGTTACAATAAGTATATGTTCTATCTTTTTAGCAGATGAATTTTATAATCTAATATTCACTAAACTTTTTAATCTTCCAAAAGCAACTACTATATATAAAAGTATTGGTATTCATTATATGTAAAAGTAAAAAAATGTAGTATTTTGTCTTTTAAAATCATTATGTAAATGATATAATGTGATAGTGGAGGTAATAAAAATGAAAAAAGTATTTTTAGCAATATTAATTTCAGTATTGTGTTTTATTCCTTTTAGTGTTAATGCAGAAGAAAAAGAATACAAAACTCTTAATTTAGATGAAGCACTAAAAGAAGAAGAAATTGATCATGATTTTTCTAATTATCAAGAAACAGATGATCAAGCAATTATATATTTATTTAGAGGAAAGGGTTGTGCTTACTGTAAGAAATTTTTAACATATTTAAATAGTATTGTTGATGATTATGGTAAATATTTTAAAGTTGTATCATATGAGGTTTGGTATGACAATGATAATGCAGAATTAATGGAAAAAGTAGGTAATTTATTAGGTCAAAAGGCTGAAGGAGTACCTTATATAGTAATTGGTGATAAGGTTTTCGCAGGATATGCAGAAAGTTATAATGATGAAATAAAAGAAGCAATAAAGAAACAATATGATTCAAAAAACGAATATGATGTTATGAAAAAATTAGCAGAAAGTTCTGATAA
Organism: Clostridium sp. CAG:433; assembly: GCA_000433675.1. GTDB lineage: Bacteria > Bacillota_I > Bacilli_A > RF39 > UBA660 > CAG-433. The sequence goes on from FR893561.1 coordinate 131,594, forward strand.
TGCAGAAGAAACTACTACAACAAAATCATCAGATACAACAGCGCTTATAATTATTGTAAATTTATTATTTATTGCGGTTGCTACTGTTATAATTGTTTTATTCAATAATAAAAATAAATTAGAAATCATGGATAAATTAGAAGAAATGGATTCTGTTAAGAAAACAAAAAAAGGGGCAAAAAATGAAGCGTAAATTATTTTTTGCTTTCTTTATTTCTTTAGTATTAATAGTTACAGGTTGTTCATTTAATCAAAGTGATTCAAAGAAATTTAAAAATGAATATGAATCATTAAATGGTACAAAAGTAGAAGGTAAATCTGTAAGAAAAGTAAATATAGATAAGAATAATCCATTTATTTATTCTAGTGCAGAAGAAGTAGCAAAGAAAATAGAAAATAAAGAAACATTCGCAGTATATTTTGGATTTAAAGAATGTCCATGGTGTAGAAGTGTAATAGAATCATTAATAGAAGTATCAAGTGATTTAGGATTAGAAGAAATATATTATGTAGATGTAAAAGATATTCGTGATACAATGAAAGTTAATGATGATGGTAAAGTAGAAACAGATAAAAAAGGAACTAGTGGATATTATAAATTATTAAAATTACTAGATAATGTTTTAGATGATTATACACTTACAAATAAAGATAATGAAGGAGTAAGTGCGAATGAGAAAAGAATATATGCACCAACAGTTGTTTCTATTGTAGATGGAAAAGCAGAAGATATGACAACTGGTATAAGTGATGCACAAACAGATGCATATATGAAATTAACAGATGAAATGAAAAAAGAAACATATAATAAATTTAAATGTGTTTTAGAATGTGTTACAGAAAATAAAAACTCTTGTTCTATTGATAAAAAATGTTAAAAGGAAGATTTTA
>FR893562.1 GCA_000433675.1 Clostridium sp. CAG:433
TTTATGTTATTCATCATATCAATAATGTTTTCATTAGTTAATTTATCAAAAGTTATACCTTTTGGAATAATATATCTTATAAATTCATGATTTCTTTCAATCCCACCTTTTTGCCAAGAAGAATAAGGTTCACAATAGAATACGTTAATTTGTTTTTCACCGGTTAGTTGATCAAATTCAATATCTTCAGGCTTAGAAAATTCCCAACCGTTGTCTGTTAATATTACTTCAAATAATATCTTAAATATTTCTGATCCTAATTGTTTTCTAAGTTTTTTAAAAACATTAGATACTGAATTAGGCTTATATTTATCTATTAAAAACATAAGCATCAGTTTACTATTTCTAAAATAAAGCGTCATGATACATTTTTTATCTTCAAATTTACCTATAACAGTATCCATTTCAACAATATTAGAGTTAGGATGAATTTCTATATATTTATTCATATCTTTTAAAGTTCTACCAAATCTAATAACATTATCAAATCTAATAGTTGGTTTTTCATTTGTTCTTTTCCTAGGTTTATAACTATAAGCTCTAGGAAGCATTTCATCATTAATGCTTGAAAAATAACCTTTATGAACATAATTATAAAATGTTTGAATTGATCTAGGAAATTCATCTTTAATATTATTAAAAATATGAGAAATAGGTTG
>FR893563.1 GCA_000433675.1 Clostridium sp. CAG:433
TTAGCGGATATAATATATGAAGTAACAGGAATACCAAAAGAAGAAGTATTAAAAGGAACAATAATAAATAGTGAGTATCCTATTTTAAATATAAATGAAAAGAGAAGAACATCAGATTTAATAATAGAATTAGAAGATAGTGTAATAAATCTAGAGATGAATAATCATTATTATAAGAAATTAAATAAAAGAAATGATATATATTTATTTAAAATAGTATCTTTATCAGATAAAAGTGTAACAATACAAATAAATATAAATAATTTTAGATCAAAAGATGGACAAGTAGTAAAAAGATATACATTAAAAGATGATGAAGGAAAAGAAGAAGATGAAATAGGATTAATAAAATATGATATATATCTTGAAAATATAAAAGAAAAATATTATAATAACGATAAGTTAACAAAGTTAGAGAAATATATGTTAATGCTAAAATTAAGAAAAAGAGAAGAACTTTTAGAAGTATCTAAAGGAGATAAAGATATGAGTGAGGTATATAAAAAATTAGATGATTTATCAAAAGATAAATATTATGCTTTGTTATATGATGAAGAAGAAAAGAAGGCTTATGA
>FR893564.1 GCA_000433675.1 Clostridium sp. CAG:433
TCTAGATAAATTACCAATTGCGAAATTAGTAAGTACAAATATAGAATATACAGATTTACAAGAAGCAATAGATACATCAACTAATGGAGAAACAATAGAAATATTAAGAAATGCAACCATTATTTCAAGTACACCAACATTTGAAGTGTCAGAAGAAAAAAATATAACAATAGATTTAAAAGGATATATTTTAACAAGAGGAAATAGTACGTTGTTAAATAATAAAGGTTCATTAACAATAACAGATAGTGGAAAAGGTGAAGAAGATTCAAAGACATATGGAAAGATGGAAAATACTGGAGGAACAGTAATAACAAATACTGGATCAGGAACACTAGAAATAAATAACACTACAATAACATCAGGAAGTACAGCAATAACAAATAATGATACAGGAAATGTAACAATAAATAGTGGAACAATAACAGGTTATAATGGAATAAATAATGCGAGTACAGGAAAGGTAATAATAAATGGAGGAAATATAGCTTCATCAGGAGGATATCATGATGCATATGCATCAGCGATAAAGAATACATCAGGAGGAACAGTAGAAATCAATGGAGGAATAATAAGAGGATCAGATTCCTATAATGATGGAATCCAAAATACAGGAACAGGTAAGATTATAGTTAGAGATGGAATAATAAGTGGTTCAAATGAAGGAATAGAAAATAGTAAGACTGGAACAATAGAAGTAGATGGAGGAAGTATAGATATAATAAGAAATTCAGGAACATTGAAAATGACAGGAGGAACTGTAACAAGAAGTGTTGTAAACTACGGAGATGGTATTACTACTATAACATCTGGTACATTAGGAGAATTTTCTAATAATGGAACAGCAACTATAACTGGAGGAACTATTTCAAGTGATTATAATGGTATATCAAATTCTGGAACATTAAATGTATCAGGAGGATCTATAAAAGGAAACAATTATGCAATTACTAATTCAGGAGGAACAGTAAATATAGAAAATGTAACATTATCTGATTCAAATATAGGAATAAGTAATAGTTCTGGAACAATAAACATTGGTTCAAAAGATGGAAATGTAAGTACAGAAATGCCAGTAATAACAGGGAAAACATATGGTGTAAGTAATGAAAATTCAGGTAAAGTAAACTTCTATGATGGAATAGTAAGTGGAGAGTCTGGAGCATTCTATGGAACAGTAAATGAAGTAGAACCAGGATATAAAATAGTAACAAATAAAACAGATACACTTACAAGTGCAACTTTGACTCTTGTTGGTGATGATGAAAAAGTAGCAGTACTAAATGGAATAAACTTTACAAGTCTACAAGATGCAATAAATAGTGCATCAGATACAAATGAATCAATAATAACATTATATAAAGATGTAACCTTTGAAAGTAATATAACAGTACCAGCAAATAAAAATATAAAATTATATTTAAATGGATATACATTAAATAAGGGAAGTTATGACTTTACAGGAGAAGGAAAAATAACTGTTATAGATGGAACGAGTACAAATGCACTAGCTAATATAATGGAAAGTGTAAAAGAAGTACTAAATATAGAAGGAATAAAGAAAAATATAATAATATATGAAATGGATGATGGAAGCGCTATTTCAAGTGAAAGTACATATAAGTTATATAAAGATAATGAAGAAGTAATCTTAGAAGAAGATGCTATTGGAATATATAGTGTAGGTAATTCAAATGATGAAATAAGATCCGCAAATAATAAAATATATATAAATGAATTACCAAAAGGAAAATATAAACTAATAGGAGATAACAATAAAGAAGTAAAATTTGAAATAGATGAAAGTGGAAAAATAATAGGAAAAGTAAAAGAAAATACAAAAGAAACAAGAAAGTTAGTATCAACAGCAGTTGCAGAATTAATAATAATGATACAAACAGGAATAGAGAAAGTAAATTACATAATGATAATCTTAACACTTTTAGTAACAATCTCATCACTTCTATATATAGTAAAGAAAACAAACGTAAAAGAAAGTTAATGAAAAAAATTAACTTTCTTTCTTTTTTTGTAAAATATGTTATAATTATTCTTGTATTAGTAGGTGTTTGTATGAAAAAAAGAGAAGTAAAAAGAAATATAGAAAATAAGATTCTAAAGTTAGAATTAACAAATGAAAATATAGAGGATATTTATGAATCACTACCTAAAATAATAAAGGTATATAATAAAAAATATATGATAAATCTTATTTATAATAATGAAAAAGTTGATATAGATTATATAACTAAAAATAGTATAACGGATAAAAAATTAATAGATATAATAGAAACTGTTCATGCGATTAATTTAAAAGATGTAAAAGAAAAATTTAACTATATATATGATACTGTATGTGCTAAATTAGATGAAAGAATAAAAACAAATTATTGTGAATTTAAAGATGATATATGTGTTAAATATAGAAGAAAAGGTAGTAATCATAAAAATGGTTGCTGCGAATGTAAAGGTAGAGGAAAGTGTAAGTATCTAATTGATAACGTTTGTACAATGAAATCATGTATGGCTTGTAAGTTATTTACTTGTCATACTTTAAAAACTATGGGAATAACTCAAAGTATAAATGACTTTGTACTTACTAAATATTTCTTTACAAGTAAACAAAAGGATATACTACAATTTAGTTATTGGACACCAAAAGAAATTGTCATGGAAAAATTAATGAAGAATGTAAAGTAAGAATATAATTAAATAGAAAAAAGGTGATACTATGGAAAATATAAAGTTAGTAGCAAGTAAATTAAATTTAAATGAAGAAGATTTATTTTGTTATGGAAATTATAAAGCAAAAATAGAAAACATAAATACTAATAGAAATGGTAAATTAATTTTAGTTACAAGTACAAATCCAACACCATATGGAGAAGGTAAAACAACTTTAAGTATTGGACTTTGCGATTCACTTAATAAACTTGGATATTTATCAGTAGCGGACTTAAGAGAACCATCACTTGGACCAGTTTTTGGAAGAAAAGGTGGCGCAGTAGGTGGAGGTAAAGCCATTATAGAACCAAGCATGGATATTAATTTACACTTTAATGGTGATTTTCACGCTATAACAAGCACTAATAATTTAATTTGTGCTGCAGTAGATAATCATATTTTTCAGGGTAATGAGCTTAAAATAGATAAAGTATTAATTAAAAGATGTATAGATATGAATGATAGAAGTTTAAGAGATAACTTTGTTATAACTCCAGCATCAGAAATAATGGCTATACTATGTTTATCAAAAGATATTGATGATTTAAGAGAAAGAATAGGTAATATTATAGTTGGAATAACAAAAGATGACAAAGAAATATATGCAAAAGATTTACATGTAGAAAATGCATGTACACTTCTTTTAAAAGATGCTATAAAACCAAATTTAGTACAGACTTTATATAATAATCCAGTAATAGTTCATGGTGGACCATTTGCTAATATTGCACATGGATGTTCTAGTTTAATAGGAACAAAATCTTCACTTAAACTATCAGATTATACTATTACAGAAGCAGGTTTTGGATCTGATATGGGAGGAATTAAATTCTTTGATATAAAATCAAGAGTAGGAGATATATACCCAGATATAGTAGTAATAAATGTTACAATAAAAGCACTTAAATATAATGGTAATGATTCATTAGAATGTGGTATAAAAAACTTAGAATACCATATAAAAAACATGCAAAAGTTCTGTGATAATGTAATAGTTGCTTTAAATAAATTTGATGATGATTTAAATGAAGAAATAGAATTTGTAAATAATTTTTGTAAAGATTTTGGTATAGAATTTAGTGTATGTGAAATGTACCAAAAAGGAATAGATGGATGCATTACTTTAGCAGAAAAAATAGTATCAATGAATGAAAATAAAAAGAAATATTTCGTATATGATTTAGAAGATACTTTAGAAGAAAAAATATTTAAAATGTGTAAAATGTTTGGTGCGAGCAAAGTAGAATACACCAGTGGAGCAAAAGAAAAATTAAATAAATTAAATAATACTAAAATGATGATATGTATTTGTAAAACACCAATGTCTATAACAGATGATAAATTAAATTTAGGTTATCCAAAAGATTTTAAAATGACAGTAACAGATATAAAAGTATATAATGGTGCAGGGTTCATTGTTGTATATATGGGAAATGTCCTTTTAATGCCAGGTATGCCTAAAAATCCTAATTATTTAAATATGAATATAAGTGAATAAAAAATCTATTAGTAGATTTTTTATTTTGAATTTTTTAATCTTTGTGATAGAATATATGAACTAAAGAAGGGATATATATGGAAAAAATAGATTTACACATGCATTCATTATATTCTGATGGAGTATATGATGTAAGTACATTATTAAAAATGGCAGAAGAAAGAGGCTTATCAATTATATCTATTACAGACCATGATAACTGCAAGGCACACATAGAATTAATGGATGAAAATGTTAGAAATAATTTTAGTGGTGATATAAAAGTAGGTATGGAAATAACTACATCTTTTCATGACCAAAAAATAGAGTTACTTGCTTATGATTTTGATAATGTAGAAAAGGTTAATGAATTTTTCGTAAATAAAAGAGAAAGTGTAGATTGGAATCAAGTAGCAATAGAATCTGCTGCACATACTTTAAAAATATTTGATAAATTAAATATAAAATATCCTGATAAATATAAAGAAGATTTAACTATACCAAAATTTGAATCAAAATTATATGATGATATATTGTTACTTAATGATAAAGAAGAATTAATGAAAAAATTAGGGGATTCATATTCTTTAAATGGTAAAGAATTTTTTAGAAAATGTGTATGCATTCCAAATAATGTATTTTCATTTAATTTTTCAAAATATAGACCAAGTTTAGATGAAGTTATTACATTTATTCATGAGAATGGAGGTATATTATTTTTGGCTCATCCATATGCTTATAAAATGAAAAATACAGAGGAGTTTTTAGATAATTTATATGATGAATATAAAGATATAGATGGAATTGAATGCTATTACTATGATTTCACTAAAGAACAAATTGATTATATAAAAAATTTTTCAGAAAAAAGAAATTTAATGATATCTGGTGGTAGTGATTTTCATGGTAATCCAGGAAGAAAAAATCAAATGGGAATATGTATAAATCATGATGGATATATACCAAAAGAATTATTGGATACATGGAAAAAGGATAAAATAAAAACAAAACAATTACTAAAGTAGGGGGAAATATGAAGAAAGAAGATTATAAAAGATTAAATGATTATTTAAATGATGCTTTTATTTATTTAAGTAAATATGATAGTTTTTTTATTCAGAATATGCATATGATTTTTCCTCTTAATTCAAAACTTTATGAAAATTTAAAAGATATAGACTTAAGACATAATTCCTATAAAAATAATTTAACATATGAAGATGTATTTAATTTAGCAAGAAATGAAATAGAAAAAATTAATCCAAATTATTTAGAAGATTTTGATAAATTAATAGACTCTGGACGACTTGAATTTTTCTTACATGAACAAAATATGATTATAAAAGAAAGTACTTATTATGAAAATCTTTCAGAGATAGAAAATAATGAAGAAGAAATAAGAAATGATAGTAGATGTTGTTATACTGAAGATGATTATTTTATAGATATATCAAGAACATACAATTATGATGATGTATTAACTCTAATTCATGAATTCATACATTCAACAAATTCATCAAAGAATATGGGAGTATATAGATATATATTGACTGAATTCTTTTCAATATATTTTGAGATGCTTTCACAAAATGAATTATTAGAAAAAGGTATTAATCCTAGTGAACTTGATATATTTGATAGAATAAAAAATACAGGTAGGATATCTCAAACAATTAACAAATATGATACTGTATTTATGGCATATAATTTGTTTGGAAACATAAAAGAAGATTCTTGTGAAGATTTAAAGAAATATCATATAGTTTTATCTACAAAGGAAGATTTTGAAGAAGCATGTATTTTTTTATTAAAATACTTTGATTACCAGAAAATTGAATATAATAATAAAAACGAAGAATTTAATTTGAATGATTATAGAAAGTGTATTAGTAAATTGTTTAGTAGTGGTTATAGATATTTATATGGAACACTATTTGCGTGTTATTTATTAGAAAATGGAAATAAAGATAAAATTGTATGGTTAAATGATCACATTAATGATGAAGAAATTAAAAATATGGATTTTACTAGTGTACTTAAGATTATTGGTATTGATTTAACAGAGAAAAATATAAATGGAAAATTAATTGATAGCGCACAAAATTACTATGAAAATTTAAATAAATATTCTGTTAAAGATGAAAAGAAAAGTCTTTGACATATAATGTATAATATGATATTATATTTTTGAAATCAATTAAGAAAGACATAGTCATTAAATTAAATATTTAAAGAGAGTTAGTGTTTGGTGAAAACTAATATATTATTTATTGATTCCTACTTTCTTAGAGAAATGTAAACATTTCCGGGTAATACCGTTATTTAAATTAAGTAAATAAAAGGATGGTACCGTGCATATGCACTCCTTAAAAGAGTACTATCCTTTTTTATTTTTGAAAGGGTGAATATTATGGGAAACAAAGCAATAACAGAAAGAAATAAAGATTTTGCAAAATGGTATACAGATGTTGTAAGAGCAGCAAAACTATGTGATTATTCATGCGTAAAAGGATGCATGGTAATAGAACCAAATGGATATGCTATTTGGGAAAAAATGAAGGAAATATTAGATAAGAAATTTAAAGAACTTGGACATGTAAATGTACAAATGCCACTTCTAATACCAGAGAGTATGCTTGAAAAAGAAGGAGAACTTGTAAATGGATTTGCTCCAGAAGTTGCTTGGGTAACAATGGGTGGTAGTAAACAATTAGATGAAAGATTAGCAATAAGACCAACAAGTGAAACAATGTTTTCAGATTATTATGCAACACATGTAAAAAGTTATAAAGATTTACCAATGCTATATAATCAGTGGTGTAGTGTACTTAGATGGGAAAAAGAAACAAGACCATTTTTAAGAAGTAGAGAATTCTTATGGCAAGAAGGTCATACAATTCATTCAAATGAAGAAGAAGCAAAAAAAGAAGCAAATCAAATGATAGAAGTATATAATTGGTTTCATAATGAAATACTAGCAATTCCATCAATAATGGGAAGAAAAACAGAAAAAGAAAAATTCTCAGGTGCAGAATATACACTTACAAATGAAGCATTAATGTATAATGGAGTTGCACTTCAATCAGGAACATCACATTATTTTGGTCAAAAATTTTCTGAAGCATATGGTATTAAATTTACTAATAAAGAAAATAAAGAAGAATATGCATATCAAACATCATGGGGAACAACAACAAGAATGATTGGTGGACTTATTATGGTTCATTCAGATGATTATGGACTTGTATTACCTCCAAAAATCGCACCAAAACAAGTCGCAATAATTCCAATTGGAAATGATGAAGAAGTATTAAATTTATGTAATGAATATAAAGAAAAATTAAATAAAGAAGGAATAGAAGCTTATGTAGATTTAACAGAGAAATCACCAGGATTTAAATTTGCAGAAGCAGAAGTAAACGGTATTCCTGTTAGAATAGAACTTGGTAAAAGAGATTTAGAAAATAATAAAATTACATTTGCAAGAAGAGATACAAGAGAAAAGATAGAAGAAAATATTAATATTGATATAGTAAGTTATACAAAAAATTTACTTGAAACTATTCAAAAAGATATGTATGAAAGAGCAAAGAAAAGAAGAGATGAATTAACATTCGAAGCACATAATAAAGAAGAAATAGAAAAAATACTTAATACACAACCAGGATTTATTCATGCAATGTGGTGTGGAGATATTAAATGTGAAGAAGAAATAAAACAAATAAAAGGTTGTAAATCAAGATGTATTGTAAATGAAAAAGCAATTGATGAAAAATGTGTATGTTGTGGTAAAGATGCTAAATACCATGTAATATGGGGAATACAATATTAAGGAATGATTAAATTCCTTTTTTAATAGAAAAAAATTAAAAATTATAGTACAATTAAAAAGAAGGAGGGTAAAAAATGATTTTAATAATTGCGGAAAAACCATCACTTGCGAGAAACATAGTTTCTGGTATTGGAAAAATGAATAGAAAAGATGGATATTTTGAAAATGAAAATTATTTAGTTACATGGGCTTTTGGTCATTTATTTACCCTATATGACATAGAAGATTATGATAATCTAGAAGATAGAAAATGGAAAATGGATAATTTACCTTTTTATCCTAAAGAGTTTAAATTTAATTTAAAAAAAGATCAAAGAAAGCATATTGATGACGGAGTATTAAAACAATTTAACATAATAAAAGCACTTGTAAATAGAGAAGATGTTGACACTATAGTAAATGCAGGAGACTCGGATAGAGAAGGAGAAATAATTGTAAGATTATGTATAAACAATGCACTTAATAGTGAAAAAAAATTAGTAAGATTATGGCTTCCAGATCAAACAGAAGAAACGGTAAAAAAAGCATTAACTGAAATGAAGGATGAAAAAGAATATGATAATCTAGCTAATGAAGGATTTGCTAGAACTTATGTTGACTGGCTTTATGGAGTTAATTTAACAAGATATGCAACACTTAAAACAGGAACACTTTTAAGAGTAGGAAGAGTAATTGTTCCAATAGTAAAAGCAATTTATGATAGAGATAAACAAATAGAAGAATTTATTCCAGATATATATTATGGAATAGCATCTAATGAAGAAACAAATGGTGAAGTAGTAGAACTTAATTCAAAAGAAAAATTTGATAAAGAAAAGTTAGAAGACGCTAAGAAATTATGTGAGTTATATAATAAAGAAAAAGCAGTAGTAACTAAAAAAACAGTAAAAAAAGATACACTTGCTCCAGGTAAATTATATTCACTTACAAAACTTCAAAACTACTTAGGTAAAAAATATAAAATGCCTATGGATCAATCATTAAAAATAGTACAAAAACTATATGAAGAAGGTTATTTAACTTATCCTAGAACAAATTCAGAGTATTTAGCAACCAATGAAAAAGATAAAATAAAAAGTATATTAGAAGTAGTATCAAAACTAGGTTATAAAGTAAAATTTAAAGATAAAAAAACTATATTTGATGATAGTAAAATAGAGTCCCATTCAGCACTTACTCCAACTTATAAAATACCTAATAAACAAAATATGAGTGAAGATGAAATAAAAGTATATACTGCTGTTATGAGAAGATTTGTCTCTGTATTTGCAGCAGAAGAATGTAAAATAGAAAAAACAGAAATAGTAATAAAACTAGGTGATAAGGAAGAATTTACTTTAAAAGGTAATGTAATAATAGAAAAAGGCTGGACTAAATATGATGATTATAATAAAAATGATAAAGTACTTCCTTCATTAAATATTGGTGATGAAGTAAATATAAATTTTAAACCAAAAGAAAAAAAGAAGTCCGCTCCTAAACACTATACAATTGAGACACTTAATAATTATTTAAAAAATCCATTTAAAGAAGATAAAAATAAAGTAGATGAAGAAATGGATGAAAATAAAGATGATACAGAAGATTATAAAGCAATATTTGAAGGATTAGAACTTGGAACAGAAGCAACAAGAACAGGTATTATAAATAATGCAATTAATAGTAAATATATTGCTCTTAAAAAAGATGTTTATACTATACTTCCTGATGGTAAATATTTAATTGAAGAACTTAAAAAAATGAATATAAGTATGGATAAATATAAAACTAGTGAACTTGGTAAAGGATTAAAACAAGTTTATAAAGGTAATATAAGTATTAACGATGTTGTACTTTTAACAGAAAAGGAAATAAGTGAAGTATTTGATAGTAAAAATACTGAAAATGATACAGGTTTTTATAGAGAAGTAATAGGAAAATGTCCATTATGTGGTAAAGATGTAATAAAAGGAAAATATAACTATGGATGTATTGGTTATAAAGATGGATGTAATTTTAAAATAAGTACTATGATATGCAAAAAAATAATTAATAAAAATGTTGCGAGTGAAATACTAAAAAATAAAATATCTCCTGTTATAGAAGGTTTTATTTCTAAAAATAATAAAGAGTTTAAAGCAAGACTAAAATTAGAAGATGATGGAAGGTTATCATTCGTTTTTGATTAAAATAACTAATTTTTTTAAGATTAGTTATTTTTTTTAGGGGAATTTGCCTTATAAAGAGAGAATATAACTATTGAAGGAGGTTTTTTATGAATAAAAAATATTTAATAATATTCTTGTTATTTTTTATTACTTTACTTTTGACAGGTTATATTTATTGTGACTATAAAGAAAAACAAATAACAAAAAATAATGATAATGTTACTAAAGAAGAAACAAAAAAAGAAAATGATATTAGTGAAGAAAAAGGTAAGGATTTTGCAGCTGAAAAAGTAGTTTTGAAGGGAGAAGAAAATGTTAAAAAGGTTGTAAAAAAAGTAACAGAAGAAATAAAAGAGGAAAAGAAAGAGGAACAAGCAGAAAAAGTAGAAACTAAAGAAAGTTATATAGTTACTTTTGATTCAAATGGTGGTGAAATAAATGAAAAGAGTAAACTAGTAACATACAATGAATATTATGGTAACCTTATTGATGCTAAAAAAGAAGGTTATACATTTATAGGTTGGTATAATAAAAAAGGTAAAAAAATAAATGAAAATAGTGTTGTTACAGAAAGAGGTAATCATACATTATATGCAAAATATAAAATAAATAGTTATATAATAAAATTTGATTATAATTATTTAGAAAATAATTTGTATAAAAACTTATTAGATAAAAAGTCATATAATTTAGATTATGAAATTATAAATGATGATGAAATATTTAATAATGAGAACGTATTTAAATTTAATTTAAGTGAAAATGTTATAAAGTATAAAGAAAATATAAAATTAGACAAAGATAAAATATATACTTTTAGTGTATATTTAAAATCTGATAGTGAAAAAGAACTTATGATAGGATTTAATGGAGAAGAAGAAAAGATAAAAGTAAATGAAAACTTTAATAGATTTACAAAAACTTTTAAAGCAGAAGATAAAAATTATGATGAATTTTTATTTAAAATAGAAGGAGACATTTCAAAAGATAGTTATCTAGAAATATATGATTTAAGTATTTCAGAAGGAGAAGAAAATACAAAAGAAGAAGAGATAAATTATAATGAAAAAGTAGAAACTAAAGAGGCACCTCTAAGAGAAGGTTATACATTTGATGGATGGTATAAAGATTTATCATTAAAAGAAAAAGTAAATGATTCTGTAAAAGAAGATGCTACATATTATGCTAAATGGATTCCCAATACATATACATTAAAATTAGAAGTAAATGGAAAAGTAACAGAAGTAAAAGGGAGTTTTAACTCATTAAAAAAATTAGAAATACCAAAATCAAATTATAAGATAACATATGATGAAAGAGAAGTATTTATAAAAAGAACATTTAAAGGTTGGGTAAATGAAAATAATGAAACTGCAATAGAAAATTATATATTTAAAAAAGATGAAAAGTTAAAAGCAGTGTTTGAAGATACAGTAAATGTTCAGTTAGAAGATATAAATAAAGAAAATAATATATGTTCTTGGAATACTAAAAAAAGTGGTAATGGTGAAAGTTATGATGCTAAAACTACTATTAATATAAATAGTGATATTAAGCTATATAGTGTGTGTAAACAAATTATAAAACCAGAAAGACCAATAAATTCTGGTACAATAACAAGTTATTATGGTAATAGAATTCATCCAGTATCAAATGAAAATAAATTTCATTCAGGTATTGATATGTCTAGTAGTGATAAAAATATTTATCCAGTACTTCCAGGTGTTGTTGCAAAAACAGGAAGTAATTCATCAATGGGTAATTATATAATTATTCATCACACATATAATAATCAAAATTATACATCTGCATATTACCATTTAGAAGAAAAATATGTTAGAAAAAATCAAAAAGTAGATCAAAATACAGTTATAGGAAAAATGGGACAAACAGGTATTGCAACTGGAGTACATTTACACTTAACAATGTATAAAGGTCATTTAGATAGTGAAAACTCAGAAATGATTGATCCAAAAAGTGTTATTGATCTTCCAAGTAACTGGAATAGTAGGGTTTATTAATTATAATAAAAAAAACAGCCAATCGGTTGCTTTTTTCAGCGGCGCTTGGCGCCTACACGGGTTTGGTCCTTTATTCTATTAATAGATTACTCAGACCAATTAAATATAAATTTAATAACTATATTAATATTCTATGTTAATGCTCAAAAAAAATCAAGTATATATTTGTAATTTTTAATAAAATTTATTATAAATTTGTATATATATTTTCTTGTACAATAATTATAATTTTTGTATAATAAATAAAGAAAAAGGAATGTGGTAAAATGATATATTTAGATTATGCAGCAAATTGTCCAGTAGATAAAAAAGTATTAGAAGATTTTAATTTGAATAGTATTTTATACTATGCTAATCCAAATTCTACTCATAGATTAGGTCTTGAAGCAAAAGAAAAAATAGATGAAGCAACAAGTTATATTGCAAATGTATTTAAATGTAAAAATGAAAATGTAATTTATACTAGTGGTTCATCAGAAAGTAATAATCTTGTAATAAAGGGTTTTGCAGCCAAATATAAAAATGCTCATATAATAACAACTTCTATAGAACATTCATCTATAATTGCACCGGTTAATTATTTACTTAACAAAGGTGTTAGTGTTGATATACTAGAAGTTAATGATGAAGGGAAAATAGATATAGAAGAGTTAGAAAATTTAATAGATGATAGAACTACTCTTGTGAGTATAACAAGTGTTGAGAGTGAAACAGGAATAATAATGGATATAGAAAAAATTGGAGAAATATTAAAAAAATATGATAACTGTTTCTTTCATACAGATGCAACTCAAAGTATTGGTAAATTAGACACTAATTTTGAAAATGTAGATTTAATAACTTTTTCACCACATAAATTTTATGGAATTAATGGTGTTGGAGTACTAATTAAAAAAGATAATGTTAAGTTAGAACCACTTATTTTAGGTGGTAAAAGTACAACAATTTATAGAAGTGGAACACCAGCTCTTCCTTTAATTTTATCAATTAAAAAAGCATTAGAAATATCACTTTCAAATATGGAAAATAATAATAAATATTTAAAAGAATTAAATGAATATATAAAAGAAAATTTACAAAAATATGATAATGTAGTAATAAATAGTAAAGGAAAATGTATATATAATACAATTAATTTTAGTGTAAGAGGAGTTAGTTCAGATATTTTTTCTAAAAAATTAGAGGAAAAAGAAATATATATAAGTACAAAGTCCGCATGTTCATCAAAGAATAATGTATCAAAAGTTGTATATGCACTTACAAAAGATGAAGAATTATCAAAAAGTACTTTAAGAGTAAGTATTTCACATTTAACAACTAAACAAGAATTAGTTAAATTTTTTGAAGTATTTGATGAAATATATAATGAATTAGTAAAGTAGGAAAAATTTATGGAATTTTATAAAGAAGTAGAAAGAAATATAATAAAAAAATATAGAAAAGAGTTATATAGACCATTTGTAAAAGCACTTGATAAATATGAACTTATAAAGGAAAATGATAAAATAGCAGTATGTATATCAGGTGGTAAAGATTCATTTTTAATGGCTAAACTTTTTCAAGAAATTATGAATCATGGTAATGTTAAATTTGAATGTAGATTTATTTGTATGGATCCTGGATATAAAGAAGAAAATAGAAAACTAATAGAAGAAAATGCTAAAAAATTAAATATACCAATAGAAATATTTAATTCGGATATATTTGAAGCATCAGAAAGAGCATCAAGAATTGGACAAGGACCATGTTATTTATGTGCTAGAATGAGAAGAGGTGCACTTTATACAAAGGCAAAAGAATTAGGATGCAACAAAATAGCACTTGGTCATCATTTTGATGATGTAATAGAAACAATTCTTTTAAATATGTTTTATGGTTCAACAGTTAAATCTATGATGCCAAAATTACATAGTGAAAATTTTGAAGGACTAGAACTTATAAGACCACTTTATTTAGTTAGAGAAAAAGATATAATTACATGGAGAGATTATCATAATTTAACATTCTTAAATTGTGCGTGTAAATTGACAGAAGAATATAGCTTAGGACAAAGAGATTCAAAAAGATATGAAGTAAAAAATATAATAAAAGAATTAAAAAAACAAAATAAATATATAGATATAAATATTTTTACAGCATTTGAAAATGTTAATTTAGATAAAATTGTAAGATATGTAAAAGATGGAGAAGAACATACATTCTTAGAAGAATATGACAAAGATATTTAGAATTATAGATATCTTTTTTTCATATATTTTTATAGGTGAAAAAAATGTATGAAATGATTAAATTAAAATATAATTATAAAGACTTAGAACCTTACTATAGTAGTGATATGTTTAATTATCACTATAATACACTATATAAGGGATACACTAATAACTTAAATAAATTAATGAGTGACTTTAATGATAATAGAGTAAAAGATGATTTTACTAATATACAAAAATTATCAAAATCATTATCTTTTAATGCAAATGCTTATATATTACATAGTTTATTTTTTGAAAATTTAACGCCTATGCCAAATAAAACTTTATTAAGTAAAGATTTAAAAGCGCATATTATAAAAGATTTTACTTCATATGATGCTTTTATTGATGAACTTAATGCATCTATTTTAAATATAGAAGGTCCAGGTTGGGTAGTATTTGGATATGATAGATACTTAAATAAACTTTTAATAATTCAAATAGAAAAACATCAAGAATTAACTCTAATTGATTTTATTCCACTTTTAGTAATAGATGTTTGGGAACATTCTTATTACCTTCAATATAAAACAGATAAAAAAGAATATGTTAGAAATTTATTTTATATATTAGATTTTGATGTAGTAAGTAAAAGGTACGATAAAATATATTTAGTTTAGTACCTTTTTTTGATATAATTAATTTAATGACTTGACTCTCTAGTTAAATGTAGTGTTATAGTTATGTCGAAGGAGGGAAAATGTTATATAAAATAGGAGATTTTTCTAAAGAAACAGGTGTACCTATTAAAACTCTTAGATATTATAATGAAATTGACTTATTTAATCCAGTAGAAGTAGACTTATTTACAGGATATAGATATTATTCCAGTGATCAAATAGAAGATTTAAATTTAATACTAAAACTTAAAAAGGTAGGTTTTTCTTTAGAAGAAATAAAAAAGTATTGGAATAATTTTAACAATGATATAATGTTAAAGAAAAGAGATGAGTTAATAAAAAATATAGACGAATTAAAAGAAAATATTAGTGAGATAGAAAATTTAAGAAGTCATATTATTAACGGAAAAATAATTTTAAAAGAAAATAATAAAAAAAATAGTGTTAAAGAAAAGAGGAGATTATTATGAAAAATACAAACATTTTAGTAGGAATAACTAATTCAGGAAAAACAAAAATGATATTTGATTATTTAAAAGAAATAATAAATTCAGGAGAAAATTTTATTGTAAATGATACAAAGGAAGAATACTATAAAACATTTATGCCAACTTTAAAAGAAAATGGTTATAAGACATATTTAATAAATTATAAAGATGCATTAAATTCAAATGGTTTTAATCCATTAATAGTTCCATATAAATTATATAAAAGTGGAAATAAAGATCTAGCAATAGATGAAATAAATAATATTGCAAATGAATTATTTAAAAATGATGAAGCAATGGATCCATTTTGGCAAAATTCAGCATCTGATTATTTCAAAGGATTAACTTTATTGCTTTTTGAAATAGGAAAAGAAGAAGAAATTAATTTAGGTAGTGTAGGTATGATGCTTTTACAAGCAGAAAATAATAAAGAAACATTTGATAAATTTAAAGAATATATAAAATCATTAGAATTTACAAATCCTATATATATATTCTTATCTGGTACTGTATTCGCACCTGTTGAAACAAGAGGTGGAATTGTATCTGTATTAAAAATAGAATTAAATAAATATATATCAAAAGAAAATCTATTGAACTTATTATGTCAAAATGAATTAGACTTAAATAATTTAAAAGAGAAAACTGCAATATTTATTATTGGTAATGAAAATACAAATAGACTTACAAATATATTAATAGATCAATTATATAATTCAAATAACAATTTTAATTACATAATAGATAATATCGATTCACTTATAAGTATTAATTCTTTAAATGGTCTACTTGAAACATCAAAAATTAATAATAATAGAATAATAATAGGTACAAGAAATATTAAAGAATTATCAAATAAAAATAAATTTAATATAGAAGAAAAAATTGAAAATATTATTAATACAAAAGAATATTTATCAAAATTAACAATAGGTTCTTATAATGAATATCCAATATTAAATAAAGCAAAATCATCTTATTTTAATATAACAGAATTTTTAAATAGGTAATTATGAGAAAAGAAATAATAAAATATTTGTATATGTATAAAAGAGAACTTCTTCTTATGAAAAAAGAAAATGTAGAATCTAAAAAAGAAGTAAGAGTATTAAGGCTAGTACTAGAACCTTAATACTTTTTTTGATATAATAATTCTTGGAAGTGATACTATGGATAATCAAAAAATAATGATTAAATTAATAAATGAAATAGACAATATAATAAGCGATATATATGATTTAGATGATTTATTATTGCCAGAATCAGTAGGAACTTTAAATGAATTTAGTAGAAAAATAGATGAATTACTTATAAATGGTTTAAATGATGAGTTATTACAAATGATTAATAAAATAGAATATAAAGGCATATTTTTAGTACATAATGGTGAATTTAAGAACAATAAAAATAGAAAAATAATAGAAGAATATATATTAAATAATGATAAGTTATATTTGGATTATGATTTAATAAAAGAAAATATAAAAGATAACTATAAACTTGTTAAATATGTAAAAGATAAATCAAAATTATCTGAATTGGTAAATTTAAATGAAATGGTTTTGATATTATTAGATGGTAAATATTTGACGGAAGAGTTAATCGAAAATGAAATTAATAAAAGTGATTTTATATCAAAAGTATTTCTAGGAATATATGGAAGTGACAATGATTTATTTAAGTATTCAAGTTATTATAAAAATATAAAAAATATAGATGAAATATTATTTGAACAGTTAAAAGATACATTAAAAAGTGATCCATATAAATTTATTAAATCATCAGATATAATAAAACAAAATAAAAAAATTATAGAGTTAGTTACATCTATAGATTCTAGATTAAAGGCTTATGCTAAGTAAAATAATATAAAAATTAATGATAATTTTTTAGAGATAAATGTAATTGTAATAAATTGATAAAATTATAAAAAAATTACTCTAAAGCGTAATAAATTGATAAAAAATGATTCATCAATAGATTTTAAATTAAATTCTTATGTTAAATATAAGCATTTTTTTGAGGTAAATTATTTCAAGTTTGATACAATTATATATGGAAAAGGAGTTTAGTAAATGTCTGAGTTTGAGTTAATATTTAATAAATTTAGAAATAATAAAATGGTTTTTAATAAAATAAAAGAAGAAACTAAGTACTATAATTACTATGTACTTTCGAAAGAAGAATTAGAAAAAGAAGGCTATAATCAGTTATCGTATTCTGACATAATAAATATTATACAATCCTCTAATTTATCTAAATATTATTGTAATCATATAAAACAAATAAATGAAAAATTAATAGTAGATAGTGATGTTCATGGAGTTTCACATATAGTTAGAGCGTCAATATATGTGCTTATATTATCTGTTTTAGAAAATATGTCCTTAGAAGACTTTAAGTTAGCACTTGATTCTATAATATATCATGATATTGGTAGAGTTAATGATATAGATGATGAAATGCATGGATATAATGCTACTAAAAAATTAGGGTTTTTAGAAAATAATTACAATATTGAAGATTTTAATACAATAAAATTTGTGATAGAAAGTCACTCCTTAGATGACAATAAAGACTATGAAATATTAAAAAAATATGATATTATTAAAGAGAATAGAGCACTTCGAATATTAAAAATTATAAAAGATGCTGATGCACTTGATAGAGTAAGGGAATATCCTTATTTAAATATAAAATATTTGAGAACAGATAGTTCTAAAAAATTAGTATCTTTTTCGTGTGAATTGTTTAATAGTTATAACGTAAATAGTAGGTGAAAAAATGATTGATGAAGTTTTTGATATAAGTAATTTTAATATATTTAGCGATGATGAAAATTATTATTTCTTTAGAACACTTGAAGATGTTGATATTGAGTCTATAAAAAATAAAACAATAACAGATGAAAATGGTAATATAAATAGACTAATTACTGATAGAGAATTCTACGGTGAAACTATATTTAAAAAAGAAGATGATTTATCTCTTGAACAAATGGTTGAACATATAAAAATGCATTATAATCAACACACAAATTGTATATCTTTTTCAAGTAATACAAATGTAATATTAGATTATGGAAGAAATGTTTTTAATGATAGATATGTAATGTTAAAAGTTCCAAAAAGTGAATTTGGAAAAAATATTGTCAATGCTGGCGAATATATGCTAGAAGAAATAAATAAAAGACTTGATGAATATTATAATAATTTAGATTCAAATAATAATGATGATGCACTTACTAAATATTATTTTGATTATATTGATAATTCTGAGACTGAAGAACAACTTGAAGATATTAGAAAAATGATAACAAAAGATTATGTTGATGAAACAAATAATATATTTATAAATGGACTTGAAAAAATAACTGATTCAATAAATTATGGAGCACTTAATAAAAAACAAAATTTACTTAAAAATAAGATATATCTAAAAATGGATATAATGAGTAAACACAGTCAAATTCTAAAAAAAATTAGTAATAAATTCTTGGTTAATACTGTAGGTAATGCTTTTTCATCTCTTGAAGTAATTCATTATAATGATGTGGTAGGTAATATTACGGAAATTAGTCCAGAAATTATGGATGTTTTATCTTTAATACAACAAATGGAAGAAACTCCTATTGTAAAAGAATTAAAAAATGATATTATAAAAAAAATAAATTCTGGTATTGAGTTTACACGTGATTTTAATTTAAAAAAATATGATATTAATACATTTAAAAATAGTTTAAATTTAGAAAAAATCTATGAACTTACAAAGGGCAATATTAAATATGGTGATGCAATAAATATATATACAAAAGCATATGCTCTTGCTAAATCTAGACTAAGAAAAGAAAGAAGTTTAGAATTATTAAAAGAAATTTTAAATGATAATAAGTACAATTCTGTAATTGAATCTATGAAAACTAATACTTATGGTATTGAAAATGAAATTATTAATAGGCTTTCAAATAAAAATTCAATAAAAATTAGTGAATCAGTAAATTTATTAGTTTCACCACAAGAAAGGTATTTGCTAGATTATATAAATCAAGTTGATGAAAATAAATTGGAAGATATATTAAGAAATCCTACAAAAGAACTTCAAAATTTAATTGAAGATAATTATACAGATGAATATATAACAGAGAATTGGTTTGCTAATAGTGTTATAGATTTGATTGATTGGAGTTATTATAATGTAAAAGAAAATTTAAGTGAAGGCCAAAGAGAATTATTAATTAATAGTCTTAAAGAAAATAATTTTATGGATATATATAATAACTTAAAAGAAAAAAATCTTAGCGATAAAGATATTGCTAATATAATTTTATTGAAGATGGTAAGAAAAGATGAAAATGTAGATATAAAAGATAGAGTTTCATTAGATGAACTTGAGGATTTTCTTGGATGTAATCAGATTAAAAATACTGAAATAAAATTAAAAACATATCAAAGAGAAGCAATTGAAAATATAAATGAAGCATACAAAGATCATAAATTTACATCAGTTATTTTACCAACAGGTACAGGGAAAAGTTATGTTGCTTTATCAGAAATGTATTATATAGAAAAAGAAATAAGCAAATTAGAAGAAAATAAACATGCAAAAATTCTTTATCTAGCACCTAATGATTATATATTAAGTCAATTAAAGCGTATAATAGTAAAAAATTATAGGGAAAGTTATCCATTTTCATATAGTGATGAAGATGTTGTAAAAAATGCATTTCCAAATTTATCTTTATATACTTATCAATATTTAACAAAAGGAAATAATTCAGATGAAATAATAAATAGTGAATATGACTTGATAGTATTTGATGAGTTACATCGTACAGGAGCAGCAGAATGGCAAAAAAATATTGAAAAATTACTAGAAAATCAGCCAGCTAAAGTATTAGGTATAACAGCAACTCCAGAAAGAGATATGGATAAAAGAGATATGTCAGAAATATTTGCTAAAAAATATGGTTATACTGATGATGAAATATTAGATGAAAAGCATTTATCATATAATATGGATTTACTTGAAGCAATAGAAAGAGGGATTATTCATAGCCCTAATGTTGTAAATTGTGAATATTCACTTATTAAAGATGGTAGTTTAGATGAACTTAAACTAAAAATAGACGATATTATAGATGAAAATTTGAAAAAAGAAAAAAGAAGAGAATATGAGAAGGTAAGACGAGAAATATCTGAAGCAGATGGAATAGATAAAATAATTAAAGATAATTTGAAACAAGATGGTAAATATATTGTGTTTATTCCTATAACAAAAAATAAAAATGGTGAATATGTCAATGCTGAATCAGGCGAAGAAATGACAAAAACACAAGCACAAAGTATGATTAGATCATATCAAAACTTAATGAATCAATTATTATTCTCTGGTGAATACTTAGAAAAAAATAGAGAAAAGTTAAGTAGTATTTATAATAAAATTAATGAAAATAAAGCGTTATCTAGTGATGAAATAACATATTTAAATGAAGAAAAAGAAAATATTTTATTATTAACGAAGTTACATGTTAATAATATGCCTAATGCACTTCAAACGCTTTCGAATGACATATCTAGTAAAATAATTGAATATATGAACTGGGAAGTCCTTGCTGACTCTAAAATAGCATCAACATTACATAAAAAATTAAAAAATGATGTTGAAACATATAATATGCTTTCAGATAATTCAAAGAAACAAAATACAAGAGCATTATCAGATTTTAATTCATCAAAATCTCCTAAAAAGAAATTTATGTTTGTAATGGATATGTTAAATGAAGGTGTCCATGTTGAACAAATAGATGGAATTATTTGGTTTAGAACATTAAATGAAGATTCAAGAATATTGTTTTTGCAACAATTAGGAAGATGTATAAGTGCTATTGGAGAAGATAATAAAGAAAGAATACCGTTAGTAATAGATCTTGTTAATAATACTTTAAAAGTTAACTTTCTAAAAAGTTTAGAAACAGAAGAAAGTGACTTAAAGAAAATTAAATATATTTCAAATTGGATTAAACATACAAATAGAATTCCAGATATAAATTCATCAAATAAGGAAGAGTTAGAACTTGCTATAAGTTTAAGAGAAATACAATTTAAATATTCTAAATTCACTAATGATGATAAATTAGAATCACAAACTGTAAAAAGAAAAAAAATTATAAACCAAATTATTCAAGTAGGAAGTGAATTTGATTTATGGAATTATGAATTTTCAATAGATTCAAATTCATCTGAAATTAGCAATGAAAAAAATCATAAAGATTTATTATCAAAATTAGGTATAAATGGCATATTAAGAAATTTTTATGATTTGTATAAAAATGTTAATAAAATTAATAATATAGATATAAATTCTATATTAAAAGAAATAAATGGATATTTACGAAGTCAAACAACCAAAATAACAAATTATAAAAAAATAACAGATAGATTAAAAACAACAGGAGGACAAATAGGAAATTATTTGCATAGTCATAAAAAAGAAATAATAGAATTATCAGAAAAAAATAATGATGCAAAAAAAATATGCAATTATTTTGGTTGGTTAAAAACAATAGAAGATGCATTAAAAGAGATAAATGAATACTTGCAAAATCAGAAAGAAAAAATAAAGAATTATAGAACAATAAAAGATGAATTAAAAACAACGGGAAGTCAAATAGGAAATTATCTGATTGTTCATAAAAAAGAAATAATAGAATTATCAGATAAAAATGCCTATGCACAAGCAATATGCAATTATTTTGGTTGGTTAAAAACAATAGAAGATGCATTAAAAGAGATAAATGAATACTTGCAAAATCAGAAAGAAAAAATAAAGAATTATAGAACAATAAAAGATGAATTAAAAACAACGGGAAGTCAAATAGGAAATTATCTGATTGTTCATAAAAAAGAAATAATAGAATTATCAGATAAAAATGCCTATGCACAAGCAATATGCAATTATTTTGGTTGGTTAAATAAAAAAATAACAATAGAAGATGTATTAAAAGAGATAAATGAATATTTACATAATCAAACAATAAAAATAACAAATTTTGGAGCAATAAAAGATGAATTAAAAACAACGGGAAGTCAAATAGGAAATTATCTGATTGTTCATAAAAAAGAAATAATAGAATTATCAGATAAAAATGCCTATGCACAAGCAATATGCAATTATTTTGGTTGGTTAAATAAAAAAATAACAATAGAAGATGTATTAAAAGAGATAAATGAATATTTACATAATCAAACAATAAAAATAACAAATTTTGGAGCAATAAAAGATGAATTAAAAACAACGGGAAGTCAAATAGGAAATTATCTGATTGTTCATAAAAAAGAAATAATAGAATTATCAGATAAAAATGCCTATGCACAAGCAATATGCAATTATTTTGGTTGGTTAAATGAAAAAATAACAATAGAAGATGTGTTAAAGGAAATAAATGAATACTTGCAAAATCAGAAAGAAAAAATAAAGAGTTATAGAATAATAAAAGATGAATTAAAAACAACAGGCGGCCAAATAGGAAATTATCTGATTGTTCATAAAAAAGAAATAATAGAATTATCAGATAAAAATGCCTATGCACAAGCAATATGCAATTATTTTGGTTGGTTAAATGAAAAAATAACAATAGAAGATGTGTTAAAGGAAATAAATGAATACTTGCAAAATCAGAAAGAAAAAATAAAGAGTTATAGAACAATAAAAGATGAATTAAAAACAACGGGAAGTCAAATAGGAAATTATCTGATTGTTCATAAAAAAGAAATAATAGAATTATCAGATAAAAATGCCTATGCACAAGCAATATGCAATTATTTTGGTTGGTTAAATAAAAAAATAACAATAGAAGATGTATTAAAAGAGATAAATGAATATTTACATAATCAAACAATAAAAATAACAAATTTTGGAGCAATAAAAGATGAATTAAAAACAACGGGTGGTCAAATAGGAAATTATTTAATTCACTATAAAGTTGAAATAATAGGGTTAGCAGAAGAAAATGTGAATGCAAAGGAAATATGCAATTATTTTGGTTGGTTAAATAAAAAAATAACAATAGAAGATGTATTAAAAGAGATAAATGAATATTTGCAAAACCAGAAAGAAAAAATAACAAGTTATGCAACAATAGCAGATAGATTAAAAACAACAGGAGGACAAATAGGAATTTATTTGTATGGTCATAAAAAAGAAATAATAGAATTAGCGATAATTGGTAATTCTGATGCATTATACATATGTAATTATTTTAAATCATTTCAAAAAATGCTATATAAAAAGATAGATGAAATAGCTAATGCTGATAGTCATTTTCAAAATGTTGTTGATAATTTAGAAAAGGGTAAGGAGAATATTGATGGAAGAAAATTACATTAATTTAATTAGAGCATTTAAAAAATTAGATATTGAAGATAAAAAAGAAGAAATAATAAAAAAATTATATGAACTTATAAATTTATTGTATTTAGAAAATAAAAAAATAGATAGTTTTAATGTTCCTCTAGGGATTTTAAATGATTATATGGATGAAGATTCATATTATGACTTACTTTTTTCTTGTATTATGACTATAAGAGAAGAAAATGCGAAGTTAATAGAGAAAATTGAGAATATATAAAAAATATATTTTCTTTTTTCTTATAAAGAAAAGGTGATTATTATTTATACAGTAGAGAAAATAGTAGAAAAAGTATTATATTCAAATAGTACTAATTTTGTTGAAATTAAGTACTTAAATAGGGTAAAGAAAGAACTAAAAAATGTTAAATATAATATATATGAACCATTTGTTGGTGCGACAAAAGTAATTTTATATAATAAAATGCCAAATATTAAAATATATGAAATTATATCAAGTAATGATTTAAGACATCAGGATATACTTGGAACTCTTTATTCACTTAATATATCTGATGAAATGTTTGGTGATGTTGTTATTTGGAATAACAGATATTTTATTATAATTTTATCTAGTATTGATAATTATATAAAATCTAATTTAACGAGTATTAAAAATTCAAAAGTAGATTTAATAGAAAGGGATCCATATTATTTAAAAGATTATAAACAAGAGTACGAAGAATGCATTATAATTGTTCCAAGTATAAGAGTAGATGTTATTGTTTCTAAAATAATTAATTCAAGTAGAAGTAATGCACTTGAAAAGATAAAAAATGGTGATATATATTTAAATTATGAATTATTAACTAAACCAACTTATATGCTAAAAGAAAATGATATATTTAGTATAAGAAAATATGGTAAATATAAATTTTTAGGAGAAATAAATAGAACTAAAAAGGGAAGTTTAGTTATAAAGTATTTAAAATATGTATAATTTTAGTGTAAATAAAATATAAATTTATTGATAAATAAAATTAATTATAATATAATTTGATTTAGAAGGAGTGTAAATATGGAAGAAAAAGATGTAAATAATAATGAAGAAAAAAACATTAATTCAGATGATAATTCTAAAGAAGAAGTAATAAGAAATGATAATACTTTAAATGAAGAAAACACTGAAGTTAATGAAACAACTAGTGAAAAAACAGAAAAAGAAAATGAGTCTAATGAGACTTTAAAGTCTTCAGATGAAGTAAAGGAAAAAAATGAAGAAGTAGTTACAGAAGAAAAAACAAAGATAAGTGAAAAATTTTCTTTTATAACAAAGAATAGTTCATTAAAAAAGATATTAATAATTGTTTTAGCAGTTATTATTCTATTAATCGGTGTAAGAGCGGCATTTAATAAATTCGCTAAAAATGATAATATTTCAGGAGTAAAGAAAGTTTTAAGTGCAAAATATACAAGTGTATCATGCATTAACTCTTCTTGTGATGGATTTATTGTTATTGATGGAGATAAATTAAGTAAATATAAAGTTTATTTATATAATTCAGATGGTAAAAAAATAGCAAATTATAAAGTTAATTATAATAAAGATGATAAAACAACTGAAGTTCCAGTTTCTATTGGAAGTGACTATTATATATCAACAACAGTTAATGCTACTAACCTAAAAGTTTCAAAATATTCTATTAAAAATAAAAGAGGAAAAGCAGTATTTGAAACAAGTAATCCGCTTTCAATAATTAATGATAATTTAATTGCTATGAAAGAAAAAAATAATTATAGTATATTAAACAAAAAAGGAAAAACAATTTACAATAACATAGCGGATATTGATGAATATCTAAACGGTAAATATATTGCTGTAAAAATAAATGATACATATTCTATTCTTGATTCAAAGGGAGAAAAAGTATTAACAAACTATAGTATTAGTAAAGTTGTAACTGATGAAAATGATAAGGAATTATATGCAATAGTAAAAAATACAGTAGATGATGTATATAATTATTATAGTTTTTCAAAAGGTGAAATAATTGGTGATAGTTTTATTAGTTATAGAACTGGTGAAAGTGATTATGAATTTATAATAACTAAAAAAGAAAATGATAATAATGTTAAGTATACACTTACAAAAGATGGAAAACAAACAAAGGCAAAAGATACAAATCAAATTGCGAAAAAAATAAAAGAACAAATTGATACTAATAAATATACATTATATTCAGATAGTGTTTATGATGAAAATCAAAAGAATGTATTAGTTACTAATACAGAAGAAAAATCAGTTGGTGTATTAAATATAAAAAGTAAAGAATATAAAGCAATATATGCTTATAAACAAAATAAATCATACTATTATTCAACAGTATCAGATATAGATAGTAATGATAAAGATAATGCAATTTTAAAAATATCTTGTTCAGAATCATATTGTGATACAAAACAAACTGTTATATATGATATGAAAAATAATAAGTCATTATATAAATCAGAAGGTATTAATGTTTCTGATTATAAAGAATACGATGGCGGATACAAAGTAATTGATTTTAGTTCTGATAAAAGTAACAAATATGGAAGCAAAAATGTAGTATTTGATAAAAATAATAAAGAGTTAGAAGTATCAGAAAATGATATAACAATAATAGATAAAAAACTTATTGTTGGAAAAGAATCAAGTTATTCAATGTCATTATATTCTGTAAAAAATAACAAAATGATTAGTGATAAAAAAGTTAAAAGAGTAGAAATTAATGACAAAGTAGTTTATAAATATACTGATTCAAGTGATAATACAATAATATTAGATTCTAATGGTAAAGAAGTTATAAAAGTATCTGATAGTGATTACATAACATTAAATAAAGATCATTACGTTTATGTAAAAGATAATGTATTATATACATATAACATAACAAAAGAAAAAACATATAAATATAAATTAAAAGATAATGAAAAATTAAATGATGCATCAGGAAGTGTTGTTAGTCCATATAGAAATGCAATATTTGTAAATAATAGTTCTGATAAATATATAAAGATAATTAATTTTAAAGGTAATCAAATAAAGAAAATTAAGAATCTTGAAATATCATCAGTTGAATTAAATAAAGATAATGATAAAGCATTTATAATTGTTAAGAAAAATACAAATGAAGGAAGTTTATACGGACTTTATGTTGCTGAATAGGAACCAAAAAAAGGTTCCTTTTTTTGACAAATTACAAATAATCTGGTAATATACTTCCTGCACTAAAGGGAGTTGATAATGATGGAATCATTTATTGATACAAATACAATTACAGATGATGAAGAATTATTAAAAGCATTAAAACATAATAATAAAGTTTCATCTTCTATGAAACAAGAAATAAAAGAAATGGAAAAGTTAGATGAAGCAAATAAAAAGATGAGTTTTAAAATAGAAAAACAAAATTTTGAAGAAGATGATGAATATGAATAAGAACAAGATGAAGATTCAGATTATTTATATTATTATGAGCCAATTAAAGATGTTAGTGAAGATATAAGTATAACTGAATTAGAAAAGATTATAAAAGAAAACTTACCAAGTAAAAACAATCCAAATTATTTTAAAATAATATCACGTATGATGGCTGAAATTCTTAAAGAAATAATGGAATATGAAGAGATTAAATCAGATTCCATTGGAGAAAAAGAAATAATAGAAGAAACTCAAAAATTAATAGATTTAAATAAAAGAAAAATTAATTTTATAAGAAGTACAAAAGAAAAAGAAACAAATGAAGAAGAAGTAAAAGAAAATAATTTATACTTTTTAAAAACAACAAGTGGGAATATTTATTGTTTAAATGATTTAGATAAGATAAAAAATGAGTATTATGAATCATTTGAAGAATTATTTAAATCTATTAAAGACGGAACATTTAAAAGAGCAAAAAGATTAAATTCAAATAATCTTAAAACATCATCATTATCAGAAGTAAGAGGATTTAAAACTAGAGTATTATTTGATAAGTTAGATGAAAATAATTATATTATAATAATGTGTGTTGTAAAAAAATGTAATTATGACAATGGTTATAAAAAATCTCTTGAAACTAGAGGTTTAACATATAGAGCAATGAAACCAAAGATATTAAGTCAAAAAAATTCAGAGGAAAGTAAAACTGAAAATAAAGATATTGAGAAAAAACTTTTCTTAAAACTTGAAAATAGAAGGGGATAATAATGTTGAAGAAAGAATTAATTTTTAAAATAAAAAGAAAAATTATGGAATATGAATCAAAAATGAATTCTTATAAAAAATCAGAACTTGAATATCTAAATAGAGTACCATCAATATATGATTATACAATTAGTTTTAATGATTTTAAAAATTTTGATTTAATATATACAGGAATTATTTTAGGTAATAATTATGATGATTTTGAATCAATTAAGTATTTACCAGAAGATTTAATAGAGGCTTTTAATGATGATAATTTTGAGTTTATAAAAAGAATTTATAGTGCTGAAGAAGGAGATTTTAACGATTTTATAGCATATGAAGTAAATAAATATAAGATGGATGATGATTTGATAGAATCTACAAGATATTTTGAAAAATTTCGTAAAATACTTAAGTTGATAAATGAAAAAGATTTTGAGACAATATCAGATTTTTTTAGGTGTATATATTTTGAAAAAGACTCAAAAGCAAAGTATTTGGAAGATGATTATCCAGATATAGATGTAATTTCAAAAGAGGAAAGAAATTTTATATTAGAAACAGATAATGTTGAAGAATTTTTTGACAGAATTGAGGCAACTAAGAAAGAAATAAAACTAGAAAATAAAAGATTGAATAAATTATATAGTGATAAAATAACAAAATTAAATAGACTTATAAATAATCTAGAAAAAAATACAAATGGGGAAGAAATAACAAATATTGATGAATTATTAGATTATGCTGGTGAAGAATTTAGACATGATATTTTAATTTATATAAAAGAAAATAATAAAACATGTAATGAGAAATTAGAAAGAAAATATTTAAATCTAAAGAAAAATTCAATATCTAAATTTATAAATATTTTTGGAAAGAATAATATTGATTTTATGTTATTTAATGATGCAGAAAAGAAAATTATTATGTCACGTGGTTATGATTTTGTAGAGAGAATAATTAATTTTTTAAATAAAATTGGTTATGAGTTTAAAAATGAAATTTTATTAATTATCGCTGGAACAAACAATGATATATTATCTAGCATAGAAGAATTTATAAAAAAAGATTATATTAATAGTGAGTTTGTAAGAAATAATATTAATGTATTATTGCCATCAAATGATTTAGATGAAGTATCTTATAATCTATTAACTAGAAATATGAATTTACTATTAGATAAAGGTATAAATATTAAAGGTCTTGATTCTGACGGAATGGATTTTTATGTATCAAGTACAGAATTAATAGAAGACAATTTATCTGTTATAGAAGAATCAAAGGTAAATATTAAAACAAGAAATTTAAAAAATTATAACTTCTTAGGTGAAGAAGATTTAAAGGGTAAAATTAATAATCTAAAAGAACTTGGAATAAGTATAAATAGTAATATTGAAGTACTAAATAGTGATATAAATATTATTAAAAGAATAAAATTATGTAATAGTTTAGGTATATCTATTTATGATGAAAATAACAAAATAAAAAAAGATATATTAAATAAAGATTTATTCTTTGTTCCAGATTCAAAAATTGATGAATATGTTAATGAAAAGACTTTGGTTTTAAATTAAAGTCTTTTTTAGTTAAACGAATTAAACTTTTCCTTGCTTTTATTTGTATTATAAAGTAAAATAGAGGTGTTGTAAAAAAATAAGTGTGGTGAAAAATATGTTACAAGTAAATAATTTAAGTTTAAAATTTAATACAAGAGTATTATTTGAAAATGTTAATTTAAAATTTGAAAAAGGAAACTGTTATGGTGTAATAGGCGCAAATGGTGCGGGAAAATCTACATTCTTAAAAGTACTTAGTGGAGAAATAGAATCAACAACAGGTTCTATTGTTATGTCTAAAGGTGAAAGAATGTCAGTATTAAAACAAGATCATAATGCTTATGATGAATATAAAGTACTTGATACAGTAATAATGGGTAATACAAAACTTTATAGCATAATGAAAGAAAAAGATGCATTATATTCAAAAGAAGATTTTACAGAATCTGATGGTATAAAAGCAGGTGAGTTAGAAGCAGAATTTGCTGATCTTAATGGATGGAATGCTGAAAGTGATGCTGCTATACTTTTAAGTGGACTTGGAATAGATGTTAGTTATCATGAAAAACTAATGAAAGATTTAAGTGGTGCAGAAAAAGTAAAGGTATTACTAGCATCTGCTCTTTTTGGTGATCCTGATATACTAATACTTGATGAACCAACAAACTATCTTGATATAGAAGCAAAAGTATGGCTTGAAGAATTTTTACTTAACTTTGATAATACAGTAATAGTAGTATCACATGATAGACACTTCTTAAATAAAGTATGTACACATATGCTTGATATAGATTATGGTAAGATTACATTATTTATTGGTAACTACGACTTTTGGTATGAATCAAGTCAGTTAATATTAAAACAAATGAAAGATTCAAATAAAAAGAAAGAAGAAAAAATAAAGGAATTAAAAGACTTTATCGCAAGATTCTCTGCAAATGCATCAAAAAGTAAACAAGCAACAAGTAGAAAAAAATCATTAGAAAAAATTGAACTTGAAGAAATGAAAGCATCTTCTAGAAGATATCCATATATAAATTTTGAAGTAGAAAGACCTCTTGGAAAAGATGTACTTGAGTTAAAAGGAATAAGCAAAACTATTGATGGAGAGGTTGTACTTAAAAATATGAACTTAACTATTAATACAAATGATAAAGTAGGTTTTGTTGGAACTAATGAACTTGCAATAACAACACTTTTTAAAATAATAACAGGTGAATTAGAACCAGATTCTGGTGAAGTAAAATGGGGAACAACAGTAAAATATGATTATTTTCCTAAAAATCATGATAAGTTTTTCGATAATAATTATGATTTAATTGACTGGTTAAGACAATATTCAAAAGAACAAGAAGAACCATTTATTAGAGGATTTTTAGGTAGAATGTTATTTTCTGGTGATGAAGCACTAAAGAAAGTAAAAGTATTATCAGGTGGAGAAAAGGTAAGATGTATGATGAGTAAACTTATGCTTAGTGGAGCAAATGTTCTTGTTATGGATGATCCAACTAACCATTTAGATATTGAGTCAATAACATCACTTAATAAAGGTATGGAAAACTTTAAGGGAGCACTTTTATTCTCATCACATGACCATGAACTTTTATCGACAGTTGCAAATAGAATTATAGAATTTAAAGAAGACGGAAAATATGTTGATAAAATGATGAATTATGATGAATATTTAGAATCTGTTAAGTAGGTGAATTATGGAAAGAGAAAACTTATTTAATCTTTACGTAGAAGCATATTTTGGAGTAAGAGAAATGGATGAATATGATTTAAAAGAATATGTTCTTAAAGATATTGAGAACTATATAAAAGATTTTGTATATACAAATGATATAGATATAAATTATGCCAAGGAAAATGCTGAAAGAATAAAAGATGAAGTAAATATAAAAACTAAATTACAATCTAGTTTAATACTCTTAAATAAAATGAATGCACCAGAAGAACTTATATTACTTGTTAGAAAAAAGATAAAAGGATTAAACGATTAAAAAGGAAAATTAAATTTTTCTTTTTTTGTATATTGACTAAAAGATTTCTATAATATATCATATAAAGTCAAGAGGTGGAAATATATGAAAATAGAAATGATGGAGTTTTTATCGGATAAAATAACAGATATAAATTTATTAAAAAAGTTAATATTAACTTTAGATAAAATGTCTTCAAACAATTTAAAGAGATTTCTTGATGAATTAAAAAGGTCTGATTATAACGAATATATATGCAAAATGATGATTGATTTAAATGAAGGAAAAGAAATAACAAAAGAACAAAAGAATATAATAGAAAAATTAAAAAATTATGACTATAATGAAAATGTATACAATATAGCTATAAATAATGATGTACTAAAGTCGAAAACGATAGAAGAAAAAATAAAATTAATAGAAGAATTAAAAAAATGCAATTATAGTTATACTGCATATGACATAGCAGTTGATGAAGATGTATTAGAAACAAGAACAACAGAAGAACAAATAAGGTTAATGGAAGAATTAGAAAAATGTGATTATAATTCTGCTACATACCGCATCGCAATGTATAGTGATGTATTAGAAACAAGAACAACAGATGAACAAATAAAACTAATGGAAGAATTAAAGAATCGTGATTATAATGAAGATGCGTGTGATATAGCTACAGATGAAAATGTATTAAGCACAAGAACAGTAGAAGAACAAATAAAACTAATGGAAGAACTAGAGAATTGTGATCCTTTTGAAGATGTACTTGATATAGCTTTAGATAATAATATATTAAGAAAAAGAACAAATGAAGAACAAATAAGATTAATGGAAGAGTATAAAAAATGTGATTATGATAAAAAAGTATATATAATAGTTAGAGATACATATGTATTGAACGAAAGAACAACAGATGAACAAATAAGATTGATTGAAGCAATAAAAAGATATGATTATAATTTGTGCGCATTTAAAATAGCTACAGATGAAAATGTATTAAGTACAAGAACATTAGAAGAACAAATAAAATTAATGGAAGAACTAAAGAATTGTGATTATAATAAAAATGTGCTTGATACAGCTATAGACAGAGATTTGTTGAGAAAAAAATCATTAGAAAAACAAATAAAGTTAATGAAAAAGCTTTATCTAGAAGAATTAGAAAAGCAAAAGACAGCAATACATAGTGAAAATATGAGAAAAATTTCAAATGTAACAGAATTTAAAATGTATTTAAATGAATTAAAGCAAGAATTAGGAAAAGATACGGATGTAAAGTCAGATACTGTTGTACTTAAATTTACTCCAGATAAAAAGAAGAAAAGAAAAGAAAATTAAATTTTTCTTTCTTTTTTTCTTTATAGAAACTAAAAAAATTGATATAATGAATATGGAAGTAAGGGTGGTAATAATGGATAGTAAATTAGAATTATTTTTAAGTAAAATAAATTTACCAAAAGAAGATTATAATTATTTTAATGAAGGTAAAATTTTAAAAATAAAATCAACAAAAGATAAATTAAACTGGGATTTTATAATTGAAACTAAAGAATTATTACCAATAAAAATCTTAGAATATTTAGATGAAAACATAAAAAAAGGTTTTCCTAATCTAAATACAGTAACATATGAAATAGTACCTAAAACAGTTAATAAGTTATTAATAAATAGTTATTTTAATTATATAATTAATAAACTATCTTTAGGCAAAGCAGTTTCAATGATTTTTTATGGAAAAGAAATAAAGGCTACTACTAATGGAATGGTTATAACAGCATCAAATAAAGCAGAAGAA
Source organism: Clostridium sp. CAG:433 (assembly GCA_000433675.1). Classification (GTDB taxonomy): domain Bacteria; phylum Bacillota_I; class Bacilli_A; order RF39; family UBA660; genus CAG-433. Next base: position 33,448 of record FR893564.1, read on the forward strand.
AATATGATAAATAGTAGATTAAATGAAATAATTAATACATATCATAAAATTGGTTTTGGAAGTCTAAATTTAAAAATAGAATTATTAGATGGCGGAAATGAATTAAAAGAAGAAATAAAAAAAGAATTAGAAGAAGAAGTAAAAGAAGCAAGCAAAGAAGCTACTGAATTTTTAAACAAACCAAAAGAAAGACCAAGAGAAAGAATGCAAATGGTATCTACTAAAAAGGATCCAGAAAGTAGTGCGATTATAGGATTTGAAAATATGAGTGATCCAGTTTCTGTACAAACTATAACTGGTGAAATGAATGATGTAACAATTGAAGGATATATATTTGGTAAAGAATTATTTGAGTCAACAAAAAGTGTATTTAAGATTATAACTTTAAAAGTATCAGATTTATCAGATAGTATTCTAGTAAAAATATTCTTTAGAAATGAAGAAGATTTTAACAGAGTAAATGGTGAACTAAATGAAAATTCTTGGTATAAAATAAATGGTAGAGTATCATTTGATACATTCGCAAATGATTATGTATTAAGTGCTAGAAATATTGTTCCAATTGAAAGTAAATTTAAAGAAGAAAAAGATACATCTGAAGAAAAAAGAGTAGAACTACATGCTCATACTATTATGAGTCAAATGGATGGAGTAGTTTCAGTAGAAGACTTAATAAAACAAGCAAAAAAATGGGGACATAGAGGAATAGCTGTTACAGACCATGATGGAGTACAAGCATTCCCAAATGCATTTAACTTAGTAAGAGGAATGAATAAAGATTTAAAAGAAGGAGAAGAACCTTTTAAAGTAATATATGGGTGCGAACTTGTTATGGTTGATGACAATATTGATATTGTAATAAGACCAACAGATGAAGGAATATTAGATGCAACATATGTAGTATTCGACCTTGAAACAACAGGTTTTAATGCCGGTGGTGCAGACTCAATTATTGAAATAGGTGCGACTAAAATAAGAAATGGTGAAATACTAGATTCATTTGATGAACTTATTGATCCAAAAAGAAAATTACCACAAAAGATAATTGATGTAACACATATTACTGATGATATGCTTGTTGGTAAGATGAATGAAGAAGAAGGTGTAAAGAAATTTATTGAATGGATAGGCGGAGAAAATGTTCCTATGGTTGCCCACAATGCAAAATTCGACGTATCATTCATTGAAATGGCATATAAAAAATATGATTTAGGTGAATTTAAAAATCCAGTAATAGATACACTTGAACTTTCTCGTGCACTTGATAATACAGAAGCAAGACATAGTTTATCAGCAATTACAAAAAGGTATGGAGTTGTATTTGATGAAGATGCACACCATAGAGCAAATTATGATGCTGAAGGAACAGCTTTAGTACTTCATAAAATGCTTAAAAAAATGTATGATCAAAACTTTAGAAAAATAAGTGAATTAAATAACTTAGTACCAAAGGATGAAATACATAAATATGGTAAAACACATGATATAAATATACTTACATTAACAAGAGAAGGATTAAAAAATCTATTTACAATCGTTTCTTATGCAAATACTAAATATTTATATAAAACACCTAGAATACTTAGAAGTGAAATAGAAAAATATAGAAAAGGTTTATTAATAGGTAGTGGATGCTATCAGAGTGAAGTATTTACTAGTGCTAGTACAAAAAGTGATGAAGAACTTGCTAATATAATTAAATTTTATGATTATGTTGAAGTACAACCAGTAGATGAATACTGTCATTTAGTACCATCTGTATTTGAAAATGAAGCACAACTTATTCAAAATATAGAAAAAATAGTTAGAGTTACAGAAGAAGCAGGTAAGATAATTGTCGCAACAGGAGATGTACACCACTTAAAGAAAGAAGATAAGATTTATAGAGAAATAATCATAAATCAAAATGTACCAGGTAGAGGAAGACATCCACTTATTAGAAATAGTAAAGGTGGACAAATACCATCACAACATTTTAGAACAACAAATGAAATGCTTGAAAACTTTGAATTCTTAGGTAAAGAAAAAGCAAAAGAATTAGTAATAACAAATCCAAATAAAATACTTGATATGACGGAAGTATTTGATGTAATAATTCAAACAGGAGGAGTACCTTTTTCACCAAGAGTAAAAGCAGATGATGGTAAAACTTATCTTGATTGCCCTAGAGTAGTTACAGACCTTGTATATGAAAAAGCAAATGATTGGTATGGTGATCCACTTCCATACAATATTGAATCAAGACTAGGTACAGAACTTTATGGCGATATAGTTTTAACAAGTGTAAAATATTATCTTGATAAAAGTTTAAGTGAAGAAGAAAAAGAAATTGAATCATTTAAACAATTACATGATGTTATAGTAAAAGGTTCGGATGCTGTTAAAGATTTAGTTAGAAAGTATTTAGTAGATACTAGTGAAGAAGAATTAACAGGTGATGAACTAGAAAAGAAACTAAAGAAAAGTCTAGGTGGAGTAATAGGTGCTGGATTTGATCCTATTTACTTGATTGCGCAAAGACTAGTTAAAAAATCAAATAATGATGGCTTCTTAGTTGGTTCAAGAGGATCTGTTGGATCTAGTTTTGTCGCAACAATGATGGGAATAACAGAAGTAAATCCACTTGCGGCTCACTATAGATGTCCAAAATGTAAACATAGTATATTTGAAGAAGATGGAAAAGCATTAGGTGCGACTTATTCAAGTGGTTTTGATTTACCTAATAAAAATTGTCCAAAATGTGGTACTTTGATGCTTAAAGATGGACAAGATATTCCATTTGCTACATTCCTTGGATTTAATGCAGATAAAGTTCCAGATATAGATCTTAACTTCTCAGATTTAAACCAAGCAGCAATCCACGAATATACAAAGGTATTATTTGGTGTTGATAATGTTTATAGAGCAGGAACAATAGGTACTGTCGCTGAAAAAACTGCATATGGTTATACAAAAGGATTCTTTGAAGATAAAGGTATAGAAAAAAGATCAATAGAAATAGAAAGACTTTCAAAAGGATGTACAGGTGTTAAAAGAACTACAGGACAACATCCAGGTGGAATAGTAGTTATACCAGATTACATGGATGTATTTGATTTTACACCATTCCAGTTTCCAGCAGATGATCCAAATTCTGCATGGAGAACAACACACTTTGATTATCATAAAATTGAAGATGATGTATTAAAACTAGATATATTAGGTCATTCAGATCCAACACAACTTCGTATGATACAAGATATGACAGGAACAGATGTTACAGAAGTTCCACTAGATGATAAAGAAACAATGGGAATATTCTTGTCACCTGCGCCACTTGGCGTAACGAAAGATCAAATAATGTGTAATACTGGTACTCTTGGTATACCAGAATTTGGTACAAAATTTACAGTACAAATGGTTGAAGATACTAAACCAAAAACATTTGCCGAATTAATTAAAATATCTGGTTTATCACATGGTACTGATGTTTGGCTAGGTAATGCACAAGATTTAATAAAAAATAATATTGTACCATTCTCTGAAGTAATAGGATGTCGTGATGATATAATGGTATATCTAATGTATAATGGTCTTAAACCTATTACAGCTTTTAAAATAATGGAGTTTGTAAGAAAAGGTAGAGCAAGTAAACCAAAAGATCATGACCAATGGGTTGAATATGAACAAATATTAAAAGATGCTGGAATAAAAGATTGGTTTATTGAATCATGTCATAAAATAAAATACATGTTCCCAAAAGCCCATGCCGCAGCATATGTAACAAGTGCATTTAGAGTTGCTTGGTATAAAGTTCATATGCCAGTATATTACTATGCATCTTGGCTTTCATGTAAAGCAACAGATGTTGATATTATTTCTATGATAAAAGGTTATGACGCTATTAAAGATAAACTTACAGAAATAACTAATAAAGGAAGAGATGCATCTAATAAAGAATTAGGTACATATGAATCACTTCATTTATGTTTAGAAGCAGCAGCTAGAGGTATAAAATTCTTAAATGTTGATTTATATAAGAGTGCTGCAACTACTTTTGGAGCAGCTAGTGAAACAGAAGTAATTCCTCCATTTAATGCAATTGAAGGACTTGGTGATACAGTTGCTAATAACATAGTTGAAGAAAGAGAAAAAGGTCCATTTATATCAATTGAGGAATTCCAGATAAGATGTAAAGTATCAGGTACTTTAATAGATAAAATGAGATTAATGGGTATATTTGGCGATATGCCTGAAACAAGTCAGCTTAGTTTGTTCTAATATAAGGAGGTAAATAATATGTTAATATATAAAAATACATTTGATAATGTAAAAACTATAGGATTTAATTTCCCAGTAGAAGATCAATATTATGCGGATGAAACAACAGCAATTGTAGCAGATGGAATAACTAGAGATCCAATTGGTATTACAGATTTTTCAAGTGCAACACCTAAACAATTTGTAGAAAAATATCCAAGACCAAGTGGTGCTTCTCTTGCTGCTAAAGAAATATGTGATACTTTTTCAAAAGAAGATGGTACTTTAAAAGAAAAATTAATAAAATGTAATCATAGTGTTAAAAAATTAAATGAAAAATATATAAGTAAATGTGATTTTTTAGAAAATGATTATTATGGTGCGGTCGCATCTTGTATACGTATTTATGATGATTTACTAGATTATGCATATATATGTGATTGTGGTGTAATAGTATATGATTCTTTAGGAAATATAAAATTTCAAACAACAGATGATAAAAAGTTATATAGTGATTTTTATATTGATATGATTAAAACAGATTGGAGTTTGCCTGAAAAAAGAGTTATCGTAAGAAAAGATTTTAGGAATAATTTAAATAATATTCAAGATGGTAAATGTGTTTCTTATGGTGCTTTAACCGGAGAAGATTCTGCATCTTATTTTATAAAAAGTGGTCAAATTAAATTAGAAAAAAATGATATTGTAGTAGTATATAGTGACGGATTTAGTGAATTTTTACATGTACAAGAATTTATATCATTAATATTAAATTTTCAACAAGAAAAATTTGAAGAATATATTAATATGAAATCAAAAGAAGATTATAATAAGTATGGAAAAGAAAAAACTTTAGTATTATTTAAAAATAATATATAACATTACTAAAAAGAAGAGCTAAAACTCTTTTTTTTGTGTAGGAAAATATGCGTGAAAAATCTATATTTATTATTGACATTTATATATTTTATGATAATATATTTGGTAACAAAAAAAGGGAGAAAATAGTATGATTGGAATTAATGATATTTTAGAAAAAGTCATTTGCGGAGAGCAATTAACTGAAGAAGAGAGATTTAAAATATTGCGTTCAAAAAGAATTGAGCCTAAAGTAGTAGAATATTTAATGGAAAAATTAAATAATTTATATATTGAAGTTTTAGGAGATTATAAGGGTTCTTTATTTGAGTTAATGCATGCTTGTAAACTTGAAGGATGGTGCTGGCAGACTACAGAATCTGCAATAGTATTTTTAAATGATGATGATTATATTGAAAGAGGAGATTTAAAATTTGGTGAAATAACTCCAAAATATTATCATTCATGGATATGTTTTAAATATGATGATGTAGAATATGTTTTAGATCCTTGTTTAAATTTCTTATGTAAAAAAGATGATTATTCTAAAATATTTGAAGTTGATGTTAAAGGAAGAGTGTCTGCTAAAGATGTAAAGGAAGAATTAATAAGACAAATAACTACTCCAAAAAAGGAGGATAATTCTAGAGCGCATAAGAGTTTTGAAAGATTTTTAAAACAGCAACTTGGTGATTCTTATGAAAAATATAAAGAAAAGAAGCAAAATGAGGTAATTGTTCATGGCCCTGAGAATGTAAATACACCATTATATAGAAATGGTGCTGGATACAAGGCAGAATTTACAGATGGAAAAATAAAAAAATTGACAGTTCATTATTATTATATAGATTGTTAATAATATTAAAATTGAAAAATATCTATGAATACAAGCATCATAGATATTTTTATTTACAAATTATTATTCTTACACTCCTAATATTAAGTATATAAAACCCATATCTATTTGGTATGCGATAATTAAAAGAATGGTAATAAAATTGACATATTACTAAGATGGTGTTAATATATCTTAAAATTTTAAGGGGGAGCTATTATGGCAAAGGTTAGCGTTATTGTTCCAGTATATAATGGCAAAAAATACATTAATAAATGTATAAATAGTATTTTAAGACAAACGTTTAAAGATATAGAAATAATCTTAGTAGATGATGGTTCAACTGATAACACATTGGATATATTAAGAGAGTATGAAAAGAAATTCCCAAATGTTAAAGTAATAGAAAGTTCAAATCTTGGTGCGGGTGGCGCAAGAAATATAGGACTAGATGCATCACAGAGTGAATATATATTGTTTGTTGATGCAGATGATTTTTTAAGAGAAGATATGATAGAAGTTTTATATAAAAATGCTGTTTCAAATGATGCGGATATTGCAAGATGTGGAAGATGCACATATTTTGAAAATATAAAATTAGATTCATACAATTCAAGTTATTATAATGAAGATAAAAAAATAATAAATCCCAAAAAAGAAAAAGATTATGTGTTTAATGAAATGCCGACTGTTTGGAATAAACTTATTAGAAGAAATTTATTTGATGACATTAGATTTAGAGAACATTTAAAATGGGAAGATGGCCCAGTTATTAGAGCAATAACGGCAAAAGCAAATAAGGTTGTATTTTTATATGATAGAATGTATATGTATAGGATAAATTTAAATAATACAACAATTAGAGATTTCTTTTACCCAACAGAAAAAGTATTAGATGTATTTACTGGACTTGATGATTTAAAGTACAATTTTAAAAAATAGTGAATTTGAACAAATAATCCATGATGATGCAGTAATTGCTTCATTATTAAGAGTGAAAAATGCAGGATTGTGGTTTAAATTACCAAAAGAAGATAGAATAAAACTTACAAATGCTCTTGTTAATATAATAGAAGTTAAATATGGTGATTGGAAAAATAATCCTCCATATTTAGATTATAAAAATAGAGATAAGTTTTTTAATGCAACTATGACTTATATAGAAGATAAAGTTTTGGATTCTTCACTAAGAAAAGAAAATAATTTAGAAAAAATATATAGTAATGTTAATCATATATTTGGAAAATAGTAAAATATAATATTTTGTAAAATTATGTTGTTTGCAAAAATAAAATATTGTGTTATAATATTTTTAGTTTAAAAGTTGTGATGAGGAAGTAGTAATATAATTAATATTTTTTAAGAGAGTTAGCGTATGGTGAGAAGCTAATAAAATATATTATATGAATTCACCCTCTGAATGTATAATGAAAAGTTATAACGTTTATCTAGCGTTAATAGATTAAAGAGCATAGAAATATCTATGAAGTAAGGTGGTACCGCGAAAAATCGTCCTTACATCATAGGTATTTTTTTTGGAGGTAAATATGAAAAAGAGGTTTATATTTGATCTTGATGGAACACTTCTTCATGGTGATTATATCTCAGAGAGGGATTATTTTAGAAGTGTACTAAATAAAGAAGACGCAGAAAAATTTCTTTTGTTGTACTTTGAAAAATTATGTGAATATGAAAATCTTCATAAAAAGTATGATTATAGTAGTTTAAGTAAATTTTTAAGTGAAAAAACAGGTGTAAATATTACGAGTGAAATTGTAGAAGGTTGGATTAAAGTTAATTCAAAAATGGATGATAAATTACTTGAAGAAACAAAAGGCATGCTTGAATATTTAAAAAGTAAGGACAAAAGTTTAGCAGTACTTACAAACTGGTTTAAAGATGAACAAGAATCTAGACTTAAAAATGCTGGAATATTTGAATTCTTTGATGATGTTTATACGGGTGATACTTTTCTTAAACCAAATAAAGAAAGTTATATAACCGCATGTGGTGACTTTTGTATAGATGAATGTATAATGATAGGAGATTCAATAGAAAAAGATGTAATTGGTCCAAATAAATTTGGAATAGATTCAATTTATTATAATCCTGAAAATAAGGAATATGATAAGAGTAAGATATTAAGTATAAATAGTTTTGATAAGATAAAGGAGATGTTTTAAAATGAATAAAGAAGAAAGAGTAAAAAATTTAAAAGAAGAAATTGAAGAAAAATTAAAAGAAGTTACAACTTTAAAAGAATTAAATGATTTAAAGGTAGAATATTTAAGTAAAAAAGGACCTATATCAGAACTTTCATCATTAATGAAAGAAATACCAAATGAAGAAAAGAAAGAATTTGGATCACTTTTAAATGATTTAAAAACATTTGTTAATAACTCATTTGATGAATTAAAAGAAAAATTAGAAGAAGAAGCATTAAATAAAAAATTAGAAGAAGAAAAAATAGATATAACTTTAAGTGGAACAAGTATTCCATCAGGAAGTCCATCAATAATAGAAAAAATAGTTGAAGAAACAGAAGAATTCTTTATAGGAATGGGATATGATGTTTTAGAAGGACCAGAGATAGAACTTGATAAATATAACTTTGAAATGCTTAATTTACCAAAGGATCATCCTGCTAGAGATGCACAAGATACATATTATTTAGAAGGAGAAAATATTTTACTTAGAAGCCAAACATCACCAGTTCAAGTAAGAACAATGTTAAAAGGAGAAGGTAAAACTCCAATTAGAATGATATGTCCTGGTAAAACATATAGAAGAGAAGATATAAATGCGACTCATGAACAAGAATTTACTCAAATTGAAGGACTTGTAATTGATAAAAATATATCACTTAGTGATTTAAAAGGAACATTTGATGCATTTATAAAAAATATGTTTGGAGAAGGAGTAGAAGCAAGATTTAGACCAAGTTATTATCCATTTACAGAACCATCAGTAGAGATGGATATGAGTTGTATATATTGTGATGGAAGTGGTTGCTCAATGTGTAAACCAAAAGGATGGATAACTATTTGTGGTGGAGGAATGGTTCATCCTAATGTATTAAAAGCATGTGGTTATGATCCAAATGAATGGCAAGGATTTGCATTTGGTATGGCTGCTGAAAGAATATCAATGCTTAAATATGGTATTACTGATATGAGAGTATGTCATGAAAATGATTTAAGAGAAACAAGAAATTTTGATAGAAAGGAGATTAGATAACTATGATAAGTATGAACTGGGTAAAAGATTATATTGATATAGAAAATGAGAATCTTGATGAACTAGCAGATAAAGTAACAAAAGCAGGTATAAATGTTGAACATGTAATATCTAATCATATTGATAATTTAGTTGTAGGAAAAGTATTATCATGCGTTCCTCATCCTGATTCAGATCATATGCATGTATGTATGGTAGATGTTGGAAAAGAAACTATTCAAATAGTATGTGGTGCGCCAAATGTAAAAGAAGGAATAAAAGTAATAGTGGCTCTTCCAGGAGCTACACTTCCAGGTAATTTTACTATTTCAAAAAGTAAAAAAAGAGGTGTTGACTCAAATGGTATGATATGTGCTTTATCAGAAATAGGATTAGAAGAAGACAATGAAGAAAACTATAAAAAAGGTATATATGTATTAGATGATGATGCGCGCGTTGGAGTAGATGCTTTAGAATATATGGGTGCATGTGATACTTTATACGATTTAGACATACATAAACACAAAAATAATGATTGCTTTTATCATATAGGATTTGCTTATGAAGTAGGAGCAATCTTAGGAAAAAAAGTAAACTTACCAGATGATAGTTACGAAGAAATAAGTGATTCAGTTAAAAATCATTTTAACTTAAAAGTAGATACAGAAAATTGTACATATTATAAAGCTAAAATGGTAACAGATTTAAAAATAGGTGAATCTCCTAAATTTATTCAAAATAGATTAATATCCGCAGGTATGAGACCAATAAATAATATAGTTGATATTTCAAACTATGTAATGCTTGAATATGGTCAACCACTTCATTTCTTTGATAAAAATAAACTAGGTAATGAAATACTTGTTAGAATGGCAAATGATAATGAAGAAGTAGTAACTTTAGATAAAAAAGAAAGAACATTAAGTTCTGATGATATTGTAATAACAGATGGAAAAAGAGTAGTCGCAGTTGCGGGAGTAATGGGCGCACTTAATACTGATGTTGATGAAAATACAACAGAAGTATTAATAGAAAGTGCTATATTTAATCCTACTAATATAAGAAAAACAGAAAAAAGATTAAATCTAAGAAGTGAAGCATCTATGAGATATGAAAAAGGATTAAACTATGAATATACAATAAAAGCACTAGATAGAGCGTGTCATTTACTTGAAAAATATGCAGGTGGTAAAGTATTAAGTGATTATGTACTTTATGATAATGAAGATAAAACAGAGAAAAAAATATCATTTAAAACAGAAAAGGTAAATTCATTACTTGGTATTACACTTACTGATAAAGATATTGAAGATCAATTAGATAAATTAGATTTCAAATATACTTTAGATGGTGATACTTTTGAAGTAACTATTCCAAGAAGAAGATTAGATATAGAAAATAATGTTAATGATATAGTTGAAGAAATTGGTAGATTATATGGATACCATAATTTAAAAAATACACTTCCAGTATTACCTACAAAAGAAGGAAAATATGAAGAAGTAATAGCATTTAGAAAAAATATCAGCAAAAGAATGAGAAGTTTAGGATTAAATGAAGTTAGAACTTATACATTAGTTGATAAAAAAACATCTGATTTGTTCTCTAAAGATAAAAAGGTAATAGAAGTACCAAATCCAATGAGTCAAGATAGATCAGTACTTAGAAAATCAATGATACCATCTTTAATAGATGTAATTAAATATAATAAATCTAGAGGACTTAAAGATATTAATATTTATGAAACAAGTAAAGTATTCTTTGATGATTTTAAAGAAGAAAATTATTTAGGTGTTGCATTATATGGAAATTATATAAGTGCATCTTGGAATAATTCAAAAATAAAAACTGATTTCTATGTAATAAAAGGTATTGTAGAAAATTTACTTGATTATTTAGGACTTAAAAATAGATATTCATTTGTAATTAGTACTGAAGAAAATTTACATCCTGGAATAAGTGCAGATATTATTTTAGATAGACAAAAAGTTGGATTTATTGGAAGAGTTCATCCAAAACTAGAAAAAGATGAAATATATGTACTTGAATTATCAATAGATAAATTAAATGTAAAAACTAAACCAATTAAATTTAAACCAGCATCAAAATTACCAAGTATAACAAAAGATTTAGCATTTATAGTTGATAAAAATGTAACAAGTGAAGAAGTTGAAAAATTAATTAAAAAGTCAGGTTCAAGAATGCTTACTAATATTGAAGTATTTGATGTTTATACAGGTGAAAATGTTGATAAAGGTAAAAAATCAATCGCATATAAATTAACATTTACTGATATGGATAAGACATTAACTGATGAAGAAGTTATGAATGTATTTAATAAAATAATAGATGATGTTACTAGTAAAATGGATGCTAAACTTAGAAATATGTAAAAGTGCAAATTTAATTTGTACTTTTTTTAGTTATAGTGATTTATTGAAATAGTAATTATAATATGATATAATACTAAGCAAATTTAATTGATGAAGGTATAGTTAGAAGGTTAGAATTTAATATGATGCTAAAAGATATAAATATTTTTATTGGTGGTTCTATAAATGCAAATATGAGTGATTGTTATACATCTTTTGCAAATGAATTAGGTGATTTAATAAATAATAGAGATTATAAAATAATTTTTGATGGTTGTAGTGGTTTACCATCTATAGTGTTTAAAAAAATAAATGAATTTGATAGAGCAACTGTATGTTATACAGAACATTATATGGCACATTATTCTAATTGGAATGAATATCAACATGTAATATATCGATCTTTACAAATGAAAAATCAATCTGAAATGACAGATACAATTATAGAATTGTCTGATGCATTTATTTTTATGAAAGGTCAATTAGGCACATTGGAAGAATTGTTTAGAACAATTAATGGTAAGAAAAATAATGAACATGATAGCCCTATTGTTATAGTTAATATAAATCATGAATGGGATGATCTTATTAATATACTTGATATGTGTGGTGCAAATGATCTTTATTATGTTTCCGATAATCCTATTGATTGTTTAAATTATATCGAAAAACAATTATATAGTGAATCATCTACTTTTTATAAACACTATGTATTTAATGGTTATGCAGAGCGATGTAAACCTATAATATTAACATATAAATAAGTAATGTATTTAATAAAATAATAGATGACATAACTAGTAAAATGGATGCTAAACTTAGAAATATGTAAAAGTGCAAAATAAATTTGTACTTTTTTTAGTTGTTATAATTATTCAATTTTTTATTTTTTTCGTATTATATAATCGAAAGGAGCGAAATTATGGATAATTGTGAAGAACAAAGAATATTAGATATGATAAATAAAAATAAGAAGTGTTGTAGACCATGTTTTGGTCCAACAGGTCCAACAGGAGCAACAGGTCCCGCAGGAGGTCCAACGGGTCCAACAGGTCCAACAGGTCCACAAGGAATACAAGGAGTACAAGGTCCAACAGGACCAACAGGCCCACAGGGAATACAAGGACTACAGGGTACTCAAGGACTTCAAGGAGTACAAGGCCCAACAGGACCAACAGGTCCACAGGGAATACAAGGACTACAAGGTACTCAAGGACTTCAAGGAGAACAAGGTCCAACAGGTCCAACAGGTCCCGCAGGAGCAACAGTTTCACCAACTAATACTTATGGAAGAAAATATGATACTACAGAAAATACAATCACTTTAACACAAAATGTTGCGGCAGATGTACCACTTGGAAGTAATGGACCAGCAAATGGAATAACTTTAGATACACAAAATAAATTAACGATACCAGAAAATGGCGTTTATCAAGTTGATTATTATTTTTATGGTAGTCCAAGTACTAATACAGATGTTACAGTAAGACTTAATCAAAATACAACACCTATTAGTAATACATCAATTACAAAAAGTTTAACAGCAAATGTAGATACAGAATTTTCTGGAAGTACTATAAATTCATTTAATGCAAATGATCAAATTGGTTTATCAATAGAAGCAACAGATGCAGCAACTATATCACCAGGATCAGATACTAGTGCTTATATTAATATTGTAGGAATAGCTTAAATATAAAGACTCCTCAATTTTGGGGAGTTTTTACATACAAAAATTTACATCTTTCATAAAATATATTAAAGGAGTGAAAAAATGAATAATTGTGAAGAACAAAGAATATTAGACATGATTAATAAAAATAAAAAATGTTGTAGAACATGTTTTGGTCCAACAGGCCCAAAAGGTGAACAAGGAGAAATTGGCCCTACAGGACCAACAGGTCCAATAGGATTATCAGAAACAATAGAAGTTGGAGAAACAAAAACTGGTGATCCAGGAAGTAAAGCAAGTGTTGTAGATAGGGGAGGACCTAATCACATTTTAGATTTTACAATACCAAGTGGTCTTTCAGGATTAAGTAAAATACAAAATGCATATATAATAAAATATAATGATGGAACAGTTGCAACTGGTATAAAAATAGAACCAGATGAAAGAATTCCATTAGATAGAATTGAACTTGATGTTGATAATTTAGTTAATCTAAATAGTGAAGATAATTTAATTAAATTTAATAAAATAGGATATTATAAAATTACTATTATGATAAATGCATCTATAAAAACAACTCCAAATACTTTTAATCCAGATACAGATTTTGTATCATATGGATTTAGACAAACTAATACAGATAATATTTATGTTGGAGCTAGTAAATGGATTTATAATAATGAATATTCTAATGTAATATCTCAGGGAATAGTTGCGATAGATAGTACAGATAATGATTATGAAATTGTTAATATTGGTTCAAAAGAAATATATTTATTATCACCAGATTTAAATAACATAAAGTCAAATTCTTATTTTACAAATACACTTGTAAATATAGTAATTGAATATTTAGGAAAGTAGGCAAATATATGAAAAAATATAAGGTTTGTGTATATGCAATATGTAAAAATGAAGAAAAATTTGTTGATAGATGGTTTAATTCTATGAAAGAAGCAGATGAAATATATGTACTTGATACAGGATCTACTGATAATTCTATAAAATTATTAAAAGAAAAAGGAGTACATGTAAAACAAAAGAAAATAAATCCATGGAGATTTGATGTAGCAAGAAATATTTCTTTAGATATGGTTCCAAATGATGCTGATATATGTGTTTGTACTGATTTAGATGAAGTATTTTTAAAAGGATGGAGAGAAAAATTAGAAAGTGTTTGGAGAAAGGATGCAAATAGATGTAGATATACATATAACTGGAGTTTAGATGAAAATGATAATCCTAAAGTATCATTTATATATGAAAAGATTCATAGCAGAAATAATTATAAATGGATTCATCCAGTTCATGAAGTATTAGAGTATGAAAAAGAAAATGAAAATGTTGTAATTAATGAAGATATTATTTTAAATCATTATCCAGATAATACTAAATCAAGAAGTTCATATCTTCCACTTTTAGAGTTATCAGTAAAAGAAAATCCAGAAAATGATAGAAATATGCATTATTTAGGTAGAGAATATATGTATTATGGAAAATGGAATGAAGCAATAGATACACTTATTAAACACTTAAATTTAAAAAGTGCAACTTGGAAAGATGAAAGATGTGCATCTATGAGATTTATTGCCAGATGCTACGAAAATTTAAATAGATATGATGAAGCAAAAATGTGGCTTGAAAAGGCAATAAATGAAGCACCATACTTAAGAGATCCATATGTTGAAATGGCACTTTTAGAATATTCTTTAGGTAATTATGATGAAGTAATAAGTAACTGCCAAAAGGCACTAACAATTAGTGGTCATGAGAAAACATATATAAATGAAGTATTTAGTTATGATCATACTATAAATGATTTATTATCAGTTTCATATTATTATAAAGGTGATTTATCTTTAGCTCTTGAAAATATAAATAAAGCAATTAGTTTGTCACCTAATAATGAAAGATTAAAAGAAAATAAAAAAATAATAGAGGACAAAATAAAAAATACTAATTTAGATTAGATTTAATCTTTTCTAGAATAGTATTTTTTTCTTCTTTATTTGAATTTTCCCAAACAAGCATAAAGAATATTCCAAGACCAGGAAGAGTATCCTCGTTATATTCATTTACACTGTCATCAATAGCTTTTTCTATAGTTTCTAAATTATCATCTTTAAAGTTTTGAATAATATAATCTTTTATATTCATAAAATCATTCCTTTCAAAACTATTATGAACAAAAAAAGTAATTATATTCATATTTTAAATATAATTACATTCTTTTTGTATGTATATCATCAATTAAATATCTTTTTTGATAAGAATCATTTAATGAATTCATTTCTCTTATTATACTTCTATTTACTTTTGTATCAAGATATTTTGGAAGTTCATTACTAATTAAATAATTAACAACATATGGTTTATATATTCTTTCTAGAAGTTCAATTGTAAATAAATTTAATGTATAACTATCAATATTTTCTTGATTTTTACATTTTTCATTAAATCTATCAATATTTTCACTTTTTTTATCAAAATCCATACCATCAATTTTACATTTATCTAAATTAAATAATAAAATATTATCTTTGCTATAATTAATTAAAATATCATTTTTATCAAAATCTCCAATAAATACACCATTTTCATTTAATTTTTCAACTTTTTCTTTTAATCTTTTTAAAACAACAATTTTATCTTTTCTTTTGTCATATTCACTGATAGGTCTTACATATTCCATATCAAATGGCATAAAATAACCTACAATTTTACCATCGAAAATAGCATTACCGATATTTCCAATTTCATCATTAATTGCTTTATTTTCACTCATTATTTCTATTTTTTTTCTTTTACTTTCTAATTTTTCTTCATTGTCAGTAGTAAATAGTTTTAATAATACCTCTTTACCATTTAAATTGTATATATACATATTAGATTCTTCTTCAATTCTAAACGTCCTTAATATGTTCTTAGGTTCAATTTTAAAATTTTTCATTTGTATTCCTCCCTCAGTGCGTATAATATTATACTCAAAAATGAAAAAAAATCAAATTTTTATGTTATACTTTTATATGTAGGTGATAAAATTTGAAAAAAGTAATATTAGTAGACGGAAATAACTTACTTTTTAGAAGTTATTTTGCAACTGCATATACAGGAAATACTATGAGAAATAGTAAAGGTTTTCCAACAAATGGACTTTATGGTCTCGTTAATATGTTAAATAAAATAATAAGAGAAGAAAAGCCAGAATATATGCTTGTTGCATTTGATAAAGGAAAAACATTTAGACATGAAAAATATTTAGATTATAAAGGTGGAAGAAATGAAACTCCAGATGATTTAAAAAGACAATTTTCAGTCGCAAAAAAACTTGTTCCATTAATGGGAATAAAATGTTTTGAAATAGACAATTATGAAGCAGATGACATTATTGGTACATATTCTAAAATGGCTCTTATAGATCCAGAATTTGAAACAACAATAGTAAGTAGTGATAAAGATTTATTACAACTTATTAATGAAGAAACAGAAGTAAAATTATTAAAACAAAAAGATTATATAAGAATGAATGAAGAAACATTTATGGATACTTATGGGATAAAACCAATAAGAATGATAGATTTAAAAGGACTTATGGGCGATGCATCTGATAATATACCTGGAGTTAAGGGAATAGGAGAAAAAACTGCTTTAAAATTACTTCAAGAATATGATAGCTTAGAAAATGTATATGATAATATTGATAATATAAAAGGCGCAACTAAACAAAAATTAATAGATGGAAAAGAATCCGCATTTATGAGTAAAGATATTGCGACAATTTATAATGAAGTACCTGTTACATATTCCTTAGAAGAATTAAAATATGATGGACCAGATGTTAATGGCTTAAGAGAAATGTATAGTGATTTAGAGTTTTATAGTTTCCTAAAAGATTTTAAAGATGAAGAAAAAAAAGAAGAAAAATTAGAATATAAAATAATAGAAAATATTGATGATTTAAAATTAAAAGAAAAGGTTTCAGCATACTTAGAAATAAGTGAAACAAATTACCATAATGCAGATATTTATGGAATGAGTTTATATGATGGTGAAAATGCATTTTATGTACCATTTGATGTATTAAAAGAAAATAAAAACATATTAAATGGAAAAGAAATTTATACATATGATTTAAAAAAGATGATTGTTTCTCTTAATAAATATGATATAGATATAAAAAATTGTACATTTGATGCGATGATTGCAGGATATATATTAAATTATAATGTTAAAGATGATATTGCATATCTAGCAAATACATTTAACTGTGATATTACTCTTTTTGATAACTTTAAAAAAGAAAAAAATATGAGTACCGAAGCACTTGCTGATTTAACAGTAAAAAAAGCAAAATTTATTTATGATATTAAAGATGAATTTATAAATAAAATGAAAGAAGAAGAACAACTAGAGCTTTTTAGTAATATTGAAATGAAACTATCTTCTGTACTTGCTTCTATGGAAATAGAAGGCGTTAGAGTAGACACTAAAGTACTTGATGAAATGGGAGAAAATATTAATAAAAAGTTAGATGAATTAACAAGTGAAATATATAATTATGCAGGAGAAGAATTTAATATTCAGTCTCCAAAACAATTAGGTGAAATATTATTTGAAAAACTTGAGATACCATATCCAAAAAAGAAAAAAACATCATATTCAACTGCTAGAGAAATACTAGATAAAATAGTAGATTATCATCCAATAGTTGAAAAAATAATAGAACATAGAACATTAAATAAAATATATACAACATATATTGTTGGAATAAAAAACTGTGTAAAAGAAGATGGTAAACTTCATACTATATATACACAAACTTTAACAAGGACAGGAAGATTATCATCAATTGAACCAAATCTTCAAAATATTCCAATTAGATATAAAGAAGGAAAGGAAATAAGAAAAGCATTTATTCCTGAAGAAAACTCTGTATTTTTATCAAGTGATTATTCACAAATAGAACTTAGAATGTTCGCACATATGTCAGGAGAACAAAATTTAATAGATGCATTTAAACATCATTTAGATATACATACAAAAACTGCAATGGATATATACCACGTTAGTAAAGATGAAGTAACTAAAAATATGAGAAGAGATGCTAAAGCAGTTAACTTTGGAATTATATATGGTATAAGTAGTTTTGGACTTGCGGAAGATCTTGGTGTTGATATTAAAACAGCAAAAAAATTCTTAGATAATTATTTAGAAACATTCCCTGGAATAAAAAATTATATGGATAAAGTAATAAAAGATGCATATGAAACAGGATATGTAAAAACAATAATGAATAGAAAAAGAAAAATAGATGAATTATATAATACAAATCATATGATTAAAGTTCAAGGTGAAAGAATGGCACTTAATACACCAGTTCAAGGATCAAGTGCTGATATTTTAAAAAAAGCAATGATTGATATATATAATGAATTTGATAGATTAAATTTAAAAAGTAAAATGATACTTCAGGTACACGATGAACTTATTTTTAATGTAAAAAATGATGAACTTGAAAAAGTTAAAGAAATAGTTATAAATTTTATGGAAAATGCATATAAATTAAATGTACCACTAGAAGTAGACGTTGAAATTGGTAAAAATTGGTACGATGCAAAATAGTGTAAAATATAAGTAAAAAATATAATTTTGGTCTTTTTACTTATATTTTTTAATGATATAATAAAATCATAAGAAGAATAATATGAAAAACCTTAGGCTTTATTTGACAAATGTTTACAATTATGATATAATTGCGCATGCAAATCAAGGTAAAGTCATCCGTGATTAGGGGGTATAATATGAAAGGAAATTATATATTTGAATATTTTGATGAAATTAAATTTAAGAAGTGTGAACGTTCTTTAAAGAAGTACAATATGTTTGCGTTTAAAAAATTAATTTTTGAATTTTATCCTAAAATGAAAGAGGGAGAATTTTTAGGTGATATTGTATCTACTGATGAAGAAAAAAATACAGTTTCATATGAACTTACACTTCCTGCGGATGAATTATTTACAAAGGTTCATGGTGAAATAGTACTTCATTATGATATATATACAAATAAAAATATTATTTTGTTAAAATCAATTTCACCAGAAGAATTATTCTTAGAGGGACATGCTACAGAGTTAAATGCATATAAAGGCGTTATGATTAGTAAAGAAAATGCTGATAAAGATATGTTTAAAATTAATTTATTAGATTTATTAAATAAATAGTCATTAGACTATTTTTTTTGTCTAAAAAAATACTTAAAACAGGTATAAAAATTAACTTGACAAAATGCTTCGGGGGGGGGGTATACTAACGAAAAGGAGGAGTAAAATGGATAGATTTGAAAGAGCATACAAAAATGAGTTATTAGTTAGATACGCCAAAGAATTAATAGAACTAGACAAAAAAAGAGAGGATAATGAAACAGATTCTATTGGAACTTCCGATTTTGAATTATTACATTTTTGTGTAAATAATATTGTTTTTAAAACTAACGATTTAGAAAGTTTGTTAGATTCATATTTGTTTTGTGCTGGTAATGAAGAATTAGGACAACATGAAAACGTTTATGGTGATGTTAAAGCAGGAATTAGCGGAGTGTCATTTCCAAATAAAGAAATATCTGTTACATATCATTCATTTCAAATGGTTTTATTTAGGCAAATAGATTACGTTTTATCTCAATCATCAGGTGAAATTCAAAGGGATTTTTTTGAAAGAATTCTAAATGATAGAGAAAAAATTATAGCTAGTGATTTACAAGCTGCAAAAAACCAATCAGTTAGATTAAAAGATAAAGAAAATGCAATCAAAAATAGATATCCTAATCTAACTAGAGAAAATGCTAATCTTCAACATTTTTATGATCAGAATTATACTGGTAGAGAAATAATTGTAGCAAGTAAGCAATTAGAATCTATAGAATATTTAATTTTTCATTTGGGAGAAGATAGAGTTCAAAATCAAAGTAATGTGCAAAAAAGATAGTACTTAAAAATAATTATAAATATTGATGATATAAATACTATCTAAAATTTCAAGCACTCATATGAATGCTTGATTTTTTTTGTTCCAACATATTAACTAAAAAATAAAAAAACATAAGAAAAATTAAATCATTATTTTAGTACTTTTTCTTGCTTTTTATAGAATTTTAGTAATATAATTAACTAAAGGAGGTAAGTGTTATGATATGGTTTATTTTGATATTTGCCTTTTTGATAATTGAAGCCTTATCATTTAATTTAATTACTATTTGGTTTGCTTTTGGTAGTTTGTGTGCATTTATTAGTACATATTTTACAGATAATTTAATTATTCAAATTGTAGTATTTACATTTTTTACTATTATTTCATTAATATTTACAAAACCATTACTTGATAAATTTATAAATAAAAATGTTACAAAAACAAATATTGATATGATAATTGGTAAAATAGGTATAGTTACAAAAGAGATAAATGAGTTATCACCAGGTAGGGTAAAAGTTTCTGGTAAAGACTGGATGGCTATATCAAATAGTCATATAGATGAAGGCAAAAAAGTAAGGGTACTTAAAATTGAAGGTGCTAAAATAATTGTTAGAGAAGAGGAGAGGTAAGTTATGCAATTTATTATTTTAATTATAGTTTTAATATTGATTATTATTACAAATATTAAAATTGTACCACAATCAAAAACATTCGTTATTGAAAGACTAGGTAGTTATAAATCTACTTGGCAAACAGGATTACATTTTAAAATTCCATTTATAGAAAGAATAGCAAATAATGTTTCATTAAAAGAAAAGGTAAGAGATTTCGCACCACAACCAGTTATTACAAAAGATAATGTAACAATGCAAATAGATACAGTTGTTTATTTTCAAATAACTGATCCAAAATTATATACATATGGTGTTGAAAATCCAATAAATGCAATTGAAACATTAACCGCAACAACACTTCGTAATATTATTGGTGAACTTGAACTTGATGAAACATTAACATCAAGAGATTTAATCAATAATAAAATGTGTTTAATACTAGATGAAGCAACTGATCCATGGGGAATAAAAATAAACAGAGTTGAAGTAAAAAATATTATTCCACCAAGAGATATACAAGAAGCAATGGAAAAACAAATGCGTGCTGAAAGAGAAAGAAGAGAAAAAATTCTTCAAGCAGAAGGTGAAAAGAAATCAAGTATATTAATTGCTGAAGGTGAAAAAGAAAGTGCTATCTTAAGAGCAGAAGCTCAAAAAGAATCACAAATAAAACTTGCTGAAGGTGAAGCAGAAGCAATATTAAAAGTACAAGAAGCAACAGCTGCTGGTATTAAACTTTTAAAAGAGGCAGGAGCAGACAAATCAGTACTTGCATTAAAACAATTTGAAACATTAGAAAAAGTTGCAGAAGGTCAGGCAACTAAAATAATAATTCCATCAGATATGCAAAATATGGCTGGTTTAGTTACAACTGCGAGTGAACTATTAAAAAAATAGAAATGTAAAAAATTTCTATTTTTTTTGTAAATATGTTTACACTAGAAAAATAATGTTTGTTAAGTTTAATTTATTATGCTATAATTAATTTAAAGGTAGGGATTATTATGAATTTTATTAGAGAAAATATATTAAAGATAGTTACATTTATTGTAATACTTGTAGTTATTATCATTGTTTTTTCATTTGTTTTTAAAGGTACTGGATCATCAAAAGCAAATACATATGCACAAATGGAAGAAAATTTAAAGAATGCTGCTCAAAGATATGCAACAAAAAATACTAAAGTATTACCAAAAAGTGAAAAAGAACAATCAAAGATAAATACAGATACTTTGGTTAATGCAGAATATATTAAAGAATTATATTCTATTGATGATGAAAATGTAAAATGTAGTGGTTATGTATTAATAAGCAAAAATGGAGATAGTTATACATATATTCCACATATTAAATGTGGTAAATATTATGAAACTAAGACTATAGCGGATTATATTGAAACAAATGAACAACTTGCTACAGCTGATGATGGATTATATAAATATGGAGAAAAATATGTTTATAGAGGAGAAAATCCAAAAAACTTTCTAAAAATGGGTGAAAAGTTATATAGAATTATTGAAATAACTGAAGATAATGAATTAAAATTAATTTCAACTACAAAATATCAAGATTCATTTGTATGGGATGATAGATACAATATTGAAAAAGACAGAAATTATGGTATAAATGATTATGCAAAAAGTAGACTAAAAGAAGGATTAGAAGAAGTTTATAAGTCTGATTATTTTACAGAAGGCGAAAAAAGTATAATAATACCACATTCTATATGTATTGGTAAAAGATATTTAGATGATCAAAGTATTGATGGTAAAACTGAATGTGCAACAGTTTACCCAGATCAAAAAGTAAGTTTAATTAATGTTAGTGAATATATGAGAGCTAGTTTAGATTCTAATTGTACAAATGCTACAAGCGAATCATGCTCAAACTATAATTATTTTGAAAATATATCTTCATATTTAAAGACAATAACTGCAGTTGCAGATAATACTTATCAAATATACAAAATAAATTATGGAATAGCGGATGCATCAAATGCATCAACTACAGTTGCTGTTTATCCAGTAGTATATATTGATAAAAATACATTATACGCTGCTGGAGATGGAACAGAAGAAAATCCATATACAGTAAGATAGGAAAAAATATGCAGAGGGTTTTAAAAAAGAATTATACATTATATGCAGATTATTCTGGTAAAAGAGTTAAGTTGTATAGTGGTACACTAGAAGAAATTGATGATTTTACAACATATTTTGTAGATAAAAATGCAATAAGAAAAAGGTTAATAAAGAATGAATTTGGTGAATTCTTAGTTTATATTGAATCATCAAGAGGAAAATATTATAGTGCAATGTATTATAATAATAGAGCTATTCTTGATAAAGAAAATTTTAATAGAATTTATGAAAAAATAGAAAAAATAGATAGAGAAAAGATAGAAGAGTTTTTATATAACAAAACAAAGGTAAATGAATATTTACATGATAAAAATTCAAAGAATATTCCAATTGTAAATTTATATTTAAATGTAAAAAATAACAAAGATTATAAAGGAATGCTATATCATTATTTAAAAACAGATTATAAATTATATAGAGAATTTATTATATACTTCTTTGAAAATGAAAACTTGAATACTAATAAAAAAAGTTTATCATATGAAAAAATGAAAGAAATATCTAGTTTGTTAGATATTGTTTCTAAAGAATACGAAAGTGTTCGAGAAAATCATGAAGAAAAAGAATCTACTTATGATGATTTAGAAGATCGTATATATACAATAATGACAAACAGAGAATTAACAACTGATCAAAAAATGAGTGAATTAGATATGTTAGTTGATTCACCAGAAATGGCAAAGAAATATATTTTAAAATATGAGGATAAATTAACAGAAGAGGTTTAAATTTTAAACTTCTTTTAATTAGTGGTGATATTATGGAAAAAGAAATAAATAATTTTATAGAATATTTAAAATATCAAAGAAATTATTCGGATTTTACATGTAATAATTATAAAAAAGATTTAAATGAGTATAATTCGTTTATTTTAAATAATAAAATAAATTATAAAAATATGGATTATAATGACGCAAAAGAATATGTAATATATTTAAATAAAAAAAATGATGCAAAATCTACTATATCAAGAAAATTAAGTTCACTTAGAACATTTTATAAATATTTAGTATTAAATAATAAAGTAAAGTCAAATCCATTTTTACTTGTATCAAGCCCTAAAAAAGAAAAAAGAATACCAAAATTTATAAATTATAATAATATGGAAGAAATATTAAATGTTCCTAATATAAAAACAAAAGAAGGACAAAGAGAAAGAGTAATTTTAGAAGTATTATATGCATCAGGAGTCAGAGTATCAGAACTAGTTAATATAAAATTAAAAGATATTGATTTTAGTAATAAAAATATATTAATATTTGGTAAAGGTAGTAAAGAAAGATTAGTATCATTTGGGGATTATGCTCTTGAATATATTAATTTATATTTAAAAGAAGGAAGAAACTTATTACTTGATGGTGTTAAAAGTGATTATTTAATTGTTGGTAAAAAAAGTGAAAAACTTACAACAAGAAGAGTAGAACAGATAATAGATGACATTATAAAAAGAACAAGTATTAAACTAAATATTACTCCTCATATGTTTAGACATACATTCGCAACACATTTACTAGATAATGGTTGCGATTTACTTGTTGTTCAAGAGTTACTTGGTCATGCATCATTATCATCAACAGAAATATATACACATGTAAGTAATGAACATTTAAGAGAAGTATATTTAAAGTGTCATCCTAGAAATAAAAGATAAGTTAAAAAGTGTAAAGTAAATGTGTTTACAAATGTAAATACATTTTTATTTTGGTATAATAAAGTAGGGTGAATAAAATGTCAAAATTATATTTTAGATATGGCGCAATGAATTGTGGAAAAAGTTCTGCATTAATGCAAGTTGCTTATAATTATGAACAAAATAATAAAAAGGTAATTGTAATAAAATCAGAAATAGATACAAAAGGAAATAACTATTTAGAATCAAGAATTGGTCTTAAAAGAAAGGTAGATATCCTTTTAAAAGAAAATGAATCTATTGAAAAATATTATGATAAGTTAGATGAAATATCATGTATTTTAGTTGATGAAGCACAGTTCTTGAGTGAAAAACAAGTTGATGAATTATACTATATAACAAAATATTATAATATTCCTGTTATATGTTATGGATTAAAAACAGATTTTCAAAGTAAATTATTTGATGGAAGTAGAAGACTTTTAGAATTAGCTGATGAGTTAGATGAATTAATAACTATATGTAGATGCGGTAAAAGGGCAAAATTTAACGCAAGATTTATAAATGATAAATTTACATTAAAAGGAGATACTAATTTAATAGATGGTTCAGTTAGTAATGTAAAATATATACCTTTATGTGGTAAATGTTATTTAGAAGAAAAAAGAAAGTATGAGGAGGAATAAATTATGAAATATGTATATTCTTTTAAAGAAGGAAATAAAGATATGAGAAATATCCTTGGAGGAAAAGGCGCAAATCTTTGTGAAATGGCTAAAATTGGTCTTCCTGTTCCAAATGGATTTATAGTAAGTACTGATGCATGTAATAATTATTATGAAAATAATAAAGAGTTAAATGATGAGATAGTAAAAGAAATAAATGAAAAACTTGAAGAACTTGAAAAAAGTTCTGGTAAAAAATTAGGTGATAAAGAAAATCCTCTTTTAGTATCTGTTAGAAGTGGTGCTAGAGCATCTATGCCTGGAATGATGGATACAATATTAAACTTAGGTTTAAATGATGAAATAGTAGAAAGTTTTAGTGAAGAAAATAAAAGATTTATATATGATTCATATAGAAGATTTATACAAATGTTTTCTGATGTTGTTAAAGGATACGATAAAAGTAAATTTGAAAGAGTTTTAGATGAAATAAAAAAAGAAAAAGGTATTAAATTAGATATAGAATTTACAAAAGAAGATATGAAAGAAATAGTACTTAAATTTAAAGATATCTATAAAGAAATATCAGGAGAAGAATTCCCACAAGATCCTAAGTATCAATTAATAGAAGCAATAAAAGCCGTATTTAATTCTTGGAATAATGAAAGAGCAAATATATATAGACAAATGAATAATATTCCATATTCTTGGGGAACAGCCGTTAATGTTCAGCAAATGGTATATGGTAATTTAAATGAAAAATCAGGTAGTGGTGTAGCATTTTCAAGAAATCCAGCAACTGGTGAAAATGAATTATTTGGGGAATACCTAATTAATGCACAAGGAGAAGATATAGTTGCGGGAATTAGAACTCCAAATCCAATTAAAACTTTAGAAAATTATAACAAAGACTTATATGATGAATTTTATGGATATGCAAAAAAATTAGAAGAGCATTATAAAGATATGCAAGATATGGAATTTACAATAGAAGATGGTAAATTATATATACTTCAAACTAGAAATGGAAAAAGAACAGCAAAAGCAGCAGTTAAAATAGCAGTTGATCTTGTAAAAGAAGGATTAATAACAAAAGAAGAAGCTCTTTTATCGGTAGATGCTAGTACACTTTCACAATTACTTCATAAATCATTTGATGAAGAAGATTTAAAAACAAAAACACCTATTGGAAAAGGCCTTGCAGCATCCCCTGGTGCAGGAGTAGGTAAAATATACTTTAATTCTAAAGATTTAAAAGATGAAGACTCTATTTTAGTTAGACTTGAAACATCACCAGAAGATATTGAAGGAATGAAAAAAGCAAATGGTATATTAACAATTAGAGGTGGTATGACATCACATGCCGCAGTAGTCGCAAGACAAATGGGTGAATGTTGTGTAAGTGGTTTAAATGATGCATATGCATCGGAAAAAGAAAAAGTATTAAAAATTGGTGATATCATTTTAACTGAAGGAGACTATATTTCAATTGATGGAAATACTGGTAATGTATATAAAGGTCAAATAAAAACAAAAGATGCTGTAATAGAAGGCGAATTTGAAGAATTTATGTCTTGGACAAATGAATATTCAAGAATAATCGTAAGAGCAAATGCTGATTCAGAAAAAGATGCGTTAAATGCTAAAAGATTAGGAGCTAAAGGTATCGGACTATGTAGGACAGAGCATATGTTCTTTGAAAAAGAAAGAATATTTAACTTTAGAAGAATGATTTTATCAGAGACAAAAGAAGAAAGAGAAGAAGCATTAAGTAAAATTCTTCCATATCAACAATCAGACTTTGAAAAATTATTTACAGTAATGAATAATGAAAAAGTTGTTATTAGATATCTTGATCCACCTTTACATGAATTCTTACCAAAAGAAGAAAGTGAAATAAAAGATCTTGCTAAAAGCCTTAATATATCACTAGAAGAAATTCATGATAGAATTAGTGAATTAAAAGAAT
Organism: Clostridium sp. CAG:433; assembly: GCA_000433675.1. Lineage (GTDB taxonomy): Bacteria > Bacillota_I > Bacilli_A > RF39 > UBA660 > CAG-433. The sequence goes on from FR893564.1 coordinate 60,628, forward strand.
TTAATCCAATGATGGGTCATAGAGGAGTAAGATTAGATATCACATATCCTGAAATTGCAATTATGCAAACAAAAGCAGTTATAAATGCTGCTGTTAATGTTAAGAAAAATGGTACTAATCCAATAGTTGATATTATGATACCTTTAATAGGTGATGATGTTGAACTTAAATATGTAAAAAGTATAATAAAAACAGAAGCAGATAAAATATTAAAAGAAAATAATATTGATATTGAATATAAAATAGGAACAATGATTGAGATTCCTCGTGCAATTATAATATCTGATTTACTTGGTAAAGAATGTGACTTCTTTAGTTATGGAACAAATGATTTAACACAGTTAACATTTGGTTTCTCAAGAGACGATTCTGGTAAATTCTTAAAAGATTATTATGATAAAAAAATATTTGAAAGTGATCCATTTAAATCAGTAGATGAAAAAGGTGTATTAAGACTTGTAAATATTTCAAAAGAAAAGGCAAGAAACGCAAATCCTAATATTGAACTTGGTGTATGTGGTGAACATGCTGGTGATCCAAAATCAATAGAAAACTTTGATAAAATTGGTCTTGATTATGTTTCTTGTTCAGCATTTAGAGTGCCAGGAGCACGACTAGCATCTGCGCAATCAAATATAAAAAATAGTAAATAGATTAAAAACTAAGATAGGAATATCTTAGTTTTATATTGAATAAATGGGTAAAATGTATGATTATATATATAAGAAAAAATAAAATTAATTCTATGATTCATTATTGGTAATTGAAGATGAAATAGTAAATTAACAATCCAGAAATTAAACGTATTATAAAGTATAAATTAGTATTATTTTTATTAAAAATATGATACAATTTATCTAAGGTAGGGATTATATGAAAGATTATATAGATATTATTGATGAAAATAATAATAATGTTAAAGCAGAAATTATTATACAGGCAAAAGCAAATGGTAAAAATTATATTGTTTATAAAATTAATTCGGAAATATATGCTTCAAAGTACTTAGAAGATAAGAATGATGAATATTTGGATTTAGATAATAATTTATCTGAGGATGAATATGAAATGCTTGAAAAATTAATGGAGATTCAAAATGAAAATAAATAGAAATAATTTAAATAAGAAAGTAAAAAAATCTAGTATATTAAAAAGTAAAGTTGGCAAAAATTTAATAGAAATTGCTATTGGAGGAACAGTTGTCTTAACTTTATTTTCTCAATTAACAAATATTAAACCTAATGAAATTACTCCAAGAGAAGAATATACAATTTCTCAAATTAATCCAGATAAAATAGAAATAAATGATGATACATATTCTATTACTTATTCAAATCTTGAGGTACTTGATGGGGTAGTTCTTCCAAATGATATAACAGATTTAGATTTGAGATCAAATCTATTACATGATATAAGTGGTATCAAAAATACTGATAAAATAGAATGGTTAGATATTGAAAATAATTCTATTGACTCTATTGATTTATCAAAATACCCTAGTTTAGAAAATTTACGTATAGAAGGAAATTACAATTTATATACAGAAGATTTAGTAAAATATTGTGAATCAAAAAATATATTTTTAGATATTTCAATGAATGACGTTAATAATGTTGAAGTAATAAAAGGGTATTTAAATCAATTAGATATTGCTGATAAGAGTGATTTAGAAAAAGAAAGAATAATATACAAATTTGTATTAGATCATATGGAATATGATAAAAAGGCTTTGAAGGATGATAACTTAGCTTATAAATATAATGATGAAGTACTTGAAAGTGCAATATCAGGAAAAGGGGTATGTGTTAATTATTGTGCATTATTTAATGTAATGTGTGAATTATCCGGAATAAATTCTTTTGAAGTTGATGGATATCTTAAATCAACATTTGGTGCTGGTGGACAACATGCTTGGAATATGGTAGAAATCGACGGACAATATTTATTTTGTGATTCAACAAATAGTGATAATTATTCAGGGCACTTTTTTTATAATATTGATGAATTATTTGGAAAAAACTTTGATTCTAAATTTAATAAAAAAGATTTAAATTCTATTGGTGTTAAATATCAGGAATATTCAGTTGATAATTACGATTATAAAAATCATAAATTGAGTAAGGACGATAAAAAATATGAAAAAGAAATAGTGGCAAAAAATAGTACAGTTCTTCATCGTGAAGAATCAAAATACAATGATATGCTTAATAATTATAAAAAATCTGATAAATTTGATAAGATGATTGATAAAATAATAGAAAAAAAGAATCAAGTAGTAAATTCAATAGATTTAACGAGTGAAAATGCAATTAATGTATATAAATATTTAATGCTTAGTTTAGGTGTTGGTTCAGCAATTTTACTAGGTAAAAAAAGTAAAGATAAAATAGAAAAAAATATAAAGGAAAATAAAATCAAAAAAGAAAAAGTAAAACCTGTTAGAGTAAAAAAGGATTTTTTAGATAAAATAAAAGTTGCAAAAAAACAAAAAGAACTAAAAAAAGAACAATCTGAAATTAAAGAAAAAGAAAACGTTGTTTTCAATAATCCTAAGATTGATTCTAAAAATGAACCTACATTTGAAAATAATGTTGATTATTACAATGAACTTAAACAGAGTATTGATTATATGTTACAGGTAGAAAAAAGTATGACAAATAATAGTTTTGTTATTAATAAAACACTTGATGAAGAATTAGAATATTATTTATCTACAATGAATATGTCACCACAAGAAAGAGCTTTAACTTCGTTAGTTAGAGATTCAATATTGCCATATGAAATTCCTATTGAGAAGATGACACAAGTTCAAAGAGATTCATTAAAAGCACAAATTCGATTAGAACAAAATATATCATTATGTATAAAAGAGTTACAAGAACAAGGTTATGAAATTAATACTTCAATAAAAAGAGCATAAGCTCTTTTTTATTTGGTTATACTAAAAATGGTGAAGAATATGAATAATATAATAGTAATTGGTGATTTAAATTATAATTTAAATATTTTTTTAAATACATTTTTAAAAGAAAATAATGAGTATACAATAAATAATATAACCAAAAGTATAGGAAATATATTAAATGTACCAATAGTTTTAAGTAAATATGATTTAAATGTATATTATTTTTCATGTGTAGGAAATGATATTGAAGGAAAAGAAATAATTAATTTTCTTCATTCAAATAAAATAAAGTCTGATTATGTAAATATATTAAATAAAAAAACAAATAATAAATATGTAATTAGAAATACAAAGAATAATTCAAAAACAATTCTTTCTTTAAAAAATAATGATAAATATGAATTAATAAGAAGTATTAATTTTATTCCAAATGTAGTTTACAGTACAATTTATAATTCAGAGTTTATATTAAATATAAAAAGTAAATTTAGAAGTACAAAGATAATAACTGATTTAAAGGAAATAAGTGAAGAGTCAATAAAGGTATGTAAATTATCAGACTATGTAATAATTGCACTTAAATATGCACAAGTACTTACAGGAATAAATTTAAATATTGCAAATAAAAATAGTATAATTGAATTATATAGTAGGACAAAAAGACTATTTTCTGGTAAAATAATAATATATATTGAAGAAGTAGGATGTTTGTTTCAAAATAATAATTTAATTAGCATAATCCCTAAGATGGGAGATAAAAATAAAGTATCAAAAAGTAGTTATGATATGTTTATTTCTACATTTATATATTGTATTAATAAAGATTATACATTAGATAAAACAGTAAAAATATCAACGATATCTAAATTTTTATCAGATAATGGAAAACAAACATTCAATATAAAAGAGGTACTTGATATTTATGAAAAAAATAATTGATCCATTTATAGATTTTTTACCTAGTATAGATTTACATGGTATGGATAGAGTATGTGCTAGAATAAAAACAGAAGAATTTATAAATGATAGTATAAAATTAAAAAATAAAAGAGTAGTTATTATTCATGGAATTGGACAAGGAATAGTAAAAGATGAAGTATATAAATGTTTAAGAAGAAATAAGAATGTTATTAATTTTAAACTTAATGTTCCAAATATTGGAAGTACCACAGTTGATCTAAAAATAGATTAACTTTTTTTATATCTATGTTATAATTTTGATGTAATGTATGGAATGCTGAAATAGCTCAATTGGTAGAGCAACTGAATCGTAATCAGTAGGTTGCGGGTTCAATTCCTGCTTTCAGCACCATTGACGAATCTGTTCGAACTATTCGAACTTTAAATATATGAATCAATCAGAAATGATTGATTTTTTCGTTTTTTGAAAAAATCATAGAAAGGATTTGTCTATGGTAAATATTATTAAAGAAGAAATTGAAATTGAAGAATCTTTAGAATCGAGGTTAAGAGTAATATGTGATTTTTGTAATACTACACCAATAATAGAAAATGGAAGTATTAGAAGAATTGATAAAACTAATTTAACTTATATTGAACCACATAGAATATATATTAAAAACAATTTATATCTAGCATTTAATTATTCAAGTGATATATATGTTAATAACCTAGGTAAGAAGATTAAATTATCAGAACTTGAAGATTATATAAAACAAGCATAGGTCTTGACTTTTGAAATAAAAACTATTATTATAAGTAACCAATAAATGACAAGCAGTATCCGTCTTTTATTAGAAAGCGAGGTACATCTATGGTCAAATATACAATTCATTTAAATAAAATAAATAATAGAAATATTAGAGGAGTCAAGAGTATTACTTGTTAGTGCTTTTGTCTCCTCTTTTTTCGTATTAAAAGGAGAAATATGTTATGAATGAAGAAAAGAAAATAGCAGGTCTTTATATACGTGTATCAACAGAAGATCAAGCAAGAGAAGGATTTAGTTTACCAGAGCAAGAAAAACGCTTAAGGACTATGTGTGAGTTTAAAGGATACGAAGTATATAATGTATACGAAGAACGTGGAATAAGTGCTAAAACTGGTAATTATAGACCTAAATTTGAAGAATTATTACAAGATATAAGAGATAAAAAAGTTAACACTATTGTAGTATTAAAATTAGATAGGTTAACTCGTTCAGTTGCTGACTGGGAAAAGATTCTTACCTTTTTAGAAGAAAATGATGCTTATTTAGATTGTGCTAATGATGATATAAATACCACTAATGCAAATGGAAAAATGATTTCAAGAATACTTACTTCAGTTTCACAACAAGAAATTGAAAGAACAAGTGAAAGAACTAAAATAGGACTTGCTGGGGCAATTAAAGTTGGTCATATTCCTCATCAAGCACCTTTAGGATATAAACATGAAGATAAGAAATTAGTAATTGATTATGCTACTAAGGATGTAGCTATAAGAATTTTTAATATGTATCATGAGGGAATGTCTTATCAAACTATTAGTAATGTTTTAAATGAAGAAAGAGTGTTAAATAAAACTAATTGGAGAGATTCAACTATATTTAATATTTTAACAAATGAAATATATAAAGGAGATTTTGTTCATGGTAAAAAGACAAAGAAACCTACTTATTATTTTGATGTAGTTGAACCACTTGTTACAAAAGAATTTTGGGAAGAATGCCAAGTTCAAAAGAAAAAGAATCAAAGAAATTATCAAAGAAAATTAACTTATCTATTTATGCAAAAATTAAAGTGTCCTAAATGTAAAAGAATATTAGGTGGTAAAGCAACTACTAAAAAGAATAATAACTCTTATTATTACTACTATTGCAATGATTGTGAGATAACTTATAAAGAAAATGAAATAGAAAAAATAATAGATCAATATATGGATTCTATTGTTGAATATGATTCTGTGGTAAATCAATATTTCTTACCTATGATAAAACAAAAAATTGAAAATCCGATTGGAGAATTACAAAAAGAATTAAAGAATCAAAAATCTAAATTTGAAAGGATTAAAGAAGCATATATAAATGAAGTATTTACTTTAAAAGAATATAATGAAGAACGAAAAAAAGTTGAAAAAGTAATTGAAGACATAGAAGATAAATTAAATACTAGTGAGGTATGTGAAAAGTTAAAATTTACTCCTAATGATATTTTAGTTAAAAGAGATATAGACTTTATCAATTCTATCAAATATCCAGAAAAGTACAAAAGCAAAACTAAATTTTGGAATGAATATACTCGAGAAGAAAAAGCAGAATTATTAACTAAATATGTAGAAGAAATAGAACTGACTGATAAGTATGGTTTTCTAAATGTAGATTATATAAAATTTAGAGAAAGTGTTGCTAATGTATCAAATGAATTATATTTTAATGGTTATTATGATAGATATGTTCCATCTATATTTGAAAATATTTATGGCCAAATTAGATTTAGTGAATATCTACCTGAAAAAGAAGTTGGAGAACAAATAATGAGATTAAGACAATTCTATGATGTTGGTTATTATGAAGCAACTTATAATGTTAAGAATCAAGTATTTTACTTTAACTTTGTAAAAGATAATAAAACATTAGTAAGAGTATTTCCACTAGAAGATTATAGAAAGATAGATCCCGATATGAAAATGGAAACATATAATCTGGGGGTATTATATGTTGAAGAAGATAATGGAACATTACTGCAAAATGAGGATGATGTATTTAAATACATACCAGCTGAATGTGATTGTAATGTTGTATATAGTAAGGAACCTATAACAGTTGATGCGAAGCCTGTTCCTTACTATGAAATAAAAGAAGAAAATTCGGAAGACGAAATTTCTTCTTCATAAACAAACGAACACATTTTGTTGAAATTATATTTCAATGAAAGTGGGAAAAGTTTGTTTCATAAATATAAAAAATAAATAGTATTTAATTTTTATATTTAATAATTATCGTGGTACGTTATGAAATTACATTTGTAATTTTGTAAGTAGCGATAGATAATTATGGATTCTAAGGATTTTATCCTTAGCCCCCGAATTTTGGCTTAGCCGAAATACCTAGGGGGTTAAACATTTTGGATGAATCCCAAATCGTTTAAAAAGGAGGCACATTTAATGGATAAAGGTATGCCATATTCACTACATCTTGGTAGTGATAAGAATAAAAAAAATTCAGTAAGAGCAAGTGCTAAAAATAATGTAAGTGGAACTACTTCTAAAAGTAACAATGCTATTCAAAATGCTAAACAATTATCAAGAGTTGATAAACATAATTATAGAAAATATGATTATAATCAAGAAGATATTTATATAGTAAAAGGATCTAATTCTCTTTATGAAGATGTAAAAAAATTATATTTAGATTTATTTGAAGAAGCAAGAATCAAGTATAATGAAAAGCAAAGGGAAACAAGAAAGATTAATGATTATTTTTCTCATATATCAGATAATTCTAAAAATGATTTAGCCTGTGAATTTATTATAGAACTTGGAAATAAAAAATATTGGAATACAAAAGATATGAACTTTAAAAAGAAAATGACTAATGTTTACAAACAACAAGTAGATGATTTAGAAATGTTAGTTCCTAATTTTAAAATAGCAAGTGCAATTATTCACTTTGATGAATCATCACCACATATGCATATTGTAGGAGTTCCAATTAAAGAAAAAAATAAATATGGTATGGAATTACAAGTTGGTAAATCAGATGTATTTACAAAAGATTCTTTAAAAGTATTACAAGATAAAATGAGAATACTTTGTATTGAAGAATTTAATAAAGAATATGGATTAGATAATATTCTTAAAAGAAAACGAAAAGGAAGAAATTATGATTATCTTGTTAGTGATATGGATAACTATGTTGAAATGCAAGAAGCAATAGAAAGACATCAAATGAATATTGATAAAGTAAATGAAAGTTCAAAAGAACTAGAAAAAAATACAAATAATATAAAAGATATAGTTAATGATTTAAAGAACGTTCCTTTATCAAAAAATAATTATATTCTAAAACAAGAAGATAAAGATAAATTAGAAGATTATTTAGATAGAGTAGATAAAACAAATAATGATTATAAAACTATACATGATTTATCAGTGTCATTAAAAGATATATCTACTGAATTATCAGAAAGTAAAGAAACAATAAAAATATTACAAGAATCAAATAATGCTTTAGAATTAAGAAATACTAATTTAAAAAATGAAAATGCTAAATTAAAAGAGAAAAATAAAATACTCCAAAAAGAATTAGATAATATTAAGGAATTATTTGAAAAGATAAAAAATAAACTTAATGATTTATATCATTTCTTTGTTAATAAAATGTGGGGAGATAACGAAAAAAGAGATAAGTATTATCCCGTTGCTTATGAATTATATAAAAAGAATATTTTAGATGAAGAACAAATGAAAGATATATTAGAAACAAAAAAAAGATCTACTGAAATAGATAGAGGTTCTAAATCAAAAAATGATGATTTTGAATTATAATGTAAAATAATTGTATAAAATCATCGTATAAGGTTATGATTTTTACATTAAATATGTTATACTAAATAAAAGGGTAGTTGATGTGTTCGTGAAAGTAATTAATGAAGATTTTAACGTGATTGAAACGCCAGCAAATGTAGAACAAATTATTAATTACATAAAAGATAGTTTAGGAAAAATGAATCTTGATAATAGCATTTTGAATGAGTTATTGTTAAATATGGATAATATAAACATTCAAATTATTGATGGTGAAACCTATTCTATTAAATTACCTAATGGTTCTTTAAGGCAAAATAAAATTTCAAATGAAGTTGGTGCGCTTAAAACAAATATGGTAATAAATGCAAATGATGAAGAATTAAACATAATACCCGGTATAGTAATGAGAAAAAACTTCAATAATCATCAATTAATTCATGAAATTTTACATGGAATATCATCTAGACAACATAATTTATATAATGAAGATGGTATTACATATACAAAAACAGGGACAAAAATTGATTATTATGATAACTCATTAAATGATTATCCAAATGTAACAAATCTTTCTTCAGAAGGGTTGAATGAAGGTATAACTGAATATCTTACATCATTGTTAACAAATGAGTATAACGGAAATTATGCATCTCAGGTTGTTATTTCGAGTTTATTTATGACAAGCAATAATAATTTGTTGAATGCATATTTTATGAATGATTGCTCTGGTCTTGAAAAATTTTATGATGATGTCGAGGAAAAACAAACATTGATTACTAGACAAGATTTTATTAATTTAACATCTAAAGGTTATGATTTTGATTTAATTTCAAAAATTATCGCAGCTGGAATTGAATATAATAGAGTACATGGAAAAGAAATGACTGAGGAAAAATTAGGCAGTTTAACACAATATTTAGATAATAATATGATTCTAGACTCAGGTTCATGGAAAGATTTGATAGCTAATTATCAAACTAATAAAACTTTGTGAACTAAGGAAAAATTGAATACTGATTTTGACTATGCAAAAGTAATTGAAGATTAAATTGAAAAATGAGGTATTATATATGAATGATAATTTAAAAGATGAAATGTTTGATTATATCAAAAAATGTCAGATGGTGAAAGTGATAGTATTAAAAATATTTATGATAAATTTTGCAAAAATAAAATTGAAAAAATAGATTTGTTTAAATTACAAGAGGAAATTGAAAATGAATGTGAAAAGTATGGAATAATATTAGATTATTCTAAATATGATAGTGCAATTGTCGGATTGCCTTATGATATTAGTTTTGTAAAAATAAGTAATATAAACAATATAGATAAGGATGTGAATAAAATGGAAGAATTTAAAATTAATAATAATGTATCTTTTGAAGATGAAGAAACAAAGATAGAATATCAAAAATATTTAGACAAAATAAATGAGTATAATAAAAAAATAGCAAATGGAGAAACTCCAGAAAAGGATTTATCTTCAATAATGGATGAATTCAAAGGGAAATTTATTGTTAGACCTCAAAATGGAGAACCACAAGTAAAATCAACAAATGATTTAGATGATTTGATTAAAAAAATAGATGATAAGTTGAATATACATTCTGAAAATAAATCTATAGACGAGCAAATTAAAGATATTGATGATAGGATAGCAGATCTTGAAAAAATAGAAAATGATTCTACAAATTTTATTCCTGATTCTTTAAAAGATTTCATTTCATTTGATAGTGAAGGATATGTTTTTCCTAATCAGAAATTACCGGTTGAACTAGAAATTGAATATGATAATTTTACTCATAATTATTATAATAGTGAAGAAAATAAAATTGTTAATAGCATTGTGAATAAAATTGTTGAACTACCATATAATGTAGAAACAACAATTGCTCAATTAATAAACTATAATCCAAAAGAAGGATTTGTTGATCCTTTGACACAGGGTGTAATTAGTAATGCTGTTGAAAAAAAATGCAAAAACAATAATATTAATATAATTGAAATTAGAGATGGTTTTGGCGGATTAGCATATAATTATAAAATTAAAAAAGTTATAAATGAATCAAAAGATGATGGAACACCATATGCAAAAGAATATGATAAAATTTATGAAAACACCACTCAAGAAGAGAAATAAGGATATAATAAAATATTATTGGATTTAGAAGAAAAGATAGGTATAGATGAAAAATAAAAATAAAAAATAAAAATGGTATTTCCATTTCATTTTCTTTTTGTTATAATTTATATAGGTTGATTCATATGAATCGTTATTGCCGAGAAAAAGTTGTAGACCTCTACGTCGTCGGCACCAGATTGATAGGAAACTCGAACTATAAAAGATTCGAGTTTTAAAATACTTAATTTTATGCTTAGGTATTTATAAAATTAAAATAATTATGTCAATTTAGAAAACACACTTGCAAATTGACATACCAATTAGCGTGTGTATACATAATTTGAGTAAGAATAATTTATAAATATAAGCATTAAAACTGCAATAAATATGATAAAATATATAACAAAGTTTTGGTGGTGTTATTATGCAAGAAAGCAAATATTTCTATAATGGCATACCTTTATCTAAATATTGTAAAGATAATAATATTAATATAAGCACTATACGAGCAAGAATATGGAAAAAGAAACAAAGTAAAAAATATGAAAACTATACAGAACAAGAAATTGTAGATATGGTTATAGAGGCTTATGGTAGTGCTATTAAATATATATATAAAGGGATATCTTTAAGACAATATTGCTTAGATAATGGTATTAATATAGGAACTATTAATTCTAGAATAAATAATCTACGAAAGAAAAATGAAAATCTGTCAAATGATGAATTAGTAATTTTAGCAATGGAAGAGTTTGATAATCAAAATTTTAGATTTTTTTATAAAGGTGTACCTTTAAAGGAATATTGTGAAAGTCATCCAGAAATAAATTACAATACTATTAGAACATACATTAACAGAGAAAAAGAAAAGAATCCAGAATTATCTGATGAGGAACTAATTAAACAATATTTAGATAAAGAGCATAAAGGAATTTATAAATATTACTATTTGGGAATTCCACTAAAACAATATTGTGATGAAAATAATTTGAATTATAGAAACGTAATTACATATATGAGTAGATATAGAAATACTGATAACTTTAAAGGCTTAAGTGATGATGAGTTTGTTGAGGCAATTATGGACCAATATCAACCCTTTGAGTCCAAATATCTATATAATGGACTAACTTTAAGAGAATATTGTGTTCAAAATGATTTGTCATATTATAGTGTAGTATCTTTTGTAAAAAGAAGATTAGCAAAAGACAGTACGAAGAGTATTGACTATTTAATCGATGAAGGTATAAAAACAATAAATAGGTATGGAATAATTTACTATTATAAAGGCATACCTTTAAAAGATTATGCCGAGCAAAATGATTTGAATGCAAGTTCAATTCGTTGTGCTATTTTAAGAAAACAATTAAGAGGTAATAAAACATTACAAGAAATTATTGATGAGTGTGTTGAATCTTATCAAAAATTTTCTATCAAATATTATTATAATGGGATACCACTCTTAACATTTTGTAACGACATAGGCTTGAATTATAATACAATAATTCAAAAATATTTATATGAATATGCAGATAAAACTGACATCGGTATAGATGAAGCAATAAAACAAATTGTAGATTATTATATAGAACACCCACCAATAAAAACTAAATATTACTTCAATGATCAATCATTAACAAAATTTTGTGATGTAAACGGTTATCCTTATCTAGCAATTTGGAGAAGAATTAAGACACTACAGTCTAAAGATGATTCATTAGATAATGAACAAATTATAGCTTTAGCAATAAAAAAATATGAAGATAGATTACAAATAGGTAAAATAAACGAAATTTTTGATAAACTAAAAAATTCCAAGATATGTGATGTTAATGAAATAAAAAGTATATGTGAATTTTTAAAAGTTGATTTTGAAAATGTAACAGATTTAGTTAATATGGATTTTTCATATAACCAAGCAATTAATATGATATGGTATTTTTCAGATAAAAAAACTAGTAATAATTATAAAATGATTACTGATAAGAAAATAAAAGATATTTTTATTTTAGTTGATAATTTAAGAAGTTCCAATAAGGACATTGAGCAGTTTGAATTATATGATTTAATAGGAATATATAAAAGTGAGTTATATGATTCAAGAAGTGAAATATTATTAAGACAAAAAAGATATATTTATAAAACAATATATTCATTATGTAGTAGCTATGAAATTAAAGTTAATAATAGTAATTATGAAGATTTTGAAAGCGAGATTAAGTATTATTTATTAATGGTAATAAATAGAATTAATTTAAACGAAAATGGGCAAATAATTAAATATATGGATTTGACCGTTAAAGGTTATTTTAGAACTTATCTAAAAAAATATAAGAAGCAAAATAATAGTTTATCATTAGATGATGCTAAATACTCTAGTGATAAAGGCACAAGAAGAGAAAAATCAAAAATTGACTATATTTCTGATCCTAAGAATCCGTATGATAAAACTGAAAATACCTCATTTAGTTCAGATATGATGAAAGTATTACAATCATTATCTCCAGAGGATTTATCCCTTATTATGTTAAAATATCAAGAAAATTATAGTGATGATGAATTGGTAAGCCATTTCGATTTAACACTTGATGAAATAAAACAAAAAGAAATTGAAATATTATCATTATTAAAAAATAATGATAATATAAAAGTCTTAAAAAAAACTAAAAATGATAATAAAAAATGAATTTTAAATATTGTAATTCTATGTTAATTGATATATAGCTATATTGAAATGTGCCTAAGAAACTTTTGACCTTAGGTCTTTTTATTTCGTTTTATAAATTTTTATGATATACTTATATCGATTAACGTTATTACTTACTATTATTTGTTGTCTAAAAAGTTGTCGTACTTCTTCCTTTAGGGCACCAGTGACGAATCTGTTCGAACTATTCGAACTTTTATATATGAATCAATCATTTTTGATTGATTTTTTTTTATCATCGTATAAAGAGTATGTAATTTTTTTATGACTATATTTATTAAAAATATGTCCATATTTTATAAATAAAAAATATTTTAATTGATGATAGACAACTAATATACATAATAATATTTCATATTTTTCTGATATTAAATACAATTATAGATATTTTTAAATTTAATGATATAATAAATTAGAAAGAAGATGATGTTATGGTACCTACAATAAAATTTAGAGAAATGACTTTACAGGAAAATATAGATATAATTAAATGGGCGTTTTATGAACAAAATGGTTCACTTTCTGTTCATGATTTTACAGTTGGTTATTTTACAGAATTATCTGTTTTCGATAATAATACTCCACAAGAGGAAGTATATAAAAAAATAGAAGAAGTTGTTACTAAAGAATATAATAAATATTTAGATAAAATTAAAAGTGAAACAAAAAGATATAATGATATTTGGAAAAAATATAATAACAAATATTTTTCAATGTTATCAACTTATTTTGAAATTGAATGGCCTAACATTGATGTGATAGAAGGAACTGTAGGTTTGATTCCAGTTTTCCCTAGATATTTAGATAAATTTTCTTTTTCGATTAGTACAGATGTTGAAGAATGGAAATTAATTGAAACTTCTTCTCACGAAACATTACATTTTATATGGTTTGAAAAATGGAAACAAATTCATCCTGAAACTCCAAAAAGAGAATATGATTCACCATATATAACATGGGAATATAGTGAAATGGTAACTGATCCTATTTTGAACAATAAACCTTTTTCAGAAATTTTTGATAATATATTTATTGAACGTGGGTATGATAGTTTTTATGAACTTACAGATAATGGTAATTTAGTAATGGATAATTTAAGAAATATTTATAGTGAAAATATTTCTGTTGAGGACAAGATGAATAAAGGATTTGAATATGTAAAAAATATTTTGGAATCAACCAATAATAATATAAAATAAGTTGGCAATTATATGAATATTTATTTAAATAGAATTGGAAATTAGTTTAAAAAATCAAAATAAAATTTCTATTGAACATATAATATAATTTTAAAAAAATAGGTTAAATACCTATTTTTTAATTTATAATGTTTTTTATATAGTTTAATTCATATTAAACATTATTACTAAAAAGTTATTTGGGAAAAATTTTTACTTTAATTTTCTTTGATATAGTAGAAAAGGTATAATCAAATTTTTCATAGAAATTGACAAAAAAATACTTGTGTGTTAGTATAACGATCATCTTTTTTTTAGATGAAAATTTTATTATGGGATTTTTAGTTTTACGGTTAAGTACATACCAACTTTAATAAATAGAATGGTGGCATATTTTATAAATTATTGTTATTTTTTTATTTGATAAAATTCATTTAATATTAATCTTTTTTTGTAAAGTGTTATAAATATCTATGATGCTCCAACTATGTAGTAATTATATTGCTAAATAAGCATTAATTTAATAAAAAAGAAAACATTATTATGAAGATGAGAAAGAAATATGAAAAAATAATAGCGATATGAAGATATAATTTTGTATGACATAATGATTGAATAGGTGGGATATTAATGAAAGATAGAATTATGAAATTAGATAAAAATATTCAAGAATACATAGGCTTAGGTTTAAGAGCGGGATTATTTAATAAAAATAATCTTGAGAGGATAGTATCAAGATTAGAACGTGTTAATTTTTCTGTAGATAATAACAATCCTGGAGATGCACAAACGGAATCTATAAGGG
Source organism: Clostridium sp. CAG:433 (assembly GCA_000433675.1). Lineage (GTDB taxonomy): Bacteria > Bacillota_I > Bacilli_A > RF39 > UBA660 > CAG-433. The sequence continues at coordinate 75,814 of FR893564.1, forward strand.
ATAGAAATAATCCAAGAATATCATATGGATTAAATGTAAAAATGAATGAAAGAAGAACATTAAATTCAGGAAGATATTATTTTAAAGACGAGGTATTATTTCATGAATTAACACATTGCATTAACGGTATTTATGAAAATTTTATGGAAAATTTATCTTTATGGTTTGATTTAGATAAAATGTTTGAAAATAATTTTAGTGTTAAGAGTGATGCAATAGAGTCTATGGCAAATGATCCAAATTATAGACAAAAGTCTTATTCATGGTTAGTTTTAGATGAATTTGTTGCGCAGTATGTTGCACAATTATTGGTTGAAACAAAATATAATAAAAAAATATATGTTAATGAAAGCAAACTAATAAGACAATCAAACCCTTCAATAAATGTAAACAATAATTTTGCAGATTATCATGAATTTTATGATATTGTAATTAATTTTATAAAGCCAATATATGGTAATGATTTAAATAAATTTATTGCTGACTCGTTAGATTCAACAGTTATAAATAAAATATTTAGTTATTATAAAAATGAACCAAGTGGTTTTGTAAAATTATATAGTTTACTGGGTGAAATGGGAAATATAGGATTTGCAGTTGCATCTCCTAATTTTACTGAAGTTCAGCGAGCAACTGATTATGATATGATTGCTAGAGATTCTCATAATTTTTATTTACATTATAATGAGGTACTAAAAATAATAAATATTATTCTTGATAGAAAATCATATATTCCTGGTATTGAAGGTAATTTTGGAGGATTAAAACAATAGTCAAATATTATAAAAATATTTTATAATAAGAATTAATTTATAGGTGATAACATGACAAATTTAGATATTAAAAATATTACTTGAAAACTTGTTTTTTTATATATAGAATCAATCAGAAACGATTGATTTTTTTTGTTATAATTAAAAAAAGTAAAAGAATTTATGGAAAATAAAATTGATATCATGATTGAAGATTCTTCAACTAAAATTAATGAATTAGTAAAAATAGTTAAAGTGTTATATTATGATACAAGATATAATAGAAATATTGAAAACGAAAATATTATTAGAGTATATAGTTGGTATGATATTTACATGAAAATAAATGAAATAAAAAAATTATGAGTAACTCAAATTTTTTTAGGGCAATATGAAAACTACTTCCATTAAATTGAAAGTAGTTTTATTAATTTAAAAATACATTTGTATAATCATTATTGCAAGTGTAAAAAATTTTAATCATTATTTTTATTAAATATTTTTCTGATTAGTTTTTTTGCCCCATTTTCTTGTTTGGATCCAGCAGGATATTCAACACCTTCAGGTAAATTCATTTTTAAATCGTCATGTTTAAACCAATAAACATCTCTTAAAGAATCAAATTTAAATTCAAGTAATTCAAGTTGGGATATCATATTAATATTTTTTTTCTTTTGTTTTGGCGACATAGAATTAAATTTCTCAGCAATTGCGTTCATTTCGTCTGCAATACTTTGAGCTAGTGCAATATGTTCTTCATCAGATAAATCTTTAACTTCATTATAATCTATCATCCAATCAATATTTTTAAAGAATTCAATATCTTCTGGTTTATTAAATTCTTTAAAGTCATATCTATTACTATCATCAACCACAAAAATACCAAAACCAAAACTCTTCATAAAAACAGATGCAGGTATTGGTAAATCACAATGATTTAAGAAAGTAATATCATTCATTTGAACATAAGCCGCATTATCAGTAATTATTTTCATGCATTAAAACCTCCTTCAATTAGGTTATATAATAGCATAATTTTATTTACGTTTCAATACTTATATTTATTGACCTTTAAAAAATTTGATTAAAAATTCTTTTTATGATAGTATATATGACAATTTAAAAAAGGTGGGGTTTAAATGGCTACAAAAATACAAAAACTCTTCAAAGATTAAATAAAAACTAATAAATCAAAAAAACTACTTTTAAGGTAGTTTTTATTAAAATGATTAAGAAATCTTTTTTTGTTCTCTTTTAGTCAATAATCTTGAAAGTCTTTTTACTTTTTTGTCGCTTTTAATTTCTGTTTTTTCATTATCATCATATTCTATAGGGTATTCAATATTATCTGGTAATTCAAATTTTAAATATTTTTGTTTAAACCAAAGTGCATCCCTTAATGAATATATTTTGTATTCTTGTTTCAAAATATCATTTTTATTACTTTTTTCAGAATCAGTATTTTCCATTTTTATTTTTTCTAAATTTGCTTTTTGTATTAATTTAATTACATCATCTTCATCTATATTCTTTATATCATCATAATTAACTATAAAATCTAAATTACTAAAGAACTCTATATCTTTTGGACTACTAAAAAGTTCAAATTCATATATATTTTCATCATTGATATTTATAAGTTTTAGATGATCAACATTTTCAGTATTATTTATTACAAAAGCAATATCTTTTTTTTGTACATATATACCATTATCACATATAATCTTCAATTTTTTTACCTTCTTTCAAACTATTATATAATACCACAAATTTAAAAATAAATGTAGTAAATAAAATCTAAAAAATATGTAAAATTTTGTTTGCCCAAATTATTTGACAATTCTTATGACTTGTGCTATTATAATGGTCGTTATTTTCGAAGAGGGGGAGTCTTTTATGGAAGAAACTAGAAAATCAACTGTAATTAGGGATTTAATAATAAAAATATTTCTAATACTTTTATTTGTATTTTTAATAACAATATTATTTCCTATGCCTAACTTAACTGCATTTTATGATTCTGTATTTAATAATAACGTACAAAGCATGAAAGATGCTGCAGATAGTTATTTTACTAAAGATAGAATGCCTGAAAAAGTAGGAGATTCAGTAAAATTAACACTTCAAGATATGCTTGATAAAAAATTAATTTTACCATTCTTAGATAAAGATGGTAACGAATGTGATACTAAAAAATCATATGTTAAAGTAACAAAAGAAGAAAAAGAATACAAGCTAGAGGTTCATTTATCATGTCCTAATAAGGAAGATTATATTATTGAACCAATTGGATGTTATAATTTTTGTCCAGAACAAACAGTAAATTGTAATTGTTCATGTAGTGGTGCACAAGAAGAACAACCAACAACATCAGATGATGGTAAGGTTACTGTAAATAAAACAAATCCAACACCAAGTAATAATAATGATGGTGGTAAATACAAATTACAATATTTATATACAAGAACATTAACTGATATAAATTGGAATACTGGTAATTATCAATCAAATAAAGAAGACGAAAATGATAATGTAAGATTAGTAGATACTAAAACACAATATACAGGTCAAAAGAAAGTATCTGCTGGATCAACACAATATAAACATGTAAAATATGCTTATAAAGATAATTGGTCAGTAGTAACAGATTGGACTGATGAAGTTAAACCTATAACAGATAAGTTCAAATTATATGCAACAAGAACATTATATACAGGTTATAAAAAAGTAACTAAAGATGTAATGAATTATAAACATATAAAATATGGTTATAGAGATAACTGGGTAATTGATACAGGTTGGACTTATGATGTGATCCCAGAAACAACAAAAATTAAATTATATGCAACAAGAACATTATATACAGGTTATAAACCATATGTTGAAGAAACAACGCAATATAAACATGTTAAATATGCAAATAAAGATACATGGACTGAAACAGGATGGTCAACAACTAAAAGAACTGAAAATAGTAATACTAAGTTAGTTGATACTAGATATACAGTTAGAAAAACAGTTAAAACAACTAAAGGTTCTTGGTCAGATTGGATAAAAGAAGGTGTTTGGAGAGATTCAAAACCTGCTGATTCAAGTACTAAACAATGGTATGGACCATATAATGAAAAAACTATAAGTACTTGGAAAACACTATATGATTCATGGAGTACAACAGAATTACAACAACCTATTTCAGGTAATAGAAGATATGAACTTTTAACTCAACATCCAGATGAATGTACAGATGCATGTAATGGTAATTCTACTGTAATGAGATATTATTACAGAGTATATGAACTTCAAGAATCTAAACAATATATGTATTACTATAGAACATATTCTGAAACATCATCTACATCAACAGATGAAAAGGTTGTATCAAATCCAAAATCATATACAGATAATGGATATACAATTGTAAAAACAGAATATAAGTATAAAATAAAATCAAGTGATAATGAGATTGTTGATACAAAGTGGACAAATTCGAAAACATCACCATCAGGTTATGTATATGCTAATGAAAAGAAAGTAACTAAAACAACTAAATATAAAGCATTAGATAAATGGGTTACAAGTAAAGAAAAATTAGGTGAATATACATCTTACGTAAAAACTAAAAAACAATATAAATATAAAAGAAATAACCCAGAGAAATATGTTATTGGTACAATATGGACTACATCAAAAACATCACCATCAGGTTATGAATATACTGGTGAATATACAAAGACAACAAAAACAACTTATGAACCATATAATAAATGGGTTACTAATAAAGACAAATTAGGTGAATATACATACTATATAACAACAAAAACTCAATATAAATATAAACAAAATAATCCAGAAAAATATATTGAATCAACAATATGGACAGATTCAATAAATCCACCTGCTGGATATACATATACTGGAGAATATAAAACAAATAGTTCAACATCATATGTAGATTTAGGTTACTGGGTTGATGATATAAAAGACTTAGGTGAATATACACATAATGTTAAAACTAGAAAATTATATAGATATAAATATAGAACAGTAATAACAAAAACTGAAAGCAGATGGTTTGACAAAAATCCTGGTGGAGACTGGGTATATGCAAATCAAACAAGAAAAGTGAGAGTAAACTAATTACTTTCATTTTTTTTTATGATAAAATAATTATTACGGAGGCATAATATGGTAATAAGTGTACTTGTAGAAATATCATTTAATAATAAAGAAAAGACTTTTGATTATTTAGTTCCTAAAGATATAGAAGATAAAATAGAGATAGGAAAAAGAGTATTAGTACCATTTGGTAAACAAAATCTAGAAGGATTTATAATTGATATAAAGAAAAATAGTGAATATGATTTAAAGGAAATAACTAGTATTATAGATGAAGAACCAATACTTAATGAAGAACTTTTAAATCTTGGAAAAGAACTAAAAAAAGACTTAGTATGTAATTTAATATCAATATATCAAGCAATGCTTCCGTCAGGTTATAAAGCAAGTGCTAAAACTAATATTAATGTAAAAAAAGAAAAATATGTAAAATTAGCAAATATAAAAGAAGCTCAAGAATTTATAACTACATCAAAAGCACAAAAACAAATTGAAATAGTAGAAGATTTATTAAAAAATAAAATATCATTAAAATCAAAATATCAATCAAATATAATAAAAGTATTAAAAGATAAAGGCATTGTAATAGAAGACGAAAAAGAAAAATATAGGTTAGATAATAGTTATAAAATAGAGCCTCTTTTAAAATTAAATGAATACCAAGAAGAAGCATTAAATCAAATAGAAAATAGTAAAAAAGATGTAATTCTTTTAAATGGTGTTACTGGATCTGGTAAAACAGAAATATATATGCATTTAATAAATAAACAAATTTCTTTAGGAAAAACAGCAATAATGCTTGTTCCTGAAATAAGTTTAACACCTCAAATTATTAATAGATTTAAAGTACATTTTGGAAATAAAATAGCAGTCTTTCATAGTGCACTTTCTGAAAGTGAAAAATATGATGAATACAGAAAAATAAGAAGAGGAGAAGTATCTATTGTAATAGGTGCTAGAAGTGCAATATTTACACCACTTAAAAATATTGGAATAATAATAATTGATGAAGAACATTCTAGTACATATAAACAAGAACATAATCCTAGATACAACGCAATAGATGTTGCAACTATTAGAGGTAAATATCATAATGCAAAGGTGGTACTAGGAAGTGCAACACCTCAAATAGAAAGTTATGCAAGAGGTAAAAAAGGTTATTATGAACTTGTATCATTAACAAAAAGAGCAAATAATGCAAGTTTACCAAATGTAACAATAGTTGATATGAAAAATGAGGTAAAAAAAGGTAATAGTTTATTTTCAGAAATATTAATAGAAAAAATGAGGGAAAAACTAGAAAATAATGAACAAGTAATATTATTTTTAAATAGAAGAGGCTTTTCAAGTTATCAATTATGTAGTTCATGCGGTGAAGTTATTAAATGTCCTAATTGTGATATAACACTTACATATCATAAGACTAGTGGTATGAATAGATGTCATTATTGTGGATATGCAGAAAAGAAAAAAGACATATGTCCAAAATGCAAGAATGAATCATTAAAAGATTTTGGTCAAGGTACAGAAAAAGTAGAAGAAGAAATAAAGAAGATATTTCAGAGTTACAGAACAGTTAGAATGGATATAGATACAACTACGAAAAAAGGTGCCCACGAAAAAATAATAAATTCATTTTTAAATCATGAATATGATATTTTAGTTGGTACACAAATGATAGCGAAAGGTCTTGATTTTCCTCTTGTTTCGTTAGTTGGAGTAATAAATGCTGATACAATACTTAATTTTCCAGATTTTAGAAGTAGTGAAAGAACATATCAAATGCTTAGTCAAGTATCTGGAAGAGCAGGTAGAGGAAACATAAAAGGCGATGTAATAATTCAGACATTTAATCCTGATAATTATAGTATTGAACTATCTAAAACACATAATTATGTAGATTTCTTTAATAAAGAAATAAAAATAAGAAAGGATTTAAAATATCCACCATATTATTTTATTAGTCTAATAAAGATTGGTAGTAAAGATTATAATTTATCACTTAGTGAATCAAAAAAAATCGCAAATTATATAAAAGAAAATATAAGTGAAGATATGATTGTATTAGGTCCATCAGTATCTGGTGTATCAAGAGTAAATAAAATATATTATTTTCAAATAATTATAAAATTTAGGAATAAAGAAAAAATGAGAGAAATATTAAATAATGTATCGGATTTAGAAAATAATAATAAAGTTAGCATTAGTATTGATATAAATCCATGTTAATAAAGGGAAAAATCATAAAAATAATATTTACACTTTATTTATGGTATGTTATAATAATTTTGGCTTTGAAAAAACACAGATATTGATTTACAAACCATGTGCTCATATGGGTGGAGAGTAAAAAAGATATATCTGGAAGAAAAACAAAAGGAGGAATGAATTTATGGCAGTAGTTTCAATGGGATATTTATTAGAAGCTGGTGTTCATTTTGGTCATCAAACAAAAAGATGGAATCCAAAAATGAAAGAATATATCTTCACTGCAAGAGAAGGTATATATATTATCGATTTACAAAAAACAGTTAAAAAAATCGAAGAAGCATATGTTGCTTTAAGAGAAATCGCACAAAATGGTGGAAAGGTTATCTTTGTTGGTACAAAGAAACAAGCTCAAGAAGCATCTATGGAAGAAGCAATTAGATCAGATAGTTACTATGTAACAGAAAGATGGCTTGGAGGAACTTTAACAAACTTCAGAACTATCAAAAGAAGAATAGGATACTTAGATCAAGTTGAAAAAATGGAAGCAAATGGAACTTTAGATGTTCTACCTAAAAAAGAAGTTATTAAAATTAAGAAAGAATATGACAAGTTAAATTCTTATTTCTGTGGAATTAGAAATATGAAAAAATTACCTGATGCTATGATCATTACTGATCCAAAGAAAGAATATATAGCAATCAAAGAAGCAAGAAAACTTGGAATACCTGTATTTGGTATTGTTGATACTAACTGTGATCCAGATTTAGTTGATTATGTAATACCTGCAAATGATGATGCTGTAAGAGCTGTTAAAATCATTTTAGGAGTACTTGCTAATGCAATTAATGAAGGTACAGATAGAGAAATGGTAGACTTTTTAACTGATGACGATAAAAACAAAAATGCTAATAAAGAATCAAAAAAAGAATCTAAAAAAAGCGAAACTAAAGAAGTAAAAGCAGAAGCTAAAAAAGAAGAAGTTAAAGAAACTGTTGAAGAAATCAAAGCCGAAGATAAAGAAGATTTATCTAAAAAAACAGTTGCTGAACTAAAAGAAATGGCTAAAGCTGAAGGTATCGAAGGATACAGCAAACTTAAGAAAAGTGAACTTTTAGAAATTTTAAATAAATAGTAATCTAAAAGGAGGATATATAAATGAATACAAGTTTAATTAAAGAATTAAGAGATTTATCAGGTGCTGGATTAATGGATTGTAAAAAAGCACTTGAAGCTAGTAATAATGATATCGATGAAGCAATCGATTATCTAAGAAAAAAAGGTATTAGTAAAGCTGCTAAAAAAGCAGATAGAGTAGCAGCAGAAGGATTAAGTACAGTTGTTATTGATGGAAATAATGCATCAATAGTTGAAGTTAACTGTGAAACAGACTTCGTTGCTAAGAATGAAAAATTTGTAAATTTAGTAAATAAAATTGCTGATTTAATCGTTAAAAACGATGTTAAAACAATGGAAGAAGCAATGAGTTTAAGTACTGAAGAAGGTACTTTAAACGATACTATAGTTAATTTTACAGCAACTATAGGAGAAAAAATTAGTTTTAGAAGATTTGCAAGACTTTCAAAAACTGATTCACAAAACTTTGGAAGTTATATCCACATGGGTGGTAGAATCGCTGTATTAACTTTATTAGAAGGTGCAGACGAAGAAACTGCTAAAGATGTATCAATGCATGCTGCAGCTATGAGACCATCATATGTAAAAAGAGAAGATGTTCCAGCAGAAGAAGTTGAAAGAGAAACATCAGTATTAAAAGAACAAGCTATGAATGAAGGAAAACCTGCTGAAATAGCTGAAAAAATGGTTAATGGTCGTATAAATAAATTCTATAAAGAAATTTGTTTAGAAGAACAAGACTTCGTTAAAGATTCTGATATGACTGTTGGTGCCTTTGTTAAATCTAAAAACGGTTCTATAGTTAATATGGTACGTTTTGAAGTTGGTGAAGGAATCGAAAAGAAAGAAGAAAACTTTGCTGAAGAAGTAATGAACCAAATAAAAGGATAATAATATAGGAGAAATAAGAAATTATTTCTCTTTTTCTTTTTAATGTAGTACTTGAAGAAAAAAATAATATATAGTAAAATATAACTATATTGAAAGGAAAAAATGAAAATGGATGAAATTATTTTAGAAGCAAATGAAAAAATGGAAAAAACTATTGAAAATCTTTTAGAAAGATTTAAAACAATAAGAGCAGGTAGAGCAAATCCTGCAATATTAGATGGCGTAAAGGTAGAATATTATGGTACACCAACACCACTTAATCAATTAGCAACCGTATCTGTACCAGAAGCAAGAAGACTTCAAATTAAACCATTTGATAAATCTTGTCTTGCTAATATTGAAAAGGCTATATTTGAAGCTGATTTAGGATTAACTCCTAATAATACTGGAGAACTTATATTTATTGCTATTCCAGAACTTACTGAAGATAGAAGAAGAGAATTTGTTAAACAAGCAAAAACTCTTGCTGAAGAAGCTAAAATAGCACTTAGAAATATTAGACAAGATGCTAATAATGCAATTAAAAAAGATGAAGAAATAAACGAAGATATGGAAAAGTCTTTAATGAATGAAGTACAGGATTTAATTAATGATTTTAATAAAAAAGTAGATGAAAAATTAAAAGAAAAAGAAGAAGAATTAATGACAATATAATTCTTCTTTAGGAGAATTTATGAAAGAAAAAGTTAAAATTGTAGTAGTCTTAGTAGTAATATTATTTATATTTTTAGGAATATTCTTTATGGGGAAAAAGGTATCTTTAAATAATTATCTAAATAAAACAAATAAATATTCAAATAAAATAAATTATACAACTGGAATAACACTTAATATAGAAAGCTTAGATAAACAATCAAAAATTGAATATACTATCGCTAGAACTAAAGGTATTAAGAATATTATAATTAGTAAGTATGACGATGAAGAACTTACTAGTAGTATTAATAAATATTTAGTAAAAGAAAATGGTAAAACAAAATGTTATACAAAAGATAGTAGTTCAAATAAAGTATCTTGTGATGCTAAAGAAGATTTTAAAATTGATTATAAGAAATTAAAGAAAAATATAATTAAAATAAAAAAAGTAGATAATGAAGTAATTAATAAGGTTAGTTATAAAAAGTATACTGTATCTATGAAAAAAAGCGATGCATATAATTTAATATATGATAAAGATGTTATGGATGAAAAAAAATTAAACGGAACAGTAGATGTTCAAATATTAGTTGATAAATCCACAAATTTTATTTATGAAATAGATTATGTAATTGATAATTTAAATTCAGATAGTAATAATAAAATAAAATATAGTGTACAAATAAACAATTTTGATTTTAACAATAATAATGAAATTAATTTACCTTTTTAGAAAAAAAGTGCATTTTATAGGCACTTTTTTTATTTTCTATCATAAATTAAAGTAGAGGAGTGATAAGAATGTCTAATTATAAAGAAATTGTAACTAAGGCAGTAATAGGTAAAGGTAAAAAGTATTTCAAAAATAAGTATAGTGTTAAAAGTGAAGTTGTTCCAAGTACAATATTAGGTTGCTGGATAATTAATCATAAATTTAAAGGATATGTACAAGGTGATGATGTAGTAGTTGATGGTTCATTTGATATAAATATATGGTATTCATATGATAATGATACAAAAACAAATGTTATTAATGAAACAATTAAATATAATGAACTTATTAATGTTAAAACAAAACTTGATGTAGATTTTAATGATTCAGAAATTATTGTTAGAGTACTTAAACAACCAAGTTGCGGTAATGTACAAATAAATGGTAATACTATAGATTTTGATATAGAAAAGGAACTTGGTATAGAAGTTGTTGGCGATACAAAAGTTAAAATAATGGTTGAAGATGATGAAGATAAATGGGAAGTATTTGATGATAATGTAACTGATGAAACACTAGAAGAAATAGATAATGAAGTAAATGAGGACTTTTTAGAGTAGTTGTCAACAAAAATAGTTGACACTACTTCTTTTTTTTAGTATAATTGACTTACAGTGAGTGGAAAAGGAGGAGTTAAATATGGCAGTTAAGATTAGATTAAAAAGAATGGGAGCTAAAAAAAGACCATTCTACAGAGTTGTAATCGCTGATTCAAGAAGCCCAAGAGATGGTAAAACAATCGATGAAATTGGTTACTATAATCCAATTGATGGTGAAATCAAAATTAAAGAAGAAGATGCTTTAAAATGGTTAAGAAATGGTGCTATCGCAACTGATACAGCTAAAAACGTATTATCTAAAGCAGGAATTATGACTAAATTCCATGAAGAAAAGAGCGGTAAATAATAATGACTTTAGTAGAATTAACAGAAATGATTGTTAAAAGTCTTGTTAGTGATCCAGATTCTATTTCAGTAAAAGAATTTCCTAATGATGATGAAATAATTATAGAAGTAGTTGTTAAAGAGGAAGATATGGGTTCTGTAATAGGAAGAGAAGGAAAGATTGCTAATTCTATTAGAACTGTAGTTCAAGCAAGTTCTTATTTAAAAGATAATAAAAGAGTAAAGATTAATATCAGTTCTTTTTAAAGATATTAATCTTTTTTTTTGCTTTTTTTCTTTATTTGTGGTAGAATAACAAAGCTTTAAAAATTAAAGGGGGAATTTTTATGAATAGCATGTTAGATTTTAGAATAAGAAAATTACATCCAAAAATGCAAGAATATGTATATTTAGGTACAAAAATAGGGCTATTCAATAATTTAAATATAGAAAGAGTTGTTAGTAGACTTGAAAGAGTAGAAATTGGAATTAACAATAATATGAATTCATATGCACATACTCTTCCTATTAGAACTGAAGATGAAAATGGAAATTATGTAAGTAAAGGAATAAATATAGATATTAATAAAGATAAAGTAGACTCAAAAATGAGACAAGGTTTATTTTATTTTGAAGATGAAATATTATTCCATGAATTTTCTCATGCAGTTAATGGTATATACGAAGAATGGTTCGAAAAATTAATGCTTGGATATGATGTAGATGAAAAATTTATATCTACAAGTCCTACAAAAGAAGATATGGTAAAAAATTTGTCAAATAATCCTGAATTTAGACAAATTAAATATGCTGGAATATTATTAGATGATTTTGTATCACAAACAATAGCCCAAAAGATGATAAATTATAAATATGAAAGAAATATATATCCTGATAGAGAAAGAATTTTTGAATTGTCAGAACCACCAATTAAATGTAATTGTAGTCTTAATGGTTGTTGGCAGTTTGAAAATGTTGCTAAAAAGTTTATAGAATCAATGTATGGTGTATGTGATGTTGATCAATTTTGTATTGATGCAATAGATAAAGGAATAATAAATAAAATCTTTTCAAAATATATGAAAAGAAAAAGAGGTTTTATAGATTTATATAAAATATTAGGATATATGGGAAATGTTTCATTTTCTGTTATTAGTAAAAATTTAGATGAATATACAAAAGCAACAGATAGAGATATGGCCGCAAGAAATCCAAAAAAATTATTCCGTTCAATAAAAGAATTAAATGGTATATTAGATAAAAATGCAGAAATTGAAAAAGTAAAAATGGGATTTGGTGCGTTTTAATTAATAAAAGAAGTAGATTAGTATTAAATCTATTTTTTTTATGATATAATTATTTAGAAGGATAGTGATAACATGGGAAAATATAAAGTAATAGATGGTAATGAAGCATGCGCACATATATCTTATATGTTTACTGAAATAGCAGGTATATATCCAATAACACCTGCATCACCAATGAGTGAATATATAGATAAGTGGAGCACTGAAGGAAGACTTAACCTATTTAATAATAAAGTTAAATTAATAGAAATGCAAAGTGAAGCAGGGGCAATAGCGCTTGTACACGGTTCACTTCAAACAGGTTCACTTGCTAGTACATATACAGCAAGTCAAGGACTTCTTTTAATGATACCTTCAATGTATAAAATAGCAGGTGAAATGCTTCCTTGTGTAATAAATGTTGCATCAAGAACTATCGCAACACATGCTTTAAGTATATTTGGAGATCATTCTGATATATATGCATCAAGAAGTACAGGATTTTGCTTTTTAGCGTCTTCTTCCGTAGAAGATACAATATATATGACACTTGCATCTTACTTAAGTACATTAAAAGGGAAACTACCTTTTGTTAATTTCTTTGATGGTTTTAGAACAAGTCATGAACTAAATAAAGTATATGTTCCAGATATGTCTGAAATAAAAGGTCTTGTACCATTTAAAGCTATAGATAACTTTAGAAAAGAAAGTATGATATCAAAAAAACAAATAAAAGGTACAACACAAAATGATGATGTATATTTTCAAAATTTGGAAGCAAGAAATAAATATTATGATAAGATGCCTGATGTAGTAAATGAATGCATGGAAAAAATAAATAAAAAATTTAAAACAGATTATAAACCATTCAATTATTATGGTGATGAAAATGCAGAAAAAGTAATAGTTGCGATGGGTTCTGTTTGTGATGCATTAAAAGAACTTGTAGATGTACTTAATGCTAAGGGAGAAAAAGTAGGTGTACTAATAGTTCATTTATTTAGACCATTCTCTAAAAAATATTTCTTAGAAGCATTACCTAAAAAGGTACGTAAAATAGCAGTATTAGATAGAGCAAAAGAAGCAGGAGCAGTTGGTGAACCACTATATGAAGATGTAGTAAATATATTTAATGATGTAAAAAATAAACCATTTATAATAGGTGGAAGATATGGAATATCTAGTAAAGATACTAATTTAGAAGATTTATATGCAGTATTTAAAAACTTAGATAGTAATGAGCCTATTAACTCATTTACAATAGGAATAGTAGATGATGTTACAGGTAAAAGTTTAAAACCATGTAAAATAAAAAGCGATAAGAAAAATATTGAAATGCTTATATATGGATATGGTTCAGATGGTATGATTTCAGCATCTAAAGATATTATTAAAACAATTGGAACAGAGACTGAAGCTTTTGTACAAGGATATTTTGAATATGATTCTAAAAAGAGTGGTGGAATTACTGTATCACACTTAAGAATAGGAAAAGAAAAAATAAATATGCCATATTATATAACAAATCCACATATTGTAGTATGTACTAAAGATGTATACTTAGAAAAGTATGATATGTTATCAAAAATAAGAAAAAATGGTATATTTATATTAGTAACAGATAAAACTGAACAAGAAATAAAGAATGCTATATCAAATAAAATAAAATATGAACTTGCAAAAAAGAATGTTAAATTTTATATAATTGATGCATATAAGATTGCTAAAGAAAATAATATTCTAAATAAAATAAGTATGATAATGGAAAATGCTATTGTATATATAACTAAAGTACTTCCACATGCTGAATTTACAAATGATCAAAAAGAAAGTATTAAACTTCATTTTGCTAAAAAAGGTGATGAAATAGTAAATAATAATATTAATGCTATAAAAGATATTGAAAGTAAAATTGTTAAAGTAGAAGTAGATGAACTTTGGAAAAATCTAAGTTATTCAGAAGAAAAATATACTGGAATTATAGATAATATTATTCATTTAAAAGGTAATGATTTAACAGTAAAAGACTTTGAAAAACACGAAAGTGGAGTATTTCCTGTTAATACATCAAATTTAGAAAAAAGAAATATAGCTCAAGTTTTACCAAGATGGGTAAAAGAAAATTGTATAGAGTGTAATCAATGTTCTATAGTTTGTCCACATGGAGTAATAAGACCAAAATTAATGACAGAAGAAGAAATTAAGAAAAATAAAAATGTAGTAGTTATACCATGTATGGGTAATGATGAATATAAATATGCACTTGAAATTAGTTATGAAAATTGTACAGGATGTGGTTTATGTGCAAATACATGTCCTGGTAAACTTGGTGCAAAAGCATTAATTATGACAGACCATAAAGAAGTAGAAAGAATAAATAATGAAATAAAAAATATAACTAATAAAAAATTATATTTAGAATCTACTATAAAAGGTGTAGCATTTAATGAACCATTATTTAAATATTCAGGTGCATGTGCAGGATGCGGTGAAACACCTTACTTAAAATTATTAACACAAATATATAAAGATGGACTTATAATTGCAAATGCAACTGGATGTTCATCAATATACGGTGGAAGTCTTCCAACAAATCCATACAATGTGTCTTGGTCAAATTCATTATTTGAAGATAATGCAGAATATGGATTAGGTATGAGAATAACTATGGATCTTGCTAAAGAAAAGATTACTAATATAATGAAAGAAAAATTAAAAGGTAGACTTGGAATAAAAAATATAGAAATGTTTAATAAATGGTTAGTAAATAAAGACAATTATAATATTACTAAAGAAATAATGGAAAATATTAACTATGATGAAGTAAAAGAACTTGAACCATTAAAAGGATATATTATGTCAAAAGATGTTTGGATAGTAGGTGGAGATGGTTGGAGTTATGATATAGGATTTGGTGGAATAGACCATATTATGGCATCAGGAGAAGATGTAAATATATTAGTACTTGATACAGAAGTATACTCAAACACTGGTGGTCAAGCAAGTAAATCAACTGAAAAAGGTGCAGTTGCTAAATTTGCTAATGATGGTAAAAAAACATCTAAAAAAGATTTAGCAAGAATGATGATGGGATACCCTAATGTATATGTTGCTCAAATAAGTTTAGGAGCAAATATGAATCAAGCAATAAAAGCATTAAGAGATGCTGGAAGTCATAAAGGACCATCACTAGTAATTGCATATTCACCTTGTATTAATCATGGTATAAAAAAAGGAATGGGTAATTCTATTGAAGAAGAAAGATTAGCAGTAAAATCAGGTTATTTTCCAATATTTAGATATGATGGTGAAAAAGAAGAATTTACATTAGATTTTAAATCACCAGACTTTGATTTATATGATAACTTCTTAGATGGAGAAAATAGATATACAATGATTAAAACTGTTAGTCCAAAACTAGCTAAAGAATTATTAACAGAAAATAAAAAAGAAGCAATTAAAAGATTTGAATATTATAAGAATTTAAGTAATTAAGAGGAGGAACAAATGAGAGAAGTTAAACCAAATACAACATGGAGACATTTTAAAGGAGCAACAGCACATGTTATAACAGTTGCTAAACACTCTGAAACAGGTGAAGAATTAGTTATATATGAATGTACAAATAGTGAAAATACTAATCATAAAAATGGAATATATGCTAGACCACTTGATATGTTTTTAAGTGAAGTAGATCATGATAAATATCCAGATGTAAAACAAAAATATAGATTTGAATTACAAGAAATAAAAAGTGTAGTTAAAAAATAATAACTACACTTTTTTCATATTTTAAGTCAAAAAAAGAGCCGTCCCCCCTGAAGGGCAGCTCTATAAAAAAGAATAAAAAGGGGTTGGCTAGTGTGATACTAGCACCAATTCGCCATTTGGGAATTGGTAGCATATATATTACTTATAAATAGGTAATTTGTCAAGTACTTTTTAAAAAATATGTTATAATATTTTTAAAGGATGTGAATAGTTTTGGCTGAGTTAACAAATATAAAAGGTATTGGACCTAAAACAGTAAGTACATTAAATAAACTTGGAATAAATAATGTTAATGATTTAATAAATGATTATCCATATAGATACGAAATATTAAAACAAACTTCTTTATATGAAGAAAAAGTAGTAGTATCTGGAATTATAGAAACTATTCCAACTATTAGTTACTTTAAAAATATGAATAGATTATCATTTAAGTTTAATACAAGTAATAATTTAGTAAATGTTGTAATATTTAATAGAGCTTTTTTAAAACCTAATTTATTAATTGGAAAATATATAACTGTAATAGGTAAATATGATACTAAAAGTAATACAATAAATGCAGCAGATATAAAGTTATTTGATTTAGGTGATAGAACATTAATAGAGCCTATTTATCATTTAGTAAAAGGTATAAATAATAAGTCATTAAATAAATATATAAATGAAGCATTAAATGAATGTAACGTTATAGATTATATACCAGAAGAAATAATAAATAAGTATAATTTTATAGATAAAAAAGAAGCACTTAGAATAATTCATAATCCAAAAAAAGGATTAAAGGATGCGATAAATAGATGTAAATATGAAGAACTATTTATATTTATGATGAAAATAAATGCACTAAAAAGAAAAAACAATAATTTAAATATTGGCTATGAAAAAGATATTGATATAACTAAAATTAATGAATTTATAAATGGATTACCATTTGAATTAACTGTTCATCAAAAAGAAGCATTAAATGATATATTTAAGGATTTAAAAAGTAATAAAAGAATGAATAGATTATTAGAAGGTGATGTTGGTTCAGGTAAAACAATAGTAGCATTAATAAGTATGTATGCGTTATATTTAAGTGGATATCAAAGTGCACTTATGGTTCCAACTGAAGTATTAGCTAATCAACATTATGAAAATTTTAAAAATCTATTAGAAGGATATAATATAGAAATTGCACTTCTAACAGGAAGTACTAAAAAAAGTGAAAAAAATCAAATATATGAAGATATAAAATCAGGTAAGATAAATATGGTAATAGGAACTCATGCCATAATAGAAGATGATATAAAATATAATAATTTAGGACTAGTAATAACAGATGAACAACATAGATTTGGAGTTAACCAGAGAAATAACTTAAGAAACAAAGGTAATATGCCTGATGTACTTTATATGAGTGCAACTCCAATACCAAGAACATATGCTCTTACTATATATGGAGATATGGATATATCTATAATAAATACAATGCCTAGTGGAAGAAAAAAGATAATAACTAAAGTATTTGATAATAGTGATATTAAAAAGGTACTTGTAAAAATAAAACAAGAATTAGATTTAGGTCATCAAATATATATAGTATCTCCATTAATAGAAGATTCAGAAGAAGAAATGGAAGATACTAAGAAACTAGAAAAGAAGTTTAAATTAGCATTTAAAAACTATAATATAGGTGTTATGCATGGTAGACTTTCGCCTAAAGAAAAAAATAAAGTTATGGATGACTTTGTAAATAAAAAAATAGATATATTAATAAGTACTACTGTAATAGAAGTTGGAGTAGATGTTAAAAATGCAACTATGATAGTTATATTTGATGCATATAAATTTGGACTTGCAACACTTCATCAATTAAGAGGTAGAGTAGGAAGAAATAGTGAACAATCCTACTGCGTTTTAATGACTAATAGAGAGACTGAAAGACTTAATATAATGGAAAATGTAAGTGATGGATTTACACTTGCTGAAGAAGATTTAAAACTAAGAGGATCAGGTGATTTATTTGGTATAAAACAAAGTGGTGATATGAGTTTTAAACTAGCAAATATTCAAAAAGATTATGAACTTTTGATAAAGGCTAAAGCTGATTCTGAAGAAGTATTAGATAATATTGATAAATATGAAGTTTTAAAAAATATGTTAAAAGAAAGTATAAATATGGATTAAAGATATTGACTTTTAAATTAAAATATTTTATTATTAATATAGCGTAACGATATGTTACGTAACACACACTTTTACGGATATGTGTGAAAGTGTAACCAAAACCCCCTGAAGGAGCCGAAAGGCTCCACTTTTTGTTTGATTTATAAGGGTTTTCTATAAATATGGTAGAACGCTACCCATCATCTACCCATCATAATCTATGGTTTATATAAGTTTAATATAGTTTATTTGGAAGACTTTTCATTAAAGTCTTTTTCTAATGTGTCAAAGAATTTTGGTACATTTGCAAGATCTTTTTTAAACATATGAGTATAAGTTTCTAGTGTTTCAGTAGTTTCAGAATGGCCTAAAAAGTTAGATACAGCAGTTATTGGAGCAGAGCCAGATATTAAGGCTGATGCACATGAATGTCTAAAGTCATGTAATCTAATTCTTCTTACTCCAGCTTTTTCAGCATATTTATCTCTATAGAAATACATTCTACCTGTAGCCATTGGAACATCATCACCAAGTACAAACCAAGTTTGTTTGAATTTTGCTATTCGTTCATTTGATTTTTTTAGTTCTGCTAAGTCATTTAGTAGAGTAGTTGCGATTGGAATTGTTCTATTTGATGCTTCTGTTTTAGTGCTAGAAATATACCATTCTGTACTAGCATTAGAATTAGAGGGATTTAATACTTGTTGAGAAACAGTTAAAAGTTTATTTTTAAAGTCTATATGTTTCCATTGTAATCCTCTTGCTTCAGACCTTCTTAATCCACAATAATATAATAATTCAAAGAAACATTTATATCTTAAATCATCAACTACTGAAATAAATTTAAAGAATTCTTCAGGTTCGTAAAAATCCATTTCTTTCTTCAATGCCCCTGGAGTTTTAAAAGGCTCTAATTTATTATAAAATTTTCTTAAATTAAAATCCCATTGTTTTTCAGCAAAGTTAATGACTTGCTTTATAAATTTTTGAATATCTGTTTTATATCTATCACAGAGATTTGTTTTATTAATTTGTGCTCTCCATTTTTGATATAAATCCCAATCTAAGTTTACTAATTCTACATTATCTAGTAATCCCATATATTTGATTCTATCTCTATATGTCTTAAGAGTAGAATCTTTTATTTTATCTTTCTGATATTCATAATATATAGTGTAGGCTTCTTTAAATGTCATATGTGGATTTACTTCAACATCTTTATATTTATTTAAATATGCTTTTTCAGCCTGTATTGCTTCTTCTTCAGTCATATATGCTTGTGATTGATATTGATGTCTTTTACCATCTAAACCTTTACTATATTGTATAAATACCCAAGATCTTCCATCTTTTGTTATTTTATTTTCTTTAAGTTGTCTTACGGACATTTCATTCCTCCTTTTCTTATCCGTAAAATATCGACATACATCTATATTTTACCATTTATTTATATATTTTTTTATATTTATCTTGTTTATCATTTTTTATTAAGAAAAAAGACCAACAATAGAGTTGATCTTTTAATAATTTGAAACGTTATTTTTTATTTTTGGTATTAATCTGTTTTTTTACATCTTCTTGCATTTTTATTAATTTATTGTGTACATATACATTAGCAATATCAATTTCTTCAGAATTTGGTGTTTTTAGTATTTTATCGCAGTTTGGACAATAATTTTGAGCAGTTCCATAATAATAATTTCCATAGGAACTTCTTTTAATTAATTCTCCTTTGCATTTGTTACATATTGGTCTAAAGTTTTTGATTGTTATTTCATTATATAACTCAGAGTAATTCCAAGCATATCTAATACCTTCATAAATATCATCATTATAATCTTCATACCATTTTTTAATATTACTAGCATCGTTTATTTTAACAATAATTAATAAAATAGCAAATATTATTATACCTACTATTAACAATACCCATAATGGAATATTAATATTAAGTATAAAAACGATACTATTGAATATCCATTTTAAAAAAGATAGTATTCCTTCTAATATGTTGATATCTTGTAGTTTAGAAGTTATTATTCCTCCAACTACAGTCACTATAACTGGTAATAAAAACCAAATCCAAATAGATTTAAAAATTTTTTTCATATGATAAATCACCTTTCGAAATGTTGTTTACATAGATAATTATATCATAATTCAAAGTCATCTGATTTATCTCGTTCATATTTTTTATTAACTTTTTTACTTAAATCTTTAAAAGCAGAGTAATCGTATTTCTGATTTTTATCAACATCAAATCCTAGCGTTCTTTTTAGTGCTTTATATAAATCTATTGCTATATTTTTAACATTACTAATAATTGTATCGATATTTTCTTTTAATTCAGTTAATTCATTTCTTAATGAACTAATTATTGTGTTTTGATATTTTATAGTATCATCTTTTTCTTTAATAATTAAATTTTGATTTTCGATTATTTTATCTTTTTCTATTA
Source organism: Clostridium sp. CAG:433 (assembly GCA_000433675.1). GTDB lineage: Bacteria > Bacillota_I > Bacilli_A > RF39 > UBA660 > CAG-433. The sequence continues at coordinate 96,876 of FR893564.1, forward strand.
ATGTTTTACCTGATTTAAGATTTTTAATTTCAGTATTTAATTTATCAATTTGTTTCTGTTTGGATTCTAATTTTATTTCATTTTGTTCTATTATTTTTGATTTATTCAAATTATCTTTAGTTATTTCTTTTGAGTATTTAGATAGATTATTTATATCTTTTTCTTTATATCCAATTATTTTGCTTTTTTCAGGATTTAGAAGAGGATTTGTATCTACATCAGATATTTTCTCTTTATATGATATTTCAACTTCATTTAGGGCTTTATTCTTATTTAATTCAAGTTCCATTAGTTTGTTTTCTTCCTGTAGTTCTTCTAAATATTTTTCTGCTTTTGTTTGATGATATTTATTTCCTCCAATTTGACCTCTATCAAGATTAAAACCTTTAGATGTTATAAATTTATTATAATCATCTTGTATTTTAGCAAATGATGTTTTAAAGCCTTTATCCTTCCAAAACTGATCACAATTTAGAAATTTTCCTTTTTCTATTGAATATAAATTTTTACCGTTTTCATCTTTCTTTTGAATAGGTATTAACTTTTCTTTTCCGTCTTTTCCTATATAAGATTTTAATATTTGATGACCATTACTATCTGTTTCAAATACTTTTCTATGAACTTCATTCACTACTGGAGTAAAATAAAAATGCATATGTGGAGTATCTTCATCAAAATGAATAGCAGAGTAGACTACGTTTTCCTTTCCAACTAAATTACTTAAAAATTCATGTGAATATTTAAAATAGTTTAATACTTGTTCTGGAATATCATTTGGATTATTAATAACTACTTTATTAATAGGTTCTCCTTTATGTTCTCCAGTTAAATATTTTCTTCCTGTATCTTCAAATTTCATTCCTAATGATTTAAAGAATTCTTGTCCACTTGTTATTATGCATCCATTTAATAAATTGATATTTTTGTTGCTCTTGTTAAATTCTACATTATTTTTATAGAGAGTTTTATATGTTGAACTAGCTAAATTAGTACTACATAATGGAATAAATTCAATGTTATATTTAGTTCTATTTGTATCATAATTACCTGTACCAATTCTATCAGTAAGTTCTTTACTAAGACCACCAATATCTGAAGATTTAATTTTGTTTGTTATAGTTAAAACCTGTTTTCCATCAAACATTTATATAAATCCTTTAATATATTTATGACATTGTGACATTAATAATATGTGTGGCTTTGAGGAATTGGTCATTTATGACCTATCTCACTAGGGCATAGCCCAAAAGTGAGTTAAGGGAATCCCTTAAAAACCCATTCTTGTTTAAGCAAAGACTTAAGGTGATTTAAGTCTAAGCAATAAACAAGTGATTATTTATTAAAAAATAAATAATCAGAAGATGAGCCATTATCGCCACTTTCATTGCTACGCAACAAAACGTGCCACATTATTCATCTTCATTTTGTGAAGGCTCTATAAATGTAGCATGATATAATCTACTATCAGCAGTTCTACATTTAGTAATATGAACACCTTCACTTTCTAAAAGTTCAATACTATTATTTAGTAATCTTCCGAATCTTTTAGGTGACATTGGTATATTAGCTTTTAATACTATATCAGTACAGGTAAAATCAATTTCTTTTTGACTAGCAACATATTTTATAAACGATGTTAGTTCAAAAGATAATTCATCTTCCTCAATAGAATTTATTTTACGAAATATAAGGTTATCTAATTTTTTTAATTGAATATCTATTTCTGAAAAATCTCTATTTATTGTTTGTAATTTAACATATTTTTTATTTGCTTTATTTTCAATTAAAGTTATTCTTCCATCAACAGTTGCATCTAGTGCAATACTTCCTAATGTTTTACCGGTTTTATTTAGATGATGTGTAACTAAAAAAGTTACATTATATTTATCACAATAAGTTCTTAATTTTGGAAATATTTGCTGTGATACATCTTGATAATTATTAATATCATATTGGACTCCAAAATCAATATCTTTTAACATATCTAAAATTATAAGTTTGCCGTTATATTCTTCAGCAAATGTTTTTATATCATATTCTAAATCATTTAAAGATATATTTGCTTTATTCTGTCTATCAATTATAAATAAAGAGTCTTTTTTTGCTGATAGTTCCATGAATTCTAGGCGTTCCTTTAATTGAATTTTATCTGATTCTGTGGTAACATATAAAACAGGTGAGGGATTTACTTTGTATCCTAAAAATGGTGTTCCGTTAATAACGGAGCAGGAAAGTTGCAGTGCCAACATAGACTTTCCTACTTTTGGATTAGATACTAAGAGATACACACCTTTAGACTTCATTATATTATTTATGATGATGTCTTTTTTTATGTTTGTATCTATTTGTTCTATTGGTTTAAGCAATTCTAATATCTCCTTTCAAATTTTTACTTTTTGACTCTAAATAGTCAATATCAATATTTAAATACTTAATAACTTCTTGCATAGGAACAGCATTCTTAGGAACATAATATCCTTCTTTTTCTAAGTCATTTTTAATTTTACTTTTAATAGCTAGTGCTGAATTTCTTCCTATGTTTGCTAATTTCATTAAATCTGATAAATTGCACCATTGTTGTGCGATTAATTTTAAAGTTTCATCTACGGTCATATTCCACCTCCTTTATCTTTCTAATTCTTTGTATTTCTTGTGTTTCAAATCAACTAAGTTTTTAAATTCATCAGTTGGTTGTATTGAAACATTAAGACCAAGATATGAATCTTTATCTACACATTCTTCTAAATTATAAAAATGTGCATAATCATATTTTTCTAATTCTTTAGAACTTTTAATAGTTTCTTCTCTAGTATTTTGGTTTATTAATAATCTTCTAAGTGATTTAGTTAAGTCATAACAGATTAAACAATATAATCCTTTAGCACTTAATGATAAATCAGGATTATCTAAAACATCTTTTCTTACTAAAGTGAAATATTTTTGATCCACTTTTAACACCTCCTTTACTAATTTTAAAAGGGTAGAGCTCTACTTGAACTATTGCTCTTTGTGAAATTTTAGTTATTTCATAACTCCCGTGCCAATAGGGTATTCTGCCTTACTTTTTTTACTTAATGGCTTATCGGCGATTTCCACTAAGACTAAGTTTTCAAAGAACTATTTTTGAATGTAGAACGATGATATCGTTCATAAATTCAACTACATAATATCAAACCTAAATAAACATGTCAATACATTTTGAACGATTTTTTCGTTCTTTTTTATTTACATTAAATTTTTATTATGGTAAAATGGATATAGATACCAGAAAAACGGTGAAAGAGAGGAATCTTTTATGGCTAATAGTGATTTAAAAAATGTTATTGAGAATGCAAGAAAGGCACAAGGATATTCACAAAGACAATTAGCAAAACAAATAGGATTAAGTCAAAGTACATATAACGATACAATTAATGGAAAAATAAAAAAAGTTGATGTTGAGATTTTAAGAAAAATAGCAGAAGGCTTAAATCTTTCTTTAGATTATTTATTAAAATTTTCTGGTTATGGTGATGTATATAGTTACATGAACGCCGAAAAATATTCAAATAAATCTACAAAAGATTTTGTTGAAATGTTAGACAAATATGAAAAATTTAAAATGGATATATTAGATTGGGATTATCAAAAAAGACAAAAGGCATTTGAGTTACAAGATTATATAAACAACATAAAAACTGAAATAAGAATCATTTCAGCTGGAGGAGTTAGAAGAATGACTGATGAAGAACTTCTTCAAAATTTAGATGGAATGTATGAAATAACTAAGAAAATTGCTAAAAAGTATGATTATAGCAAATTACCGAAGGATTTATAGGAGGGTTAGTAATGATAAAAGGAAAACCATTTGTAAAGTGGGCAGGTGGAAAAAGACAAATAATAGATAAATTAAAAGAATATGTTCCATACGAGTTTAACACTTATTATGAACCATTTATAGGTGGTGGAGCATTATTATTTGAACTTTCACCTAAAAAAGCGGTTATTAATGATTATAACAAAGAACTTATGAATGTATATGAATGTATTAAAGATGAAAAAAAATTCGAGGCAATGTGTAGAGAATTAAATCACCATGAAACTGAACATTCAGAAGAATACTATTATGAAGTTAGAAATATTGATAAAGATAAGAAGAAGTTTAATAAGTTAGCAGATTATAAAAGAGCAGCTCGTACTATTTATTTAAATAAAGCTTGCTTTAACGGATTATATAGAGTTAATAGTAAAAATGAATTTAATGTACCATTTGGCAAGAAAACTAAAGTAAATACTTATGAAGGACAAAATTTGGGTATTATATGTGGCTATTTAAATTATAATGACATTAAGTTATTATCAGTTGATTTTGAAGAGGCTGTAAAAGATGCCAAAAAAGGCGATTTTGTTTATTTTGATCCACCTTACGATTCTGATACTTCTACATTTAATAGTTATACTGAAGATGGTTTTGGAAAAGAAGAACAAAAAAGGCTTGCTAAAGTATTTAAAGAATTATCTGATAGAGGATGCTATGTAATGCTTTCTAATCACAATACAACTTTAATAAATGAGTTATATAAAGATTTTCATATACATGTAATTGAGGCTAAAAGAAACATAAATGCTAATGGAAAGAAAAGGGGAAAAGTAGAAGAAGTTATTATAACAAACTTTGAAAATAAAAAAGGTTTTGAAGAATAGTTAAGGAGGTGGCAATATGTTTAAGAAACCATATTATGAAACAGATGGTTTTAAATTGATAAAAGGAGATTCATTTAAAGAATTAAAAAAGATTGAACCTAAATCAATAGACATGATTTTTGCAGATCCTCCTTATTTTTTATCTGGAGATGGTATAAGTTGTAGTGCAGGTAAAATGGTAAGTGTAAAAAAAGGTGAATGGGATGAAAAAATAAATATTGATAAAAAACATAAGTTTAATCGAAACTGGATTAAATTGTGTTACAATATTTTAAAAGATGAAGGAACAATATGGATTAGTGGAACAATGCATAATATTTACTCAATAGGTATGGCATTGGAACAAGAAGGCTTTAAAATAATAAATAATATAACTTGGAAAAAATTAAATCCACCACCGAATATAAGCTGTCGTGCATTTGTTCACTCGACAGAAACAATTTTATGGGCAAAAAAAGATATTAAAAAAGCAAAACATAAATTTAATTATTCCTTGATGAAAGAGTTAAATGATAATAAACAAATGAAAGATGTTTGGGAGTCATCATTAACTAAACCTAGTGAGAAAAAACAAGGAAAACATCCAACTCAAAAACCTATTGCCATATTAGAAAGAATAATATTAGCATCTACAGATGAAGGAGATTTAATTTTAGATCCGTTTAATGGAAGTGGAACAACAGGAATTGTAGCGAATAAATTAAATAGAAAATATATAGGAATAGAACAAGAAAAAGAATATTTAGATTTAACTATTAGAAGAAAGGAAGAAAATGATGAATAGAAATTTTAATGATTGGTTAAGTAAATTTAAAGCAAGTATTTCAAATTATAGTTATTATGTTGATTTTAACAAGATATATGGAAATGTAGACAAAATAAAAATTGAACTTAATATTTTAAATTCTTTAATTGGTAGTCAAAATATAGAAGAAGAATTTAGAAATATTATTTTTAAATATCCTGAAACATTGGAGTGTATTCCAGTTTTATTGGCAGTTAGATCAAATGAAATTTTTGTTAAAGATGAATTTGATGAATATTTATTCAAATTTAATAAAATGGTTTATTCAATTGATGATTATGTAAAATTCATGAAAGAAACTGGGTTATTTGATTTATTAGAAAATCATTTGATAAATAATTTATATGATTATGTTTTAGGTGTTGAAGTAGGCTTAGATTCAAATGGTAGAAAAAATCGTGGTGGACATTTAATGGAAGATTTAGTAGAAAGTTATATTGTAAAAGCTGGATATGAAAAGAATGTTAATTATTTTAAAGAAATGTATTTAAGTGACATTGAAAAAAGATGGGGATTAGATTTATCTGCGATGTCTGGTGATAATACTTCTACAAAAAGATTTGATTTTGTTATTAAAACTGATAATCAGGTATATGTTATAGAAACTAATTTTTATGCTTCAGGTGGTTCGAAATTAAATGAAACAGCAAGAAGTTATAAAATGTTAGCAGAAGAATCAAAAAAAGTTGGTGGAGTAACATTTATATGGTTCACAGATGGAAAAGGTTGGAATAGTGCAAGAAAGAATCTTGAGGAAACATTTAATGAATTAGATACTTTATATTCAATAAATGATTTGGAAAATGGTGTGTTAAATAATTTGGAGTGATAAGCAGTGAATAATAGAATAATTAATAGTTATGTAGAAAATTTTTGTGGACAAAACGATTTTGATTCAAATAAATTTTTGTTATTTTCTACATATCAAATTTGTAAAAAACATAATTTAGATGAAAATATGTTAATTGATTGTGTTGTAGAAGGTGGAGGAGATGGTGGATTAGACTCTATTGTTGCATTAGTAGATAAAAAATATATATATTCTTTAGATGAATTTAATGAGTATGCTGAACAAATTAATGAAAACTCAAGAATAGATTTATACTTTATACAAGCAAAAGAAACAAATGGCATAAAAGAAACAGCATTTATGAAAATTAAAGATGTATTTGAAAAGTTGTTAGTTTCCAACAGTATAACAGAAGAATTAAGAATACAATATAATCAAGTGTTAATAGAAAAATTCGAGTTAATAAATGAAATAATTATTAAATCATCTCCTAAAACAAATAATATATATATTAATGTTGCATATGCATATACAGGAAATTTAGATAAAGATAGTATTTCAATAGGAACTAAAAATCAAATTAATTCTATAAAAAAACTAGTTAGCGATACAACATATATAAATGAAGCAAATATATCCGTTGATATTTTTGATAGTAATAAATTAATTAACATAGCTAATAAAAGCATACAAAAAGATTATATAATAAAATATAAAACGATTTTTAAAATGAATTATAGATCAGATAGTGAAAATGGTTTTGTTATGAATATGTCTATAAAGGATTATTATAATTTAATAACACAAGATAATGAAATTATCGATGTATTATTTGAAGGTAATATTCGTGATTTTGAAGGTCAAACAGTTGAGGTGAATAAAAATATAAAAAACACACTTGAAGAAGTTTATGATGCAGATTTTTGGTGGCTAAATAACGGCATAACTATGATAGTTGATTCGTATACTCCATTGCCAAATGATAGTGCGAAGGTTGTAAATCCTATAATAGTTAATGGACTTCAAACTTCATATACAATATTTAATTATTTTAAAGAAAATATTGATAAGCTAGAAAATGAAGACAGAAACATATTACTTAAAATAGTTAATACTGATAGCATAAATATCTCTGATATGATTATATCATCAACAAATAGGCAAAATGCTGTTAAACCAGCACAACTAAAAGCTACAGATCCGATACAAAAAGACATAGAACAATTATTGTTGAAAAATGGTATATATTATGAAAGAAGAAAAAATTATTATAAAAACAGAGGAATTGATAAACATAAAATAGTGACATTAGAAAACTTAGCTCAATATCTAGAATCAATTTATTATGGTAATTGCAGTGGAGCACGTAATAATCCAACTACATTATTAAAAAGTGAAAAACTTTATAACAAATTATTTAATAATAGTATAAATCCTAATATATATACTATAACATCTGAAGTCGCTCTAAAAACATTAGAATGTTTAAGAAAAATCAAAAAAAATAATGATGATATTTTTAACAAAAAACATTCTGTTTCATTAGATATATTTAAATTTTATATTATGAGAATGATTGTATTATGTTTATGTGGTAACAACATAAGTGAAAACTACTTAGAAATAGATTTAGAAAAAATAGATTATGATTTAACAGTAAATATTATTAATAAATTAGAATCTATAGTATCAGATATAAAAGATGATAACGATAATATCATTAATATTTCTAAATCAAAAGAATTAGATAATAAAATTAATTCAGAAGATTTGTCTGAAATATGCTTAAAAGTAACTACTTAATAACATATATGTATATAATGTCATAATGTCATTAGTTAAAAAATATTAGGAGGTTTGGATATGAAAATGAGAAGTCAAATTATAATTGATTTAATTAATAATAAAATAAATATTACTCAAGCTATGGATACTTTAAAAATATTATTAAATGATATAGACAATCCAGAAATTAAAAATTGGTTGCTAAAAGAAATTGACGGTTATAATCAAGATGATGATATTCCAAAATATAGAATTGTTCCAGCAACTATCACTGGAGAATATCTTGCAAGTTATGGAAGGATTCATGCAAAAAAACACCCAATACCTATCGATCCACAATATATAGCTGATTGGAATTCAGTAAAAATTTTTGCTGGAATAAATGAAATATACCAATTTTCATTAGCAGAACAAAAAGAAGACAGTCATCACTTATCAATATCATTACATCCAGTTTTAGTCAATCAAATAGCAATGATCGATGGCGAAGTGTTAGAAGCACATCAAGATTTATCAATTTATGCTTATACTAATATAATAGGAAAATTAAAAGAAATAATACTTGATATTTTATTAAAATTAGAAAAAGAATATGGAAATTTAGATAGCTATTATATTGAATTTGAGAATGATGAAAAAGAAAAGCAAACAATAAATTATATTATTAGCATAATAGACAATTCAATTAAATTTGGAGATAAGAATACTATAAAAAATTCTAATATTGGTGATGAAAATGAAAATTAAAATTGGAAAGAAAAATAAATTTAAAAATGTAAATATGGGTAATAACAATATAATTAACGAAGATAAAAACAATAAATCAAATATTATCATAGATATAATTGTCGGAATAATAGTTGCAGTTATTGGAGCTATAATTATAAAATTGTTAAAAATATAAATAGCTGACAAGTATTTCTACCCATCAGCTACCCATCAAATTCATGTAAATTTATCAATTTTTGATTAAATTTTATTAAACTTAAAATGAGTTATATGTCGATATTACGTGGCTTTTCAACAAGCCTCTTTTTTAATATAATAGCCCCCTGAAGAGAGCGAAAGCTCTCATTTTTTTATTTAATTTATTTGTGAAAAATTGAAATAAATTGTTTTTTATAAAAATGACTTTTATAAATTATATTATTTATTTTAGACAAGTTATTGCTGATTTACAAATATTATTATACATTAAAGTCAGAAAGTATATACCTATTATGGCTTTGGGAATTATGGTATAATTAATTTGTATTGAAGGTGATAAAATGTTGAATATGTCAAATAGTGAACAAAAAAATGTAAATAGTGAAAATAATACATTAATTATAAATAATAAAAATTATGAAATAGATAAAATAGAAATCTGTGGTAAATACAATATTGAATTAGTAACTAAAAATTCAAATATAACATTATATCTAGATTTAAATAAAGACGTTATTGCCTCATTAGTTTTAAATGAAAAAACTAATATTTCTGATAAAATAAGTAAAGACCAAAATATAAAAATAGAAAATATTAGTTATACATTTTATATTGAAAATGAATTATATATAACAAAAATAAATGATAATGGGTATAAAATTGAATTATCAATGCCTAATATAGAATTATTAATTCCGCCATTTGATGAAATAAATAAATCAAGAAATGATACTAATAAATCATTTTTAAAAAATATTTACTTAAATGTCGTTATTGAATTAAAATAAAAATATAAATAAATCAAAAATTTATACTTGATAATCTTTATGTTCAAAATTTTAAGTGGTATAATAAAACTATACTTTTTTCTTAGAAATATAGTTTTTATATAAAAATAAAAAGTAGTTGATATAAAGTGAATTTAAGTAACTAAATGTAGATTCATAAAAAATATAAGATAAACAATCAGTTAGGAGTACAGACATGAACATATTAGATTTAATCGATTATTTAAAAAAAATGGGTTATAAATTTCACAATTTAGATACAAATGAACCTTTTTTAAAAATAAATGGAACAAAAATTATTTTTAATATAGTTAATAAAAAATATAAAGTAGAGGGTATTTCTGTAGGACATGAAAGAATCCTAGATTTAACAAGGCCTGAAAATTACAGCGTTGTAATGTTTTTGATAAAACTATTAAAAAAAGGTTATTCGAAAAATGTAATTTCATTAGAAAAAAGGTGGCAATTAGGACATAATGATAGTGGATCACTTGATGTTATGTTAAAAAATCCTATTAATAATGATATTTACATGATAGAAATAAAATCTCAATCAGAAATAAATAAATACGTAAATTTAAATAACGAAAAAAAATTAAAACAAGTTTTTTCTTATGCAATTCAGGAAAAAACAACTAAAATAATATCTTTTTATTCTTATGATTTTTCTGAAAATAAGGATATGTTTTACAATGTATATACAGAAGATATATTAAAAGAATCCCAAAATGTAGATGACTTTTTTGAAAGATGGAATAAAGTATTTGATAAAAGCGATTATATTTCTAATAACAAAATATTTAATTCAAGACAATCAGTTAAAAAATATAGTCAATTAGAGAATATTACAAATAATGATACAAAAACCTTATTTAATCAATTTGCGACAATATTAAGATTACATTCTATTTCTGATAAGCCCAATGCTTTTATTAAGATGATTAATTTGTTTTTGGCTAAAATAAATGATGAAATTACATCTGATAAAAAATTTGAAGTAAAGGATAATGCAGGAAATATACATACTTTAAATGGTATGAAGTTCCAATATATTAGGGGTATAGATACTCCAGTATCTTTTATGAAAAGACTTAATGAGTTATATAAAGAAGGAATGAAAGAATACTTAAATAAAGATGTAATTGATTATAATGATGAAGAAATCGATGATTTATTACCAGACAATGTAGAAAATAGAAAACTTATTGTAGAAACATTTGATAATCTAAGACTTAAGAAAAATAATAATTTTACATTTATTGATGTATTTGATGATGAAACATTCTATCTTAATTTTGAGGTTGTAAAAAGTGTTGTTGAACTTCTTGAAAATTATAGATTTAAGTATGATACGAAACATCAATTTTTAGGAGACTTTTTTGAAGAATTATTAAATACCAGTTTAAAACAAGAAGCTGGTCAGTTCTTTACACCTTATCCAATTGTTGATTTTATGGTTGATTCATTACCATATGAAAAACTTATTAAGAAGAATGTAGATTTAGGAAGAATTAATTTTATCCCTTCTGTTATCGATTATGCGTGTGGAGCAGGACACTTTTTAATAAGCAGTATGGCAAAAACACAAGAAATAATTAAAAAAATGAAAAATGAAAATTATAATTTTAACGAATTACAAACTAAAAAAATAAATGCATATATTGATGATCCATATTCATGGGTAAACAAAAGAAATTGTGTTGGAATTGAAAAGGATTACAGACTTGCCAAAACAACTAAAATAGCAACGTTTCTTAATGGAGATGGTAATGCTGAAATAATTAGTGGAGACGGAATTAACAAATTTAATTCTAAGGATTATGAAAATACAATTTTAAATTCAAGTAAAAATAAAATTGAAAAGTTTGATTTTGTTATATCAAATCCACCATATTCAATAGATGGATTTATGAGAAATTTTTCAAAGAATGGAATTACTCCAGAATCAGGCGATTTTTCATTATTAAAAAAATTAAATTATACAGATTCTGCAATAGAAACATTTTTTGTTGAAAGAACAGAACAACTTTTAGTTAATAATGGATATTGTGCAATTGTATTGCCACAATCTATTCTATCAAATTCAAAATATGAAAATATGAGAAGATTCATGTTTAAAAATTTTGAAATAAAAGCTTTAGTTATGACATCAGATATTACTTTTTCAGGAACAACAACATCACCAGTTATATTATTTTTAAAGAAGACAAAAGTACCAAATAAGCATTACAAAACATTAGTAGTAGGATCACCAAAATACATGAAACCAACTGGAAGTAAAATGAAAGATCAGGAAATTAAATTTCTTGGTTATGAATTTAGTACAAATAGGGCAAAGTCAGGAATTACTATAAAAGATAATTCAATATTATCAAAAATATCACCTATAATAAATAATTTTATTTCTAACGATGAAATAAATATACCTAAAAATTTATCTAATTTAGTGTATAGTAAATATTTTGATGATATATTATTAAATTCTTCTAAAGAATATTGCGGAGATATATATCCAAAATATAATCTTAATGAGGGTAAACCATTATCTAATTATTGCAAGATTAATTGTAGAACAACAGAGGATTTCGATAAAATGCCATCTGATTATCTTGAAATAGGGGGCTTATCTACATTACAAACTAGTGAAAAAAAGAAAACAACTAATAGATTCTGCAAAAAAGGTGATATTCTAGTCTCTAGTTTATGTCCAAAAAGAAATCAAATTAAAATAGCAGATAAAGATTATATGGTTACAACAGCAATACATGTATTATCTGATTTTGAAAGTGAAGAGATAAAAGAAAAAATTTATGAAAAAATTAGATCTGATGAAGTTTTAGAACAAATGAATTCTTTACTTGATGGTTTTAAAATCACTTATGCTAAAATTTCAGATGCAAATTTAATTAATAATATATTAATTAATATATAAAAAATAACTAGTTCTTTTTTGAACTAGTTATTTTAATAATCAAATAGTTTACAATTATAGTCAAATAATAAATCATTAATAGTAGATATTTTATAAATTTTATTAATAAAACAAAATCTAATTATTAAATCATAACGATTATTCTTTGGTAATGAATACGATGCACTATTTAAAAGTGTATCAATTTCTTGTTCATTAAGTTCAAGTGATAATCCTAAAAGAATAACAGTTTCTTTACTTGGATGATATTTTTTATCATTTCTTATTTTTGAAAATAATCTTCTATCAATATGTACTTTATTATAAACATCACTATCTTTTAAATTTCTATCATCTATCATTTTAAAAAGAGTTGTTTGAAAGTCACTATATTTGTTTTCATTGTTTTCAATATATTTATCTATACTAGAATCATTTATTTCATTAGTAATATCAATTGATGAAATACTGTAGTATTCATTTTCTTCAAATTCATCATTTTTAGATACGTCTTTTATTCTTGTTATAAAGTTTTTAAAAAGTTTTTTTCTGTTACTATTTTTGTATAAATTTTCTTCTAAATATTGTTTAAGTTCTTCTTTCATATATATCATCCCCTTTCATGAACTATTATACCATATAGTATATATTTGTCGCTTATTTGGCGACCAATTTTAAATTTTATTTTGATAATATATTGGTGAAAAGAGGAGTGAGAATAATGAAAAAAGAAGTAACAGATATTGTTTTTTTACTTGATAGAAGCGGTTCAATGTCAGGATTGGAAAATGATACCATAAAAAGTTATAATAATTATTTAGAAAGGATGAAAAGTCAAAATGTAAGAGTAACAACAGTATTATTTGATGATAAGTATGAAATGATTACAGAACAAACAGATATTAAAAATGTAAAAAAGATGGATAAAAGAACATATTACACAAGAGGAAGTACTGCACTATTAGATGCGATTGGTAAGACTATAAAATACTTAGATAATATAAATCCAAAAAAAGTTTTATTTATTATAACAACAGATGGATATGAAAATTCATCTATAGAGTATAGTAAGAATATGATAAAAAAGTTAATTGAAAGTCATAATAATTGGGAATTTATATTTTTAGGTGCTGATATTGATTCATATACAGAGGCTTGTTCTATAGGTATAAAAGAAAATAGAATTTCAAATTATTGTAAATCTAAAAATGGGGTAAAAAAAGTTTTTGATAGGTTAAAAAATTTATCAGAGATGTATTACGAAAGTAATTGCATTTCAGAAGATTGGAATGATGGATTAGAGGATGATTAAAATATAAGGAAAAACAAAATCTCAATAAAATGAGATTTTTTTAGTATTTTTATATAATGTAGTAATATTGTAGTAAAATTGTAGAAATATGTTGACAATGAATTTTTCTGGTGATATATTTAATTCAGGAGGTTGAGAAATTTATGGGTAATGTAAGTGAAAAAATGACAAAAGAAGAATTATTGGAGTTATTTAGTAAGTATGATTTAGTTGAGTTAACTGCGATGAATACAGTTTTAAATTATGCAAAAGATGTTGATACAATGGAAGCAGAAACTGTAATTAGAAAAGTATTTAATGATGCGGATGATGAAGTTAGTGAAGATTATGGACTTTTTATGCGTCATTATACACCTTCAATGTCTATGATCAATAAAAAATCAGATTTATTAACTAAGAAAGAGGCAAAATATTTATTAGAATTTGCAAATGATGCTAAAAAATATTTTGAAGATATTAAATTATCTAAACCTGATGCTAATGTTGAACATGAATTACTTGAACTATACAAAATAACAGATTCATTAAATTCAATAGCATCAAGAAATGTTATAAAATTAAATTTAAGAAAAAAGGAATAATGTATTGTGAGGTAAAAAAATGGAAAATAAAACAAGCGCTATTAACATACAAGTAGATAGTAATGTAAAAAAAGAAGCAACAGACGTATTAACTGAACTTGGTTTATCAATGAGTTCTGCAATAAATTTATTTTTAAAACAAGTTGTTAAAAAAAATGGTATTCCATTTGAAATAACTAATGTATCACCTAAGAAAAAAATACTAGATGTTGTGTGTGGATTAATTATGAAAGATGGGAAATGCTTAATTGCACAAAGAAAAAAAGAGGATCATTTATATGGTAAATGGGAATTTCCAGGTGGAAGAAGAGTAGGTCTTGAAGATGAAAAGAAAACTCTTGATAGAGCATTTACTGAAGTACTTGGAATTAATACAAAAATAAATGATTATATTACACATAGTATATGTGAATATCCAGGTCATATAGTAGACTTAAAATTATATGAATGTGATTATATAAGTGGTGATTTTAAATTAAATATTCATTCAGATTATAAATGGGTAGCAATTGAAGAACTATTAGATTATGATTTAGCAGATGCAGACGTTATCTTAACTAAATTCTTAATAAAAAAATATATAGAAGATGCTAAAGAAAATAATAAATAAAGGAGTGCATAAAAATGGTGGATTTTAGAAAATTACAAAAAGATGTTTATCAAAATAAAGTTGATAAAGGATTTAATACAACAGATGTAAATAAGGAGTTTTGTTTAACATACGCAGAACTTGCAGAAGCATATGATGCTTGGCTTAAGAAAAAAGATGATGTTGGCGAAGAACTTGCAGATGTTGTTATATTTACAATGGGATTATCAGAAATATTAGGTGTAGACTTAGAAAGTGAAATAATTAATAAAATTAATAAAAACTCTAAAAGAGTTTATAAGACTGTAGATGGAGTTTTAATGAAAGTAAAATCAGAATAATATAAAATAAATTAAACAAAAAAATATAAAATATTAAAATTAGTAGAAGAATAGAGAAAAATTACTATGGATGAATTAAAATTTGATAAAATAGTTAAATCTAATTTAGAAGATATTGCAATAATTGAATATGGAATAATTGAAGGAAATAATACAATTGTTTTTATAAAATCTGGACAAAATGGTTCAATATATGGTTATAACAATAAATATATTAAAATGGCTAAAAGATTAAATAAAAAATATAAGTGTACAGTAATATGTTCATCAAATCCATTTGATGGAAACAATCCTCTTGATAATGCATTTACTGTAATAGAAAAATATACATCAAAGTTTGAAGATTATAAAGTGTATTATTTAGGTTTTTCAAATGGTGCATTGATAGGGGCATATTTTGGTATAAATTATCCTAAAATAAAAAGAATGTTACTTGTAAATATGCCTTTAATTTATGATATAAATTTAATAAAAAATAATCTTAATAATTTTAATAATGAAAAAATAACAATTGTATATGGATCACTTGATTATTCTATTAATTCACTTGAAAATATTAAGGATATTAAGTCAAATAGAATGGATATTAAAGTTGTTCCAAATGAAGATCATTATTTTAGTAAAGATGAAGAAGATTTTTACTCTTTACCTGAAAAATATTTGTTTTATAAAGAATAAAACTTATGAATATGAAAATAGAACCAAAAATTCTATTTTTTTAATATAAAAAATATATTCCAAAAATATTGTTTAATCATAAACTATATTGGGAGAGTAATATATATGAATAACATAAATAAGGATTTTTGTTGTGATGATTTTTCAAAGGCAAAGAAAATACTAGAAGGCGCAAATAGTTGTAAATATTGTTATGTATTAGGTCCAACAGGACCACAAGGTGGTCCAGGCCCAATTGGTCCACAAGGAGAAATCGGTCCAAAAGGTGACATGGGTCTTCAAGGACCTAAGGGTGATAGAGGAGATATTGGTCCAACAGGACCTAAAGGAGAAAATGGACCTACTACAATTACAGTAGAATCAACTTCTTTAGCAGAAGTAACAAATACTGGAACCAATAAGGATGTTATTTTAAATTTCAAAATACCAAAAGGCGCAACTGGTGAAATGTGCCCTAAGGGTGAAAAAGGCGATATAGGACCTAGAGGACTTCCTGGTGAAATAGGTATTAGTCAGGCTATTACAATAGATGGGACAGAAACAATAGAACCAAACGAACTTGCAGAAGTGCAAGATGATTTTGAAAGTAATATTCATCATTTGACATTCTATATACCAAAAGGAGAAAAGGGTGAAAAGGGTGATCAAGGAGAAGTGGGACCAAGAGGACCCGCAGGACCTGCCCCAGATGTTGCATATGGTGAAAGATATTTAGATTTAGAACAAGAATTAGTTTTAACAAAGGATCGAGATACAGTAGTTCCTTTAAATTTAGGGGGACCTGCATTTTTACATATTTTGATACTGAAAACACTATTGAAATAAAACAAAATGGTTTCTATTTAATATCATATTTCTTTAGTGCATCACCTAGTGAGGACTGTAAGATAACAGCTATGGTAAAATATAATGATTTATTATTCCAGGCATGTAATGTAACAACTGACATGAAAGCAAATACTATTGGAAATATTACTAATACAATAATAGGAGCATTAAATGATGGAGACAAGGTTACATTATGTGTAAGGTCATCAGTAAATACAACATTAACATTTGATGGAAGCACTAGCGCTAATCTAGTATTAGTAAGAATTCACTAATTAAAAGGCTTATATAATGAAATATAAGTCTTCTTTTTTTGCAATTTGATTTTGTATTTTTTTAAGCATATGATTATTGTTTTTATAATAATCATAATATGTACCCTTGATTATTTTATTAATTAATGTTATTATAAATACGCTTTTATAAGGGGGATTTTTATGGGAATAATATCTAATTTTGAAGGACAAAGTCAAATAAGAAATTTATTAAATAATGAGAATTATGATAAAGAAAAAGCGGATCAATTCTTAAAAAATAATGCTAGTATACCTATGTCTTCAGAATTATTCTATGATACAGATAGATATATCAGAATGCAACAAAGTAAAATACAAGAAACGGATGCAGTATTTAAGTCCCCAAAATTATCACCAGAATTAAAAAAGGTTTTAATGTGTGAAAAGTTACCATTTAGAACTAAGACAAAAGATATGATAAGATATAATTTGATACAGGATTATCTAGATCGTGTCCTTTATACAACACATTCTTCATGCATATATGATAATATAAAATATTATAATGCTGTTCCTGAAAGAAATATTCAATATGTTAGAGGTTATTTTGAATATAATGGAATAGATCTAAATAATAAAAAATCAATCGGGGATATATTTTGCAATTATGGTAATCCATATAAAGATCCAGATGGTATAAAACGCGATTTTGAAAAAATTGATAACCTTATTGAAGATAAAAGAAATAGTGCATTAGGAAGATATGGAGAACTTGAAATATATAATATGTTAAAAGAAAATTTAAAACTAGAAGAAGAAATAAAGTGGGTTTCCAAAGATGTTGGAGATTTATTTGGCTATGATATTATAATTAGTAATGTAATGACAGGTGAAGTTAAATTAATCGAAGTTAAGACATCCTATAATAATGGAGGCGAATTAACTTTATCTTTAAATGAATATAATAAACTACAAGAATCAATTAAAAATGGTATTGAATATGAAATGTACAAAGTTGAATATGTGAATGGTGAAAGAAAATTATTTAAAGTAACACATGATCATGATGAATATTATACTGTAGAAAATTTAATTACTGGCATCAAGAGTAATATGTTCTTTGATCAAAGTAGAATTAATCCAGAAAAAAAAGGAATATGCTTAAAACTTTCTGATTTGCCTTTAGTAGCATACTCTAATTATGTACCTAGAAAGGAACTATAATATGGAAAAACAAGTATTATATCATATACATAAAATCGAGGGTAAGGATAGTACGGGTAAGTTTTGGAAAGAAAATAAAGAGATAAAAGTGGATGATAAGTTTAAAAATGGAATGCTTAAAAGATATAATGAATTTACAACTAAAACTTCAATTTTAGATGTAGATGGCAATATAATTGATAAGAATATACATGATTATTTAGCAAGAGTTTTATTTAAATTAAATAGTGGTAGAACTTTTTCAAAACAAGAACTAGAAGAAATTTTAAAATTATCATATCGTGCTTCCTATTATGGAAATATGTTTAAAAGAGAAACAGCATTAGAAAATTATAGAAAAGATAATGTTAGTACATTGCCCAG
Organism: Clostridium sp. CAG:433; assembly: GCA_000433675.1. GTDB lineage: Bacteria > Bacillota_I > Bacilli_A > RF39 > UBA660 > CAG-433. The sequence goes on from FR893564.1 coordinate 115,717, forward strand.
TAGATTACATACAATTTATTTAACTGATGAAAAAGGAATAGATTATTGGGTAAATGCTTTACAAACAGATAATTATACACTATATAGAGTAGAAGCAAGTGGTGAAATATTTAAAACAAATGAACAATTAATACCAGAAGAGATGTTAAGTTATAAAGATGTTTATGAAAGTGCATATAATTATTGGCATCCAAACTTTAAACATGTACCAGATTATACAAATGAATATTTGGTAAAAGGAAAAGTAAAAGTACTTGAAAAAATAAAATAGATGAGGTAAAACGTGGATAATATAGCAAAAAAAGAATGTCAAAATGATGTAATAAACTTACTTCAAGAAAAAGAATATAATGAGGATGGAGTAAGGATGTTTTTTAGAAATTTTGTCAACATAGAAGTAGAAGAACAATTAAAAGATGAAGTAAATAAATATAAAGAAAAACAAAAAAGAAGAATAATCGATGTATATAATGCATTTAATGAAGATACTCCTAATGAAATAAAGAAAATAAAAATGGTAGAAAGATTACCATTTAGAACAGCATTAAGAGATTATGAAAGATATTTTAAAATACAGTGCATATTATCAAAATTGTTATATAATGGTACTCATGATTTTAATGTATATAAAGTGATACCATATTATGAAGCAATTAGTTTAGATGATATAGAAAAAATAAAAGAATATTTAGAAAATAATGGCATATATTTAAAAAATGAAAACTTTATTAAAGATAAATTATGCAATTATGGAGAGCTATATAAAGATGAAGATGGAATAAAAAAGGATTTTGATAGATTGTCCCATCATCACGAATATATATTAAAGGAAAATTCAGATTTAATTATTAGAAGATATAGTGAATTATGTATATATAATATGCTTAAAAATAATTTAAAAAGTTATGAAGAAATAAAATGGGGTTCCAAAGATGTTTGTGATGCATTAGGATACAATATAATAGTTATTGATAAACTTCTTTCAAGTGTTAAAATGATAAATGTTAAATCAACATATTTAAAAAATGATCCATTAGAAGATTGTTTGGTATTAACAAAAGAGGAGTATAAAAAATTAGAAGAATCAAATAAAAATAATGTACCATATATAATGTATAAGATAAATTATGATTTAGATAATTTTGTTGCTGAATTTTATAAGATTGAACATAAAAGTAATGGTATTTATGCAGTTACAAATTTAAATGATAATACTACGTATGAAAGTACATTTGTTAAAGATAATGAAACAGATGGCAATATGAAGATAAAGATAAAAGAAACAATTAAAGTAAAAGAAGAACCACATAAATTAAAACTAAAATTAGGTTAATAGGCTAAAAAAGTCTATTTTTTTTATTTTTTGTCAAAAAAAGTTGACATTTTTGAAATATAGTCATATACTATACCAGTATACTGATTTGGTATATTGGTATAGGAAGTGATAAAATGAATAAAAAAGAGGAAGTAATAAACGCAGCAAGAGATCTTTTTACTAAGTATGGATACAAAAAAGTGTCTATGGATGAAATAGCAAAAGAAGCAAATGTTACTAAAAAAACTATTTATTCTTACTTCAGTGATAAAGAAGCAATGTTTAAATATTTTGCAAGTGAAGAACTTCAAAGTATGAAAGAAAAAATAGAAAATGATGTAAATAGCAGCACTTCATTTATAGATAAAGTATCTAAAATACTTTATGAATCATTACTTTTTAGAAAGAATAGTGATTTAATAAAGACTATTATTAAAGAGATATCCAAAAGTAACACTGCAGAATGCATTTCTTTTTTAAAGTTTTATGATGATGAAATTGTTAGTTATATAGAAGAAAAAATAATACAAGAAATTCAAAATAAAACCATAAAAAAATGTGATGCACATTTAACTGCATTTATTATTTACAAAGTATATTCATCAATATTATTTGAATATGATAGAGAAATTGATGAAGAAAAAGTAACCAAAGAAGTTACAAACATATTAAAAGATGGTTTATTAAATTAGGGAGGTTTTAAATATGAAAAATAAAAATCATAAGTTTTTTAATTATGTCATAATTGCAGCCGTATTAATAATTCCATTTATGTATAGCTTTTTCTATTTAAAAGCATATTGGAATCCATATGGTGAAGGTAATATAGATAATTTACCTGTTGCAATAGTAAATGAAGATAAAGGTTCTAAAGGTGAAGAACTAGTAAAAGAAATAAAAGATAGTAAAAAATTAAAATTATCAGTAGTTGATAGTACAAAGGCAGAAGATGGACTTTATAATAAAGATTATTATGCTGTTATAAATATTCCAGAAGATTTTACAGAAAGTATGGAAAGTGCTAGTACAACAAATAAGAAACACGCAACTATCACATATTCACCTAACCAAAAATCAAATTATCTAGCAAGTCAAATAATTAACAATGTAGTTAATGTAGTTGAAAAAAATCTAGATAATAAAGTAAATTCAGAAATAGTAGGTACTTTATCTGATACAGTTAAAGAAGTACCTGATAAACTTGAAACAATAAGTGATGGATTTGATAAATTAAATGATGGAACTAATCAGTTAAAAGAAGGATCAAATACACTTACAAGTGGTACAGAAAGTTTAAAACAAAACTATGCTAAATTTAATGAAGGCGTAAAAAGTTTACAAAGTGGTACAAATACACTTGCTAGTGGAGCAAAAGAATTTAATCAGTTAACAAGTGGACTATCTACTATGCAAACTGGTGTCACAAATTTAAAAAATGGTAGTGATGCATTTACAACTGGTTTAAATAGTTATGTAACAGGTGTTAATTCTGCACTTTCAAACACTAATAATTTAGCAAGTATAGTTGTAAGTACAACATGTGCAAGAATAGAAGCAGGAGATAGTACAATAACAGAATATGATAAAAATGCATGTTTAATTGCAAAGGGAATGCTTGCTAATAATCCAAATTATGGTGGAACAAATGCTATAAATTATTTAACTATTAGTGGTAATAAATTAAATTCAAGCAATCAAGAAATAAATGCTGGAATAAATACTTTAAATAGTAGTGTATCATCACTTGGTACAGTAAATGAAAAAATAACTAAATTACAAAATGGTGCAAATAGTCTTCTTGATGGAGCAAACACATTATATAGTAGTTCTGAGGAAATAATGAATGGTATTAATGCTCTAAATGATGGAGCAAATACCTTAAATAGTGGAATAAATACTTTAAATAATAGTGTGTCATCTGCTAAAAATGAATTAAATGAAAACATTGAAACTACTAAAAAAGAAGTAGCAAAAGTAAATGGATTAAAAGAATATAGTAATGAACCTGTTAAAGTTGATACAGAAGCTGTTAATGAAGTATCAAGTTATGGTACTGCATTCTCACCATTCTTTATATCAATCGCATTATGGGTTGGATGCTTAATGCTTTATATAGTATTATATTTTGATAAAGAAGAAAGATTTAAAAGGTTATCAATTAATAATCCAAAACTTTTACAAAGAACATTATGTTATCATGGACTTGCAACGCTCGCAGGTATAATACTTGGAATATTATTACAAATATTATTAGATTTTGAAATAACTAACATTTTATTATATTATGTTTCAATAGTATTAATTGCTAATACATTTGTTGCTATAATTGAATTATTAATAGTAAACTTTAAAGATATTGGTAAATTTATTGCTCTTATCTTACTTGTACTTCAATTAGCCGCAGCAGGAGGAACATTCCCAATAGAAACAGTAACAAAAGGATTTAGATGGTTACATAAAGTTCTTCCAATGACATATACAATAGATTTATTAAGAGAAAGTTTAGTAACAATTGAATCTAAATTATTAACTCATAACTTTATCATTGTATTTATAATATTTATTGTATTCTTTGGTATTAATATTGCTCATGATATAATAAGACAAAAGAAAAATAAATAATTCAAATGGTGCATATGCATCATTTTTTCTTTACATTAAAAATATGTAAAACTTATGTAAAAAGTGTAAAAAATATTCTTTATATCATTAAAATATGTTAAACTAGTTTTAGTAAAATAGGAAGTGAATATATGAAAACAAAAAAGAAAAAATCAAACTGGATAAAATTTATAGTATTTTTAGTAATAATATTTTTAGTATTAATGATTTCTTCAATAGCGTTATTTATAAATTATAAAACAAATAAGGTAAATAAATCATTATCTTATAATGAAACAGGGGAGTTATCTTATTTAGTTTGTTTAAATAAAAATGATATTATAAAAGATGAATGTATTAGTGAAAAAAGAAGTTTTATATCTGATATGATAGATAAAATAAAATTTAAACTTGATTATAGTTTAAAATCAACTGATATAGCAAATTATAATTATTCATATGAAATACTTGCAGAAACAATAATAAGTGAAAAAGGTTCATCAGATAAAATATTATATAAAGATAGTAAAGTAATTGGAAAAAATAGTTATAATAAAGATAAAAAAGATACTATTAGTATAAATGATGATTTTAATATTAATTTTAGTGATTATAATAAGGTTGTTACTAATTTTAAAAATCAATATCCAGTAGATGTGGATGGTAATTTAATAATAACTGTAAATGTAAATATAAATGGTGAAAAAGAAGGTATAAATGAGGACATTAAAAATAATTATGATTTAAAAGTAATCGTACCTCTTGGAAAAGAAACAACAGAAATAAAAGATTTTATAACTACAATAGATAATAATGGTTCAATTAATAATTATGAGAAAACAAAAGAAGGATATACTTTATTCTCACTTTTATGTGATATAGTTTATAAATTAGATATATTATATGTAATATTTGTTTTTGTATTTATATTTAAAATAATGCCAAAAATGAGTGGATATAATTTAGAATTAAAAAGGGTATTAAAAGAATATGATAAAATGATTGTAAATGTAAATTCAATGCCAGAATTAGGTGATTTACAAGTGATGGAAGTATCAAACTTTAGTGAACTAGTAGACGCTAAAAAGAATTTAAATAAACCAATAATGTACTTTGATAATTATGATAGAAATGAAGTAATATTTGTTGTAAAATCAGATAGTGATGCATTTGTTTATATAATGAATAAATATGATAAATAAAAAAATTATAGGTTTTCTATAATTTTTTTTACTATTTCTGTACTTCTTTCTCCTGCTTCTTTTTCAAAATCATCATTACCATCAGCAAAATCAGAAACAGTTCTAATACATACAAAAGGAACATTATTTTTTCTTGATATATGACCAATACTTGCACTTTCCATATCAACAATAGTTGCTTTTGTTCTATTATATATTTCATCTCTTACTTTAGAATCAGTAACAAAACAGTCACCACTAGTAATAGGAGATACATAATAATTAACATTTTCTTTTTTTAATATATCTTCTGTAATACTAATTAATTTTTCATCAGCTTTTATATTTCCATCATCAGGAGTAGAATATTTCATAATTCTAATAGGAGTAAAATCATGATATGTTACAAAAGATGATATAACTGTATCCATAACTTTTAATTTATCTGTTAAACTACCAGCGCATCCGGTATTAATAATATAGTTTGGCATATATTTATCAATTATATATTGTGTATTCGCCGCAGAATTTACTTTACCAATACCACTTTTACTAAGAATTATTTCTTTATTGCAAAAAATTCCTACATAAATATCATTATTATCTTCTTTTTTTAAATTTAATGTTGTTTTTAAATTTTCAACTTCAACATCCATTGCGCCAATAACCGCAATCTTCATACTTTATCACCTCATGAACTTAATTATATCAAAATTTTGAATAAAATGTAGTATTTTGTCAGAAAATATAAAAGGTGATATGTATGAAAACTATATTTAAAATAATTTTAATTATTATATTATTTCTTTTTTTATTTATTTTTATAGGAAAAAATAATGATTCTAAAACTGTTTTTATGGAGAATGAAAGAAATGGTAATCATTATAAATTAATATTTTCTAAAGAACCATTAACAATAAGAACTATTAAATTAAAATTAACTCCTTTTATTAATAATGGCTACATAACAAAAATATATGTAAAGTATGATGAAAATTTAAAAGATTATTTTAAGGATAAGGAATATTTTTCTTTTGATAACTCAAGTATTAATACTGGAATAGATACTTTAAAGAAGGAATATTTAAATGTATTAAGTTCAAATTATTTATATAATGAAATAGAAAAAGATATAAATGATGTATCAATAGAAAGTGTAGATGTATATGCAGAAGAAAGTGTAATTAATAATTTTAAGAATAAATTTAAAAATGCAATAGTAGAAAAGATAAATGAAAAGTATTAATAAATTATAATTATTGTAATATAATTTAATGAAAAAAGATAAAAAGTAAAAAATATTGTCAAAAAATTAATAAAATATATTGAAATGTTATTTAAATTATGGTAAGATTAATACTGTCATGGACCCTTAGCTCAGTTGGTTAGAGCATCCGGCTCATAACCGGGCGGTCGTAGGTTCGAGTCCTACAGGGTCCACCATTTATATAATTGTGCAGGTGTGGCGAAATTGGCAGACGCGCTAGACTTAGGATCTAGTTCCTTACGGAGTGGGGGTTCAAGTCCCTTCACCTGCACCAATTTGAATATTAAGAAATCAATCGATATAGGTTGATTTTTTTATTTAAAAAAATATATTTTCTATAAAACATAAAAAAGTATGTTATAATGATTAAAAACATGAGGGTACTATGGGTAGATTATATGAAGCAAAAGTAGATGCAAAAAGATGGAAAATTGTTGAAATTGATAACGAGAATTATCATTCTTATAAACTTATTGATAAGGAAAAAGAAGAGATTTATTATTTGTATCACATTATAGGTGTTGAACAAGTTGCAGAAGATGAGTTCTTAATTTATAAAAGAGCAAATCGCGATGAATTTGAAATAGTCAGATATAAGTTGCAAAATTCTGAATTTTATAAATTGTTTGATAAAAACATTGGTGACTTTTATTTTATATCTGATGATAGAATAATGTTAACGTACTATGCAAAAGATGCTTCATGCCGTTGCGATGGAATTTATTCAATAAAAGAAAATAAATTATTAGAGGAAGCTAAATGGTTAAACATGGCTAGGGTTGATATATATAAAGATGATGATAATTCTGATGAGATTAAAATATACGTAGAGGAAAATCTTTGTTCATGCATATTAAACAATCCTAAACTATTATTTACAGTAGATCCTAATACATTACAACCAAATTCTGATTGTTATAGTCAACTTAGAGACAGTTATATAAAAGTAAGTAGTAAAGAAGATATTGAAAGTATTAGATTAGAAGAACAAAAATATATAAGAATTATTGAAAAAGAAATGCTTGAAAAAGAACATGAACAATTGCAAAAAGCAAAAACAAAAATATTATCAAGAACAAATGAAACAAAGTAGCATGAGATTATTGCTACTTTTTCTATTTCTTTGTAAAATGAATATAGTAATTGATATAAATTGTTTGTTTTTTATAAAAGAGTTGTAAAATATTTGTTGTATGTACTAATTTGAATATTAAGAAATGAACTATTTTTTAAATTTTAATTAATCAATTAATGTTAATATGAATATACTAAAATAGTTGTCAAAAAGGAGTGAAGTAACATTATGTACTTAACAACAGAAAAAATAAATGAATTAGATGATGAAAATACTGTTAAAGTATTACGATCTTATTTTTATTTTTTATATGCAAAATTTAATTTGCTAGAACATAAAGATGTAAAAAATGCATTAATATTTAAAAAATATATTGAATTAGATGATATTAATGATGTTAATGAATATATAATAATTAGTGTAAAAGACATTAAAAATATGCTTTCATATTCAGAAGAGGAATATGAAAAAATTCTTCCAATAGAAGAAAATAGTAATAAATCAAAAAAATTAGTAAAAGATTTTGATAATATTTAAAAATTGTGATATTATATTACCTGTCAAAAATTTTGGTGGTGTTAATATGATAAAATATAATATTTATAATTTAGTAGTAGTTTTTTGTAATATTGGAAATGGTAAAATACAATGTTTCATATGTAAAGAAAAGAGAGATAAATATGTTGAAATATTTTCTCATGGAATAATACCTATAGAACAAGTAAAATCTGTTTCTCCACTTTCAGATTATTATTACCGTGAATTAGTAAAAGAAGATATGTCTTCATATGTAGATAAAAAAGAACTTTTAAGCAAATTTTGTTTTATAAATCGAAATATTGATGCATATTCTTTAGAAGCTTTAGAGTATGAAGATGAACATGAGGTAGATTATAAAAGATTAAAACTTAAAAATAACTTTAAAATAATAAAAGGTGGAAAAAACTAATAAAAAAAGTTACCTTCTTAATAATAGAAAGTAACTTTTTAATTTGCACTTTTTTGTCTTCTTCTTAGTTGATATATAGATATTTCTTCTTTTTTATCTTCACTATTAAAATATGGTTTTAAAGAATTTTCATCAACAAATAAACTATTGCTGCCTCTTGAATGAGTAGGCATAATAGTTTTCCATAAATTATAATCTCTTTGCGCATCATCTTTATAAATTTTAAGATAATCAAGAATAGAATTAAAATTTTCTAAGTCTATATATCCACCATTTTTTGTTTTTACAAGAACTGCATTTTCTTTATAAAGTTCATCCTCTGATTCAATATAACCAAAAGAATTTAAACTAACACATTCTTCACCAATAAACACATTTCCTGTAAATCTTGAATGACTTATATATTTTGTGCATCTTTTTATATTCCCTATAAAAACTTTATCCGGTTTCATTTTTCCCTATTTTCTCCTTCGTGCTAGAATATTATATATAATAATTAAAAAAACTTCAAGTAGTATATTTTAAAAAATTTGATACATACTATTTATGGTGAATAATATGTACTATTTAAATTGTTTTTTTATTTATTCTTTTATTGGTTTTGTATATGAAAATATAATTGAGTTTGTAAGAGGTAAAAAGCCTGGAAGCGGAATGCTTTATGGACCATTTACTCCTATATATGGAATAGGTGCTTTACTAATATTAGTTATTTCAAAATTTATATTTAATATACTTAATTTAAATAAGGTATTAGAAGTAATAATTATAGTTCTTTCTTTAACAATTATTTTAACAGTTTTAGAATGGATAGGTGGAGTATTAATAGAAAAAATATTTCATGTTACATTTTGGGATTATAGTAATTTTAAATTTCATATTGGAAAATATATTGCACTTGAAGTATCTTTTATATGGGCACTAGGATCTTTACTTGTCATATATGTACTCCAACCATTAATTAATAAATTTATATTTTTTATTCCAAGTTATGTTACATATATACTAATAATTATATTTACTATTGATTTAGTCGTTACTTTTTCTAGTAAAAAAGTTCATAAATAGAGTATTAATTTATTATTTTAGATAAAAATATAAATGGAGGAATTAAAATGAATGAAAATGTAGAATTATTAAACTATATACACGAAGACTCTTTAATGGGAATATCATCACTTACTACAATGATTAGAAAATTAAATGATAAAGACAATAAAATAAAAAAATTAATTGAGTCTGAATTGAAAGATTATGAACATTATAAAAAAGAAAGTGAAAAAATGTTAAAAAAATATAAAGGTGAGGTATTAGAAGCAAGTATAATGGCAAAAACTATGGCTAAAATGAAACTTAATTTTGATATTATGAAAGATAATAGTGACTCAAAAATCGCAGATATTTTAACAAGAGGATTTACAATGGGTACAATAGATATGAATAAAAAAATAGATGAATATAAAAAGAGCGCTGATAAAAGTGTTTTAAAACTTGCTAAAGAATTTTTAGAATTTCAAAATAAAAATATAGAACTTTTAAAGGAATATTTATAGAATATTCCTTGTTTTTATTTTTATATAGTATTACAATTATTATAGTAGGTGAGGTAATAAAATGAATATATTTGTAAGTTGTTCATCAAGTGATAAAATAAGCGATGAATATAAAGTAGTAACAAGATTTTTAATGGAAAATATAAGTAAAGATAATGACTTAGTATTTGGATGCGCAAATAGAGGACTAATGGGGATTTGTTATAACGAATTTCTAAAAAATAATAGAAAAATAACAGGTGTTTGTTATGAAATGTACAAAAGTGATTTAGAAGGCTTAAAATTAGATGAAGTACATATGGTAAAAACACTAGAAGAAAGTAATAGATTTTTAGAAGAAAATGCAGATATTATATTAATTTTACCTGGTGCATTTGGAACATTATCAGAATTTATTGACATATTAGAACATAAAAGAACTAAACTCCATAATAAAGAAATGATTATATTTAATATAAATGGTTTTTATGATGATTTAATAAATATGTTTAACAAAATATATAAAAAAGTATCTAATGACTATGACTTTAATTCATTATGTAAAGTGTTTAATACAGCATTAGATGTAACAAATTATATAGAGGAGAATAATTAAAATGAATGAAGAAAAATTAAATAGATTAATAGATGATTATATACTTTATTTAAAAAATAATTCAAATGATAAGTTCGATTTTGAAGAAAGAAATAATAGGAAAAGATTTTATCAATCATTTGATAAGAATAAGATAATAAATATGTCTGATGATGAAATTATTAATTATTTAAAAAACTTATGGAGTGTTATGCCAGTAGCAGTCCATAAAATTTATGATAAAAACGGACACGATAATTTCAAAAATAGATTAGCAGATTTATTATATGGAGACAGAAGTTTATCAGAAAGATATGATGATTTTCAAAATAATATAGTTGAATTTAAGACATCTGCAATGACTGAAGTTTTATCATATAATTATCCAGATAAGTGCATGATTTGGAATAATAAAGTAAAAAGAGTATACATTATGCTTGGTATAAAAGATATTCCAGAATCTAATGATAAATTAGATTATAATTGGTATCAAAGATTAATTTCTTATGATAGAATTATTCAAAAAAAATTATCTGAAAAAATTGGAAAAAGCATTGATTTATTAGATACCGATTATTTTTATGAATTTACTTTTTTAAATAACTCATTTAATTATAAAAATCTAGATAAGATTATTAAATCATATAAAAATAATTTATCTACTTATTTACCAAATGAAATTTATAAATGGAAAGCAGTAAAATGCTTTCAAGACAATTGGAACATTAATAGTCAAGATTTTTTAGGTATGTTTAAATTATCTTTTTCAAAAGCATCTAATCTTTTAAGTGGCTTTAATTATTTTCCTAAAGCAATGATGGAAGAATTTATTGAGTTTGAACCAGATAAGGTTAGAAAAATGTTTAGTGTATTATATAATGAAAATATTTCACTATCAAAAAGATATGATTATTTCATTAATGCTTCGGATGAAATATTAAAAAATCATTGGGATGAATCTAAACACCATTATCAAGATTTACATGCAATAAGTGTATATTTACATTTTATGTATCCAAATAAATATTACATGTTTAAATCATCAGTGTCAAAAAAAATAGCTAATAATTTAGGTATAGATATCAATTGTAAAAATAATGAATTAACAAAAAATGAAAGGAATATACAAACACTAATTAATTATTATAAGATGTGTGATGATATAGTTGATTATATTAATGAAGATGAAGATTTAAACAATTTGGTATCAAATTATATTGATAATGATTGTTATTTGAATGATGAAAATCATATATTGACGTATGATATTATGTATTTTGGAGGAAGAATATTTAGTCAATATTGGATTTTATCGTCAAATATTGAAAATGTTGATTGCTTTGAAGAATTTAAGAAAAACAATTATATAAAAATTGGATGGGAAAAATTAGGAGATTTAAATAAATTAAGCTCTAAACAAGAAATTAGTGATGCATTAGATAGAGTATATCCTAATGATGATTCTAGAAAGAATGATATACTTGCAATTTATCAATTTTCTAGTGAAGTAAATCCTGGTGATACAGTTATCATTAAAAATGGAAAATACAATTCATATGGATATTGTGAAGTTAAGTCGGATTATACATATTTAAATAATCAAAATATTATTGGAGTTGAGTGGAAAAAAACAGGAAATTTTAATGTACAAAGTATTGTGCCAGAAGGTGGATTTGATAGTAAAACATTAACAGATATTACTAATTACGATAATGGCAAATTGGCAAAATCAATTATTGATTTAATAGATAAGGAGGAAGAGGAAGTGTTAGAAGAAGTTCCAGTTAACGGTAAAAACTATTATTGGTTAAATGCAAATCCAAGAATATGGAGTTTTTCAAATATTAAAATTGGAGAGACTATAGATTATACATCTATTAATTCTGATGGAAATAAAAGAAAAATATATCGAAATTTTGATAATGCTAAACAAGGTGATATAGTTTTAGCATATGAATCATCTCCTAGAAAAGAAATTGTTGGATTATGTGTAGTTGAAAAAGAACTAAGTAATAATGTTATTTTATTTAAAAAAATAGAACAATTTGCTAATCCAATTAAATATAAAGATATATGCAATATTCCTGAACTTAAGAATATGGAATGTTTTGTAAGTCCTCAGGGCTCATTATTCAAAGTAAAAGATGAAGAATTTGAAATGTTAAATGAGATTATAAGAGAACAAAATCCAATTGTGAACAAAAATCATAAATTATATACAGTTGAAGATTTTTTGAATAAAGTTTATATAGACCAAGATAAATATACTGAAATAACTCAATTATTAGAAAAAAAGAAAAATATAATATTACAAGGTGCTCCAGGTGTAGGAAAAACCTTTATGGCAAAAAAATTAGCATATTCATTAATGGGTGAACAAAATGATGATAGAATTAAATTTATTCAATTTCATCAGAGCTATTCATATGAGGATTTTATTGAGGGTATTAAACCGGATGAGAATGGTAATTTTATTTTAGAACAAGGAATATTCTATAATTTCTGTAAACTTGCAGAAAGTAATCCATCAAAAAAATACTTTTTGATAATTGATGAGATAAATAGAGGTAATTTATCTAAAATATTTGGTGAATTATTAATGCTAATTGAAAATGATAAAAGAGGAGATTCATTGACTTTAGCTTATTCTAAATTGCCTTTCTCAGTTCCTGAAAATTTATATATTATTGGTCTTATGAATACCGCAGATAGAAGTTTAGCAATTATAGATTATGCATTAAGAAGAAGATTTTCATTTGTTGATATAATGCCAGCATTTGATAATTTCAAATTTAAGGAATATCAATCAAAATTAAATAGTAGTTATTTTGATAATTTAATTAATAAAATTGTTGAATTAAACGAGGATATAAAAGAAGATCCATCTTTAGGTGAAGGATTTATGATAGGACATAGTTATTTCTGTAATTTGAAAGCAGCAAATGTAAATGAACTAAAACTTATTGTTAAATATGATATTATTCCTACATTAAAAGAATATTGGTTTGATGATGAAAATAAGTTTAACGAATGGAAAAATAAACTTTTAGAGGATTAATTTATGATAAACATTAAAAATATTTATTGGATGTTAGCATATGCTTTTAATAATTTAAATGAAGCTGATACAAAATTAATAGATAAAGAAGAATTTGATAATATTTATGATTTGTTTTGTGTTATGTTAACACAAGAAATATCGAAATTAATTAAAAGAGGTTTATTTAAAGAGTATATTACAACCACAGATGAAATTAGTAGTTTAAAAGGAAAAATTTTATTAAATGATTCTATTAAAAAAAATAGTCAGAAAAAAATGAAAATGTATTGTGAATTTGATGTATATTCAGAAAATATATATTTGAATCAAATTATTAAAACAGCAGCTATGTATTTAATTTATTCTAAAAAAATAACAGATAAAGTTAAAATAAAAAAACTAAAAAATGTTTTAAATTATTTAAGAGACGTTGATACAGTTTCTATTAAGACCATAAAATGGAATTCAATAAGATATACAAAAAATAATAAAATATATAAGATAAGTATTAATATTTGTCATTTGATTATTGACGGTTTACTTTCAACTAAGTCAGATGGAAAGATAGAATTCAAAAATTATATTGATGACCAAAAAATGCATAAATTATATGAAAAGTTTATTTTAGAATATTATAAATATCATTATCCTAATTTACATGCAAAAGTTTCAGAAATTGGATGGAATATAGAAGAAAAAAATATGATTTCTTTATTACCTAAAATGAAGACTGATATTACATTATACTATGAAGATAGAATATTAATTATTGATGCAAAATACTATAGTGATATGTATCAAAATAATCCAATGTTTAATAAAAATACATTTAGATCAAATAATTTATATCAAATTTTTACATATGTAAAAAATAAAGATGTTAATAAGAATGGTAGAGTATCAGGAATGTTATTATACGCAAAAACCGAAAAAAATGATGAACAATGGGCAAAGTTTTCCATGGATGGGAATACTATAGTTATTTCTAATTTAGATTTAAGCGAATCATTTGATAAAGTAAAAAAACATCTTAATACAATTGCAGATAAATTTATTAATAATAAAATATAAAGAAAGTAATTATAAACTACCAAGCAAAAAGCGAATAGTTTAATTAATTCTTCTTTTTTTTATTAAAAAGTATTTATTTTTTATAAAATTGTGTTATAATTAAATAGTCAAAAAAATTTATGTGTCTCCTTAGCTCAGTTGGTAGAGCAACTGACTCTTAATCAGTGGGTCTAGGGTTCGAATCCCTAAGGGGACACCATTTTAGGTAGTAAATTCAAACAGAGATGTTTGAATTTTTTGACCCTTTAAAGAGAAAATATAATGAATGGAGAAGAATAAAAGTGACAAAAGAAATTTATACAGGAAGTAAAGAAAATTGTAAAGAAGGTAATTTAATACTTATAAATGAATCATCTGATGATTCAAAATATAGAGTTATAGATAAACTTATGTTTAATGAAGAGTTAGTAGAAGTTTTACCAGACATAGATAGTGGAATGCAGGAGATTATTAAAAGTTTTTACTATTCAGAACTATATTATAATAAGGTTTTAAAACATATTGACCCTATAGAATTATTAGAAGAGTTAGGAGATAATCCAATATTAGTTTCTAGTAAAGAAAGTAAAGAATTTGATTATAGACACTTGGTTGCGCTTTACTTAGAATTATTTTTAGGAATAAAATCAAAAGAAATATTAATAGATGAAAAAGGAAATATAAAAAATATTCCAAGACCAGATTATTTAAAATCAATGCTTGAATCTGTTATAAAAAGAAATTATCCTATGAATGGATTTGATAATATAAAAGATGCATATAGCTATAATAAAAATAGTGAAGATGTACCATATGTAAAAAGATTAACTATAATTTAATAAAAAATTATAAATATTTTCTTCTTTTTCGTGGCTTAAATATTATTTGAAAATAAAAAAGTCAAATATTATATAAGTGAAAGGAGGAAAATATGCTTAATATAAAACAAAGACAACAAAATTTACAAACTTATTATTTATTTTATAATGGAAAGATTGATGGTATTGAAGGCGTAAATACAAAAAAGGCTTATAGATCTTTTCAAAAGTTTGTAGGAATAACAGTAGATGGAATATATGGAAGAAACACAAATGAAAAATTAGTAGGAGTAATAAAAGATTTACAAGGAAAGTTAAATTCACATGGTTATAATTTGGCAGTAGATGGAATTGTTGGAAATAATACAATAAATGCAATAAAAGATTTTCAAAAGAAAAATGGATTAGCAGTAGATGGAATCGCAGGAACAAATACATTTAAAAAATTAGACAATGAAAATAGATCAAGTACAAAATACAGATTTCCAGTAAACTATATCTATGTAAGTCAAACATATAAAAGTACACATAAAGCTGTAGATCTTGGATGGAGTAGTAAGTATTATGGAAGAAATCAAGACATATATGCATGTTATGATGGAACAGTAATAGTTAATTCATATGCGAGTGACGCAGGAAATTATGTGGCTATTAGACATGATAATGGAGATATAAGCAGATATTTACATTTAAATAGTAGATCAAATTTAAAAGTAGGTACTAGAGTTCAAAAAGGAGAAAAAGTAGGAATAATGGGCACAACAGGTAGAAGTACAGGACCACATTTACACTTTGATTTAACAAAAAATGGTTCTAGGGTAAATCCTCTTGATTACTTATATGTTTATAGCGGTCAAATAGTAAATTCAAGTTCACAAAGTTTAGTAAGATATATTTAGACATAAGTAATTTACAAAATTAAAAATCCTTCATTTAATAATAGTGAAGGAGGTAACATATGAAGCAGAAAGGATTAATAGTATCATCAGATAATTTATTATCATCTTACAAAGATTTAAGTGATATTGAATTTGTAATTATAAGATTAGGTTTTACAGATTTTAATACAAAGAAAACAAAACATATAGATAGTAAATTTTATGAAAATTATGAACTATCAAAAAAAGAAAAATTAAAAATAGGCTTATATTATGAATCTCGTGCAGTAACAATAGATGAAGCAAAAGATGAAATAGAATATTTTCTTCATTTACTAAAAAATAAGACCTTTGATTATCCAGTTATTATTGAATATGAGGATAATCATAACACTATTATTTATCATCCTTCTAGTCAAAAAAATATTAGTAAAGATATGTTTTTAAAGATAATTAATTATGAAGTTAATGAACTTAAAAAAAGTGGTTATGATGTAATAATTAAAACATATGAATCTTGGTATAAAGACATATTTATTAAAAATGTAGAAAATGTAAAATATTTTCTTGATGATAATAAAGAATATTTTGATGGTATATTGTATAAGGAAAACGATATTGTAATTAATAATTTAGATTGTAAAAATGTAAAAATAGAATTATCTGTTAGAGAAAATAACCTTCTTCTAAAGATAAAGAAATATATTAAAGCAGGGTATAAGATTATTAAGAAAAAAGTAGGAAAGTAGTGATATTTTCCTATTTTTGCGTAAAAAAGTAAAAAAAATCAAAAAATATCTTGCTTTTTATCTATTATTATTGTAAAATTAAATAGCATTGTTCATTTAATAATGTTTTGGACCTATAGCTCAGCTGGTTAGAGTGCACGCCTGATAAGCGTGAGGTCGATGGTTCAAGTCCATCTAGGTCCACCATTATGATATGGCCAGTTGGTGAAGTGGCTTAACACACCGCCCTTTCACGGCGGCATTCACGGGTTCGAATCCCGTACTGGTCACCATTTAAGAATTTAAATCCTTTATTGGATTTTTTTTTAACTTTTTATTTAGTTATGTTATAATGTAAATATAATATTTGAGGTGATTAAATTGGCAAGTATTAGTACATATGTAAGAGACTATGGTAATAAAACATTTTTTGAAGAACCATTTAATGAAATAGATAATGTTGTGTTTTCTTCATTAATATATTTGAATTATGAAGATATAGTACCAGAAAATAGAAAATACATAAGATTAGAAGAAGCAGGAATAAAATATTTAGAAAAATATAGTTATTTTGAAATAAGTAAATTAGGAATAGCTCAAAAAGTTAGTTATCAGTTATTAAAGCAAGTTATTAATACAGTTAGATATAAAGATGTTCTTATGTATAACTTTAAGTATATTGCAGACTCTGATAGACAGTTTGGTGCGGTATGTTTTAAAGTTAAAAAGAATTTTACCTATGTTGCATTTGAAGGAACTGATAATTTATTAAGTGGATGGAAAGAGGATTTTGAACTATCTTATAAATTTCCTGTTCCAGCACAAACACTTGCAATAGAATATATAAATAAATGTGTTAGATTTTATGATAAAAATGTAATGGTTGGTGGACACTCAAAAGGTGGTAATTTAGCACTTGTTTCATCAATGTTTGCAAAAAAACTTGTAAATAAAAAAATAAAGAAAATTTATAGTAATGATGGACCGGGTCTTAGAAAAGCAGAAATTGAATCAGATAATTATAAAAAGGTAAGAGATAGACTTATTCATATTGTACCTAATTATAGTTATATTGGTGTTCTTTTAAGA
Source organism: Clostridium sp. CAG:433 (assembly GCA_000433675.1). Taxonomy (GTDB): domain Bacteria; phylum Bacillota_I; class Bacilli_A; order RF39; family UBA660; genus CAG-433. Next base: position 133,835 of record FR893564.1, read on the forward strand.
AATGATAAATTTAAAGTTATAAAATCAACAAGAAGAGATTTTATGGCACATTCTGTTTCAACTTGGCAAACAGATGGTACTTTTTTTAAAGAAGCATCTTTAAGTAAAATAAGTTCAAATTTAAGAGAAAGTATTATTTTATGGCTTGATGAACATGATGATGAACAAAGAAGAAAGATGATTGAAACAGTATTTGAAGCACTTGAAAAAAGTGGTATAAAAGATACTAATGATTTCTTTAATATAAAAAAATCATTTAATATTGTAAAAAATATTAGAAATGTAGATGATGAAACTAAAGAACTTGTTATGAGTCTTATACAATTTAATATAAATTATTTGATAGAAAACAGTTAATAGAGCATTTTTTTGACAGAAATGTTCTTTTTTGATATTATATATCACGCTTTAAACGAGGTGATAAATGTGAAAAAGATAGATTTACAAGATTTTACATTAGAAAGTTTTGATTATGATAATAAAGAACATGTTAGTATGATAAATAAATTTGATTGGGATAAAGAAATAGATAAATACATTATAAAATATGATGATTCTTTTTCTGATCAAATAGCTAAGTATGAAGAAAAACGTTCAAATGATATATATAATACATTATATATGGTTAGATTGTTGCTAACAGATGAAATAATAGGTGCATTTGGATTGGATGGTCCAAAAGAAGATTTATATCTTGAATATGCTATTTTAAAAAAATATAGAAATAAAGGATATTGTTTATCATTACTTAAAGAATTGTTAGAAAGAATAAAGGAAGATACTACACAAATAAGTCTTTTAATAGATAGAGATAATGAACCAAGTAAGTGTTTAGCGCTTAGGGTTGGTTTTGAAAAAGTTTGTGAAGATGAATATAATTATGATAAATATCAAATAAAATCTTAAAATTAATATTGACCTATCGCGTAAGAAATGGTAAAATTATATTGCGCGTTGGAGTGATACTCAAGAGGCTGAAGAGGCGCCCCTGCTAAGGGTGTAGGGTGGGTAACTGCCGCGAGGGTTCAAATCCCTCTCACTCCGCCATTAATGAAATTAATCCCGTTCGAGGGATTTTTTTGTTGCACAAATATATGAATTTTTATTCATATATTATTGACTTATGAATAATATAGTAGTACAATACATATGAATGGAAATTCATATGAAAGGAAATTTTTATGGAAGAAATTATTATAGATAAAGAAAGAGTAAATAAAGTTTTAAATAGTATTATCGATGATGAAAAAATGTTTGAGCTTGCGGAAGTTTTTAAACTTTTTGGAGATACTACTAGGATGAAGATATTTTGTGCGTTAAAAGAAAGTGAGTTATGTGTTTATGATATTGCATATATTACAAAGAGTACACAATCAGCAATATCTCATCAATTAAAATTATTAAAAGATTCTAATCTTATAAAATCAAGAAAAGAAGGCAAAGTAGTTTACTATTCACTTGATGATGATCATGTTGAAAAAATATTAGAGAAAGGTCTTGAACATATTGAAGAAATATAAATATAGATTAAATAATCTAGATTGCGCAAATTGTGCGAATAAAATAGAGGAAAGATTAAAAAAAGAAAACAATTTAAGTGATGTAGTTGTAAACTTTTCATCACTAACATTATCTTTTATGTCTAATGATGATATAAAAATAGAAGATATTAGTGACATTGTTACTAAAATAGAACCAGAAGTAGTAGTTACTAAAATAGATGAAGAAGTAAAAGAAACTAAAAAAAATTATAATTTAATAAGATTAATTATTGGAGTTATAATTGCTTTACTTGGATTATATGTTAATTTTGATAATGAAATAATTAATAAAATACTTATTATAGCGTCATATGTTATTTTACTTTATAGAACATTTAAAGTAGCAGTTAAAATGCTTATAAAGTCACATACAATTAATGAAAATGCACTTATTACAATATCCGCAATTGGTGCTTACTTTGTAGATAAACAAATGGAAGGATTAATGGTTATAATACTTTATGAAATAGGTAAAATATTAGAAGAAAAAGCCGTTAATAATTCAAGAAATTCAATTAAAGATTTAATGAATATAAAACAAGACTTTGCAAATAAAGTTGTTGGTGATAAAACAAAAGTAATAAATGTAGAAGACGTAAAAATTAATGATATATTAATAATAAAAAAGGGTGAAAAAATTCCAGTTGATGGAATAGTTATTGAAGGTGAAACTAAGTTAAATTTATTTTCTTTAACTGGTGAAAGTGACCTAGTTAATAAAAAAGAAAATGATGAAGTATTATCTGGATCAATAAATGAAGGAAAAGTAATAAAGATAAAAGCAACTAAATTATTTAATGATAGTACTGTTTCAAAAATATTATCACTTATAGAAGATGCGACTGATAAAAAATCAAAGACTGAAACATTTGTCGCAAAAATGGCTAAGTATTATACTCCAATAGTACTTATAATAAGTGTAATTACATTTATATGCTTTATACTTTTCACAGATCTTACAACATATGAATCAATTTATAGAGCACTAGTATTTTTAGTTATATCTTGTCCATGTGCAATTGCAATTTCAGTACCACTTTCATATTTTACTGGTATTGGTGTATCAAGTAAAAATGGAATATTAGTTAAAGGTAGTAACTATCTTGATTTACTTTCGAGAGTTAACAAAATAGTATTTGATAAAACTGGTACATTAACAAGTGGAGCATTTAAAGTTACAAGTTTTAACTTACTAGATAGTAGTTATAGTGAAGATTATATTTTAAAACTTTATGCATTAGGTGAAAATTTATCAAATCATCCAATTGCTAAATCAATAATGAATTATGTAAATATAGATGTAAATGAGAAAGTAAAGAATCATAAAGAAATAGAGGGCCTTGGTGTAAGTTATACATACGATGATAAAAAAATAAAAATCGGTAACAATAAAATGTTTGATATAAAAGATGATGGTTCTTTAAATATTTATTTATCCATTGATGACAAAATAGTTTCATCACTTACTATTAATGATGGAATAAAAGAAGGGGTAGAAAACACTTTAAATGAATTATCTAAAAAAGGTATTGAAACATATATGTTTACAGGTGATTCAAAAGAAAATGCTCTTTCCATATCAGAAAAATTAAATATAGATAAAGTTTATTATGAACTTTTACCAACAGAAAAATATGAAAAATTAGAAGAATTATTAAATGATAAAGATGTAGTTGCCTTTATAGGTGATGGAATAAATGATGCTCCATCTCTTAAAAGAGCAGATATTGGAATATCTATGGGATCTATTGGTTCATCATCAGCAATAGAAGCAAGTGATATTGTTATTATGGATGATGATATAAGTAAGATTAATAAAGCAATAAGTATTTCAAATAAAGTAAAAAGAATTATAAAAGAAAATTTAGTATTTTCAATAGGTGTAAAAATATTAATATTAGTTCTTAGCGCTATTGGAATTGCAAATATGTGGCAGGCAGTATTTGCGGATGTTGGTGTTACAATTATCTCAATATTAAATACACTTAGAATAATGAAAAAATAGTCCTTTATGGGCTTTTTTTGTTATAATGAAATAAAGAGGTGCTATTATGGAAAATACAATAGAAGTTGTATCTAATTTATCTAGTAATGGATTACTTTTAAAATCATCTATTAAAAATGAGAATATAGTTCTTTTAGATATGCATTTAGATATTGGAGATTTAAAAGATTTAAAAAATTATAAAAGAAGTTTCTTGAAAAATATAGGATATAATGTGGATGTTGTTGATTATGGTAATAAAATTAAATTTTTGTTAGATAACGTTAGAAATAATAAAAAAATTAGAATTTGGTCTAGTCATAAAAATTCAAATGAATACATGACAGTTTTTTATATTTGTAATTTGTTAGAAAAATATGATGCAGAATTATATGTAGTATATTCTGATGAAATATCTAGTGAAGCAAAAAGTGTTGGTGAGTTAGACAAAGAAGAGATAAAAAATGTAGATGCTTTAGAGAGAAAACTGTTGAAAGAAGAAATAATAATGTATTCAAAAACTTGGAATAGTCTATTAAATGATAATAGTGATATAAGATATATTTCTTTTGATAATACAATTAAATCTTGCAGTTATGATTATTTAGAAGAAAAAATATTAAATGAGTTAAAAAAATATAATGAGGTAAGAGTAGGTAAATTTATATCGAATCTTAAAATTGATTGTATAATTGATGAAATTGATTATTCTGAGTATCCATATTTAATTGAAAGATTAATAAATAAAAGTGAAATTAAAGTTATTAAGAAATGTGATGATTTATTTGATTGTTTAATAAAAAAAGAAAAATTTATTAGTAACAAAAAAGGTGAATATACAGATTTATATGATGAAAATAAAAATTTAACAGGAGAAAAATTATTTAGAGAAAAAGGAACAAAATTAATTGTACCTAAAGGAAGGTATTCAGTTGTTGTACTTGCATTTATAGAAAATTCTAAAGGTGAATTTTTGTTTCAAATGACGTCAAAAAGAAAGAAAAATGTATGGGCTACAACAGGTGGTCATGTAAAGTCTGGTCAAACAAGTAAAGAAGCTATTATAGAAGAAATAAAAGAAGAATTAGGTATAGATATTAATGAGGATGAAGTAAAACTATTTAAAACATATAAATATGATGATGCATTTAAAGATGTATTTTATATAAAGAAAGACATTGATATAAATTCATTAACATATGAAAAAGATGAAGTAGAGTATGTAAAATATTTAACGAAAGAAGAAATATTAGATTTAATAAATAATAATGGTAATATTAGAAAAACAAATATAGATGCATTTTTAGATATAATAAATTAAAAGATATTAACTACTAATTATAGTAGTTATTTTTTTTATAAATTTATAAAATATAATATAATTCGACATAATTCTAATCTAATTTGATTAATAATTTTAAAGGTAATTAGATAGGAGAATTTTTATGAATGATATATTAGAAAATTATGAACTTAGAAAAAAAGATTTAACTTTTGAAACTTGGTTTATAGAAGGAATACAATATAATTTTAAATTAGAGGATTTTGAAGAATTACTTGGAATAAATAAAGAAAATTTACTAATATTTAAAAAATATTTAGTATATTTAGATTTTTATAGAGTAAATTATCCAATCTCAATGTCAGAAGAAGATGCATTAAATAATTTTAAAAAAGTTGTTAAAGATGATGAGAATAAAGATTTATTATTTAGTTTCTTTAAGAAACATGAACACTTATTTTGTGACAAAAATGAGGTTAGAAGAAAAAAATTAGTACCAATTGAGTATAATAAACGAATTTTTAGGGGAATTTAAGGTACAAACGGATAATATAAATATCAGGAGGGTATTTATGTTATTGAAGCTGAAAAATGTAAAAAAGAATTATAAAATTAATAAAAACGAAGTACAAGAAGTATTAAAAGATATTAACTTAACCTTAAAAAGTGGTGAGTTTGTTTGTATTTATGGAGAAAGTGGCTCAGGTAAATCAACACTTATGAATATTATTGGTGGGCTTGATGATGATTATATAGGAACAGTTACAATAAATAAAAATGATATAAAGAAAATAGATAAAGATAATTATAGAAGAGATAAAATTGGTTTTGTTTTTCAAAATTTTAATTTAATACCTTATTTAAGCGTATTTGAAAATGTCATGATTATGTTAGATATGACAAATGTAAAACAAATAAAAAAAATTAAAATGGTAGAATCAGCATTAGAAAAAGTTGGATTAATTGAATATAAAAATAAAAAGGTAACAGAACTATCAGGAGGACAAAAACAAAGAGTCGCACTTGCTAGAGCAATTATAAATGAACCAGATATTATCTTGGCAGATGAACCAACAGGAGCTCTTGACTCAAAAAATGCAGATAAAGTATTAAAAATCCTAAAACAAATATCAAATGATGGAAAACTAGTTATTGTTGTAACACATTCAAATAAGGTTAAAAAGTATTCTAGTAGAGTAATTACTATAGAAGATGGACTAATAAAAAAGGATGAAATACTAAAAAATGTTAAAAATGTAAAAAAGAAAAATAAAAGTTTAAAAAGAAATTTAAACTCTTTTATGTGTGTCAAATTAGGATTAAGTAATATTATAAAGAATCTAAAAAGAAATATACTTCTTATAACCGCATCTTCTATAGGAGTTATTGGAATATTAATAAGTCTTTATATTGGAAGTGGAGTAAAAAAATATATTAGTAATGAACTTAAAAATAATGTAAATCCTCTTTTATTTACTGTAAGCGAAAAGGGTAAAAATGAATTATATGATGTAAAATATTATAGTAAAAGTGAAATAGAAAAAATAAGAAAAATAGATCATGTTACTAACATAAAAAAAGATATATCATATACGTCTGCATATATAGTTTATAATGGTAAAAAATATGATTTAGTTAGTTTATCAAGTAATTCTAATATTAAAGATAAAAATATAAAATTAGGAAATGTTCCAAAGACGAATGAAATAGTTATTAGTGAATACCTTAGTGATAATATTTTAAAAAAAAGACAAAATGATTTAGTTGGAAAAAATATTAAATTATATCTATTAGATTCATCAAAAACTAGTCCTGCATTATTAACTAAAAATTTAGAAATATCCGGAATATACAAAAATGGAAAAGTTGACTTAATAAATAATTCTAATTATGCATATGTTACTTATAATACTTTAGAAAAGATTTATTCAGAGTTAGATGAAGAATTAAAACCAACAGAAATAAAAATAGAAATAGATAAAAAAGAAAATATAGAATATGTTAAAAAAAGAATGAAGAAAATGGGTTTTGAACTATCAAATATGGAAGAATATACAAATGCTATATTTAACTATTTAGATATTGCAACTTATGTATTATCTAGTTTTTCCTTTCTTTCACTTATAGTTTCATGCATAATGATGATTATAGTTTTTAGTATAAACGTTTTAGAAAGAACAAAAGAAATAGGTATTTTAAGAGCACTTGGTTTTAGAAAAAAAGATATAAAGCAGATATTTAAAACAGAAGCAATTTTAATAGGATTTTTTACAGGAATATTTTCTTGTATTATATCAAAAATATTATCTAGTTTAATAAATAGTGTAACAAAATCTAAATTTGATATAAGTATAGTTAATGTAAATTTAAAATATATGATTTTTGGAATAATTTTAAGTATTTTAGTATGTATAATAGGTAATATTATTCCATCAAGAAAAGCAAGTAGATTAAATATAATTGATGCACTTAGATATGAGTAAATAAAGGTATGAAAAAAGCAAAAGTCATGATATAATAATAGTGGGTGAAAAAAGTGAAAAAAATTGGAATAATTAGTTTAATAGTAATAATTATAGATAGAATTTTAAAAGTATTAGTTACAAATAATTATGCACTTAATGTAAGAAACAAAATTATAGATGGTTTCTTTTATATAACAAATTGCCATAATGAGGGAGCAGCTTTTTCTCTTTTTTCAGGTAATGTACTTTTTTTAATATTTATTACATTAATAGTATTATTTTTAATTTATAGAACTATTAATAAAGAAAATGTAAATAAAATTGGAGTACTTGCGTATGGCTTATTATTGGGTGGAATATTAGGTAATTTATATGATAGAATATTCTATGGTTATGTAATTGATTATTTAGATTTTGTAATATTTAAGTTTAATTTTGCAATATTTAATTTAGCAGATGCTGCAATTGTTATAGGAGCAATTTTACTTATTGTATTTGAAGGAAGTGATAATGATGGAAGAAAAAATAAGGATAGAAGTAGAAAACTTAGAAAAGAATGAAAGAATAGATAAATATTTATCAAGTAAATTAGATGATAGTTTTTCAAGAGCAAAAATTCAAAAATTAATTGATGAGGAGTTAATACTTGTAAATGACAAAATTATAAAAAGTAGTTACAAAGTATCAAATGGAGATGTTATTTTAATTACTGATAAAGAAGAAGATATGAGTGTAAAACCAGAAAAAATGGATATAGATATTGTCTATGAAGATGATGATGTAATGGTTATAAATAAAAAAAGTGGAGTTGTAGTTCATCCTGCACCAGGTAATTATAGTGGAACACTTGTTAATGGTCTTATGTATTTAAGTAAAGATTTAAGCCATGTAAATGGTGAGTTTAGACCAGGTATAGTTCATAGAATTGATAAAGATACTAGTGGACTTTTAATAGTTGCTAAAAATGATAAAGCACATAGAATTTTAGCAGAAGAATTAAAAGAAAAAAAGATAAAAAGAAAATATATTGCACTTGTTTCTGGAGTAATAAATCATGATGTTGGTGAAATAGATGCACCTATTGGAAGAGACCCATCAGACAGAAAGAAAATGTGTGTAACAAGTACAAATTCAAAAGATGCAATTACACATTTTAGAGTACTTGAAAGATATAAAAATGCAAGTTTAATAGAATGTGAACTTGAAACAGGTAGAACACATCAAATAAGAGTACATATGAAATATATAAATCATCCTGTTATTAATGATCCAGTATATGGAAAAAATAATCATGGAGAATTTGGACAACTTTTACATGCAAAAGAAATAACATTTACTCATCCAACTACAAAAGAGGTAATGACTTTTTCTTGTGAAGTTCCAGAAGAATTTAATAAAATACTAGAAGAATACAAAGAAGAGTAGGAGATAAAATGGATTTAACAATAATGGATAATTATGATTTACTTGTGATGAAGATAATACATTATTTTATTGTAAAAGAAAACTATAGTCCTATTATAATAAAAGGAATAGAAGATGAAATATGGCTTGAAAATAAAAATAATGAATATAGTATTGTTAGAATAGTTACAAGAAAAATCATAAATAAAGAACAATATGATTATGATGTATTAAAAACAAAACATATAGCAAAACAATTAAAAAGAAAATTATTAGATTTTTCTATGAATGTATTATCTATTTACTTAGATAAAAATTTTTATACAAAAGAAATAGATAATTTTGATGATAAATATATTGGAATAGTTGTTAAAGATGAAGATAGTTTTTTAACAAATGAATATATTAAAAAAAGTTATAAAAATGTGGAAGATGATTTTAAATATGAAGAAACAGGCTTTGAACTAGTTGGTAGAATTACAAGAGAAATAGAAGAAAAAAATATAAAAGAAGGAAAAGAAAGAGAGAAGTTTATGAAAAATAGAAAACCAATCGCAACATATGCACTTATATTAATTAATGTTATAGTATTTATACTTATGTATTTATTAGGCAATGGTTCAGAAGACACACAAACATTAATTAATTTTGGAGCAAATTATGTAGTTTTAACAAAGGCAGGAGAGTATTATAGAATTATAACATCGGCATTTTTACATATTGGTATATTTCATTTATTAATTAATATGTACTCATTATATATTGTTGGAACTCAAGTTGAATACTTTTATGGAAAAGTAAAATATTTAATAATTTATTTCTTTAGTGCAATTATGGGATCATTGTTTACAGTTGCATTATCTTCAGCAAATACAGTAGCAGCAGGTGCTTCAGGAGCAATATTTGGTCTTCTTGGTTCAATATTATACTTTGGAGTTAAATATAGAGGATATATTGGTAACTCTTTGATAAATCAAATTGTACCAGTTGTAATACTAAACTTAATTATTGGATTTACAACTCCTGGAATAGGAAATGCAGCTCACATTGGTGGACTTATTGGTGGATATCTAATATCTATGGGAGTAGGTATAGGTATTGATAATAGAGAACAAAAAAGTTCTAGAGTAAATGGAATAGTAATAAGTGTTATACTTACAATATTCATGATTTATATTGGATTTATGAGATAAAAAATTATATTTATAAAAAAAAGCAGAATTAATTAATTTTGCTTTTTTTGTGCTATAATGTTTGAAAAGGAGTGTTTGTATATGAGAAAGAAGATTATATTTGTTTTAGTTATTATAGTAATTATAATTATAATAGGTTTTATAGGAATTAATAATTTTTGTAATAGAAAAATTACCTATAAAGAATGTAAAAATAATGAAGTTAAATTAAAATATATAACACATAAATTTACTGGCGAGTCTGAACATTTTGGATTTGAGACAGGGAATGTAGATTTAGATAAAAATAATTATGAAATACTACTAACAAATTTTAGACAAACTAAAAAGGTAAAGAATATAGATGATTTTAAAATTACTATTTATTTTAATGATAAAGAGTGGTCAAGTAATGAATGGAATAAAAATAAAGATATATCATTTAGAAAGTTTTTAAAAAATATAATTGTTTACGAAGAGGATACAGAATATATAGAAGAAAACTCACCAAATTTTAGAAGAAGTTCAGATGCATTTATTGAAACATCACCAGATGAATTTAAAAGTGCAATAAAGGTTGTAGTAAAATATTGTTATAAAAATAAATGCAATACAGAAAATATGAAAATTAAATTTATTGATTAAAAATTAAATAAGAGGGAGGAAATATTAGATTATAATTCTAATATAAGAAAGTATGAAAAAAATTTTAACAATAATTATGATATTATTATGTTTTGTAATAACTGGTTGCAATAAAAAGGACAATTTTGATCATTATGATTTAAAAGATAAAGATTTGAATACTTATGTACATCATGGTGATGAAAAAGATGAATTATATGCTTTAGCCGATATAACACCAGAAGGTTATGAATCATTTATTACAGGTTTATTTTATAAAGTATCAGAAAATGATTATATTTTGTTAGAAAAATTGGAATATAGTAGAAAAGATGCATATAAAAATAAAACTATTTATCATTTTTACGAAAATAAATTATATGGCGTTGGCAATGGTGAATCACCAATGATATTTGAAATTGAACTAAATGGAAAACAAAGTAAGATGAATGAATTAAAATTTAAAATTAATAGTAAAACAAATCCATTTTTAATCACATCTATTGAAGATATAAAAGATAATAAAATTTTATACTATGGCTATGTTACAACAGATAGTGGTAATAATTCTTCAAATATAAATTGTTCATTAAAAACATATGAATGTACTATTGACAAGTAGTAAAATATAAAAAATAAAACTAGGAATAAAATTTTTCCTAGTTTTCATTTAATATTTTTTCTGTATTCTTAAAATTTAACTTAGCAATATTTCTAAGTTTTTCTTTACCAAAATTTTGAACTATTTTCTTTCCATAATCATCAACTAAAGTACTTGCACCTTTTGGAATAAATGATCCAAGACTGTTTCCCATTTTTTCAATTTCTTTTAAAAATAGATATCTACTTATTATAGAAGAGCAAGCAACAGATAAACATTTATCTTCCGCCTTAGTTGTAAATTTTATTTTTCTAAATACATTAGGTTCGCTTTTTAAATAATTATAATAATTTCTTTCTGGAGTAAATTGATCTACTACAACCATATCATATACGAAATTATCTTTTTTCATAAGACCTAAAATTGCTTTGTTATGATATATTGCTTTAATTTTGTTCATATTATAACCATTATCTTGCATATTATTATATTCTGTGTTAGATATTATTTCTTCTTGATGTGGTATTCTTTTAATTATTTCTGGTGCAATTTTTAAAATTTTATCATCAGTAAGTTTTTTTGAATCTCTAACACCTAGTTCTTCAAGGAAAGATATATCTTTTCTATTTACATAAGATGCACAAACTATAATAGGTCCAAAATAATCACCAGTACCAACTTCGTCAGAACCAATAGAATTAATAAAATAGTAATCAGTTTTATCATCATCAACTTTTTTTTCTTTTTTAGGTTCTATTGTAACTGGTTTACCATTAAGAATCATTTCAGTTTCTTTCCATATATTCGCATCTATATCTGCACTTATACCTTGAAAAACGACTTTACCAGATTCATAAAGTGTAATTACAGTATCTGCATCCTTTGCTTGAAATAAAGCATATGCAGGAGTTTTATCTCTTTTTATATATTTATAATGTTCACACATTTTATCCATTGTATTTTTACTTATTTTAAATGAAATTGTCATTAAAAAATCACCTCATAAGAATATTTTATCATAAATCTTTATTTTTTGGTAAAATTATAATATAATTAATATGTAAAGTAAAGGAGAATAGATATGCTTGACATTATAATTATAATGATAATATTATTTGGTGCGATAGTAGGTTTTAAAAGGGGAATAATAAAACAAAGTGTAATTACAGTTGGAATGATTTTTGTACTTATACTATCATTTATACTTAAAAATCCTGTATCATCAATAATGTATGAACATTTACCATTTTTTAGTTTTGGTGGATTATTTGAAAATTTAGCAGTTTTAAATATAATCGTATATGAAGGATTTGCATTTTTATTGGTTTTTTCAGTATTAAGTACAATTCTTATTATACTTATAAAAATAAGTTCAGTATTTGAAAAAATATTAAGAGCAACTATAATATTTGCGATTCCATCTAAAATTTTAGGAGCAATTTTAGGAGCTATAGAATATTATTTAATAGTGTTTATAATATTATTTATATTATCATCACCAATATTTGGACTTAATAATAATAAATTTTTTGCAGAATCAAATATTAGAAGCTTTATTTTAGAAAAAACACCATTTGTATCTAAAGAGATTGATAGTACAATATCATCATTAAATGATATTAATGATTTAATAAAAGAAAAAGATAAATTATCAGATTCAGAATTTAATTGTAAATCAATTGATATAATGGAAAAAAATAAAGTTATAGAAAAAGATTCACTTGAATATTTATATTCAAAAAATAAAATAACAAAATGTAAAGTGGGAGAGTAATTATGAGCGTAAAAATATTAAATAAAGATAATTTTAATAATGAAATAAATGGGGAAATGGTATTAGTTGACTTTTTTGCTAAATGGTGTGGACCTTGCAGAATGATATCACCAATAGTAGAAGAATTATCAAATGAAATAAATTATGTTTCATTTTGTAAAGTTGATGTAGATGAAAGTGGTGAAATTGCAAATACATTTGGAGTACTTAGTATACCAACTTTATTACTATTCAAAGAAGGAAAATTAATATCAAAAAAAGTTGGATTTCAAAGTAAAGATGAATTAACAAGTTGGATAAATGAAAATAAATAAAAGAAAGTTTTTAAAATAAATGAAGTTGTAATATAAAAGTGGACATA
>FR893565.1 GCA_000433675.1 Clostridium sp. CAG:433
GGTATTCCTGTTACTTCATATATTATATCCGCTAAAAATTCTTTATTACTTTTAAATATTTCTTTAAATATTGGATCAAATGTTCCTGGTATTACTTCATATTTTTGTCTTACAACATCTTCTTGATAACTTTTTACATATTTAATATATATGCACCTGCCCTTCTTTAGTTTTTTTCTGAGGTCCTCATATATTATTTACTCCGTCTACATACCAAATTCCCCTAAAAAATAGAAAAAAATTGATATTTCTATCAATTTTCCATATTAAAGTCATCTAAAAAATCATCTATAGTCATAATCTTATCATCAATTTCTTTTAATGATACATCTTTTTTTGGAATACTTTCTATTTCTTCTTCCTCTTCTAATACTTCAAGTTCCTCTTTTGATATTAATTCTTTTATTTCAAATACATCTAATACTTTTTTCTTAGATATAGATGATCCTGTTGAGTATCTATCATTTATTGATATTTCAGCACTTCTTATATAATCAATATCAGAACTTGTCATAAATCCTAGTTTACTCTTACCATTTATTACAAAAGTTTTAACTATTTTATATGGATTAGTTTTAACTTCTCTAATTAATAATAATCCTCTTCTAGCTCTTGATGATTTTTCCATTTCTTCTAATTTTATTCTTTTAGCAGTTCCTTTATTTGTAAATACAGCGATATATTCATCATTTTTATTAAATAAGCATCCTGATACTACTATATCATCTTTTAAATTAATAGACTTAACACCTGACGCTTTTATTCCAGAAATAGGAACTTCTTCTATATCATACCATAATCCGTAACCATTTTCTGTTGAAATTAATACTTCTTTATTTTTAGAATTAATAGCATTTACAACTTCATCATCATCTTTTAATTTAATACATGTTACTGCCTTTGAATATCTTTGAAGTTTAAACTCTGATAAATTAGTTCTTTTTATCATACCATTTTTAGTAAATATAGTAATAATATCATTTGTTTCAAAATTAGTTACTGGTATACATCCAATTATTTTTTCTTCTGATTTTATAGTTCTAATATTACTTATATGTTTTCCTAAATCTTTCCATTTTGCATCTGGGATTTCATGAACTGGAACATATAAATAATTACCTAAATTAGTAAATAAAAGTACTGTATCTAATGTATTTAGTTCATATAAACCAAGTACATAATCATTATCTTTTAATAAAGTATCTTCATTCTTACTAGATTGATAACTTCTACTTGATACTCTTTTTATATATCCTTCTTTTGTTATAACTACTATTACATCTTCTTTTTGAATCATATCTATTGCATCTATTTTTATTTCAGATACTTCATCTTTAATAACTGTTTTTCTTTCTGTAGCATATTCTTTCTTTATATCTAATAATTCTTTTTTCATTTGTTTAAATAATATCTTTTCATTAGATAAAACTGAGTTTAAGAATTCTATTATCTGTTCTAATTTTGCTCTTTCTTCTTCTAAAGCTACTACATCTGTATTAGTTAAACGATATAATTTCATATCTACTATTGCAGTTGCTTGTTCTATAGTAAATTCAAATTCTTTTACTAAGTTATTTATAGCATCCATTCTATTATTACTTTTTCTAATGCACGCAATTACTTCATCTAATATACTCATTGCTTTTAAATAACCATCTACTATATGCATTCTTGCTTTAGCATGTTCTAAATCAAATTTACTTTTTCTTATTGTAACTTCTTTTTGATGAGCAATATATGCATCAATTATATCAACAAATCCAACAAGTTTTGGTCTTCTATTAACAATAGCAATCATATTAAAGCTATATGATATTTGCATATCTGTATTTTTAAGTAAATAATTTAAGATAAGTTCGCTATTAGCATCTTTCTTTAAATCAATTGCAATTCTAAGATCTCCTCTTGCTGTTTCATCTCTAGCATCTACTATTCCATCTATTTTCTTTTCTATTCTAATATCATTTATTTTCTTAACTAAATTTGCTTTATTTACTTCATATGGAATTTCTGTAATAAGTATTTGATGAACTCCCTTTTCCTTTATGATTTCATATTTACATTTTACATTTATTTTTCCTTTACCAGTTCTATATGCTTCTTCTATATTTTTCTTTCCTTCAATTGTTCCACCTGTTGGAAAGTCTGGTCCCTTTACTATATTAAATATTTCTTCAAAAGAACAATTTGGTTTATCTATTCTGTAAACTGTTGCATCTATTACTTCACCTAAATTATGTGTTGGTATATTAGTTGCATATCCAGCACTTATTCCTGTTGAACCATTTACAAGTAAATTAGGAAACTTACAAGGAAGTACTGTTGGTTCTACTCTTGTATCATCATAGTTAGGAGCCATATTAACAGTTCCTTTTTCTATATCTTTAAGTAGTTCACCTGCTATTTTAGATAATCTTGCTTCTGTATAACGCATAGCAGCAGCTGAATCACCATCCATAGATCCATTATTACCATGCATATCAATATATGGAGTCATCATTTTCCAATCTTGACTCATTCTAACCATTGCATCATATATAGATGAATCACCATGTGGATGGTAATTACCCATTATTTCTCCAACAGCTTTGGCACTTTTTCTATATTTTTTATCATATGTATTTTTACTTTCATACATTCCATAAAGTATTCTTCTTTGAACAGGTTTAAGTCCATCTCTTACATCAGGAAGGGCTCTATCTTGAATTATTTCTTTAGCGTATGATGCGAATCTGTCACCCATTATTTCTTCAAGGGCATAATCATGTATTCTTTGTATTACTTCTTTTGTTTCATCATTTTTCTTTTTCATTTAAAGCACCTCCTATATCTTATAATCATCTTCCAAAGAAAATTCTACATTTTCTTCTATCCATTCTTTTCTAGGATCAACATTATCACCCATAAGTACTGATACTCTTTTTTCTGCAAGTGCAGCATCAGTTATCTTAACTCTAATTAATAATCTATGTTCTGGATCCATTGTTGTTTCCCATAACTGTTCAGCATCCATTTCACCAAGACCTTTGTATCTTTGTGTATCAATTGGTTTTCTTGTCTTTGTATATTCTTTTAATTCATCATCATTATAAGCATACACTACTTCATTTTTAGCAAACTCTATTTTATAAAGTGGTGGTGTTGCGATATAAAGTCTTCCTTCTTCTATAAGTGGTCTCATATATCTATAGAAGAATGTTATTAAAAGAACTTGTATATGTGATCCATCAACATCGGCATCGGTCATTATTATTACTTTATCATAATTACAATCTTTAATATCAAAATCTGTCCCAACACCCGCACCTATTGTATAAATAAGTGTATTAATTTCTGCATTTTTATATGCTTCTTCTATTTTTGCTTTTTCTGTATTAAGTACTTTACCACGAAGAGGTAATATTGCTTGATATCTTCTATCTCTTCCTGTTTTAGCAGAACCTCCTGCTGAATCACCCTCTACTATAAATAGCTCATTTTTAGATGAATCTTTCTTTTGTGCAGGAGCAAGTTTATCACTAATATTTTTTTCTTTTTTTGTTCCGCTTGCTTTTCTAGCAGCCTCTCTTGCCTTTCTAGCTGCTTCTCTTGCGGCTTTTCCTTTTAATGCTTTATTTAATATTGTAACTGCTACTTCTTTATTTTCTTCTAAATAAAATCCAAACTTTTCAGAAACTACATTTTCTACTACAGTTTTAGCAAGTGGTGTACCTAGTTTACCTTTTGTTTGTCCTTCAAATTGAAGTAATGCTTCTGGAATTCTAAGTGATATAACTGCGGTTAAACCTTCCCTTACATCAGGTCCTTCTAAGTTTTTATCTTTTGCTTTTAAGTATCCATTATTTCTAGCATATTCATTAAATACTTTTGTTAATGCTGTTTTAAATCCTACCTCGTGTGAACCACCATCACTTGTTTTAACATTATTAACAAATGAAATAATGTTTTCATTATATGTATCTGTATACTGCATTGCAATTTCTACTTCAATTTTATCTTTTTCTCCAGTAAAATGTAATACATTATGAAGTGTATTTTTTCCTTCATTCATATATTCTGCGAATGATTTAATACCATTTTCATAGTGATATTTTACTTCTTTTTTATCTTCTTCATCTATTACTTCTACAGAAAGACCTTTTAGTAAGAAGGCAGATTCTTGCATTCTTTCACATATAGTTGTAAATGAGAAGTTTGTAGTAGAAAATATTTTATCATCAGGCATAAATCTAACAGTAGTACCAGTTTTATTAGTAGGACCAACCTTTTTTAAAGGACTATCTACTTCTCCACCATTTTTAAAACTGATTGTATATTCTGCTCCATCTCTTTTAGAGGTTACTATCATCCATTTTGAAAGTGCATTTACAACAGAAGCACCTACACCATGAAGTCCACCAGATACTTTATAGTTTCCTTCTTCAAACTTACCACCAGCATGAAGTATTGTATAAATTACTTCTACTGTACTTTTACCTGATTCATGCTTTCCGACAGGAACACCACGTCCATCATCTGAAACACTAACTGAACCATCTGAATGAAGAATTATCTTAATATTTTTACCATATCCATTCATTACTTCATCTATTGAATTATCTACTATTTCCCATACAAGATGGTGAAGTCCTCTTTTATCTGTTGAACCAATATACATACCTGGTCTTTTTCTTACTGCTTCAAGACCCTCTAGTATTTTAATTGATTTTTCATTATATTCTGCCATAAATAAAACTCCTTTACTTTTCACTATAAGTGATTATAACACATTTTTCCCTTTAAATTCAAGGTATTTTACATTTTGTTTATGTAAAGAAAAAAGGTTTATTATTAAACCTTTATTATTCTTCTCCAACATTTGTATAACTAACATTTATATTAACTTCATCAGATGAATAACTTACTATATATACATTATTGTCTTCAGTTACATATGCATATCCTGTTCCATCATTTTTAACAGTTATACCAAATGGTTTTAAAATCTCATTAAATGTTGCTGCTTTTACTGCAAAACTATATTTTGTATATTCTTTATCATCTATTGTTTGAGATTCTTTAACAGTATTTTTATCATCTATATTTATACCTTTTAGAAATAAATCTGTATTAGTATAATCATATTTTAATTTTACATTAACTGTTTTACCTAAAACATCAGTTACTTCTGTTTTGTTATCTTTTATTTTAGCAACATACGATGCATTATTATCATTAAAACTTATTGTATATTCTTTATTTTCTTTATTTAAAACAACATAGTTTTCATTAAATGAATCTGTACGTATTGATACCTTTGTTCTATAACTTTTTACTTTATCTATTTTAGTATTATTTGCAGCTGAATTTAAATCATCTACCTTACTATTTCCAAAAAATAACAAAAGTAATATACATAGAAATAAACACGCTATTAATATAATTATTCTTTTCGTTGGTATTGTTTTCATTTTTACCTCCATTATTCTGTAGTACAAGTTAAACTTGTATTAGTCTTTTTATTATTTATAGTTGTATTAGTTGAAACCATGTTACATGTCAATAAACCAGAATTATCATTTGCTACTGTAAGATTTGTGTTATTATAAAATAAATAATCATCTACAGATGTAACTGTACTTGGTATTGTAACAGATTTAATATTATTACTTTGGAAAGCATTCATACTTATTTGAGTTATTCCTTCATTTAATGTTAAATTTTGTATATTTAATGACCCAAATGAATTTCTTCCTATTTTCTTAACACTTCCATATATATTTATTGTTTTTTCTTTTGTTGCATCCAATCCTTTAAATCCATCTTCTAATATTTCTTGTGATTTCGAAGAATTTTTACCAATATTTAAATTTGAAACAATTAATTTATTAAACATAGTAGAATCCATACTTGCTACTCCATCACCAATATTTAATGTATTTACAACTCTATTACCTAAAATAGAATTTCCTATTGTAGTAACAGAATCTGGAATCGTTATTTCATTAATTGTATTCTTTGCTTCTGAATTTAGATAAAAAGCCATATTAGATATTTTTTGTAATCCCTCATTAAGATTAATACCTTTAAGTGGCACTCCAGTAAATGCTTTTGAACCTATCTCTGTTACACTTCCAGGAATATCTATACTAAGTAATCCTGAATTTGCAAATGCATCCTCATCAATTAATGTTAAACTATTTGGAAGTTTTATATCTGTTAAACTTGTATCAGACTCAAAGGCATAACCATTTATACTTGTAAGTTTTTCTGGTAAAGTAACAGATGTTATTGAACTATCATTTGAAAAACCACTATAAGGGATTGAGTATACATTATTTTTTATTACAACTTTTTCTAATGATGTAAATCCACTAAATGACGCCTGATCAATAACTTGTTCTGTTTGAAGAGTATCACTACCTATAGTCAAATCTTTTAGTGTCGATTTTATACCAGAAAATGTACTAGAAGTAATCTTAAATCCACCACCTGTATTTAATGTTGCTACTGGTGTTCCAGAGAACACATTACCAACAGTTGTTAAACTGTCTGGAAGATTAACACTCTTAAATGCATTATTACCAAAGCAATAATTATTAAGAGTTTTTATTCCCTCATTTAATGTTAATTTACTAATATTATTTGCTATAAAAGCATTTTCGCCTATAGTTTCTACTGATCCTGGAACATTTAATGCAGAAATACTATTTCCAGCAAAAGATGTTGAACCAATACTTGTAACTGAGTCTGGCAATGCTAATGCCAAAATTGAATTGCTTACAAATGAATTATCACCCAAAGTTTTTATTGTAGGAGAAATTATTAGTTTAGATGATATACTTTTTTGAGCAAAACCAGCAGTTGATATACCAGTAACTGTCTTACCATCTATTTTTGTTGGAAGAGCCCATACATTATCTTTATATGATGATGGTGCTGTAGACTTAAATCCACTTATGTTTACTGTTCCATCTGAGTTTTCAGTTGTAGAATATAAACTTTCATCTATATAATCTTTACATATTTTATTATATTCTTCTTCACTTATTGTTCCATAATCATATATATGTTCATTACAAACATATTTAATAGTTCCATCATCTATATAATCTTTAATATTTTCAACAGTTGTTAAATCAACTCTAATTACAGGAGTTATGTAAAATGGTGTTCCAGATTCACTAAATCCAAATGTTGATTGCATTGAATTTTGCATTAGATAATAGAATGTATTTTCACCCATTATCAAACATGGCATATATGTTGACGATGGACAAATATTTAATCCATTTAACAATGCATTGTTATTTTCACTAAGTTCAACTGTGTTCATTATTCTTGCTTTTAAACCTGTAAAATCAAACGTTGAATTTATATTATATTTTGCTTCTGGTTTTGGAATTTTATCACTCCAAGTCTCAGTTATTGTATTAATATAATTTACTAAGGCTCCATCAGCTGACCCATTATTATTCTCTAGTGCCTTACCATAATCATATACTCCAGTATTTTTGTATACTAATTCATATTTACCTTCATCTGTATTTCCATGAAGTACAAGCCACGCATAACATGTATCTGATTCATTATCACACAATTTATAATTAATTGGATCAAAATATACTACTTCATTTTCTTCGTATTTAGGAAGCTTACTTGGATCTATAGTACTTGTTGTTCCACATTTATCACTTTTTTTAGCACTCCATTTACCATCATTATAAATAACATTATATTCATTAATACATAGATTTGCACCTACTACTCTTTTGTCATTTATTGTAACTGATCCACTTTGTGGTTTATTTTTTACAGTTACTGAACTTAATTCATTTACACTGTAAACAGATTGACCTGACTTAAAAAAAGATTTATATTTGCTTGAATCTAAATCAGAGAAAGTCATATTTTGATTTACCGCTCTTGCATATAACTGTCCTGATTCGATAGATGTTTGTCTCTTACTATTTTCAATAACATCTAATACTTTTGGTACTGCTACTACGGCAATAACTGAAATTATTATAATAACCGCAAGTAATTCAATTAATGTAAACCCTTTATTTTTATCATCTAACTTTTTCATAAATTCCTCCTAGTATTACATTATAAGTATAAAATACAATCAAAAATCAGTCAATATAAAAAGAGTTCAAATGAACTCTTTTTACACTTTTCTTGATAGTTTTCTTTGCTCTTTAAATGCGAAGTATAAACCAAGAATTATTGATACCATCGCAACTATATAAATTATATATTTTATTTGATTTACTCCTGTTTGGATTGTTATTATTAAATATGCTAATGCTGATTCTATTACTTTTCTCTTTTCATTAGTATTTTCTAAGATATTTCCATTTACTTTTCCATCTTCTGTTATTGTAAATTCTATATCTTTATTATCACTACTTACTAGTTTATAACTTCCTTCTTCAAGATTATTTAAATATATTCTTCCTTTTATTGAAGTCATTTCACTATTATTTGATCCCGTAATATATCTACCTACTTCTTCGTCCTTTTCCATATTTAATAATTTATATTCATTATCTACTTTCTTATACAAATTATATGTATTTTCTGTTGATAACTTACTTCCATCACTCATTTCATATACAATTATATTTTTTCCATTTTGATTTATATTTAATACTTTTTCTATTGTATTTATTATACTTGCACCTATACTCTCTGATGGAGCTGAATCAATTATTGTAAGTGTTCCATTCTTAACAAAACTATAATCTCCATATGTTATTGTATGTCCATTTAAATATAGATTTATAATTTTATTTTCTGGTACTATTATATCTTCAGTTAATTCTATATCTTTATATATTACTATATTTGATTCTGTATTATCTTTAACTGAATTAATTGCTGTTTGTAAACTAGTAAAGTTAATTCCATTTACCATTGCTACTCTTTCATCATCAGCAATTACAACTAAATAACCAACTTTTGTATTGTTTGTTGTATCATCGCTTATAGAAAGTTTATAACCCGGTTCTATTTCTGTTATTGTTCCAGAAACAGGAGCAGTACCACCAATTAATTTACCATCATATAAATTAAATGTTCCTGCATTATTTACAGCATATTTTGATCCTTGAATTACTGGACTTGTAATACTTATTACTCCACCTTTTTCACCAATATTCAATACACCTTCATCATTATATATGCACTCTGTACTACCTGATGTATAGTTACCACTAGTTATATTTAAAGTACCTTTATATCTATTATTAAATACCCTATTTGAACTATTAACACTATTTAACGTTGAATTAGAAACTGTTAGTGTTGAATTATTACTTATATATGCAGTACCTGATAGAGTGTCTATAATACTACTACCACTATTATTATTTAATACAAATCCTTTTGCAGTAGCATTTTGAATTTTCAACTGACCAGTATTAATTATTTTGGATAATATACCTCCAGTTATATTTGTAATTTTATTATTTGTTAATCCTGATACTGTTCCACCAGTCACATTTACTGTTCCTGAATTTTCAAAGGAATTCATAATACCAGAATTTTGAGTAAATATTCCACTAGAAGAGTTTGTACCTGATATTGTTCCTCCATTATTATTAATATTACCATTGTTTGTTACTGCAAAGTCACCACCAGTTATTTCCATAGTTCCATTATTTTCTATTGGAGACTCATAATCTATCTTGCCTGATGACACATTATCAATCATAGTTACTGAACCATTATTTATGAATGGTATATTAGATGTATAAATATTTTTACCATTTATATCAAACGTCATATTCATATTTTCATTAACAATTCCACCATCAATTTTATTTGTATAAATCCATACATTATCAAGTAATTGCAATGTATCATTATTTGATATCTCATTAACTGCAGACCTTATATTATTATATTCTTTATTACTTGTAGTATTTTTTATAACAGGTGTATCAACTAAATAATAGCCATCCGTTGATACCTTAACATTATAGCCATCTTCAACTTCTATTGGTTTTGAAATATTTTTCTTTACAATTCCATCGTAGAAATATAGATTTAAATATGTAGCAGTAATTCTACCACTAATCATTGGATCTGTTGTTGAAACATTAGAGTCCCCTTTTATACCTAAAGTTACATTTATATCGCCCTGATTTTTCATAGGTGAAATAGAACCTGTAACTGTTCCAGATTTAATAATTACTGTTGGAGTCGATGTATAGGAATACATATCATAAATACTTGTTATTTTTCCTGATTCCATTGTAACTCTACTTACACCTATAATATTTTTTACAGTTGATGAAGTTATTGAAACTCCTGATTGATATCCTTTTATATTTCCATCTATTTCAGTATTATTTAGAGTAATATTATCATAATCCGAAAGAATAACGGTATCTACTGCTCCACTATAATTTCCACCTTCAATTGATAATTTTAATCCTCCACTATATGATGAAAATTTTGGACTAAACTTACCACAATTTACACTACTGTAATAAGAATTACAGTTTAATATATTGTACTTTTGATTTTTCATTTCAACATTCTTTAAATTAATTGTATTCCCAACATGTTTACTTTGCATAAATATACCATTATAAGTATTTATTGTTGCACCATCTACTTTTACTGTTGTTTCTGGATTAATTACGGTTAAGAATTTTCCAAATTTAAAATTGAAAATTCCTCCTATTATTTCTACACTCTTTGCGTCATATGTTCGAATTAATCCAAATTCAGTTGCATCACTATCAGTTGTAGTCTGATTGCTAAATCTAGGGTCTCTAGTAATATTTGTATTATTTAAAATAAGCTGTCCAGTTAAAATATCAAGAGAATGTAATTCATCATCAGCCATATCATAATATTTAGATGTTATATTTGAATTACTAATATTTAAAATTGGGCTATTAGAACCATAATTTTTAATAATACATCCATAAGACGATGATGTTATTGTTACACCTGTTATATTCATATTTGATTCATTTTTTATTAAACCAACATATTCAATAGTACCTTTATTTAGTGTGAAATCTTTAGTATTAGTTATTGTTGATGATGATGGTATTGTAATATTATTTGCTGTAAATGTAGAACTATTTGTTATTGGTCCAGTAATATTATCATTTTCAGAAACAAGTATACCATTATTAGTTAATGCATCACTACTTCTAATTTGTGAATTTGAAATATTTATAGTACCATTATTTGTTATTGACTTACCACTAGTGTTTATTTTTATAGAATCAACTGTTGCTGTTCCTGAGTTAAATATTACACTATTTGATGATGTTTTACCATAAGAATTGTATAAAATTGATTCTTTAATATTTAATTCACCATTTACTTTATTACTTATCATTTCACATTCAACTGTACTTTCAATATATATTTTATTCAATTTTAATATTCCAGAATTATCGATAACATTACTTCCACCAGTATTATATATACCGCCATCATCAATTGATGGTGTTGTTTCATTATAATTACTATTTGTTATTGTTAACTCTCCTAAATTTGAAAGGAATAAAGCATTATTTTCATTTATTTTATAACCATTTACATCTATAGTAACATTTAATCCTTCTGGAACTACAGTTGCTTCAGCACTAGCAAGCGTTGAAATTTCACTTATTACTTGTATAGTATTACCATCTGTTGCTTCATCTATAGCCTTTTGTAAAGTACTATATTCTTTTTCAGTATCAACGTTTCTTGCAACCATTGTTTCTTTTTCATCTTTATGTAAATATTTTGAATTATCTACTTGAATTACAGTATATTCATCTTCAGTGTCATACACATTTCCATCAATTGGTGTTGTACCTGTGAATATTCCATCGTAGAACTTAAATACCGTTTTTGAACCAGTTTTTATACCCGCAGTTGTACCTGTTATTTCAGGATTAGAAATTGATACATTTAAACTTCCATCATCGTTAGTATCACCTTTAATACCGAAAGTTATAGTATTTTCACTAGTATTTCGTATTGCAATTCCATCTGCAGATGTATATGTTCCACTAATTATATTAACATCACCAGTTGTAGTAGAATAAATTGCGCTATTTCCTGAACTACTAACATTTGAACCAGTTACTGTTATATTTGCCGTTCCCGTTAATTGGAATGGTACACAAGCAGCAACATATTTACCACCATTTACTATAACATTTCCTTTTTTAAAGTTTAAAATACCATATGTTGATGTTACCATTGATGTTGATGTTATATTATTATTATTAAATATTGCACTATTACCATTATTAGTAAAGACATTATAATTATTAGTACTAAATACATTATTAGTAAACTCAATAGAATTATCATTTGTTCCAATATATTTTAATGAAGAATTTAAGTCATGAATTTTTGCAATTCCTGAATTATAAATCAAATTATTTGCTTCACTATAATTACCACCAGAAACATCAACATTTCCATTTGCACTTGTTTTTATGGCATATGATGTTTTAAAAGTTCCTCCTGTAATATTAGTTATTCCATCAGAATAAACTGCAATATACCCTACTTCAAAATTTCCATCATTTATGTTTGTTGTTGCATCGCTAGAAGTATATATAATATTATCTGTATCATTACTAATATTTCTTATAGAGAATGTACCACCAGAAACATTTAGTTTAGAATTATTAGTTATAAATCTCATTGGCTTACTTGTTTTATAATTACCACTGAAATTATGAACAATTGAACCAGAATTGAAATTCATATTACCATTGTTTATAAATGTATTTATATTGCTATAATAACATTTTAAATTAATTCCATTATTTTCCAATGTTCCATTATTTTCTAATAAACTTTCTCCATAAACTCTACTAATTTCTGAAGAAGAATCAGACGTTTTCAATTTTAATGTTCCATTATTTACAATCAATGGATTTTGTTTTTTATAATATACTATTTTTTTGTCATCTAAATTTAATTCTATATTTTTATTAGAATCAACTGTAGAATTCAAAACCGTATATATATCTTTTATTATTTTTATTTTTGTTTGATTGTTATCGCCATTAACGTTTTCTATTGCTTCACTTAATGTTTTATATTTAGTTTCTCCAATTTGAGCAACATAATCTTTATCAATTATTTTATTTAATGATATTTTATTTATGTCATTAGTATTTGAATAGTCAACATCATAACCATTAGGAACTAAATTTATTGAAGTATTTATTACTTCTTCATTATCACTTATAAGAGTTCCATCATAATAATTTACAATTGACTCATTAATAGTTTCAATACTATAGTCAATAGTGTCAATAATAATATTATCACTACTAACAGTTTCATCATCACTTCCAAGATTAATAGTTGAACCTTTTCCATAAATTCCTTTTTTGTAATTTAAAATTTTAAATCCATCATTTAAATTTAGTGTTCCTTCATTTGTTACTGCTGTAAGATTACTTTTTGTTGATGTCATGGTAGTATTTTCCGCTGTAAGTATACCTAAATTTTGAATTGTTCCATCAGCAAATTGTGTATTATTTATATTTGCATTTCCTCTATTTGATAAAATACCATTAATTTTAGAATTATTATATTTAAACTCTCCATCAGCGTAATTAGTTATATTCATTGCAGTTACATTTTCTTCTATAGTCATATTTTTAGAGTTTTCAATTTTTGTATTAACCATATCCATATTTTTCATTGTAACTGTACTATTTGAGTTTTCAAACAAGGACATTGATTGAATAATTACATTATCCATATTTAATGTACATGAATTGAAATCAATACTATTTATAGTTGAATCTTTTATATCTATAGTACTACTACCATTATATATATCTCCTAGTGTAGAATTATTAATTTCTACTTTTTTATTTGTATTTGAGCTAACGGTTCCTTCAATATAACTATTATTAATCTTAATATCCTTTTTACCCATAGAATACGAATTTTTTATTCCATTATCTATCGCTTGTGAACCGTATATATTTGAATTATTTATTTCAAGCATTCCTTTTTCACTTAATTTAAACGCATAAGAGCTAGTTGATGATGGTACAATAATTGATGAATTATTTATAGTTAACTTATAAATAGATGAATCTATTATTGCAGATGAATAATTATAATCCCTTATGATAACATTGTCTAATGTTAAGTCTGAATTACTTTGATTATATATAGAACCACCAACAAATGTATAACCTTTAATATTATTTTTCTTAATACTTTTTGTATATAATGAATAATTACTTGTTGATGCAATTGTTCCAGAACCTTCTACAATTTCACCTGTTTCTCTGTTATTAACACCATAAGCATATGCTCGAACATATCCTCCATTACCTATGCTCAATTTTCCATAATTATCTACGCCTGAAGATGAAGTTGAATTATCCTTTGTATAAACTAATGTTTTTTCAACACTCAAATATGCACCTTCATTATTTTTTATAGCACTACTTGCAGAACTATAAATTGATGAAACATAATCACTATCAGATAAAGTTGGTATATCAATTTTCGAATTAATTTCGTTTATCCTTAAACTTATTTGTGTTCTTGGTAGACATATTTTTAAATAATATTCTCCGATTTTCGTTGGTTTTAACTCGAAATTAAATGTTTGAGCTGCTGTTGACGTTCTAACAAATCTTTTTTGAACATCAAAACTAGATTCATTTACATTTTTATCACTACTCAAACCAATAGTTACATAACCAAATGAACTAGATGCTTTAGGGAGTGTTATCGTTCCTACTATAGATTTATATTTACTGTCAAAATTTATTTTATAATTTGAAAAAGTTGAATTCATATATGTTTCTCTAGAACTAATACTTATATTTCCATAACTAAATGAATTATAACTACACTTTTTCGTACTTGTTGAGTTGTTGCAAAAGATTGAAAAATCAGATGTATCATATTTTACAGTTTTAAAATCAGATATTTGACTATTAAAATCTTCTATACGATTAGCATAAGTTGGAACATATTTAGAATCTGTTACTTTTAAACTACCGTTATTTGTAATAACTGGATCTGAAGATGTTGTTGTCAAAGTGTGACCATTTAAATCTAACTCAACACTTTTAGTACTTTCAATCTGCAATGAATTACTTATATTTAAATCCTTTATCAATTGAACAGTATCAACTTCTTTATTTAATGTAGTAGTAACACCATCATATCTTATGTAATCATTAGTCTTATCATCGTCATTTAAATATGTAATACCAATTTCAAAACTATCTGCATTCGTGTCTGATACTGGAAGATTTCCATCTTTTTCATAAGCAAATTGTAAATAATATATATTACCCTTTTCCAAAACTTTTGAAATTGTACCAGAAGAAGACTTATTACTTGTAACAAGTAAACTATCTTTCGAATAACTTGAGCTATTATTATAATTTATCTTTGTTAAATCATTTTTCATTAAATTAATGAATCCCATAGAATAGTTATCATTTTTAGAAATATTATAATTTATATCTATTGGCATATCACTAGTAGCATTTGTTAAATCTATTTTTATATATGATATTGCTGTTGTATTTGCAATTCCTTTATTTTCATTAGTAAATACACCTTTTTCGCTATTATAAGTAAATCCATATGCTGGTTCATTTTTTACATAAATATAATCTAATGTCTCATCCTCATCATTTATTTCTGTTTCTTCTTCTTTAACATCTTCTTTTATTAAATCAGGAACAAGTCCATAATATAATGTTGTATTTTCTTCTTCACCAAGTTCTATATTAAATGGATCATTTTGTGTACCACTACCAGATGTTATTTTTACTTTAGGATTTAAATAAACTGTTGGTTTTAAAACATAATAATTGTTTGCTGCTGGCATAGTATATAGAGCTGTTATCATTGCTGCCGTGAATGATGGGAATGATGCACCATAAATTGGACTCATTGTCATAAGTGGTGATGAAAGGTTTACACCCATCCAGTTATTATTTGATGAACAATCACCATATACATTAGAATTTGAACTCATACACTTGCTTCTGTCATTTCCTGAACCATCGCCTGAAGCCATTATATAATCGCTAGGATATGGAAGACCAACCTTACCAAACCATGTTGTTGTTCTATCAACTAAATCAGTTGTTGGATAACTCGAGGAATCAAAATCTGTTTTTCCGTTTTTATCCCCTCTTTCATATGTATACATCTGATATGGAGTTAAATTTTGAGTATCATTTGAAATTGCTCCTGTATTCCATAAAACTGAATCAATCATTGATTTTGCACTATCATTCAAGCCAATAGATGTAAAATCACAGAATGTAGTTGAAAGGCCTCCAGAATTCAAACATTTTCCACTTTTCTTATTCCAATACAAACTATTATTAGTAACAATTTCAGAACCTGAATCGTGAAGAACTTTATTATTTTCATAACCTGGATTTAATAACTTCATTACAGCTGCTTGTGACCATTCATTAACTCCATATCCGTTATTTACTTTTGAACTACTTGAATCCCAAACAATATTGCTTCCAATAGAATCATTTCTAACTAGCTTTACTCTTTTTGCATAATTTCCATCAGCATCGGTTGTATTAAATATTCCTATTACTCTCCATAACTCGTTATTAAATTTAACATAATTTTTAGTATCTTTACCAATAAACCTAAAATTTGAATCTGCTGTTCCATCATCTGTTACATATGGAAGATTAGACTTATTACTATCATCAATTGTTCCTTTTAAATGAGGTAATGTACCAATATTTATAATATTATCAGTCACAGGAATAAGTGAAATGTTTTTTATATATGGATGTGGTTTACCTTCGGGATTGTAACTTGCAAAATGCACATAATACACGCTTCCTTTTGGAAGAACATATTTATAATCACGGAAATCATAATAATTACTATTACCATTTATGTAATAGCTGTAATTTGAAAAAAATGACAACAATGTATTATTCATATTATTAATAATAAGTTCTTTTTTAGAATCTTTATTATTACTTGTTATATATATACTTGAATAACTATTCAATGCTAAATTAAAATCTATTATTTTATCCGTTTTTGACTCTGTTAAATCAATCTTAACATATGAATCAAATTTTTCACCATAAGGTGCATTACTTGAAATTGAATATCGATCATATGAAGAATCATAACTATCAATTCCATAATAATTTGTTCTTAAACTTGTAGATAAATCTATATTTTCTTTATCTCCTATACCTACCACATCTATTGAATTAATTATAAATTGATCTTTTGAATTATTATATGTATAATCTGGCTCTGAATAATTATCATATCCTTTAAAATAATAAAATTGAAGATAATATTTTTTACCTTTTTTCAATGTTTGTGAATAATTGTATGGGCCAATATTATGTTGTGAACTACTATTGACATACATATAACCTAATGCACTATAAGAAGCACTTGATAATTTAGAATTGTCCTCATTTATTACTATATTTCCGTAATTCCCATAATATAATGTATCTAGCGATGCATTAATTATTACTTCTTTATCTTCTGTTTCGTTTGTTAAATCAACTTCTATATATGAAAATGCTGTGGTATTTTGCATATATTGATTATTAGATTTTAATGTTCTTGTTGTTTTGTCATATTCAAAACCGTATGAACTCGATATAGTTTCAAATTCAGTATTTTCATCCACATCATATTTATTTATTTTTTGGAAAAACATGTCATAAATTGTAACCATATTTGTTTCATTTTGAGAATATGTAGTATAATCCAATCTTATATAATATTTCTTACCTTTAGTTAAATAAAATTTATAATTATCTCTCTTAGTAGTATCGTCTGTAGTTTTCGTTTGAGATATATTATTACCATAAGCATCATTTTCTCTTACAATTACTTCAAAGTTTCCATAATAAGTATCAATAGCATCACTTGAAATAAATAAATACTGATCATTCTCATATCCTGTTAAATCTATTACAGTATATGCTTTTACACTTTTACCTGGCTCTGATGATAGTGTATTTGTTTCACTATCGTAAGTAAATCCAGTATCATCAACATTACTAAATCCTTGCATTAGATTAGTATTTGTTGTCGTAGGTTCAGACAATGTTCCGCTATTTGTATCTTCAACAGCTTTATCTATTTTAGTATAATAAACACCAGTTCTAACTATTCTTGCTTCTGCATCTTCTAGTATCTTTAATGTTGCGACTTGTCTATTATCACTTGTTACTACACTTGCATTATATAGATATGGTTTATCATTTACTTCACCTTCTATTGCAATGTTTCCTGCAATCATTCCATCGTAGAAATTAAATCTTCCTTTTGTATTTTTATCTATATATTCATTTACAACACCAAATGTTCCACCATTTATATATGGTTTTGTTGTTGATACTACTAATTCATCTTCTAATTCACCTAGTGTTAGTACACCTGTTGTTTCATTTTTTAATGCTACTCCTGCATTATTTACTATACTTCCTGCTTCTTCAGCATTATCTTTTATTATTAAATTTCCACCATTATTTATTGTATATGTATCTTTTACTCCTGTTATTGTTTTTCCATTTATATTAAGAGTTATATCTTGTCCTTCTAATACTTCTACACTTTCTTTTGTATCTGTTACCATTTCTATTGTGCATTGGTTACTTGGACATGCTTTTATCGCTCTTTCAAGTGAGCTAAAGTTTTCATATAAATTTTCATCTTCAAATAGTTTATTTTCTCTTCCAATTATTCTTGCAACTATTTTTTCTTCAGTTTTAACTGTTATTTCTTTTGCTTCACTTAAGTTTCCAGCAACATCTTCTGCTATTACTTTTATTTTATAATCATTTCCTGATATTAAATCATTAAATGTATATGTACTATTTTTTTCTTCATTATAGTTCTCAGTATATACTATTGTTGTTTCTAATAAATCATCTTTATATATATGTATTTGTTTCATTCCTGATTCATTATCTATTGTACTTACATTTATATCAAAACTTGTTCCTGATACATTTGTTTCATTTAATGAATTTATTATTGGTTTTATTTTATCTATATTTGTTATGTCATGTGATTCTGTTATACTATCTACATTTTCTTTTACCGATTTTGCTACTACTGTGCAGTTATAATCTATATCAAATGGTCCTGTATATTCTTTATATTCTCCTGTGTCTATTTTATATAGATATTTATAATCTTCATGACTTGATGTTATTGTTACTGTTACTTTATTGTTTGTCCACTCTGTTGGCACATGGCTTATACTTGGTTTTTCTATTTCTTCATATGAACTACGCAATATCATATTATCTATTACTGGTAAATTAAAGTCATATTCTTTATCATTTAATGTCCATGTTTTAAACAAATTATGTTCTTTTGTTGGATTCTCACTTGGTTTAGTTGCCTTTAATCCATATTTAACTTGTTCTTGTTTAAATAAGTTATCTCCATCCATGAACTTAACTGTATATTCATTTGCTTCATATACAGAATAAAGTGTTGTATCTTTTGTTATTTTTGTACTAAAGTCATAGGCTGTACCATTTTCTCCTAGTGACCAATATTTAAATGTGTGTCCAACTTTACTTGGATCTGTTTCTGGTTTTATAGCGGCTTTATTATATTCTATAGTTTCATCTTCTATATATTTAGTGCCATTATCTATAAATGATACTTTATAATTATTTACACTATATACTGAGTAAAGTGTTATATCTTTTGTTATTTTTGCATTAAAGTCATAGGCTACACCATTTTCTTCTAGTGACCAATATTTAAATGTATGTCCTTCCTTACTTGGATCTGTTTCTGGTTTTAATGCGACTTTATTATATTCTATAGTTTCATCTTCTATATATTTAGTGCCATTATCTACAAATGATACTTTATAACTATTTACACTATATACTGAGTAAAGTGTTGTATCTTTTGTTATCTTTGTATTAAAGTCATATGCTACACCATTTTCATCTAGTGACCAATATTTAAATGTATAACCTTCTTTTATTGGATCAGTCTCTGGTTTTACTGCAATTTTATTATATTTAACTTTTTGTGTATCACCATATGCATTACCTTGATCTATAAAATTAACGTTATATTCATTTATATTATATACCGCATATAATGTTATACCTTCAGTTATTAATGTATTAAAATCAAATTCTTCTCCATCTTGTGTAGTTGACCAATATTTAAATGTATAACCTATTTTTCCTTGGCTTTCTATTTTTTCAACTTTATTATTATAATCTACCTTTTTAGTTGTTATTCTATTTTCATCATTAAATATTACTGCATTTTTTATGATTTCATATTTTGAATATAATTTTTTATTTTCTTTTATTTTAGTTGTAAAATCAAAATTTTTGTTATTTTCTATCCATCCTGTAAATGTATATCCTGTCTTGATTACAGTAGGAACTTCATTACTATTTATTGTATTATCATAGTCTACTTTTATTGTTTTTATTAGTTTATTACTATCATAGAACTCTACATTATATTTATTTATTTCATATACTGAATATAATGTTAAATTTCTTGTTATAGGTAAATTTAAATTATATTCTTTCCCATTCTCTTTTTTCGACCAATATTTAAACGTATAGCCTTCCATTGATACCTTTGGTGCGATTACTAGTGATCCTGCTTCTAGTTCTTGTTTATCTATTTCTTTTCCTTTATCAATAAAAGTTACTGTATATTTATTAATATCGTACACTGAATAAAGTGTTATATCTTTTGTTACTTTTGTACTTAAATCATAACTATCACCATTTTCTTCTAGCGACCAATATTTAAATGTATAATATTCTTTTGATGGACTTGTTGGAACTTTTATATTTTCTCCATATTCAATTTCTTGTTCATCATATTTTTCTTTTTCATTTATAAATGTTACTGTATATTTATTTATTTCATATACTGAATAAAGAGTAATATCTTTTGTTACTTTTGTGCTCAAATCATATTCTTTTCCATTTGGTTCTTCTGACCAATATTTAAATGTATATCCTTCTTTTGATACCTTTGGAGCATTTAAACTTCCATTTTCTTTTACTTTTTCTGTTTTAACTATTTTTTCATTATCTACATATGTTACTGTATATTCTTTTATATCTTCTGTTTGTCCATATAATACCAAATCTTTTGTTACTTCATTATTAAAGTTATATTTATTTGTATATTTCTTATCTGTATACCATCCTTTGAAGTTTTTATTATCTACTTTTGGTTCTTTTATTTTTTCTCCTTCTAGTACTGTATCTTCTTTATATGTTTTTCCATCTAAGATATATACTACATTTTCATATATTTCTCCTTTCGCGGTTACTTTGTTTATATATGTCTTTGCTTCACTTGTACTTTCTATATCAAGTGTTAAGCCTTCTTCTCTTTTTTCTCCTGCATTTAATGTTATTCCTTCTAAGCTTCTGTTATATAAAACTCCATTCTTTTCTTCCCATGATGTATTCTTTTCTTTATTAAATGTTAAGCCTTCTGGTACTTCATCTTTTACTACTGTTACTACTCCTGATTTCTTTCCTGTATTTTGAACAGTTATTTTATATTTTACTTCACCAGTCATATTTTTAACATTTCTTAAAGCTTGTTGTACTTTATCTAAGTTTCCATATTTATATGTTGTTGTTTTTCCACCATTTACTATTGTCATTTCTGTTATTTGTTTTTTTAATTCTATTTTATATGGCGTTACTTCTTTTACTACTATATTTAATTTTGATGATCCTGATATATTTACTTTTTCTTCACTTACTTTTTCATATATATCTTCATCAATTTCTAAATTGTATTCTCCTTCTTCTATATCACTAAATACATAATTACCATTTTCGTCTGTATATGTTTTCTTTATTATTTCTCCATCTTTTTTAAGAGCTAATTCTATATTTGATACATTCATTGATTGTTTATCTTGTACATTTCCTGTTAAACTGTTATTTTTTACTTCTACATTTTGTACATTTAAATTTGTATATTTTTCTTCACTTACTTCTTTTATTTTGATTTTAGGAGTTGCTTTATATCCATTTGGCGCACCCTCTAATTTCATAACAAGTTTTAATTCATTTTCTTTATTTACCTTTGCATTTTTTACTGTTATCTTTATATTTTTTCTGTTTTCAGAAACAGTACTTGTCACATCACCATTTGTTATATCTTTGAAACTTGCATATTTTTCATTATCATCTAAACTAGCTTCAATTATAACATCTCTTTCTTTTATATTTTCATCAGTTGATAATGAATATTTAATTACATAGTCTATTTCATCATAACCCTTGCTTGTAATTAAATTATCTACTGCTGCTTCATTTATATTCGCACTTAAAGAAGACGTAACATTATTTATTACAGCCTTAGATACTTTTACCTTTCCTTTATCAAAATCCATATTCCCTATTTTTAATATTCCTACGATTGCTCCTACAACTACTATCATCATCATCAAAGCAACATATTTTCTTGTTCTTAACTCTTTTAATTTCATATACAAACTCTCCTATTTTTACATCTACATTAAGTATACCAAATTATGACATTTTTTTCTATATTTTCCCTTATATTTATTAAAAAAATCAAGATTTTTTAAACCTTGATTTTACTTTGCTAAATATAGTCCGAAATTAGTACCATTTTTGTCTTTCTTCTTAGCAATTATATATACATTTTTTTCTTTATTTTGATAAATATTTTCAACAGTTGAATTTTTTATTTTTCTTATTTTCATTCCATCAAAATTAACTATTTTTATATATTTTCCTTTAGTATTATTTAGAAATATCGCACCCTTATATGGCAATATATCACTTGAATTGTTATTCATTAATTCTTCATTTTTTTCTAAAGAATAATTCTTTGCTTTAAAGTCATCACTATACATTTTTACTTTTTTGTTATCGATATATATTAATGAATCATCACTATTTTTTAAATTTTGTGACATTTTTACTTTTAGCATTTCATTTCCATTAGAATCTAAAAGTACAGTATTATTCTTTTCATCTTGATATTTATAATATTCTTTATTTTTTATCTTAATTACATTTGCGCCTGTATTATTCAAACTTTTCTTATCTTTTATAGAATACAATGTTACTGTTTCATTTTTAACAGGCCCAAATACTATTTTTTGTCCTAAAATAAGTATTTCATTTTCTGAAATTGATAATTCTTCATTTTTATCATTATATAGAACATACTTTCCTTTATATTTTTCATCTTCTGATTTATTAGAATATTTTATCATTTTATACCCATTTTCATATTGTGTATAATTTTGAAGAACAACCTTATCATTTTCATTATAAAATTCTGTTTTTTTATTTTTCATATTAACTACATATAATAAATTTTTGCCACATAATTTACTTGAACAAGATACTTCTAAATAGTTGTTATCATTATCTGAATTTAATTTTGTAATCGAAGAATATATATTACCTTCTTTTGAATCATATGAATATATCTTATTAAATTTTTTATTTTTTAAATCATAAAATCCTAATTCTTTACTTTTTTTATTATCTACAAGGACTACATTTTGATTAGATTCATATACACTTACTGAATATAAATAATATTCATCATCATTCATATCTTTAGATATATTATTAATTTCTTCTACCTTTGAAAATGATTTATCTAATTTTGTTTGTTCACCTTTTGTATTTATTTTATAATCTACTTTTGTACCATTTTCTCTTTTTGAAACAACTAATTCATTGTCAGTAGTTACTGTATAATTTTCAAAAGAATCACCAATCATTTTGTAATTATTGCAGTCATAATATTGATATACTCCTGTTTTTACATTTTTTGTAACTAAATATAGTGTATTATTTTCACTATCAATAACTTCTTTATCAATCTTATATCCATCTAATATTTTATTTTTTACTTCATCATATATTACATATTTATTTTCTGTTACTATTTCAATTATTTTTTGATCATTATATAAGTTATATTCCGAAATATTTTCGAATAATTTTTCACCTTTATAATTTAAAAGTGTATATTTTTCACCTTTTTCTAATATATATTTTTGATTTAAGGAAATTAAAGCATTATTTGTTTTATAAAGTTCTTTAAAAGATTTATTAAAAATATAATATTTATCATTTTCACTTATAATAAAATAATCATCTTTAATAGAAACAATTTGTTTTTTATCTTCTTTTCCATTTTTCACTACATATGATCCAACTTTTTTTACCTTATCATTATATAGTTCTACTGTCTTATCACCTTTTTTGTTTTCTTTAGTTGCTTTAATTGATGAACAATTAACATCTACACATGTTATATCGCTATAAACTGGTTTAAGTATATTTCTAACCATTTTAATATTTTTAGAAGAAAAGTATTTTACTAAAAACACAATTGCCGCAATTACAAAAATAGAAACAATTACATATATAATTTTATTTATAACATTCTTTTTCATTTTTATTTCCTCCATTAGTTTGCTAAATAAAGACCAAAATAATCTTTATTATCAATTGTATTTTTAGTAAATATTAGCACATTTGTTTTATCTATTTGTTTAACACTAACAATTTCAGTATTATTTATCTTCTTTATTACTCTTCCAGTATTTGAAACTATTTTTATGTAATCATTTGCACTATTATTTACAAATAATGTATTTCTATATAAAGGTATTAAATCACCTTTTATATCATTTATTTTTTCATTATTTTCTAGATTATATTTATTTTTCTTTGAATTTTGAGCATTAATCATAACAACTTTATTATTACTTAAATAGTAAACTAAATCATCACTATATGATAACTTTATATCATCTTTTGTACATTCTATTTTCTTACCCTTACTATTTAAAATACATGTTTTATCATCTGTTTTATATTTATACAAAGTATAATTTGAAATACTTACTATCTTTGCTTCTTCATTTTCTTTATTGTAAGTTTTATTTTTCTTAAATGAATATAATAAAACATCATCCTCTGTTTTATCATTTGTGTATGATATTTCATCATCTACTACAATAATCTGTTTGTTTGAATCAATTACTTTTTTATTATTATTGTCATATAAAACATATTTTGAATTGTTGTTATCATCATATTTTACACTTTTATACCCATTTTCGTACGAAGTATAGTTTAAAATAGATAAATTATTATCTTTAATATCAAATACTTTTTTCATATTATTTAAATCATAAACTAAGTTTTCATTAGTTTTACAGTTATCTTTTTTGCATGATATTTGGTAAATTCCATTTTTATTTACTTCTGTTATATTTGATTTTGAGTTTTCTTTTGAATAATCATATAATTTTTTATATTTATTATCTTTTACATTATATATACCAAAAGTATTGTCATCTTTTTTATTTACAAATACATTATTTTGATTTTCTTTATATACTGAATTATCATACACATAATATTTTGAACTATCTATAAGCATTTTTATATCATTCACATATTTTTGTGTATTTTTTTCTGTATATTTCTTTTGGTTACCATTTTTATCTAAAATGTATTTACTTAATACGTTATTTTTTACTTTTGTAATTATTAAATTACCTTTATTATCTTTTTCACTAAAGTTTTGAAAATTATCACCAATTATTTCTTTTTTATCTACATCAAAGTAATAAAATAAATTATTTTTTACATCTTTAATTACTAAATATAGTGTATCACCATCATTATTTTTTACTTCTTTTGATACAGTATAATCTTCAAGAATTTTTTCTCCCTTGTTATCTAATATAACACTAGTATTATTTACATTTATTAATACTATTTTGTCATTATTAAATGTTTTAGCGCTATCAATATTAGAATATTTTTCTTTACCATCTTTTGTTATAATCTCATAACCACCCTGTTTTTTCATTAATAGTAAATTATCTGTTAAATATTTTAATTCATTACTAGTACTATATTTTTTATTATCTTTTAAATCTGTTAAATAATATCCTGTTATATCATTATTACTTCTATTAACTTTTTTAAATATTAAATAATTTTCTGAAACTTCATTTATTTCATTTGATGTTTTTGAATTACTATTAAAAGTTTCTTTATAACTTGATATTTTTTTACCATTATAATTATAAATATATTTTTTTGATGTTTTACTTTCATCACCACTTGATACGATTATATAATCACATTTTTCACTTATACATTTTACATCATAATATTTTTCATCAAATATCTTATTTACTTTTGTTATACCATCTATTTTTTTATTTGTTAAAATTAAATACACCATTAAAACAATTATTATTAATGCAACAATAAATAATATTTTTTGTTTTTTGGTCATTGATACTACTTCTTTTTCTTTACTATTTTTACCCATTTTATTACTCCTATTATTATTCTATATATATTATAGAATACATAACTAATTAAGTCAATTAAGCAAAAGAAAAAAAGCTATATAAATAGCTTAATTTAATTCTGATAATATTGCTGGTAAAATTTGTTTCTTTCTTGAAACAAGTCCATCAACATAATATCCTTGTTTTATATCATCTAATTTATAAATACTTTCTAAAACACTCT
Source organism: Clostridium sp. CAG:433 (assembly GCA_000433675.1). Taxonomy (GTDB): domain Bacteria; phylum Bacillota_I; class Bacilli_A; order RF39; family UBA660; genus CAG-433. The sequence goes on from FR893565.1 coordinate 26,562, forward strand.
TAGCATTTTCTGTAAATATTAAATATGATCCGTTTTTAAGTATATCAGTAATAGCAATTACTATAAATTTATATCCTTCTTTATTATTTATTTCTTCTAATTTTTCTATATAAGTATCAAGTTCATCAAATATTCTATCAACATCTAGTGTAAATACTTGACCTATAGCCATTTTTTCATCACCAATTGGGAATGATTTAAAATCACTTTTAATTACTTCTTCTTTTGTTAATCCTTCTAAAGATGTTCCTGCTTTAAACATATCAAGTGCATATTTTTCATAATCAACACCTGCGATTAATGCTAAATCTTCAGCAACTTTTTTATCTATTTCAGTAGTTGTTGGACTTTGTAAGCATAATGTATCTGATAATAATCCAGAAAGCATTATTCCCGCAATTTCCTTTGGAATTTCTACATTATTTTCTTTATACATAAAGTAAACTATTGTATTAGTAGATCCTACTGTCATATTTCTAAAATTAATTGGATTTGTTGTATTAATATTACCAATTTTATGGTGGTCAACAATTTCTAATATATTTGCTTCATCTAAACCTATTACACTTTGTTCTTTTTCTTGATGATCTACAAGCATAACTTTTTTATTATTCTTATTTATTATTTCTGTAATTCTTATTAATCCTAAACATTCATCATTATTATTTAAAATTGGATAGTTGTTATGTTTTAATTTTTTAGTTGCTTCAATAAAATCAGTATAATAATCATTTTCTCTAAATATTTTAGATGTATCTTCTACAAGTAATGTTCCTATTTTATTTGATAAACAAATTAATTTAGATGTATGAAATGAATCTATATTTGTTTTTATTACATTAATTTTATTATTTTCAGCAAGTTTTAAATTTTCTTCTGTTATTTTTTCTGGTCCTGTTACTACAATTAATTTTACATTATCATCAATTGCTTTTTTTATAATATCTTGTCTATCTCCAACTATTAGGATGCTATCAGAGTTTAAATTAACATTACTTGTAAATGTATCACTATCATATGACGCAACAAGTACATTACCTTTTATTTCATCATCAAATTTTAATACTTCTTCACCACTAACAGTTTCAAGTATATTATTATAATTTGAATCTATTTTATCAAAATCATTACTAATTAATTTTTTAGCAATATCTTTAATTGTTATTATTCCTTTGTATTTATTTCCATCTGTTACAACTGGAGTACCTGTTACTCCTTTTTCTGTTAAATATTTATAAACACAATCTATTGATTTATTTTCATCAACAAATAATCCTTTATGATAATCCAAATCTTTTAATTGTAATTTAACATCATTTAAATATTTTGGTTCTTTAACACCAAATTTATCTAGTACATATTTTGTTTCTTTATTAATATGACCAAGTACTCTTGGTTCTGTATCCATTCCTAATTTATTTTTTAAATGTGATAAACTTATTGCAGATGTTACTGCATCAGTATCTGGACTTTGATGTCCAAATATATAAACTTTATTCATTTTATTATTACTCCTCCTTTTAACAATATTATTTTATTACTTTTTTTACTATTTTTCAATCTCTTTATTCTTATATGTGTAAACATAAGCCATATCATTATTTACGCTTGGATTACTCTTATATTCAATCTTATCAAACAAAGTGTCTTTTTCTTCATCAGAATAAAAACACTGAATCTTTCCTCTTTCTGATAACATATTTCTAAATGATTCTAATATCAATTTTTCTCTTTTTTTAATTTCTTTTTCACTCATGCTTGTTATATCATGTGATAAATATATAAAATCATATGGTTCTTTTACTTTACTTTCTATTTTTTCATCTTTTGAATAAATGAATTTTACATCTTTTTCTTTTATATTTTTTGCAAGTTCACCATAACCTTTACTTAATGCGCTTCTAACTAAAGTTGATAATTCTTCAAAACTATATCTATCAGGTTCTATTAATTTTGATCTCCTAATTCTTTTGCCTATATAAATTTTATATAATTCGTCAAAAAAATATCTTGTTTTATCATCTAAATTATCTCTTATAGATTTATATACATCGTAATTAAATGTATAACTATATCTTCCATGCGTATTCATAAGAAAACTATAGTAATCTTTAAATCTTAAATCTAAAGCAGCAATTTTTAACTTCATAAAGTATTCATCAAATCTATTATCACTAAATGCTGTAACATTCCCACCGTAAGATATTATATCAAATATTTCATCTGAAGAATTGATTTTACATATTGTATTTTTATCTTTTAACTTTATTTTTTTAAATGATTTTAATGATTGATCTGAAAATAATTTTACTGGTCTATATCCAGTTTTTTCATAAACATTTCCTTCTATAAAATCACGAGCTACTACTATATCTTTTTCTACTTGCATAAAAAAACTCTCCTTTTTTTGGTTTCGGAGAGTTATTATATCATAAAAATTAATATTATTCACTATATTTTGATGTTATATTTAAATATTCTTCTAGTGTTTTACCAGTATTATATACTTTTTCTGCAAGTTCCTTACCTAAATATCTTACATGCCATGGTTCATATTTATAACCTGTTATTTCTTCTTTACCTTTTGGATACCTTATTATAAATCCGTATTTATAACAATTTTTTTCTATCCATATTGCTTCAGGAGTACCTTCAAATGATGAATCTATTATATTTAAATCCATTGCAAGCCCTGTTTGATGTTCAGAATGTCCTGGTCTTGCTGAATATGTATCTGCTTTTGCTTTACCATCTTTTAAAACATAACTATTATATAAATTTGTTTGAAGTGAATATGATCTATAACCAGACGCAATCCATAATTTTATATTATCATTTTTAGCAGCATTTTGCATTTCATCAAATGCATTTTTAGCATCCACCGAAAGTGATCCAGGATCATAGTCCTTTGGCAAAGAATATGTTTTATTAACAATAAGTATTCCATTTACATATGTTAAACCATCTATATTTTTTATTTCTGGTTCATTATTTGAAGTATTTTCTTCTTTTACATCATTATTTTCTTTTACTTCTTCTTTTTTCTTAGCTTCTACTTTTATTACAATAGATTTTATTAATTTTTGTGTCTTATGTTTTATAGTTATTTTTGAAATACCATCTTTTTTAGCAATTATATTGCCTTTATTATCTTTCATGAATATATCACCTATTTTAGTATATTCATATTCTTTTAAAGTTGCATTATCTGGTTCATATGTTACATTTAATTTTATAGTATCTCCAGTTTCTGCTTTTAAATCTCGTATATTCATTTTAGTTACACTTATATAAGTTACAAAATATCTTTTATACTTTTTATTTTGAGAAATTGTTATATTTTTACTTGCTTTATTTTTTAATTTAATAGTCTCAACATTACCCTCTTTTGTAACTCCATATATATCAACATATTTATTTTTTAGTAAATAATTTGGTAAAGATATATTAAATTTATCAGAGTTTTTAATTATATTACTATTTTCTATTACAAACGATTTATCATTACTATAATTTTTGTATGCTAATTTTTTGTTAGATTTTTCTATTTTTAAACTCATATTTTTACTTATATTTTTGCTTGGTAAAATAACATAAGCATTTTTATATTGTATTTTTAAGTTTAAATTATTTTCTTTTATATAGCTTATTGTCTTATTATATAATTTTAATTTACTATATTTCTTTTTTATTACAACCGTATTATTTTTGGCGTTTGGAAGACTATTATATATATTACTATTATATATAACATATGGTATAAAGTTCGCTAAAAAGATTATTAAAGCAAAAACAACTAATACCATAATTATTCTATCTACTCTAAGTTTTCTTTTTTTCTTTCTTTTTTTACTCATAAACGTTTACCTTCAGTAATATTATAGCATATTTCAAAAAATAAATGTAAACTAAAAAGCCATAAATGTAAAATTTATGACTATTAATTAATATAAAAGACTTAAAAGTGTATTAAAATCAACTCTTGTTAAAAATAATATTAAAGCAGAAATAGCTAAATATGGACCAAATGGAAGCATATGTTCATCTTTTCTATAAACATTTATTATTGCAACTGGAAGCGCTAAAAATGATGCTAAAAAGACTACTACAATTGATAATCTCCATCCTAAAACAAAACCAATTAGAGCCATCATTTTTATGTCTCCGCCGCCCATCGAATCTTTTTTAAACAAAGCATTTCCTATCATTCTTATTAAATACATTATTAGGAACATTGCCATTCCATCCATAAGTATAAATAAAAGTTCATATCCAAAACTTAATAAACTAGTTATTACTTCAGTTTTATATAATATTATTAATTTTATTATTATAAGTACTATCGAAAAAAATATATTAACTTCATCTGGTATTATCATATATTTTATATCACTAATCATTATTATTACCATTGCTGATATAAATGTTAATGAATAAATAATATTAATTATTTCTGGATATACATCTTTATATGCTAAATAACCAAGTACAAAAAGCACACCAGTTAGAAGTTCAAACATAGGATAAAAAAGTGATATCTTTTCATGACAATGTTTACATCTTCCTTTTTGAAATATATAAGATAGTATTGGTATTAATTCTAGTGCACCAAGTTTATGATTACAATTAGTACAATGTGATGGTGGATATACAATAGACATATCATTTGGAAGTCTATAACCTACTACATTAAAAAATGAGCCAAAGCAAATACCAATTATAAATATCATTATACTGTAAATTATTATTTCCATCATGTTCTCCTTCTATAATATGTTTTCATACATACTAAACATTGGTATTATTACTGCAAGTAATATTCCACCTACTACAACTGCTAAGAATATAATCATAAGTGGCTCAATTAAAGCCTTAATTCTTGTTATTGCATTAATATGTTCTTCTGCATAATAATCTGCTACCTTCTCCATCATTAAACCTAATTGTCCTGTTTTTTCACCCGTAACAATCATTTGGTATGCTATATTTGGAAAAGCCCAATTATCTTTAAACGCTACTGATATATTTTCACCCTTTGAAAGAGCTATAACAGCATCATATATTATCGATTTATATATTTCATTATCTGTTATTCTACCTAATATATCCATACTATCTGTTATAAATATATTATTATTAATAAGAGTCGCAAATGTTTTAGAAAACATTGTCATTTCGTTATAAATAATTATATTACCTACGACAGGTATATGCATAATCATATATTGAATATTTGATTTAAATGAAACACTTTTTTTAAATAATATAACAAATGTAGATACTATTAAAAGTATTACAAGTATTATTATTAAATACTTTGATCTAACAAAATTACTTATATTTATTATTGCTTTTGTAATACCTGGGAGTTCCGCACCTAGGTTTTTATAAATATTTACAAATTGTGGAACTACTGAAACAATAATATAAATAATTATTATAATTGCAAATATAAATACAAATAATGGATACATCATTGCATTTACCATTTCTTTTCTTGATTTCTCAACTGATTTATAATATTCTGCCTGTTCGTCTAATACTTCTGGTAAATCACCTGTCATTTCTGCAGCTTTTACCATATTTATTAAAAGTTTTGGAAATATTACACCCATTCTAATCATTGCTTCAGATAAAGTTGCTCCCATAGATAGTTCATATACAACTGATTTCCATATTGTTTTATCTGATTCTGTTTTAGATTGTGTTGATAATATTTTTATTGAATCTACTATTGGAATACCTGCTTTTAAATAAGTTGATAATTGTGTTAAATAAAATACTAATATAGACTTTTTCATTGGTCTATTAAGTGCAATATCTGTATTAAACATATTGGCTTTAGCAACTGCTTTTATTTCATATACTTTATAACCTTCTGATAATAAATATGAATGAACATCAAGTTTTGAGTATCCTAAAAATGATCCTTTTTCTATTTTACCTTCTGGATTTAATGCAGAATACTTAAATATTAACTTTTCTGTACTTCTTTTAGCATCTTCTGAATTAATATCAAGCGCAACAATTTGTTTTCTTCTATCTTGTCTTTTATTTTTTTCAAATATATCTTTTTCTTTTATTTTTTGAAGTAAACTTTTTTTGTTTTGTTTTTGAAGTTCTTTTTGTCTTAACTTTTCTTTTCTCATTTCTTCTTTTGCTTTTTTATGCTCTTCTTTTGTTATAACAAATTCTTTAGCACTATCACTAGATTCATCATTTTTAAATTTTAATGTTTCATTTTTTATTTCTTCATCTCTAACATTTTTACTTAAATCTATTTTTTCTTTTGTGTTATTAGTATCTTTTTTCATAAGTTTATTAACTCCTAAATTTATACTTTTTACTATATTAAAAGGTAGTAAAATAATAAATAAAAATATTTTACCGATATAACCAAAAATTGAAGTTTTATTATCTTTATCCATAATACCACCTATTATTCTATTTTCTATACTAGTATTATAACACACCAGAAAAATTTTTTAAACTATTTTTTCCTCATTCATATAATATACAAGAAGGAGGTATACTTTTATGTTTAATCCAAATCTACTTTATATGCCTGGAAGAAGTATTTTACCTATTGCTAGAAAAACAATAAATTGGGCTGGACTACTTAGTAATACACAAAAAACACTTAATATTGTTAATCAAGCAATACCTATTGTTTATCAAGTAAAGCCTATGATTAATAATGCTAAAACAATGTTTAAGATTGCTAGTGAATTAACTAAGTCAAATACAAATGAAAACTCAAATGTTCAAAACAATGCAAATGAAAGTAACAGTACCCAAAGTAATAGTTATAGTGTAAATAATAGTTCATCAAATAATGATGGTCCTTCCTTCTTCATTTAAAAAAAGACAAAATTAATTGTCTTTTTCTAATTCTTCTTTTATTATTTTTATAAGTCTCATATGATGAAGTCTACTCATAACATTATTTTTTGGAAGTTGCAATAATAAATTTTCATATTTTAATAATTTTTTAGAGTAATAATCTTTAAATAATTCATCTTTATTTTCCATTAATCTAGGCCCAAAATATATTTGATTATAATTATATTTTTCTACTCCTCTTTTGAATTCTATAATTGTATAAATTATATCTTTATCAAGGACAAGTTTTTCTCTTGTTATTTTAAAACCTAATTTAATTACAGATTTTCTAAGTTTTACAACATCTGTATTAGATTGAACTATTATTTTATTTATATCTTTTAATTTTTCAGAATTACTTAAAATCTTTTCAATATTATTATATCCCATTCCTGCGATAATAATAGTATCTACTTCGCCTTCTTTAATAACATCAAGTCCATCACCAAGTCTTAAGGAAATTTTTCTTTCCATAGAATATTTTTCTATGTTTTTTTTAGCTTGTTTAATTGCCCCTTCATGTATATCAGAGGCAATTATTTTTCTATTTTTTATATTTTCTTTTATATAAATATCAAGTAGTGCATGATCACAACCAATATCTATAATTCTATCTTCTTTATCTACAAATTCTGTTATTGCTTTTAATCTTTTTGATAATCTCATTTTAATCAACCAAATAATCCTTTAATTTTTTACTTCTTGATGGATGACGTAATTTTCTAAGTGCTTTTGCTTCTATTTGTCTAATTCTTTCTCTTGTAACACCAAATATAGTTCCTACTTCTTCTAGTGTTCTACAAGTTCCATCTATTAAACCAAATCTAAGTTTTATAACTTGTTCTTCTCTTTCTGTTAATGTTAATAATAATTCTGAAATTTCATCTTTAAGTACTTCATTAATCGCGTATTCTTCTGGGCTTAAACTACTATCATCTTTAACGAAATCTCCTAAATGTGAATCATCTTCTTCACCAATTGGAGTTTCAAGTGATAGTGGATCCAAAGATATTTTAATTATTTCTCTTACTTTATCTTCTGTTGTATTAAGTGCTTTAGCAAGTTCTTCTTCTGTTGGTTCTCTATCTAGTTCTAGAGTCATTTGTCTTTGAACTCTTTTTAATTTATTAATAGTTTCTACCATATGAACTGGTACTCTTATTGTTTTTGCTTGGTCAGCAATTGCTCTTGTTATTGCTTGACGAATCCACCATGTTGCATATGTTGAAAATCTGTATCCTTTAGATGAATCAAATTTATCTACTGCTTTCATAAGTCCAATATTACCTTCTTGTATTAAATCTAGGAATGATAAATTTCTACCTACATATCTTTTAGCAATTGATACAACAAGTCTAAGGTTAGATTCAGCAAGTATTGCTTTTGCTTCTTCATCACCTTCATCTATTCTTTTTGATAATTCAAGTTCTTCATCAAGTGATATAAGGCTTATTTTACCTATTTCTTTTAAATACATTCTAACAGGATCATTAATACTTAAATTTTTAGGTATTTCAATATCTTCTAAAAGTAAATCATCAGCTTCTCCGCCATCTTCTGAACCAGCATCCATTTCAGAATCTGCGACTACTTCTATGTTATTATCATTTAAAAAATTATATAAGTCATCTAAAGATTCAGAATCCATATCTAAACCTTTTAGGGCTGCTGCTAGTTCTTCAAATGTTAAAAATCCTTTTTCTTTTCCTTTCTTTAATAGTTCTTCTTTTCTTTCTTCAAATGTTTTTATCTCATTCATCTTTATTACTCTCCTTTATTTTTAAATCTACTATTTTTTGCGCTATTTCCATTCTTTTAACACTATTTGATTCGTTTTTTAACTCACTTGTAAGTTTTACAATTTGATTATTATACAAGCTTTCTTTAATTACGTCAAAATAATTGTCAATATTATCATTTAATTCATCTTCTGTATACTTTAAATCTGATATATCAACTACTAAATTTATTAGTTCTTTTTTATCTTCTAAATATATTATGAAGTCACTTAAGTTAAAACTATTAAACTTCTTATAAAAAAGTACTATTTCACTCGCAAGTTTTCTTTCTGTATCATTTGGTAAATATGATAAATTGTTAAAATAATAAAGTATCATATTATTATCATTTATCATTCTATACAAAATATACTTAGATGCTTTTTCATATTTATTTATTTTTATATTTTTTGGTTTATGAGTTATAATTACTTTTTTTTCTGAATCTTTTAATTTTGATTTTATTAGATCATATGAAACATTAGTTGATTCTGATAATTTTTTTATTTCTATTTCTCTTACTATATCATCATCTATTTTTTCAAATTCTTTTATCATAACATTTATATAGTTAGATACTTCTTTACTATCATTAAAATCAATATTTTCTTTATAACTAGATAATTTATAATCATATACACTTTGTGCATGAGACAAATTATAAATCATTTTGTCTTTTCCTTTTGTAAGTATATATTCATCTGGATCTAAATTATCTTCTAGTCTTACAACCTTTATATTACTATCGTTTCCATTAGCAAGTTCAATAAATGCATTAGTTGCTTTTTCTCCTGCTTTATCTCCATCAAACATAAGTGTTATATTTGGTGCGAGTTTTTGAATTAAATTAAGCTGATATTTTGTAACTGCTGTACCCATTGTTGCAACAACATTTACAATACCAATAGTGCTTAATCTTATTACATCCATGAAACCTTCTACAACAATTATATTTTTTTCTTTTCTTGCTTCTTTTTTTGCAATGTGATAGTTATATAAAAGTTCACCTTTTTTAAATATTTCTGTTTCTTTTGTATTAATATATTTGCTTTCGCTTTTTTGATTATATATTCTACCTGAAAAACCTACTACATTTCCTTCTAAATCATAAAGTGGAAACATTATTCTATTTTTATAAATATCATATATATTATTTCCATTTTGAACAGCAACTCCAGATGATACTATATCATCATCTTTAAACCCTTTTGCTTTTAAAGCATTGCATAATTCAGAATCAGAAAGTGAAAGCCCTATATTAAAGTTTTTAATAACATCTTCATCTATTTTTCTGTTTAACAAATATTTTTTTGCATCTTTACCATAAACAGTATTTAAGTTGTTTTGATAAAATTTATAAGCAATATTATAAATGTCATATAATGGTGACTTTTTAGTATTTTCCTTTTTACTTGTACTTATATCAATACTAACACCTATTTTATCCGCAACTATTTTTACTGCTTCATAAAATGAAACTTTTTCATATTCCATTACAAAATTAAATACATTACCAGCATTACCACAAACAAAGCATTTGTATACTCCCTTTTCAGGTGATACACTCATACTAGGATTATGATCATCATGAAATGGACATATTCCAAAATAATTTTTACCTCTTTGTGTTAAAGGTACATAATCTCTAATAATATCTACTATATTTGCTTTTCTTTGTATGCTAAGTATTTCTTCATAAGAAATGTTAGCCATTTAATCACTCCAAACCACTCAATTATTATATTCTCCGTTTCTCCCTCAAATTCCCCTAAAAAATTAAAAAAAATTTAATTTTTTTGCATATTTTACACTTTTTTTACATATTTTTTGATAGAAAGGGCATAATATGAGCAAAAAAAGATTAAAAATTATTTCTACAATTTTAGTGATTTTATTTAGTTTTTTATTCCATAGTATCTATGATAAATTTCCAAATTTTATTACTTCCCTATTCTTTCCAGTGAATGAATCAATATGGGAACATATGAAAATGGTATATTTAAGTTATATCGCTGCTTATATAATTGAACTTATTATTATCCATAAAACTAATATGCATATTTATAATCAAAAAGCATCTATAGTAATAAGCATTTTATTTAATATTGTAATTTATTTAGCGTTCTATATACCAGTATATAATATTTTTGGATTTAATGAATTTGTTACTATTTTCTCTTATATAATCAGCATTATTATTACAGAAATAGTATCATATAAAGTAATTACAAGTGATAAAAATTATATTTTTTTAAATAAATATTCTTATCTTATACTATTTATAATAGAACTTATATTTATATATTTAACTTATTTCCCATTAAAATTAGATATTTTTGTTGATGAACTAAATAAAAAAACAGGAATTAGTAATTTATACTAGTTCCTGTTTTAATTATTCAAACATATCTATTTTATATGTATTATTTACTTTTTTAAATATTATGTATAAAGGATATTCATCCTCTAATATCTCTTTTTCAGAATTATACTCAAGCTTACCAGTTGCGACTACATAATCATCATTTGTGCAAACTATTTTAAGTGGTCTTATACCCTTGTTTGTTGATCCCAACATGCTATACATAAGTATTTTTTCTAAATCTTGGCTGTTTTTATTATTTTCTAAATAATTTATTGCTTTATCTGTAAAAAACTTTGAAGCAATTTCTTTATTAATTGTATAAATTGTTTCATTATTGTTATAAGTCGAGTCAATCATACCATCATTTTCTTTTACTTTTTGAATATTTTCAAAAGCATTTTTATACACTTTAGTAATTTCATCTAACACTTGATTGTCATCTGAATTCTTACTCTTTGTTATCGTTTCACTTTCTTTAAACATATTATAGTCCATTTTACCTGAAGCATATTGTCCTACAATAAACATTAAAACACCTATAACAATTACTAATAATATAGTAACTACTACTTTACCCTTTTTCATATTTTTCCTCCTACTTTCTAAATTAATTATAAATAATTGAAAATAAATTATCAACAAAAAAAAAGACTACTTTACATGTAGCCTTTACAAATTATTTATCTTTTTTCTCTTTTACTTTTCCTTTTTTAATAGACTCAATTTCAATTGTATTTGATAATGTATCTATTGCTTCTGGTTTTTCTTCCTTTTTCTTTTTATGAAATATCTTTTTTAATACTTCTTTTTTACATAAGAAATATCCAAGAACTATACCTAAAGTAAATGTTAGAAGCATACTTACTGTAAACATTATCCATTCACGAGTACTTGTTTCATCTGGACAAGTTTGTACTACTTTTTGCTCTTCTTTTTCTCTTGTTACTGAAAGTACATAAGTATCTTTGTTTTCAGTATCTTCACTTGTTACAATAATGTTAATTACATTTCTACCTACTTTTAAAGTAGTATTACCTTCCATATTTATTGTTGCATTTGGGTTTTCAGCCTCAGCAAGTATATTTAATTTTTTTGTTTTATATGGAACAGATAATGTATATTTTTTAGTATCCGCATTAAAATCTATTTTAAATTTATCTACTTTCAAACTTTTTAATTTAGTATTTGCCTTTACAAGTTCTTCTTCTGTTGGTGTCATTTTAAGTGTTACTTTTACAACATATGTCTTAGTAGTTACTCCATCTTCAGCAGTTACTACAATTTTTATATCATTATCACCTTTAACTAAGTTTTTATAATTATCAGAAATCATTATTTTTGATCCTGAATTACTTGCAACTGCATTTACAGTAAGTTCTGTTATATCAGTAATAGTAGTTGTATACTCTAATGTATTTTTATCAAACTTAGGATTTAATGTTGTATTTGGTATTTTTAGTGAACTAAGTGTTGCATCATTACTAAGTGATACAATTTTTACCATTGAACTTGTGTTAGTAGCATTTGCTGTTTTACCTGAAATAAGTACAACTCCAGAGCTATCAATAGTTAAATTACAATCTCCACTTTTAGCATTATTTTTAACTCCAAATACAATGGCTGCTAAAGTAGTATTTGTACTAATTGGTGCTCCACTAGCTTTTTTAGTAATTATAATTGGATTACCATTTACACCTATATCTGATACTTCACTGTTAGATGATTTATACTCTAATTTTGTTGTATCATATGATAAATTAATGCTGTAACCCTGAATTGAATCTTCTGTTACATCAGAAGCTTTTACGTATACTGTAACCTCACTACCAGGTTTTGCAGTATCTACTGATTTTTCTACTTTAAATGTTAATGCACTTACCTTAATAGGCAAAAATATACTAAAAAGTGCAATAACAAAGGCAAATCTTAAAAACCCTTTTTTCATTCTTTTTCCCTCTTTCCTAAATTAATGATTTTCTTTTATAAATTCCTACACCTTTAGGAGCATATACATTAATAACTGCATCCTTTGTAATCTTTATAAAACATAAACCATTCACTATAACATCTTCTCCCTTATTAACATTTAGAGTAATCTTTTCTAAATCTTTACCCCTCTTGTTGGTTATAGTGTTTATTCTATTAATTATTATATCATTTGAAATATAAAATGTAAAACTATTTATTTCACCCTTTACATATTCTAGACGTAAATACTTTTCTACTAATAAAGTTTTACCCATAGAAAGTTGATATGTTATTGGTCTTATTTCATTATTTGGCATTATTTTTTTAAGTTCTTTACCACTTACAAAGTTTGAAATATTATCTTTTTCTATAAAACCTGGTGTATCTATAAATGTAAGATCATCATTTATTTTTATTTCATTTATATTAATTGTTGTAGATGGTAATATACTTGTTGTTATTTCAAAATCATTATCTGAATAATTTTTTATAAATTTATTTATGAGTGTACTCTTACCAGCATTTGTATTTCCACATACATAAACATTATTACTAGTTTTATTTTCATCTATTTTTTCTTTTAATAAATCTAAATTATAATTTGTTTTACTGCTTATTAAAACTATATCTACTATATTTTTATTTAGTTTTAATTCATTTAATTTTGATTTTATTTTATTTGGATTAACACTTTTTGGAATAATATCATATTTTGTAATTACAAGTATAATCTTATTATCAATATATTTATTTACCATATCAATTGATGAATTCAAATTAAATATATCTACTAAGAATAATACTAAATCATTTGTTTTATTTATATTTTTATAGATATCAATATATTCTTCACCTGTTGATACTATACTTTTATATTCCCCATAATTAATTAATTTAAAACATCTTTCACAGTATTTGGCATCCATATATTTTTCTTCGTTTATATAACCAATTTTATTTTTATCTTGCATTTGCATTATAGCGCCACAACCTAAACATTTTTTAATCATAATATTTTCCTTTTTCTAGTATTTTATTTTTATTAAAATTTCTTAGTACAAACCCTTCAAAAAATCTACAAAATTTTGTACGAATAGGTTCATATTCATCAAGTTTATCAACAAATATAACAAACAAATTATTTCTTTTTGCTCCTATTACATCTGTCATTATTTGATCACCTATAAAAGCACATTCTTCTTTTTTATATTTATTTAATACTTTTTTATAATTTTTCTTAAATGGTTTCATAGAACTAAAATATATTTCTACATTTAACTTTTCTTTAAATGGTAATAACCTTTTTTCATATGAATTTGAAAATATAAAAAGTTTAAATCCCATTTCTTCTAATCTAAAAAACAATGTCATTATTTTATCATTTGGCATATTTTCTTTATATGTAATGATTGTGTTATCTAAATCAAAAAATAGGTATTTAATGCCTAGATCTTGAAGTTTTTCATAATTTATTTCATATATATCTTTTTTATACATATCTGGTTTAAATTTAAACATATTAATCACCTTTTATAGATTATACTTTTAATAAGTGTTAAAATCAATACCTTTCTTCTTCTAATCTTTCATATTCTTTATTTGTTAAAAGACCAAATGGACTTTTATTACTCATAAATTTATCATTTACATTTTTTATTCTTTTTACATACACTATACCTGTTATATAAAGTGGTATAAAGAATACTAATATAAGTATTATAAATAAAAAGTCTGATGTTACAAATGCTAATATTTTTGTCAAATAATAATTATATACTGTATGAATTAATGTTGGTAAAAGTAATGAATTAAATAATTTAAACATTTTCATAGAATTCTTTTTAGTAAATTTTTCTGTTCCAACATAATATCCCATTACAATACCACATATTAAATGAAGTGGAATTGATGTTATTCCTCTTATAATTCCAAGATGTATCATAGAACTAAAATCTGTTTCTGTAAATACATACATTACTGTTTCAAATGCAGCAAAAGAAAGCGCAATTAAAGATGAATATACAAAACCATCATATACATCATCAAAATTACTATTTTTTTGAATAAAGAAATATAATACTGTTAATTTTGCTGATTCTTCTACAAATGCGAATATTAATACCTTTACAAAAGTATATGATTCATAATTTAAATAATTCAAATGTGGTAATATTACTTTACCAACAAGAAGAGATACAGCAATTGTAAATACACCTGATAAAAGTGCAAGTGCAATCATATAACCAGGTTCTTTGCTTTTTCTATCTGAATATAAAATTGCTGATATAAATATTATTGAACTAAGTATTGATATAAATATTACAAATAAATAACTTAATGTTCCCATTTTACACACTTCCCTACTTTATTACATATTTAGTATATCAGTTTTTTTAAAAGAAAAAAAGTTACAAACATGTAACTTTACACTATTTAGCATTATTCATTGCTTTCATCATTTGATTAATTTGTTTTTGAGTTGGTGTTCTCCCCATTTGACTCATCATAATTTTTATCATTTGTTCATTAATTGGTGGATTTTTCTTTAAATATTTTTCCATATATTTTTTACATACAAAGAATCCAATAACTGCTCCAATTACTAAACCTATTACTACTAATAATATATCTTGTAACATTTATTATTCCTCCTTAATTAATATTATAATAAATTTCAATATTTTATACAAGTGTTTCAAAAGTTATATTATTCATTTTTTATTAAACTACCATCATCAGATAATAAATACATTCCATCTTCACACTCAAGTGCAGAATACTCTTTATTTTCTTTAGTTAATATACCAATTGATTTTATTTTTGAAGTTACATTTATTTCTTTAAAAGATCCCATCAAAATATCAGAATTTTCTATAATAGAAGATACATCATCATTTTTTATATCTGTGTACCATGCATTAACTTGATCATTTTCATTTGTTAAAAATACTAGAATTCTTTTATAAGTAGAATTTTCAATTGCTCCAATTGACTTAACTGTTGTATATCCTGGTATAGGTGCATGTATATTTACAGAAGAACCTAAATTTGGATCTTTACTTGTCATAAATATTAAACCAGCAGGTTTATCGTTTGCATAATCTTGCTCGAATTTTATACTAAAGTCATTAGATAACTTTATATTCAATTTCTTTTCTGTAAATGCATTATATGTTTCTTTTATATCATTTTCCTTTATATCATCTTTATTTTCATCTTTTACATTATTTTCTGTTACCTTTTTATCATTTTCTGTATTAAAGAACTTATCGTATACTATATACGAACCAAGTGCCAATACCATTATTATAAGTATGATTAAAATAACTATTACTCCTTTGTTACTCTTTTTGTTTTCCATATTCTCTCCTCCTATTTTCTATTTAAAGAATATCATTTATTAAATAGTTATTCAATACTAAAAAAGTTACTAAATTATAATTTTACACAAATTATACTAGTAACTTTGTTTTTGTTTCATTTATCCAAAAATAATCTTTACTTTTAAAATCAATCACAAATAAACATTCTCTTGAATCAACTATATCTCTTATAAATGTGTTAATATTTTTATTAGATTTTATTTTTAAAAAAGTATTATTTATAGTAAGTCTACTTATTTCACTATCACTTTCTATAATATGAACATTATCTGTTTTAGTATAATATATATCATCTCTATGTTTAAGCATAACATAATTATTAAATATTCTTTTATTAAATGGTATTGTAATTTGTTCAAATAATCTAAATTTATTAATTAAATCTTCATCATTAGATGAATAAATATCATAAAACATTTTAAACAAAATATTTGCTTTATCGTTATAAAAAGTCTGAAACATATTATTAATTTTAAATATATAAAAAGTTCTCATATAGTATCACCAAATATATTATATATTTTTATTTTTAAATAATTTGTCAAAAAAAGAATTAAATAAGTGATTTAATTCTTTCTATTATTGAATCTAGATCTAATTTGTAATATTTAAGTATTTCTTCTTTTGATGCACTTTTTCCAAACTCACTTATCGTTAATAAATAATCTGTACTAGTTACAAATTTTTCCCAACCAAATGAACTTTCATATTCAAGTACAAATATTTTAGCACCTGCTGGGAATAAACTATCTTTATAAGAATCAGTTTGTTCTAAGAATTTTTCCATACATGGCATGCTTATAATTCTAACTCCGATTCCTTCAGCTTTAAATCTTTCTTTTATTGAGTTTGCGACTTGTACTTCTGCACCGGTTGCGATTATAACAATATCTACATTATCATCTGGATCAGCCTCAATATATGCACCTTTTGATACTGATAACATATTTGTTCCACCTTGAACCTTTACTTCTGTTTTTGCAAGTGAAATAACAGCTGGTTTTCTCTCTTTTAGTATACAGTTCCAAGCTCCAATTATTTCTACCATATCCGCAGGTCTATATACATATAAATTTGGTGTTGCTCTTAAAGATGCTAACTGTTCTATAGGTTGATGTGTTGGTCCATCTGCACCTACTGTAATTGAATCATGTGTAAATATATATGTTACAGGTAAATCCATTATAGCACTCATCCTAATTGATGGTTTCATATAATCTGAAAATGCCATAAATGTTGATGCAAATGGTCTAAATCCTGATAAAGCAAGTCCATTACTTATTGCTCCACTTGCATTTTCTCTTACACCATACAATATATTTCTTCCATTAAAATTATTATAAGCAATATCATTCTTACCATTTAAATATGTAAGTGTTGCACTTGCAACATCTGCTGCTCCACCAATAAAATTCCACATAGAATCAGCAATTACATTCATAACTTTTGAATTACTTTCTCTTAAAGTTTCTTTTAAATCATAGTTAATACCAAAATCAACTTTTGTTAAATCTATTTCTGTATTATTATAAGCTAAATTTTGAAATTCATTATATTTATCAGCAGACATATCTTTTTTATATTCTTCAAGTGTTTTTTCCCATGTATCATATAAATTTGATCCTCTTTGTATAACTTGATTTCTTAAATTTTCAGCTGGTTCTTTTAAAAGTGTAAATGGAAGTCCTTCAACCCCTAAACCTTTTTTTAACTGTTCATAATCATCCTTTGTAAGTTCTCCAGAATGAATTTTAGGAGTACCTTCTAATTTAGACCCATCCCCAATTGTTGTATTTACAATTATTAAACTTGGATTAATAATATTCTTTTTAGCTTTTTCAATAGATTTATTTATTTCAGATATTGATTTACCATTTTTTACTATTTGTACATGCCAACCTTGTGACATAAATCTTGATGATATACTTTCTGTAAAGTTTTTATTAGTATTTGTATCCATTGATGATTTATTAGCATCATATAATACAATTAATTTGCCTAGTTTTAAGTTACCCGCAAATGATGCTGCTTCATAGGATATTCCTTCCATTAAGTCACCATCAGATGCTAAAACATAAGTATAATAATCTATTAGTTTTTTAGTTTTTTTATCAAATGCGTTTTTTGGTTTTTTATTAAATCTTTCTTCTAAGATTTTTTCTCCAAGAGCCATACCTACAGCTGTTGCAAATCCTTCACCAAGCATTCCAGTACTTGCATCTACTCCAATAGTTCCAAATTCTGGATGAGATGGTGTTTTACTATTTAATCTTCTATAATTTTTTAAATCTTCTACTGTAAACTGATAACCGCTTAAAAATAAAGTTGCATAAAGAAGTGCTGAAGCATGTCCTGCACTTAAAACAAACCTATCTCTGTTTATCCAATCGTACATTGATGGATTAACTTTTATATGTTTTGCATATAAAGTATATAAAATTGGCGCAGCACTTAATGTTGAACCAGGATGTCCTCCTTTTGCATTTTGTATTATATCAAGTGCTAAACCTTTTAATACTGCTAGTGATCTATTATCCACTTTTCTTCACCCAATCCCTTACTATAAAACATTATAACAAAAAAAGTTACTATTTAAAAGTAACTTTTTATATTTGTTCAATAAATTTGACATAAGTTGGGATTCCTCTTCTTATAACAAATCCAAAATTATATGGTACATCTTCTTTCATTTCAGGAACACGTTTACTTGTATTAATTAAAATTTGTTCTCCAAGTCCATTTCCTAAATAAATACCATTACTTGAATTATAATTATCTTTAAACCAAGAATCATATGTAAATTTCTTTATCTTATCTAATGTATCTATTATTACAAAATTAATAACACCAAGATCTGCTAAATTTGCAAATAATGTATTCATTTCATTTTTTCTATCTGGACTAATCTTATTAATAAATGATGATATACCAATTATTACACAGTTAACTTTATTTTTTCCATCAAATACATTTTTGTTTCCATTATTTGAATTATATAATTCCAACGAATCATTAATATATTTTTTAATAGCATCAAATACATTATTAAAATTTCCTTCAAAATAATTTGAATATGATTTGATTTTGTCATTTAAAGCGAAATTTTCTGCATTAATAATTATATTTGTTAATGACTTTTTATTTATACATTGTTCAATAAATGGAGCACTAATTCCTTCAAGTAAAGTTATATCTTGTGATGTCATTATATTTACAACATCTTTTGTAAAATCATATGTTGCAACTGATAAATCAAGCTTATTAATACCAAGTGCAAGTAAATTATTATTTTCTACTGCACTTCTGCAATCATCATAACTTACTATTTCAGGAAGAATTGGTACTCTTCTAGCAATATAATTATACTTTTCTTTATTCTTATTGCAATAATCTTTTATATAATTTGGTATTTCAGATTTTTCAGAGGCAAGCGCTGTTTGAAATTCATATATGTCATCTTCTTTGATAAGACCTCTACCAAATAATTTTGATGGATATGTCTTATGTACATTACCAAGTACAGTGCTATAATCGTCTTCACTATTAAGTTGAAGTGTAAATACTTGTCCAAAGTTTTGTTTTAACTTGAATCTTACACCATTAACTGTATTGACAGCAAGGACAAAGAAAATACCATATTTTGTACAATCTCTTGTTAATATATTAAGAATGTCCTCATGACTTTGGAAATTTTCAATATATGCTTCATAGTTATTTATTATAATAACTAGATTTGGAATTATATTTCCACTATCTTTACAATAAGAAACATAATTACCATTATAATTTGAAAATAAACTTTTTCTTTCATCTATTTCAGTTTGAATCATCTTATATAAGTTTTCTATTTTTTCATCATCATTTGGATACATTATATCTCCCACATATGGAGAATTATTAAAACATCTTAAACTTTCTGATCCAAAATCAACAACATAATAGTTTACTTCATTTGGAGTATATGCAACCATTGATGAATAAATCATAGTTGTTATAAAGTTTTCTTTACCAGATCCAGCAGAACCATATATAATTGAATTACCTTTTTCTGTTAAATTAATAGTTAACAATCTTTGCTCTTGATTTGCTGGAACATCATACTCACCAACAACTGGATTTAAAACATAATTCTTTTTAACATAATTATATTTTTTAATAAGATTATCAACAAATATACATTCTGGAATTTTACTAAGCCATAATGGTCTTGTAACTATATTCTCTTCTTTTGCTATATTTGATAAATATTTAACAATATTTATTAATTCTTCTCCATAATTTGCTGTAGACTTTTGTTCTACTCTAGTTTGAACAGTTCTAATTTTATAACCCATATTGTTTATAAAATCTATTGATGTATCTGATTGTCTTTTTAATGCATCTGTTGGAATATATTTTGTACCTGTATAAGCAGATTGTCCAAGTACAAATATTTCATTAAATCCAACTTGTAAATAAAATCTACCTGTTTGAGTTAAGAATGCTGCATCTGGTTGTTTTATAACCTCTGATGAATCACTCTTATCCTGAACTCTTAAACATACTCTAAATCTTGTGTTACTCCATATCTGTGAATCAACAACACCACTTGGTTTTTGAGTTGCTAGTATTAAATGTACTCCTAAACTACGTCCAATTCTCGCAGTACTTATTAATTGATCCATAAATTCTGGTTGTTGATTTTTAAGTTCAGCAAATTCATCTGCGATTATAAGTAAATGAGATACAGGTTCATCTACAACATGATTTCTATACATTTCTTGATATTTATAAATATCTACTGTACTTTCTTCTGATATTTCTCTTGCTTTATTAAATAGTGCCTGTCTTCTTTTAAGTTCACTTTCTATTGACGCAAGTGATCTATTTATTTCATTTTTATCTAAGTTTGTAATTGTTCCAACTAAATGTGGTAATTTTATTCCTAGATTTTGATTTTCAAATGCACCAGCAAGTCCACCACCTTTATAGTCTATTAATATAAACTGTACTTCATCAGGATGATAATTAACCGCAAGTGATAATATATATGTAATAATAAATTCTGATTTACCTGAACCTGTCATACCAGCAATAAGTCCATGTGGTCCATGATATTTTTCATGTAAATCTAGACTAATTTTTTCACCATTTTTTCCAACACCTACTGGCACTGACATACTAAGAATTGGAACATTATCAATCCATCTTTGCTTTGAATTAAATGACTCTATCTTACCTATATTATACATTTCAAGAAAACCAAGTCTTTTAGGTATTATTCCTTCACCTTCATCTTTTATTTCTATTGGAATATTCGACAATGTTTTAAAACATTTAGGAAAGTTACAATCACTTAAATCTAAACTAAATTCTTGAACTAAACTATTTGATATATTTCTTGATATAGTTGATTTTTCTTTTGATACTTCAATAAATGTTTGACATTGATCGGGTAAATTTGAAATTCTATCATTTAAAATAATTACACTAAACCCAACATAATTTTTATTGTTTATAATGTTATTTATTAAATCTATATTTCTAACAGAATTAATTGAATCTATTATTAATACATATAATGAATCAAAATTTTCTATGCCTGACATGCTATTATTAAGCGCATCCATTCTTTTATTATAAATTTTATCTAATTGATATGATACTTCCTTATATTCTTTTTCATTACTTGAAAAGTATCTTACTGATTTATCATTGCTCCATAAATGTGGTATTGATCTTACTTCTTCATAATTATTTTTATTTTCTTCAGTTGTAAATATAACAAACTTTAAATCATCATAACTATGAAATGTTGAAAGTTGTAATAAAATATTTTTTATAATTCTATTTTGATAAATCTTATCTCCAATTATTGCGGATATATAATTTTCTCTAAATGAAAAAGGTATTGGAACATTTTCTAATAGTGTTTTACTTGATTTTAATTCTTTTACTTTATCCAAAAGTACATCCTCTGTCATAGAAAAATGTTCTTCAGGATAAACAACATTTATATCAAGTGGAAGTTTACCACTTCCTAAGCTAACACTTAAAAAGTCATCATCTTCTATTCTTCTTTCCCAAAGTCTATCTTCTCTATTTAAAATTACTTTTTCACATTCGGATAAATTTAAAAATCTTTTATGCATTATATCTTGTTGATTTTGTTTTTCGTTTTCTATCTGTTTTTTTATTGAATCAATATATGCTGAATATTTCTTTTTTCTTTCTTTTTCTTTTTTCTTTTCTAATCTTTTTTGAAATCTATTTGTCAAAAGTGGCCACATTAAGAAACTTAACATCATCGCACCACTCATAACAAGTGATGGTATAGCATTATTCATTGTTTGATTACCATTATTTACATTATTCATTGTTGTATAAAATGTCATAACAGATGTCATACTCATAGTAAGCATAGGTCCTATTGTTAATATTGCTGGCATTTCATTTTTATCTCCACCACCTGGAGGATTATCTACTCTTATTGAAATACTATTTATTGAGTATATAAATCTTGGTTTTCTATAAAAATAATCCTCTTTTGAATAAAGTTCCATATCTTTTTCTTCTTGTGGTTCATCTATTCTATTTTGAGATAAATCTTGTTGCATCTCTACACTTTTCATAAATGTTTGAACATTGTTATAATTATTAGAAATACCTAAAACATAATTACCATCTTTTTTTAGGAGTAATAATTCTAGTCCAAGAATGAAAATTACATCACCTATTTCTATTTTTGTACCACTATTAACCTTTAATCCATTTATAAAAATATTTGTTTGATTATCATTATTTGTAATTATTATATTAGGACCCTCTTGTTTTATAGTAATAGCGTTAAATTGAATCGCATTAAAATTATAAGAAATTGTACAGTTACTATCTGAACCTATTGTAATACCCATAGGTAATTCAGTACTGCATGAATAAAAATGCATTTTTTCATATGTACTTGGCATAAATAAATATACTTTATCATACGAATATGCATAAGTTATCTCATAGTAAGAATTTTCTTTAGCAACAACAAAAGGAACTCTTTTAGAGTTCTCAACGATATAATAATCACTATTGCTTACTATTTTCCATTCACCATCTGAATTAGCCTCTAAATTAATGATATTTTTTTCTATTCCATTTTCATCAATCTCAGAAAGCCATATATTACCTGTTACTTTATTGGGCAACATATAAGTTAATAATTTATCATTTTTGGCTAAAACTACTTTCATATATCTTTTTCCCTTTCATTCTTTATATCAATATAAATTCAGTACCATTAACTATTCCAGAACCCTTAACATAAACATTAAGATCATAAACAATACAACCATCTTTATCATATAAATTTAATTTATCAGTATCTACTAATGAATTATCTGATAATTCATTTATTACGTCAATACAATATTTTCTTATAGTTCCAACTTTTTTATTTATAGGTATAAATATATCATAACTTTTACTTAAAAGAGGAACATTTATTGTTATTAAAATCTTATTATTCATAAATTTCCTTTCATAGACTTAAATACTAGTTTTTCTTTGACGTTGGATTTGCTAAACTTTTAAGCATATCAGAAGCCTCTGGCACATTACTCTTCATACCTAATTGTTCTTGTAAATATCCATCATATGGATTCTTTTTTACTCCAAGTAACTCTTGTGACGCCTTGTCAAAATCAAAGTTTTTTGCACTTGTATTAGTTCTTCTCATTGTATTTACAACTCTTGGGTCTGGGAGATCTTTTTCAGGTGGATTTACTAAATTATTATAATCTTCAAGGAAAGAACCTGTAGGCTTTTTTGTAAGTGTATCGTTAGGTGTGGTAGTTGCATGATAATCACTTGTTGATCTTGAAGAGAAGCTTCTTGATGGACCAGCTGTTGTACTACCTCCACCATCACCTGAACCTGATGGACTAACAAGTGAATTAACAATAGATTGAATTGTAGCATAATTATATCCTGCAGCAGCTAAAGCTTTCTTTCTAGCATCGCCATTACCCCATTTTCCTGCTAACACTTCTTTTGCGATTGCCATATCAGTTTTAAATGTACCAGAAACACCTTTTTTAGCATATTCTGTTAAGTTTGGTCTTTTTATATTTAAGCTTTGATATGCAGTGCTTCCTGCATATTTTTTACTACTTGCAGATTTTAATGATAATGTTGTATTATCTGGTAATTGTTTTTCAAGTAGTAAAATATTACTTAAATAGTTTGTCCACCAACTATCAATTGAATCTCTTTTTTTCATTACTCTTTGATATGCTGATAAAACTCTATACCATCCATAATATAAATAACTATCTTTTCCAACTGTACTTTTCATAGAATAAAAATTTTTATAACTATTATATAAAGCTGATCCATATGAATCAAAATTAGATTTTAGATTTTTTAGTTTTTGGTAATTTATTTTAAAACTATTATCTAATTGTAATTGCGAAGTGCTATATATATTGTTTGATGAAAAAGTTGCAAGGCCTGATGAATCATTTTGTAAATTATCTATAAGATAAACCATATTTTTTAGTTCTGAAGAAATTTTTTGGGCATATGCTGTTTTTGTAGAATAATCTGTCGTACTCTTCATTTTTAATTGTTGTTTTTGAATTAACTCCGCATATTGTAAAACTTTTAAATATCCTTTAAGGAAAGTAATTAAGTGATCAAGTTGTTCATAATGTGTTTTAAGTGCACTAGACAATTTTCTAATGGCTGATGAATCACATACACTTTCTACATTTCTAAAATTGTATGTTTTTAATTTTCTTACTTCCTTTATACAGTCATTACAAGTCATTAGCAAGTTAGATATTTTTATATCTTTAAAATAATTTGTATAATTCATAATATTTTCCTACTTTCTACTTTATAAATTTTAATAATTCACTTAAGGATATCGCACCTGATGCAGTACTATTACTATGTGATGCATTATCAACAATTTTGTCTGTTTGCTTAACGTTACTTCCAATACTATTTAAATCTTTTACCTTTTCATTTGTATTTGTAGTAGTTGTGTTAGTTTTTTGTGTCTTATCAGGTATCGGATAACTAGGATTAAGGTCTATTATTCCTGTTACAAGCGTATCAGTTGTTTTTAACTTTCCAATATAATTAGGTGTTTTTATGTTTATTTTTCCAATACCACTAACTATTTTTACATTTGATCCACCTGTTTTTGGAATCGAGATAGTTGGTGCTGAAAAACCTAGTTTTGCTATTTGCTCTGCATTTATTTCAGTATCTGTTGCTCTATTTTGTTCAACAATTTCTTTTATTGTTTCTAAATATAAAGGTAATGTTTTTTCTGTTACTTCTGGTATTTCCTTATATTTTTTACTAATTTCATTATAAAATTTATTTGCTGCTGTTCCTTTCCAAAAGCCACTTCTACTATTTGAGAATGAGTTAACTTTTTCAAATTGTTCATTAAGATCTCTAACAACTGCATTAATTCTATCACATATGTCAATGACAGCATCATATTTGATTGATGTATTATTCACTTTTATCTCACTCCTTATATTTTTCTATTTAAAAAATGTGTTTCAAATTTTTGATATGCTTTTTTTACTTCTTTAATCGTGTTAGCATCATCTTCAACCTGATTTTGATATGCTTGAAAAAATTTCACATAGTCTTCCATATTACTACAAAATTTTTCTGATGCTGCTCCCTTCCAATATGTGTTCAATTCACTTAAATATTGGCTTATTTTTGTATTATCACTTTTTATTGCTGCCGCACATTCGTTTATTTCTTCTGCTACCCTATCAAATTCAGCATATTCTACAATTAAATCTTCCATATTTTCCTCCAAACCTTTCGTCAGTAAATACTAAAGTTTAATATTCACTGACCAAAGTCTCTATAGTATAGAGAACTTTATTAACCCATAATTTGAGTATCTGTTTTTTTATAATTTTCAACAACTGATGTTAAATGAGCTGCTTCATCTGTTACAGCTTTATAAAAATCAGCAAATTTAGCACTAATTGTATTAAATTTTTGTTTTGATTCCATTGCAGCATTACCAGCCCAAACATCTTCATTACCAATTTTAGATGATAATGTTGTTATTTCATCTAATATTGATTGCATTTCTCTTGCATAACTATTTAAATTTGAGCTTACACTCATAATTTGAGAATATGTTAATGTTGATCCATTCATATTTTGTTCCTCCTATCTGATTCCGTCTTGGTTTGCTTCGTTAACTTTTTGGTATGCATTTGCTGCACTTATTAGAAACTCACCCATTTCGCAAATTGTTTTATTTAAGACTTTCATATTTTCTATTTCAGCAGCTACTGCACTTGTATATTTTTCTGCATCGCTACCTTTCCAAGAATTTCTAAGATTTTCATTTTCACTAGTTATTTTATTTAAAACTTCTGAAAAATCATTACCTTTTTCTAGAATACTATTACCGATTTGTCTTGTTTGATTATAATCAATACTTAAATCCACAACCTTCACCTCCCTCCGCTATTTTATACAAATATAATACCACTTATATTTACATCATGTCAATTATTACACAACTTTTTTATCCATATTGTGTCAATCATTATATATTTTTTTTGATAAATTAAAAAATAGATATTCAACCATATTTAATACATCATTATCACCTATATTTCCAAAAATAATATCATTTTTATCAGAGACTTTTAATTCAATACCATATTCATTAATTTTTTTATATAATTTGTTAAAGCTATCTTTCAGTTTTACAACATCACTTTTTGTTTTAAAGTATTTTACATATACATTTGAAAAATGAATTAATTCATTATATAGCTCATAAATTATTTTATATTCATCGAAGCCCCTTTTATCTGCTTCTTCTGCCATCCATAGCATATTTTCACATAATATAGGAACCTCATTATAACAATAATCTTCTATATTATTGGTTATACTTCCTTCTGTACATGAATAAAGTAATACATCGCTATTAATATATGAATATTTGTCTGTACCTATTTTCAAAAGTCTATTAAAACAATTATCCTCGCCATTTCTGCTATCATTAAATTGAAACTTATTTTCATCAATATATTTTCTTTTATATAATTTGCCATGTAATTGAAAACTAAAATCATTCGAAATAGTTAGTATGGTATTATCATAATTTTCATAATAAACATTACCGCAAATAATATCATTATTCTTAATATTTTTTAAAAGTGTTTCTAACGAATAAATATCAATAAACATATCATCTGCATCTAAAAAATAAATATATTCACCATTTGAATGGTCTAAACCGTATTGTCTAGCAACTCCTGGTCCACTATTTTTATCAAGTTTATATTCTATTATGTTAATTCTGTCTTTAAATTTATTTATAATATCTTTATAATCATGATCTGAACAATCATCAATTATATATACATTAATTTTGTCATTAACCGTTTGCATACATATACTCAATAATGCTTTAGAAATTGTTTTATGTGCATTATATGCTGGAATAATTATATCTATCATTTAATCATCCTCCAATCCTATTTCTATTAAAAAATTATCGAATGTAACTAATGGATTAAGTACATTTTCAGTATATCCCTCTGTTACTGCACATTTCATTTTATATTGTAATATGTTATATCTATCTATATCCGATATTTCAAGAATATAATCATCATAAATTTCTTTGATTTTTTTTATATTCTTTATTAATTCTTTATTTTTATTTAAAAAATCAAATCCATAATAAATAGTTAAAAGTGATTCATATGATAAGGATGCTAAATTTTCTTCTGAACATTTTCCTTTTACTCCACACTCTAATGCATAAAGCATTGATTTAGAATAATTGTATATAGAATTTTCTCTATAATTTTCCTTTCTAGTTAATGAGTTTTCATTATTCATCCATATATATGTTTTTTCATTAACAATATTCATCTTAGGATTATATAATAAAACTAAATGATTAAATGCGTTATCTTCTTCTGCATAGTAATTTGGAAATCTAATATTATTATCCTCTAGAAATTTTCTTCTGTAAATTTTACCATGAAGCGCTACTGTATCATTAACAAAAGTATTAAATTTATGCTCTCTAGTTTCTTCTAAAAAAGTACTAAAAACAACATCTAAAGACTCTTGTTCTATCTTTTTATACAATGTAATTATGGATAGTGGTGTTGCAAAAATATCATCTGAATCTATAAAAACAACATATTCACTGTTTGATTGATCTAATCCATATTGTCTCGCATAACCAGGTCCTTTATTTTCATTTAATTTTAGTTCTTTTATGTTAATAAAATCTTTAAAAAAATCTATTTCTTTACTATAATCCTTTATAGAATTATCATTTATAATATATACATTTAAATCTTCTGAATTTCTTTGATACGCTATAGAATATAATGTTCTTTCAATCGTTTCATGAGCATTATATGCCGGAATAATTACATCTATCATATTTTACATCTCCTAGTATTTTAATATTAACACAAAAGAAAATAAAAAAAAACAAGGATTTGAGTTTTTATGAATATATTTCCTCATAAGTTTCCTGTTTTGATAAATTATTATCTATATTACTTGCTCTTTCCATCATAAGTAAGAATCCTAAAACTCCTACAACAATAACTACTAAATAACCAAAATACTTTTTCATACTAACCCTTCTTTCTGATTAAATTCTATCACGAACAAACATTCGTGTCAATAATGCTTCGAACAATTGTTTGACATTTTACACTTTGTATGTTAAAATGAAATTGTTATAAGGAGAGATATAATGGAAAAGTTAACAAGTAAGCAAAATAATGTATTAGATTATTTAAAACAATTCCTTGCTAAAAAAGGATATCCACCTACTGTGAGAGAAATATGTGCCGCACTTAATTTATCTTCACCAGCAACTGTTCATGCACATTTAAATACATTAGAAGAAAAGGGATATATTTCAAAAGGTAATTCAAAAAATAGAGCTATTGAATTACTTGTAAAAAATGAATATGAAGAAGCAGATAGCGTGGATATTCCACTTTTAGGTAAGGTTGCTGCTGGTAATCCTATTGAAGCAATTGAAATGCCTGATGAATATTTTACTGTACCATCTTACTTAATCCCTGCAAAAAGAGAAGTATTTGCTCTTAGAGTAAACGGTGAATCAATGATTAATGCTGGTATTCATGATAATGATATAGTTATAATTCAAAGACAACAAACTGCGAACAATGGTGATATGGTAGTTGCTATGACTGATGATTATGGTGTTACATTAAAAACATTTTATAAAGAAAATGGATATTTCCGTCTTCAACCAGAAAATGATACAATGGCTCCAATAATATTAGATAGTGTTACAATAGTTGGAAAAGCAATTGGATTATATAGAAAAATATAAAAAAGGAATTTCTATAAAATTCCTTTAATCTATATAAACGCTTGCTAAAGAAGCAGTAGCGTATAATAATTACAGGTTATTTATTAACCTGTTTTTATTTTCCAACACTAATAATATATTATTCAAATTAATTTATATTATTCATTAATAATATATTTTTGTTTTTAAATTTTGTATAGACTTTTATACTAATTCATACTCTCTTGCTATTATTCTGTCATCACTACAATATTCAATCACATATTTATTTTCTTTCTTGCATATTATTATTCCTATTGTTTTATTTTGATTTATACTTTTTAGATTTTTATCTATATAATTCATATAAAATTCTATTTGTCCTATATGTTCTTTTCTTAATTCAGTTACTTTTAGTTCAACAACTACAAAGCAATTAAATTCATAATTAAATAATAATAAATCAATATAATTATATCTATCTCCTATTTTTATTTTATATTCATTATCTATAAAACTAAATTCGTTGCCTAATTCTTTTAAAAATAATGATATATCTTCTAATATCAGTTTTTGAAATATTTTTTCTGATATTTCATTGTAACCACTTGTATTTCTTATTTGAATTGGATTCTTTACTAAATCTGGTACTTTTAATTCTTCTTTAGTTTTTAATTTTTTCTTTGTTTCTTCATCTAATCTTTCATATTCATTATTTTTTATTCTTTCTCTTAATTCTCTTACTGATAAGTTTTGTTCTTCTGTTATTTTTATATAATAATTTATTTTATCTATGTCAAACCAAATAAGTTCACAATAATGGGAATAACTTAATTTGTCCGACACTGTCGGATGTTTTATTAAAACTTCATAAAATCTTCTAAAATATCTTAATCTTGTTGGTGTATAACCTTTACCGAACTCATTTGTAAGTCTTTTAGAATATTTTTTTATTATTCCTTCTCCATAATGTTTACCAGCTTCAGCTAATAATTTTCCAACATTATAATATGTAGTTAAATCACTTTTATTTTTACTATAATCTTTTACCTTTTTAGTAATTTCATTATTTACTAATTCTGTTTTTATTTCATCATAATAATTCAAATTTAATCCTCCTTATGTTAATTCATATTCTCTTGCTATTATTCTATCATCAGAGCAATATTTAATTACATATTCATTGTCATGCTTACAAATAATGATTCCTACTGTATCATTTTCTTCAATAGTTTTTATATTTTTATCAATATAATTCATATAAGTCATAATCTGACCAGTATGTTCCTTCTTAAGTTCAGTTACTTTTAATTCTACAACTACATAACACTTGTATTTAATATTATAAAGTAGTAAATCAATATAATTATATCTATCATCTAATTTGATCTTATATTCGTTATCAATAAAAGTGAATCCATTACCTAATTCTTTTAAAAATGTTGGAATGTCCTCAAGTATTAACTTTTGCAGTATTTTTTCAGATATAATTTCTTTTTTATTACTATTTCTAATATGAATAGGATTTTTAACAAAGTCTATTATTCATATATCATCCCTACTTTTCAATTTATTTCTTGCATCAGCGGGTATTCTTTCGTACTCATTAGATTTTATTTTATTTCTTAATTGTCTAACATCTAAATTATAGACTTCACATTGATTGACATAATATTCTATTTTATTTATATCATCAAATGATAACATTTCATACCAATGACTCCATGTTAACTTTCCCGACAATGTCGGGACTTTTTCAATTATATTATAAAATTGTTTAATTTTATATAATAATGATGACGTATATTTTTTACCAAATTTATTTGTTAATCTTTTAGAATAGTCCTTTATTACATTTTTTCCATACTTAGTATCTACATTTTTAAGTAGTTCTCCAACTTCTAAATATGTTTTTATTTTTTCCTTTGCTTTTGAATAATCTTTTACGTTTTGATATATTTCATGATTTAATATCTTGTTTTCTATTTGTTGATATGTTTTATCTATTTCTTCTATCATATCTACTCCTTTCTATGGGCTACAAGTTTCAATTTTTAATTTATTATTTTTAATCTTAAACATAATACTTCCATCTTGATCTGTTCTATATATTTTTGAATTATCTAAATTATTTAACACCTCTTTATTTGGATGACCATATCTGTTATTCTTGCCTACACTTATAACACTATATTTAGGATTCATTTCATCTATAAAATTTTTATCACTACTTGTTTTACTTCCATGATGACCAATTTTTAATACATCAATTTTTGAAACATTATATTTTTCTAATATATCTTTTTCTTTCCCTACTCCTGCATCTCCCATAAACATAAACTTATAACCATTTAACTCCGTATATATAACATTACTATTTTCATTTTCATTATCATATTCTTTTGTTTGTAAAAAATGAAGTTTATTATTATCAATATTTAATTCTTTAATACAGGAATAATACTTTATCTTCTTTTTGTCTAAGACTTCTATTAATTCGTTTTCCAAATCATTATATGAGCCACAATTAAAGATTACTTTCTCTACTTTAAAGTTTTCTACTAAATTAATCGCTTCTCCCATATGATCGTAGTCGCCATGAGTTAAAACTAAATAATCTATTTTTTTAATACCTACTGATTTAAAGTACGGAATAAGTATATTTTTAGATATATCATAATTAATATTTCCTCCCGTATCAATTAATATATTTTTATTTTTTAATCTAATAAGAGATGAGTCACCTTGCCCAACATCTAAAATACTTACTTCACTATTTACTATTCTTCCATTATTAATAAGAAAAATTAGACTTATAATTGCTATAATAATTTTATAAACTAAACTCTTTTTTCTTTTTAAAATATATATAAATATTATGTAATACATAATTATTAAAAAAATATTCATCTTACATATTGAAAAAGAAAGAAATTTTATATTAGAAAAAAAGTCTGTAATTTTTTCAAAATAACTTATAAACATATATAATATATTATCTAAACTAGGAAATAATACTGTAACCAAACTAAGTGGAAATAATATATATGAAACAAATGGTATATAAATAATGTTAAGAATAATACCAAGAAAATTAACTTCAAAAAAGTTATTAATAAGAACTGGCATTGATGAAAAGAATGATATTAATGATGTTTTAAGTGATTTAATAATAAATTTTCCTTTAATTAATTTACTACATCTTATTAAAGTAAAACTGATTATGAATGAAAACAAAAATCCAATATTATAAATATTATAAGGGTTTATAATCACTAATATTGAAAAAAGCAAAAGAACTAAATTTGAATTATCTATGTTTAATTTAAAACTTTTATTTATAAAAAATAATATAAATTGAAAAGTTGCTCGTACCATTGATATTGTAAAATTTGTTAAAAATAAGTAAATGCTTAAGAAAATTGAAACTATTATATATCTTTTTCTTTCTTTAATTTTGTTTAATAATTTTAGTAAAACAATTGATATTAAAGATACATGCATACCTGATACTGCAAATAAATGACTAACACCAATTTTCTGATATTTAGTATAAACATCTTTTTCAATTAAACTTTTATCAGCATATAGAAATGCAAGTATATATCCTTTTGATTTATTTGCATTTTCAATTTTTCTAAGTAAATTATTTTTAAGTGTATAAAAAACATTATCGTTTTTCTTTATTACAATAATCTTACTAGCTGTTACAACATAATTTATTTTATTACTTAGTAAATATCTTTTATAATTAAACAAATTAAAATTGCCATTTTCTTTAGGCTTTTTAAATACACCATAAACATATATATAATCACCATAAGATACATTTATATCACTATAATAATTTACAAGTACCTTTTCTTTTCCTTTTACCCATATAGTAGTTTTATCTTTACTCTTTTTATAATCCATTACTGTTCCATATAAATTCTTATCACTATCTTTATATTCTGATTTTATTATAATAAAATTAATAAAAATAAATGAAGAAATTAAACTTAATACAAGTAATACATAGAATATATAATTACACTGTAATATATTTTTTAATTTTTTCAAATAAAGAATCGCCTATTCCAGATACATTTTTAATATCTTCTATAGAACTAAAATTACCATTTTCTTCTCTATACTTTACTATATTACTTGCTTTTGATTCACCTATTCCAGTAATGGATGAAAGTTCTTTTGTAGTCGCAGTATTAATATTTACTAAACTACTATTCTTCGTATTTTGAGTTATAGTATTATTACTTATATTTGTATTTTCAGAGTTTGATGGCACAATAATAACCATTTCATCAGTTATCTTTTTACTTAAATTAACTGAGTAAGTATTTGCATTTTCTTTTAAACCTCCTGATGCATTTATTGCATCTATTACTCTTGATCCTTCTTTTAACTTATACACACCTGGATCTTTTACCTCACCTTTAATATCCACATAATAATATTTTTTCTCACTACTTTGATTATTTTCTTTGACAATACTATCATTTTCTTTAGCGCTCGCACCATTTGTAATTAAAACTGAAATAATGGTAAATAAGACTAAAACACCTAAAATTACATACTTAAAATTTTCTTCTATTTTTTTCATAAAAAAACACCTCCTATAGATATATTCTCTATAAGAAGTGCAAATTCCCCTATTTTAGAACTTTTTTTTGTAAAAAATTGTAATTTTCTATTGAAACTCTCTGTACAAGAGCAAGTCCTATTGCTAGAGTAAGTGCAAATGAACCACCATAACTTAAAAATGGAAGTGGTACACCTGTTAAAGGAACAAGGCCTAAAACACCAGTTAAATTTACAACTACATGAAGTAAAATATAACTCGCGACTCCATAACAAATAGTCCTGTTTACTATATTATATGACCTAAGTCCAATCATAAATATTCTAATAATTATTATCATGTAAATAAGTATAACAACAATTCCTGTAATAAGTCCCATATCTTCTACTACTATTGGAAATATAAAGTCAGTATATGCTTCTGGTAAATATAAATATTTTTGTTTACTATTTCCAGGTTCTATACTAAATAATTTACCATTGTTTATAGCAATATAACCATTACATACTTGATATCCTGTATCTTCTTGATATCTAGTACATGGTTTTTTATAATTAAATCTAGATTTCTGCATTCCTGTTAATGCGCTTCCACCTGTTACTAAAAGAATAAGTAAAATAATAACTACAACTACGAGTCCTGCAAAAGTTGTTTTAACTTTTATTTCTTTACTTACATTTGATGAATAAAATAATATAGCGGATATAAAGAATAATATAAGTCCTGTACCACCATCAGGTTGTAATAGTGTTAAAATTGTAAATATTGCGCCTAATACAAGTGGTGTTAATGCTACTACAGGATTATCTAGTCTTTTTTGATTCATTTGATAGTATACACCAGTAAATAAAATAAGTGCTACTTTAGCAAATTCACTCGGTTGAAGACCAAACGGTCCAATATAAATCCAGCTTTTAACACCCGCAGATGTTTCTGTTCCTGCAACAAGTAAAAATATAAGCATTAGTATTAATACTCCCGCAATCAAGAATATTAATTTATTATATTTTTTTAATGGTTTTCTAATTATTATAATTGCCATTACAAGTGCTGAAACTAAAAATATTAATTGTCTAAAAAAATATTTCGTATTTTCTCCTGTATTTAAAAATGATTTCATGCTTGATGCATCAAGTATCATAAATAAACCAAAGATAAACATAAATATTGATAAAATTAATAATGGTTTGTCCATTTTATTAAATGCCCTTATCATTTTCTTATCACCTAATATAATTTTAACATAAATATATAAAATTACCTAGATATTAGGTAAATTAAATAACATTTTATTTACATTATTAATACAATATAATAGAAAACAAAAAGGAGGTAACGTTATGTATTATTACGGATACAGTGGTGGTTATGGATATAATAATCCTTGCTGTGGCGGTAATCAAGGTGGTTATGTTTATCCAGTAAATACTGGTTATGGATATAATAATGGCTCAGGTGCCGCTATTATATTAGTATTATTTATATTACTTGTAATAGTTATAGGAGCAGGATTCTTTAATAGAAATAACTAAACATAAAAAAAGCCTTTTGGTCTATCCAAGAGGTTTTTTAATTAAACTTATTCCACATAAATCATCACATCCATATGATGCGACTACTCCATTTATATCTCTTCTAATGACTCTATCAAAATAATGTAAATCTTCTAAATATGTTACTATATCATCCATATTTACATATTTTTGATTAAGATTACCAACTACTACAGCACTACTTTCAAAAGACTCTTTATTTTCATTATTTACTATATTTTTTGTAAAATTCATCATTCCATCTTTTCTTTTAGATTTAAATATATTTTTAGTATATAAATTACCTTCATCATTAAAGTCAACTCTAAACTTTATACCCGCAATGACTGCTGTTTTAAGACCAATTAATAATGCCTTTTCTTTTTTGCATAATTCTGATTTATTTCTTCCACTTCTTATAAATCCTTTTGGATCAGGTACATAAAAACTAGATGCAATCCTTTTCTTTATATCATTTAAGTAATTGACTATTTTTTTAGCATCATAACCTTTTCTTCTTAAATGTTCAGCAATTTCACTAATAAGTGTCCCACCAGTTGCTCCTGTAAATGTATCTACAACATATATTTTATTTTCATATTCATCATTTAATTCATTTGCGGCAAGAGAAGCTGAATTAAAACTTCCTTCACTAATACCACTACTCATACTTAAATGTACAACATCTTTTTTATCTTTTAGTATTGATTCAAATTTATCTATAAAGTCACTTAATATTGGCGAAGCAGTCGTAAACGTACTTCCATTTTTTGTTTTTTCCAGTATAGTTTTTGAATCTATATCAATAACATCTCTATATGTCTTATCCTTATTTTCAATTATAGTTGCAGGTATCATATTATCCATATTTAATGGATCTATACCACTATCACATGTTACTATTACTTTTTCCATAAAAAGCCTCCTCTAGTAGAATATTTAATGCTACTTCATGCATAATTATAACAAATCTAGTAAATTTATTTTGAATTTTGAGTTCTTTTTTACACACATAAAGAAAAATTTTACATATTAAATAAAATATGATAAAATATTTATCGGATTTAGGGGTGATGTATATGATTAAATCTAATCAAATTTTAGATGAAAAGGATAAAAGACTTAGAAAAAAAAGTATTGATGTAACTTTTCCTTTAGAAGATAAATATAAAAAATTCATAGATGAATCAATTGAAATGCTTACTTTAAGCCAAATTGAAGAAGAAGCAGAAAAATATAATTTAAGACCTGGTATGGGACTTTCTGCAGTACAAGTTGGAATTTTAAAAAGAATATTTGTAATTGTTTATGAATATGAAGAAGGAAAATTTGAAAATTATATTTTCATTAATCCAAAGATTTTAAGTCATTCAGAAGAAATGGTTTATGTTGATGGTGGTGAAGGATGCCTTAGTGTAAATAGAGAAATTGAAGGTATCGTTCCAAGATATGCAAGACTTAATGCTGAATACTATGATATAGATGGTAATAAACATAAAATAAGATTAAGAGAAGAACTTGCGATAGCATTCCAACATGAATATGATCATTTAGATGGTATACTTTTCTATGACAAAATAGATAAGAAAAATCCATATAAAAATCAAAATTTAATGAGAGCAATTTAAAAGAAAGTTTATTTTAAAAATGAAGTTGTCAACAAAAAGTAGACACT